>NZ_JBHVRN010000001.1:72909-643181 GCF_042885775.1 Paenarthrobacter sp. NPDC058040
TACATCTTAATTTCCTCCCCAAACCAACAACCCGCCCCCCCCGGGCCCCCCCCCGGCGGGGCCCCCACGGTGGCCCGCGGGGCCGCGCCCCCGGCCGCCCCCGCCCCACGGCTTGTCCTACCCAGCCCCACCGCAACCGCAGCAGAGCTGCCTCCGCAGCTCACCGGCGTCGTTCTGTGGTCGACCGGCAACGAAGTGAACGACGCCGGTGCCGGCGGCATCAAGCTCGCCGGCGACACCTCGACGTACCACCGCAACGTGTATATCGGGCACAACGAGATCCACGAGGTGGGCGACGGAATCGTGGTGCACGATTCGGACGCGCCGCTGGTGGAGCACAATAGCGGGCTGAACCTGGGCATGGGCAAGTACCCGTTCATCGCGGGCAACTTCGCCGGGATGTGGCCGTACAACTCGCGCAACACCCTGTTCCAGCACAATGTGGTGGGCAACAGCGTCACCTCCACCTACGACTCCACCGCCTGGGACTGCGACATCAACGTAGTGGGCCCTGCACCTTCCAGTACAACTACTCGTACGGGAACTCGGGCGGTTTCTACCTCAACTGCATCTCCAACTGCGTGGGCGGGGCCACCTCGGCCGACGTGATCCTCCGCTACAACATCGCCCAGGACGACTGCCGCATGGGCGGCGGCAGCAGCGGAACCGGCAAGCACTACGTCTACAACAACACGTCATACTGCCCGTCGCGCCCGTTCCTGGACGACATGACCGGACCCCGCGAGGTCCGCAACAACCTCGTCGTTGCGCCGGGTGGTTCTTTGAAGACGGCGTCGCTGTGTATGCGAACAACGCATACTTTGGCGGGATCTTGCCGCCTGCGGGGGAGACGGGGTCGGTGCTGGGGGATCCTCGGTTGGTGGCTGCCGGGTCTGGGCAGACTACTTTGGACGTCCCGGGGTATCGGTTGTTGTCCGGCTCGCCCCTGCTGAGGGCCGGCAAAGCTGTAGCGAACGACGGCGGGAGGGACTTCTTCGGGAATGGCACCTCGGGCGCTGCTGGGCCGAATATCGGGACTTATCAGGGGCCTGGGGTTGCTGCTTCAGCGTTGCCGCTGGGTGCGTTGGTGAACCAGACGTCGGTGGCTGGTACGGCGAATCCTCGGAACGGGGCTGTGACTGCTGACCGGCGGACGTTCTCGGCGGAGGCGTTGGCTGATGCGGGGCTTGTTTCGGGTTCTTCGTACTCGGCGTTTGGGGTGTCGTCGGTTTGGCATCCTTATCCTGTTGGGACGCCGGACACCGTGAAGGCTGCTGGGCAGGAGGTTGCTGTTTCTAGGCGCGGGCGGACTTTGCTGGTGACGGGGTTCTCGACCGGGTCCGTGTCCTCGGGGACGGCGACAGTGCATTTCACGAATGGGCAGAGCCGGACTGTTGTGTTGGCCTTGCCGAACTGGCTGACAGGCGTGGCCTCGGATTCCTCGGTGGTGTGGCTTCGTCTGTCCATCACCAACGACATACCCAGGCTTACAACGGCGGCCCGTCGACGGTGGTGCGGGTTGACGCTCCCGCGCGCGTGTTCGCTACGAAGATCGACATTCCTCCGGCGTTCGAGGTCTCGAGTGTGACGCTGCCGCAGGGGAGTGCGCTGGTGGACGAAGGGCTGCACGTGATGGACATTGCGGTGGGGAATATGCCGGTGGGGTTGGGAAATAGGGGGGGCGGAGGGGTGTGTGGGACTCGCTTTGGGGGCGGGTCCCAGTCAGCTCCGGGCCGTGGCTGCCGCTTGGAGTCGGTCAAAGTCCATGGGGTAGGCGCTCTTAAGATGCGCTGAACCGCCGAAAGCGCTTGGGTGCTTGATGAAGCAGACGAGTCTGCGTTGCCCGCCGATTTGGAGTTCGAAGATGTTCTGCTGAGGATCTGGAAGACCATTCGCGCCATGCTTTCCGAACAGCGGCTTGTCCTCAAGGTCTGATGGATAGGCAGCACGGAGCGCACTTGCGGCTTTCCCGCCCACGACGACAAGGAGCTTGGCCGGGGTTGCTTCCAGGATCCGTCCCATGTGCTTGGTGGAACAGAGTGCAGCGGCTTCGTGGACGCCTTGCTCGTTTCCTGATTTGCAATGCACAACCTCGGTCATGACTGCACCCTCGAACCACGGAACTTCGCTACCCAGGAGGGCATTTGTTTGCTTTTCAATCCAGCCCCAGTAGCGTTCCTTCGATCCCCAAACCGGTCCACCTGCCAACTGTGCCTCGTCCACTTTGCGGTGCCGTCTGTCGCTTACCCAGACGTGCTCCGGGCTGAAGCGGTTGAGCATGAAATTGGCGATCTCGGCGTCGGGCCATTCCGTGGTGGGGTATTTCTCTGCAAATCTCTTCGCGGGCAGTTTTGCTGTGGGATCACCGGCGCTGATGGCAGGATTTGAGGACAGGAAAACTACCCGAGCTTGTGCCAGGTTTCCTGCCCAGGCTTCCGGCACCTGAAAGGGGCCAGCATGCCCGTCCTGGGACCTAACGATCTTGTGGCAGGGGTGCTTTTCACCAAAGTGGGGATCGTTAGCAGAAGCCACTTCATCGCATCTGGCAACGCTCAGAGCAAGCTCTTCAAGGTAGACAGGCATAATTCCCCATTCGATTTCGGGTGGATCTCGTTGCTCCGCATGCTAGGTCCACGCACGGACAATTTAGGCTTGGCAACCGTGGAACCGGCCCACACATATGTTGCCTTGCCCGTTCGACGACCCAAACCACTTTTCCGGCGAGAGTCATGGCGACGCATTGCTCGTGTTCGCGAGCGATTAGCGCTTAGGTTTTGGCTGGTCCCAGTCGCGTGCAAAATCTTCCCTAACCTCAGGCCAGACCAGTTGAAAAGCTTCTTCTGCCGAAGTGACTTCACGAGGAAGTGGCCTAAACAGGACAAACTCGTGGGGGATCACGCGACCGGCTGCGTCGCGACGTCCCTCAGGATCTGAGATTCGGATAGCGACAGTAGTGGCGTTTGCTTGGAAAGTCTCTGGAGCGTCCATCTCGCCTTGGAACGCCTCCTCATACAGTTCCAACGGATTCGATTGACCCGCAGTACGTAGGAATCGAAACCCCCACGTTTTTCCGCGAGTAGCCCAGATGAAGGCTAGCTCTGTGGCTTGGCTGCTCCTGCCGGGTTTCACACGCGACCCCGGAGCAAGACCTTCTCATCGTCACCACGGTCCAGCTCCATTTGGAATCCGGTCAGGGTTTCAGTAAGGAAGTCATGTTTCTCCCTTGCTCGGACGTGGATGTCTTCGACCTTGCGGCCGGCGAGGTCGAACGCTGATTTTGAGAGGGAGGTACCAAATAGTCTTGCAGCGGTGGCAACTGGACCCGGCAGCCGGGACATAAGGACTTGCACTCTCGCACTGCCAAACGCATCAATCAGCGGTGAAACCACGTTGACCAGATGCTTGGCCGCGCCCGTGCCCTTTGACATGGCTTGGGCCCACGGTAGGAAGCGTGACAGGGGCAGCATGGCAGCAATGGGAAGGATCAAGTCCAACCCCACCCGCTTGGTTACTTCGATTTTCTTGGGTTCAAACTGCGCGGAGGAGAGTAGAACAAAATCCTCGCCGACAGACAAAGCCTCGGGGGCCTCGACGAATGTGCCCACGACCTCCTGAAGCTTGTTCAGCTCCCGTCCGACCTTTTCGACGAGGAGGTCACGGAAGCTTGCCACGTCAGTCTCCGGCAGCAGATCTGCCTTGGACAGAGCCAAAAGCCAGATCCGGGGAAAACGGGCAAGAGGCTGGTTATCATGGAGAACATCGTCACGCAGTTTGAGTAGCTGGGTGCTGATGTTGGTCAGGAGCGACTTGAGGTAACGCTCTTCCTCGCCCGCGTGGTCTAGAAGCTTTTGACCGTCCACGAGGACCATGGCCACGTCTGAGCCCAGCAGCGCCTGAAATGTGCTGATTCGGCGTTGTTCCTCTTCTGGTCCGCCGGGTTCCTCTTCGAACCATTCGCCGGGATAGTCATGCCAGACCAAACGAAGTTCCTCCGAATTGACCTTCTTGGACTTTGTTGGAGCGCCCGGTTTGCGCTTGATAGTGAAGGCATATGAGGTCGACGAAAAGTGCGTGCTGATCGGGAGTAAGGCAGAGTTCTTCATCCCGAGGTAATTCTGATGCAAGCGGCGACCCTGGGCGCTATCGACGGCGAGGATGTCAAAGCGCTCTGTGCCCGAGAGCTGCTGCTCCAGGGCTAATCCGTAGAAGGAGGACAAGAGCACTGTCTTTCCACTGCCGCTCTCACCAAAGACGGCGATTTGTTGCTCACGAGCAACCTTGTTCTGATTCATGAATTCAACCTATGGCAATCGTGGGGACAAAGATGTTTGTGTCGAAACCAAGATGTGCCGGAACTCTTGCTCGGTGGGAGCGATGGCACTCTCAGCGCTTAAACCAGCCTGAACTTGAAGCTTGAGCTTCTCAACGTCGGCCTTCAGCTGGTCCACGGTTACGCGGTACCTTTCCACGGTTGCCGCTCTTCGCTTAGCCAAGACAAAGTTGACCATGGCAGCCAAGATGCCCATTGGGAAAGACACCAGCAGTGCCCATCCGGCGCTAGCAAAGAAGTCCAGGGCTACTGGGAGGGCATCCTTGAAAGCAAGAAAATCATTGACGCCGTTGACCATGGAGCTGAGGGCTGAATCCAAAGGACCCAAGAACTGCCCAACCAGTGGTGTTTCGGAGAGAGAGGGGGCGCTCAACTGTGTGGCTTGGGGTGACCACCTGGGATCGGAGTAATGATTCAGAACGTAGAGGCCGGCCCCTCCGCTGAGAGTTGCAAATATCAGCGAGCCAGCCAGGGCAGTGGAGTGAAAACGTTTGGGTCGAGCGATTGTTGCGGCCACAATGAATACGGCAGTGGCAGCCCAGATAAGGACATAAAAATACTCTGGGCCCACGCCGCTAAGAAGATCCAAATTGTTTCCATTCCCCATTGTGCAAGTGAAGGTGTGCTGTGTTGAGCCTAAAGGGTTGCCACTGAAGCCAACCCAAGTTTTCGTGTTTGTGTCGAAAATTTCATGGGGCTAATCATCGGAAAAGGAATCATCAGTTGCCTGCATGCCTAGTTCCTTGCCATGCATCCAAAGGACCACGTCCAGGGTTCGGAGGTCGCTGATGTCCTGATCGATTCCTGACTCTGCCTTGATCGCACGCAGCCGGGCGGGGAGACCCGAGCCATCAGTGAGGACTGAATGCCATGTCTTCCATTGGCCTTTGGACTTTGGATGGCCCATGAGCGGCCCCACGACTGAGTCGAAAATCGGGATGAGTCGTGGGCGTTTTCTGGCCATGATCTTGCTGGCCGTAGTGGGGCCGATACCCCAACGGTAGCTTTCGTTGCCACGCAACAAGCACCAAAGAGCATTGGCTGGGCTGTTCGGACCCAGCAGAGCTTCGTATTCCTCGGACGTAACCGATGCCAAATCCAGATCTGTTGGCATCTGCTCCAGAAGCCCTTGCACCTTTCCGGCGGACGTTTCAAGGAGGCCTATGGCCGCTGGTGCCGGCACCTGAACGGAAAGGAATGACACTGCAAGAACGTCGTCTGCAGTGAGTGAATTTGCGACGTCGGCCCGGTCGCCGCCGTCTGCCCAGTCGTCGAAACGGCTTCCTGTTTGCGGGAGATTATGACGGTAGAGCTTCGTATAGTACTTGTTGACGAGTGCCGCAGCCTCGTCTGTGCGATCTGCCGTAAGGATGTCCGGAAGCATCAACGTGTGTCCTCTCGTGAGTGTCTGGTGAAGTATTGCCATACCCGAAACGTGCTACTGGGTTGCGACAGAAATTGGATCCCAAGCCTGGGCCACCAGTGCGCCGGATGGAAGCCTGGCCGGGACGACCGCGGCTGGGTTTTGTCCGTGGCCCACTTTGATATGGTGCCTCTCGCGGCGCTTCGAGAAGCTTTAGCACACGACGGCGTTAGGCTGGTTTCTGTTTCAACGGAGCCTGACGTCGTGGCTCGGTTGCCGTATGGACATGCGGACATCGCCGGAAAGGCCGTTGAATGGATTCGGGGAGTTTATAGGGAGTCGCCCGATCCAGGGGCGCTGCTCGCCGAGCCCTTCACGCTAAGGGAACTTCGCTCTCTCCACGAAGTGGTGGCGGGGAGGCGTTGATGAGGGACATGTTTCGGCGGTTCATGGAGCCGCAGCTTGAAGGAACGGGAAAGATGTCAGATGGAACGCGGGGACGTCCCTCTCGGTTGTGGGTGCGCCGGTCTCGCTGAATGTTCGTCCACCAGTTCCTTGGCGGTGGCTCCCATCCGAAACGATGACCTGAGAGTGAAGACAGATGAGTGATCATGCGTTTGAGGCAAACGTCGCCTTACGGTTGGCGTTGATGGAGCGCGGAGAAGTCACCGCCCTTCTGACCTCATTGGTCGATGTTCGGCTGTGATGCGGGAAGTCACCGTTGAAGGCACCTCGGCGATGCCATATGTCGCGCTCGATGAACTTGCTGGCTTCATTAGGCAAGCGCTGGTGCCCGGTACCTTCGCGGGACTTTCATCGGTCGAGTGGCTGGCGTTGCGCGAAACCAATACCCTGAAGGACCTCTGGTGCTTCGAGGCATTAGTGCTACCCTCGGAAGTTTCACGAGCACCAGTTCGATCGATTCACCGGACGCCCCAGAACTTATAGTGCGATTGCTGGGGAAGCTGGGGCAGATTGTCGATTCTATGCACCTGCCGCGTCCTGCCAGCGAACGTGGATGGCAATAGGCGGGTTTAAACGCCGAATGGGCGACGGGCATGGCTAATGCAGAATACGATTTACGTTCGGTGCTCCGGGCCGTCAATGAGCCGGGAGGACAGTGGCTTCCCCCTCTGGATACTGTTGGATCCGGCGAATCGCGCCCCCACTTGACGTATTGGTTTGCTCTGTCAGTCGTCGTCCTAGCTCACCTTGGATGGGCGAACCCAATCCGGGGGATAACGACATGGATCAATCGTGGAATGCCAGATGATGGAGCGGTCCTCACAAGTGTCAAGCGTTTATTCGGTGCTGAAGTTGCGGCGTTGATACTTAACGACAACATTGCCGTTGTTGCCGAATTATTGAGCCCGAAGGCTCTAGAAGTCCCTGGCAATGACAGTCTTCTTGCATCCAAGTTGCGAGAGCACTGTCTTAGCGATCCATCATACGAGCTAGCAATAAGGCAAAATAGGCGCTGGTCTGTTTTGCTACTGGGAGGATTGGATGCTCTCCATCTCAAGCCGTATCTAGCGCAATGCTGAAACACCCCGAAACAGGAGTTACGGGTAACACCTTTTCGCGCGAATCCGGATCCGGAGTTCGGGCGCATGTTCACGTAGACCACAGCTATGGGTGGTATGAGGCATTGAGCCGCTCGGAGGCCCAATTGCCGGTGCGCCATGACGGTCGCTCGTGGCGCGTTCGCGTCACTGCTGGAGACTTAGGCTATTTGGGCGAATTTCGTCGGTCACGCAAAACGGGGCGCTGGTTTTCAAGCAAGCACTCTTCGCACATGTTGGGCAATTAGAGCTGGGACAAGTGGTACGTCTCCTTCCTATATCCTGGCAGTATGAAGCGCGCCTTTCCCGAATCGCCGGTGGTTCCCGGCCCACACCTGAGCACGAGAGAAGCGGCGGAAAAGATCGGCGTCAATCAGTCGACAATTATCGACTGGGTGCAAAGAGGCAAGTTTGCCCGCGTCTACCTCGAGTTGGGACTGGGCGCCCATGGTGCTTTCAAGATTCCCGAAACTGATGTGGATGATGTTGTGGCCACGAGGTCGGGCTCCTGGGATTCACGTGTTCGACGGGAGGCACAGGCATGGCTGGCTGTCCGGACCAATGACGGTGCAGATGCTATTCACTATCTCGACCTCGAGGATTTTCGCCTCAGTGATACTCGAGTACCGTTGAAAAGCCGGCAGCGTGGCATCTGGAAGCCGAAATCTCTTGATGCTGCATTGTCCATCACGACGACGTTTAGACGCGCTGGACAGGAGCGGCCATACGAAGACGAAGTGGGTTCCGACGGTTTGCTGCGCTACAAATGGCAGGGAGACGAGGCAGACGCAGCTGACAACCGGGCACTGCGCAGTGCAATGGAGAACAGGCTCCCGCTTATTTGGTTTTTTGGCGTAGCTCCAGGCTTATACCAGCCAGTCTTTCCAGTTTACTTAGTGGCTGAGGAGCGCGGAGAGCAGCAATTCGTCGTCGACATAGATCCTTTGCGTTCAGTCACTGAGGGGGCCGGTGGTGACGACAGTCAGAACATGGAGATCGTCAAGCGTTACGGAACTCGAATCGCTCGCACCAGACTTCATCAGCGCTTGTTTCGGTCGTCCGTCATCAACGCTTACGACACACGGTGCACAGTATGCAACTTACGCCACATACAGTTACTGGATGCCGCGCATATCATTCCGGATGCACATGTGGACGGTTCCCCAGTTGTTTCAAACGGCATGGCCATGTGCAAAATTCACCACGCCGCATATGACGTTGGAATCATGGGCATTCGGCCAGACCTAGTAGTTGAAATACGAGGAGATGTTCTCGCTGAAGTGGACGGACCAATGCTGAAGCACGGCTTACAGGAACACCATAGGCAGCCACTATTGAGCCTACCTCGGCGAAAAGCTGATCGGCCGAGCTCCCAGTCCTTAGAGCTTGCCTATTCTCGCTTCAAAGGTGCATAGCGAGCCCTCATTCCCAACGTGACTACATTCGCCACGAGGCTATGGGGCAGGACTGCCTTCACGCTCCGGGATGGATAGGTAAGCGCAACGGTAGTGCTCAAAAACGAAAGAGGGTGCCCCTGGTAAATCATATGAGGGGGTTGCCCAGCAACCCCCTCATGACAGCGGTAACCCGCTACGGCCTCCCACGATTTCCCGTGGTTCGAGATCTGACTCAGCGTGAGCTGGCAGAAGTGAAACCTCATAACGCGCTATCCTGGCTGCCGCTGAGCTGAGGCGTGCTACTGGCCGGTCAACTCCGCGTAGCGGTCGAACAGACACTGCTGTCGCCGTTCCTCGGAAGGCTCGCCGTCCAGACCGAAGAGTGGATCCACCACTTCATCCAAGCGGTCATGTGCTTCCTGGAGATCTGTCGGCATCTTCTTAGGGTCATAGAGCTGGGCAAGCGACAAACCCGGATGGTTTTCACGCGCGGCGAGGATAGCCTTGCTTGCATCGACGACGGTTTGGAGCTGCTTTGACGTTACTGCCCTAAGCGGGAAGTTGTTCCAAACGATCGTGCTCGAGAATCGGTAGTCAGATTTGAGGCGACCTCCAATAGTCTTCTGCCACGTGATGAACATCGATGATGAGATAAGACCGAAGAGGAACCCGTCTTCGTCGGGGGCGGTGAAAACCGCATCGCTCGCAATTACTTCTGGCCCAAAACGTGCGGTTGTGAAGTAGTTACGGTTTTCGCTGACGACGCGCGGGATACAGAGGTAGGGGACAGAGGGTTGGCCGTTCTGGACGAATAGGTGAGGGCGGTCCGCGTATGCTCTGGTTGAAGCTGCTGTCGACTCGGAACGGAGCTGTCTGACGGCTTCAAGTCGATGTTTGACGGCAGCACTCAGACCAAGCTCAGCCAAGGAGGCACCTTTGAACCAGAGGCACCAGCGCGGTTTGTTGTTGACAAGCTCTTCAGCGCCGACATAACGGGCAATGTAGTTTCTTGCGATCGGATCGGATTCGAGGCTAGGGCGATCCGTCGCATCAACGATTAGATTTCCTCCGTCGCGTGGCATTGATCCAAACGAGGCCTTGGTAATTTGTTTGGCCAAGGGGGCGGTCCGCTTTTCTACTAGGACGTTTCGAGCTGGGGCCAAATATGCATTGAGCATGGGGTACTGACGTTCGGACGGTTCCGCCAAAGAATGATCGTAAAGTCGCGCCACGGGTCCGCCTCGATCAAAGCCGACAATCACGCAGTGGACGGCAGCTTTGCCGCCGGCCTCGGACTCCCAAGGGAAGGTGTTGTGCGCGAAGCGGATGCGCCATCCTGCGGAAAAGATGGCGGGAAACAGATTAGGCGGCTGGTCTCCTTGTACGATTGAATTGGTCGTCACGAATGCGAATCGTGCAGATGTGGCATCGAGGAATCGCAAACATTTGGCGTGCCATGCAGTAACAAAGTCAAGACGTGAAATTTCGGCCCTGTGGCCCCACGCAATTTTCATGTCAGCCAGTTGTTGGGCGGAGCGCGTTGCATGACCGAGGTACGGCGGATTCCCCGCGACGACGGTGTGATCGTCAGGGGTGAACAGTGTCGTCCAATCAAGTCGGAGCGCGTTTCCGCCACTGGCGTTGCCGGGCGTCGACGTGGCGATTGTTGCTGTGCGGGCGATTGGCAAGCGCGTTGGTGCCCAGCCAAGGCGGTCGAGCATCCGTATGTCACACTGCCGTTCGATGAGGAACATGGCGGTTTCTGCGATTCGGGCGGGCCACTCATCGATCTCGATGCCAAAGAAGTTCTCCAGGGAGACTTTCGGTGAAAGGAAACTCCTTCGTCCCAGCGCATCGGTATCGATGCCGAGGTTAACTTCCAGTTGGGAACCAGCCTCATTGCCACGGCGGTACTCCAGAGCCTTGAGGCGTTCGAGAACATCGATCTCGAGCATCCTAAGTTCACGATAGGCGATAACGATGAAGTTGCCGCAACCACAGGCGGGATCGAGGAACTTCACCTTCGCGAGGTCGTCACGAAGTCTTTCGAGCTTCGAACTCTCCTCCCGGTGGCCGATTGCTGCCGTGAAGCGTTCGCGGAAGTCATCCAGGATGAGCGGCTCCAAAGTCCGGAGGATGTCGCGTTCGGATGTGTAGTGCTCTCCGTACTCCCGGCGAGTTTTCGCATCCCGAACCGATTGGAACATCGATCCAAAGACTGCAGGCGAAATATCAGACCAGTCGGGTTTCGATGCTTCCAAAATAGCGTCGCGGAACGCCTTGCCAACAGCACCCGGGAGTTTGATGGGCTCGGCGAAGACGCCGCCATTGACGTAGGGGAACGTAGCGAATGCCGGATCCAATTCTGCACGATCAACGTCGGGGGTATTGAGATGGACAAACAGGCCGTTCAGTTTCCGAGCAATGTCGGAACCGTCCGAACGGGTGTGATTGATGATGAAGCCTTGGAAGAGGTTCTTGTCCCACATGTCTGTGTCGTCACCGAACATGAGGAAAAGAGATCTCGCTAGGGTCACTGACGTTTCGTGCTCGTTCACCTTGGCCTCGGTCAACGCATCGAACATCGCAGCCATTAGCTTGGATGCACGTTTGGTTTCTCTCTCGGTTTCGACATCGAATGCCTGGCGTAGGCGTTCCAAAACATCCGCAACGCCAAGCTCCTGTGTTACTGGGAGCGTGATTGTCTCGAGCCGCTTGAGGAGTTTGGGGTTGGACTGACCGTTGACGTGGCGATGCGAAGACAAGCGCTGGACCACGGAGGCGCCCTTCACCGTACGGACCGGCCACCGCCATACCTGCTGGTGTTCGTTGTGGAAAATAACCAGCCTGTCCGTGGACTTCGCAGCAATAGCACGGTCCAGTGCCGCCTGGCCGTCTGCGTCCGGAAGCTCGGAGCATACCCACACTCGGAGTCCCTTGTAGCTGGACATATTCTTCGCGCTAAGAGATTGCCCGTTACCGCTGTTGGTGGAGATGGTTTGGAGATCGGGCTTCGACCAGCGCAGGTGCCGCAGGAAGAGCGTCTGGTAATCGTTAGATTCGACAAGGCTTAGTAATTCGGACATCAGTCGAGAACTCCCAAAGAACAAATGATCCGCACAGGATCCGTATCGGACGAAGGAACCACGAGGCGTTCATCCCCGTGAAGTTGATTAAGCAGGGCAAGAACGTCGTCGTCGGACATCCGGTTCCGGAGAGCCGAACGAAGGCGTTGCTCGGCCGATTGCTGGAGGGGCCGCGCGTGCAGGGCCTCGAGCGCCTCCTGGGCCTTGGCGAAGTCCAATGAGTTCGTATATCGCTCCCACACGCGTTTTCGAACGCCCTTGAGGTTCCCTGCGGCAACTGTTTCGCTCGTGAGTGGGCCCCGGACGAGGTCTTTCACCCGCTCGAAGTGATCAGGACGTAGCTCGGCCGTCGGCGTCTCCAGCTCCGCTCGGAAGACCTGGAAAGCCTCGACCGGCGTTAGTAGCCGTTCCCTTATCCGAAGTCCATCCTGCCCGCCAGACGAAAATGCAAATGCATCGATCCCTGAGTCGGTCGATACGTAGCAGGCCACGCCTCCGGTTGCTTCCTTGGTGTACTGGGCACGCGTCGAGTGGATCAGATCAGGCATGTTCATTACCCGTTGGGCAATCTCCGGGTGTTTTTCTGCCGCCGCTGACCAAACGAGCCATGCCTCGCTGACGGCGTCGGCGGCGTCTTCGTCCGCGGCTTCGTCGGACAGTGATCCGTGGTAGAAGTTGTCCAACATGCGAACTTCTTTGTCGGTTCCGAAGAACTGTTCATCGGAACCGAACGCCTGTGCTGATGATTCGAGGCGGTGCTTGATCCGTTGCCGGAGACTGAGCTGCTCTTCCACTTTCTCGTGGGAAATCAGATAGACGAAAACAGACTCCGATTGTTGGCCAACCCGGTCAACACGGCCCGCTCGCTGGATGAGTTTGATGATGGCCCATGGGAGATCGTAGTTGACAACGATGTGGGCATCCTGAAGGTTCTGGCCTTCGGAAAGGACGTCTGTAGCGATCAGAACATCAATCGGATCTGCCAC
The DNA here is from genome assembly GCF_042885775.1 of Paenarthrobacter sp. NPDC058040. NCBI lineage: Bacteria > Bacillati > Actinomycetota > Actinomycetes > Micrococcales > Micrococcaceae > Paenarthrobacter > Paenarthrobacter sp. NPDC058040. The sequence goes on from NZ_JBHVRN010000001.1 coordinate 85,634, forward strand.
ATCGCCAACAGCTGCTGAATGTCCGGGCAGCTTGTTGGAGCCGGGCGAAAAGCGGCGGGCGATGGATCCCGGATCGCCCGAATCTCCCGTTGCAACACCGACGTTGCCGACGCCGGCATCGCGGAGAGTTTCGGCGACATATTCTGCCGTGTCTTTGTACTCAGTAAACACCAGGACTTTTTCGCCGGGATGCTGTTCCTGAAGCAGGTCCACCAAGGCATTAATCTTTGAGTCTTTGGTCGGATCCCAGGCTCCGAAACGGTCGAGCAGCCATTTCAAAGTCCGGTTGTCTTCGTCGAGATCTTTGGCCAAGGCACCGCTGAAGATTGTGGAATTGATCCATTTCGTTGACTTGGGGAGATGCTGCCGCAGGTGATCATAGCGTGCTGACGCAGAGCCATACTCAGACGGTGCTTCGACGTCGTCATCATTCAGAGTTCCAAGGTTATGTTCTGCGATGGTCCCCAGGGGGATGGGCAGGCGATTCTCAATGGCGTACAGGAACAGATCGTTGCGCGCGCGTTGACGCTGCAGAGACTGAATAAACGAGTGTCCCGATGAGGATAGCCGCTTGAAGAGGCCGGTGCGCACGAAGCCCGCGACGTTGCCTCGGCCGGATCTGATGTCATCGAGGATGTCGAGATCTTCTTGGGTGTGTCGATGTGTAGGGGCGTCGTAGTTGGCCAGGACATATCGAGGGAGTCGCAGTGACTTGATTGCATCTAGTGTCTCGTCATCCTCCATGAGCCTTGCGGCGTCGTCCTGATCGAAAGCGTGGCTTAGTGGTCGCGCAATCCGCTGCGGAAAGAAGAAGGGCGTGCCGTCGGCAAATTCCAAGTATTCGCTTTGCACGACGCGACCATCCCTCAGAGTGCGTTCGGTGGTTTTTGCTGTTCGTTTGATGAATGACCGTGTACGCCGCACGAGATGGTCGCTCATGAGACGCTTCCAGTCTTCGGCCTCTTCAGAGAGACGGAAGGCCCCGAGGGTGCTCGTTTTGCCGTTCACTTTGTCGGCAATTCCGGGGTCCAGCGTCAGCGCCGCGTTTGGCTGGATGCCGAGATCGTCATCATCGTCGATGTAGAGGCCGATTTGGTTGGCGACATCCTCGAAAGCGAGGTTGTAAGGCGTGGCAGTAAGGAGAAGGACTTTGGAATCGTTTGACCGAACGTATTCCTTGATCGCTTGGTAGTCTTGGCGCGTATTGCCGGTGCGGAGATTATGGGATTCATCGCAAATCACCAGATGATGGCGCTTCAGGTCCGGGAGGAGCTTCGCCGCCATCGAATATGCAATGACGCGGCCTTGAATATCGTATGCCTCAAGATGTTCGGCCCACATTTGCTCCAGGTTCTTGGGGCACAGGACCAGGGTGGTGTAGTCCTCGGCGTTTTGAAGCATCGAGGCGGTGGCGATGGCCGTCAGCGTCTTGCCGAGTCCAACCACATCGCCCAGCATTGTGCCACCGCGCCGCACGATCCTTCGCGCCAAGATGCGCACAGCGCTGTCCTGATAGTCGAGCAGAAGATTCTTAAGTGAGGTGGGAAGGACATAACCAAAACCGTCTCGAACATCTTGCGACATCAAAAAACAGATCTTGAGGAATACTTCATACGGGGTTGCCTGCTGTTCGTCAGCCCAGGACTCCTCGATCAGCGCGACGATTTCCTCGGTAACCGGAAGGGAAAACGGATCGTTCCAGTGGGTTTCGAACCAGTGAGCCAATTTGGCCGAAGCGTCCTGATCCATAACGTCGATGTTGAGCTCAAGGTTGCTGTACAAACCAGCCTTGGTCAGGTTCGAGGAACCCACGTAGGCCATGGTTGGAGCGTAGTGCCCGACGTCGTTATGAAGGATGTACGTCTTTCCGTGCAGGGGGCGTGCGGTGAAGACTTTGATCTGCACGGAGCCTTCTCGGAGCTGACGTTTGAGCGCCTGAAGGGTCCGCTGGCCTTCAACGCTGGACAGCCCGCGCATCAATTGCTCGCGTAGGTGGCTGACCAAACGGGCTTTTCGCGCCCGGGCGGTTTCAAAATCGGCAAGGTCAGCGTATTCGTTCGGAGCTTCAAGTTCTTTTTGGAGCGAGTCCAGGATTTGCTGCGAGTCAGCCGGCGCGACCATACCAACAAGGATCCGTGCGATCGGTTCTTTGGCAGTGTCCCTCATCCCGCTAATCATTTCGCCCTGTAGAGTGCGAGATGCTTCAAACTTGGCATCAACGATATCGGCCAGGGAATCCCAGCCGCGGAGATCCATATAGCCTGTGGCGATATCAATTTTGGAGTGCGCCCCGAAGGTAGCACGGAGGCCAGCTCCCAGATGGTGCGCAGTATTGTCGAAGATGGTTGGCATCTAGCTTCCTAAGCGTGAGTGCGAAGAACAAAAAGTTTGGTGACTGGATCCACGGTGAACATTTCCTCAAGGATTGCGATGTTCACTCCCTTCCCGATGTGGGAGGTAAGGGTTTTGCTTGCCTTTTTCCGTCCAAAAGTTTCGAGGGTGGCACGACGCAGCTCCACCTCACTGATCGGGCCGCTTCGCAAGATTTCCGACGCGGCGTTGGCGAGTTCCCTTGGGCTGATCTCGAGGAAGTTACGCGACGTCCCAGCTGGGGATGTCCGATAAATCAGCCACCTTGATTGGTCGACTCCATCTGGCCACACAAAGCCATCTTTGTCCGTTATACAGGTAGACGCCTTTATCTGAGCCAGGATCTTCTTTGCCCGGGCCTCGTGTACCTTGCCCAAACCATAGGTGTAACCGACTAGTTTAGTAAGGCGGTTTATGTGAATCGGTCCTTCGGAGTCAACGATTTCTTCCACTGTTGCCCGGACCGATTCTTTTGCGGACTTTTTAGGCAGGTTTTCCAGAGTTTCTACGTCACCAGTCACGACGACGTTCCAGGGCTCGTAAACGGTCTGCCGTGCTCCGAACCTTTCCTGGGTTTCCTTGAAACTCTGCGGAATGGTGGGGTGTTCTGAGCTCAGGCTCTCCTCGGTGTTGCCCTCAGGTTCATCTATGTCGATCTCGGGGGTGACGTCGTCTTCTACCAAGGTCTGGAGCAGACGGGAACGTTCCAAGGCCGCGAGGTTCGCCCGTTCTTGGTCTCCAACGGTGGTCAGCAGAATGTACGCCGTATCAACGGCGCGCATGGCTTCAAGCGCGGTGAATTCATCGTTGTGGGCCCAGCGATTGCGCACCAGGCGCAGTTCGCTGCCGTAAATACTCATCTTGCGGTGGGGATCCGCGGCATCGAACGGAAACCCAAGTGGACCGAGCCGCTCTGTGATGACCCGTAGCTGGCACTGGACGTCGTTCCGCGAATAGGTGCGGGCTGTCCGTCCCTTGATCCGGTCCAGCTCCTGCAGCGCCATCGGCCATTCGAGGCCGCCGAGGTGTGGGTCCAGCACTTTCTGGATAACTGGATCCAAGCCCTGCGAAACCAAGCTCAGTGCGGTCTGCACGTTCGAGTTGTAGCTCAAGATAGCCCCCATCAAATTGTTGTACTTGGAAAGCGTAATAGGAGGCGACGACATTTGAGGCACTAGAGACCATGGTGAGAACGCCGTGCAATGAGGACTGGACGTGGGAATCGGTGTCACACAACCCGCTTCCGCCTGTGTCACGCTCGGATTAGCGCTTTAGAGTGCTAGATATATGAGTGGTCGTGGACGGCGAGTTGCAATCAGCCCCGTAGGTGCTCCGCGGCCAAAGCGCATGTCGTTGCGCTGACTGAACAGAAATCGGAGTTCCTAGATGTCCCGGTGTGTCGAACGCGGATTTGTGGCGCTGTTGGGGAGGGCGGACGCGTGAGCGATTCCCAGTGGAATCAATTCATGGAGTTCGGCGCACTGTTCGCTAAGACTGTCGATCTTGACGCTGACGAGTACAGCTACAAGATTGCAGTTGCAGAGCGACTCGGGAGGACCCGGGAAAGTTTCCTCAAACAGGATCCGGAATGGTTCGAAGCACTTCGGCGGGACATCTCGTCATCCGGGTTGATGAATCGATACTTCATGATGCGACTGATTGACCTTGGTCGGACAAGTCCCGGTGACCTGTGGCAAGTGATCGCCTTGCTGTGGGATGGTGATGTGAATGCCGGCCGCATCGATGAGTTCGCGCTTGCTCTCCGTCCATACAACCAAGAACAGTTCTCCGTCGGGGGCATCATCGGATTCGCTTCCCTCCTGCTCATGGGGCGGGACCCGTACCGTTTCCCGCCTTACCGGGCTCAGGCAGCCAAAAAGTTTCTGAAACTGGTTGGCTGGGATGACAGAGGTGCAAATGGAGACCCTTCGCGCCGCTATGAACTTCTGCTGGAGGCGCTCGATGAAATCATCCGGCTAGCTCCCGAGCACGGTATCCAACTTCGCGACCGGTTGGACGCCCAGGGTTTGATGTGGACTGTGATGAATGTCGATCCGACGGATGAATGGAGGCCGGGGGACAGTGCTGCATTCCGGGACTGGAAGGGCGACAAGATGGACTCTGGTACCAAATCCCGCGATGCCGAGCCCGCCGAAACGCCAGCGAGGCTGATCATCAGTGCAGGTCTTCGTGGCGAGCCTTCGCCGATGGACGGACTCACGCACACCTGGACGTCGGAGGCGGCAAAGGACCTGGCGTACCGGAGCTCGAACACCGACGTTAACCCGGGTACTTTCATGGCCAAACTGGAGCGTCAGCTGGCTGGCGCACTCAGGGCGACCGTCCTTCTGGCGGCTGAACTCGTTTATCTTCAAGTCTTTCCCCTCGAGAACGTGACGGCCGCAACCAAGATCGCTCGGGTGGAGAAGGTCCTCTCGTGGGTGCCCGGGGCCGATGTTGAGCTGCCTGAGGAACTGCGCGAGGGTCTTCGGGCCAAGGGTGCCTTCAACGGGGGAGTGGGTTTCAACATTCAAGTTGCCGACCACGTCGGTTGGCTCAGCCGGTTTGTGGAGTATGTGGCACGGCAGCCGGAAGATCTCATTAATGCGGCCCTGGAAGACCCCTGGGCGTTCATTGGCTTGACCCAGAAGGTCCCTAAGGATTGGCCAACAATCCGCTACAGCATCGAGTTCCTGACATGGCCGGAGTACCTTCAGCCCGTTGTGAGCCGAGACCACAGGATCAAAATCAGGAACGCTTTCGCGGGAATCATCGGAGGGCCAACAAGCGATACGGACCTCGACATTGCCAAGGACCTGCTGAACATCCGAAAGGCCCAGCAGGGCGATTCGGACGAATTCATCGAGTGGTACGAGGAGCCCTACCTGAGCGAGTGGCAACCATCCGATAGCGGCGGACGACGGGCCTGGCTGGTTCGCCAGAACCAGGGCGGCATTGCGATGGTCGATTCCTGGTTCGGAAATGACTTTGTTTCACTCAGGGCACAGCACCTCGGATCTCCCGATCCCCGAAGCAATTTCGACCAGGTGCAGGCCGCGGTCAATGCCGGATACCAGCACATCGACTATGCGGAACGAAAAGTCCGGGCCCAGGAGTTCTATCGCTTCCTCTCCCAGATGAAAGTAGACGACTTCGTCCTCACGGCATTCGAGAGCAACCTCTATCTGGGCGTCATTACCGGTGAAGCGGAATACACGGACGATGAGACCTCCCGCTTGCGGCGGCAGGTTGCTTGGCGGCAGGAACCCATTGCCAATGACGAACTGCAGGCACCAATGCCGAGGCTGTTGGAGGAGCAAGGGTCAGTCGTCGATCTGACGGATGGTCTGTCAATCATCAGTACATGGTTCGAGGCTGAACCGGAGGTGAGCGGCACCGAACCGGGGCCGACCACTTCGCCGCAACCCGCCGTCGTACCTCAACTGCGCGAGGCGACCGCCGATTTCGCAGCCAAGCTGCATGTCCAGCGTGACGACATTCAGGAGGTCATTCGGCTGCTGCAGACGCGTCAACAGATTGTTTTCTACGGTCCACCGGGCACCGGCAAGACGTACCTGGCGGGCAAGATCGCACGCTTCCTCGCGGGCGAGGAACACGGAGACCATGTCAAGACGGTGCAGTTCCATCCGTCGTATGCGTACGAGGACTTTTTCGAGGGGTACCGTCCGGCAAAGTTCGACGGCGACAATGTTGGCTTCAGTTTGGAGCCTGGCCCTTTGCGGCGGATCGCCGCTGAGGCGTCGCTGGACGGTAACCGCGATAAGCCCTATTTCCTGATCATCGACGAGATGAACCGTGGAAATTTGGCAAAGATTTTCGGCGAGTTGTACTTCCTTCTGGAGTACCGCGACCAAGGCATCAACCTTCAATACAACCCGCAGCAGACATTTGTGCTGCCGCCGAATCTTTTCATCATTGGCACCATGAACACCTCGGACCGCTCTATTGCCATGGTTGACGCTGCGATTCGTCGCCGGTTCGCCTTTGTGGAACTGCATCCGCAGGAGGGCATGATTTCCGGAATGCTTGAGAGATTCCTGGAGACCACGGGGCAGCCAGCCCTGCGCGCTGAACTACTGAATGCTCTGAACAGTGAAATTGGAGCCACTAAGCGTGACCTGATGGTCGGACCGTCGTACTTCATGAAGGACCACGCTGAGACCGAGCAAGGCTTGGCTGAAATCTGGAAGTACGAGCTGTTGCCATTGCTCGAAGAGCAGTATTTCGGCCAGATGAGTCGGGAAAAGATTCGCGAGAAGTTCGGGCTCGCCGCTGTTCGGCGTAAGGCCGCGGGCGACGTCGGTCTGGCTTCGCTTGCCGTTGGGCCCGAATCGGACGACAAAGCCACAGACTAATGCCGACTGAGATCATCCTCGACGAGCTGCGTGGGTACCCGGGACCAGTGCTCCTGGACCGCGAGGTGGCTGCCACGCTGCGGGACACCGGGCTGGTGTCCGTTGTCCCGGCTCATGGTGGTGCTTGGACGATTCTGCCTTCCGGCAAGGTGGGTGCAGTTCAGATTGACGACCTCTTGGTCAGAGTGAAACCCAAGGAAAAGGTTGGTCTCAGCAAATTGCTCTTTCTGCTGGGCTATGCCGCCGACCCTGGCTTCAGGCCGGACGACGTAGTTGCCGAAGAGGACAAAGACCTCTTTGTTGCCTTGGCTGAGTCGCTCGCAAGGCATGGAGAACGAGCCCTCGAACGCGGCCCGCTGAACGGCTACGTTCACGTGGAAGAGTCGCTGCGCACGGTCAGGGGACGCATCCGCGTCGGCGACCAGATGACTCGGCGTCCTGGGTTGCTTCTGCCACTTGAAGTCTCCTATGACGACTACACCCTCGACGTCGCTGAGAACCAGATTCTCCGCGCAGCTCTTCGGATGATGCTCCATGTTCCGAGGCTGTCTGACTCGCTTATTGTACGACTCGCGCACCTGGATTCGAAGCTGGACGGTGTCTCCGCCTTGAACCATGGAGCCCCGTTGCCGGCCTGGACCGAATCCAGGATCAATGGGCATTACGTACCGGCATTGAGGTTGTCCGAGATCATCCTTCGGACCATGTCAGCCGAGGCCGGTGTGGGACACCGTACGGTTGCATCCTTTGTGGTGAACATGGCCACGGTGTTTGAGGACTTTGTCGCCACAGCTCTTCGCGAGGCTCTTGAACCATACCCAGGGCTGACGGAGGGGCAATATGAAGCGTTCATGGATCAACCGGAACCCGGGTATCCCAGCGGTGACAGGGTGCGCATGTACGTGGACGTGGTCCACTCCGTACAGGGACGGCCGGCGATGATCTTTGACGCGAAATACAAAGCTGCTTCGGCCGGCGGTGCATATCCAAATGCGGACCACTATCAAATGCTGGCTTACTGCACTGCTCTGGGGGTGCCGCGTGCCTGGCTCGTTTACGCCGGTGCCGGAGAGCCGCGGGTTCGTCAGATCCGGAACACGGGTGTGTCCGTGGTGGAGTTTCCGTTGGATCTTTCACGCGAGCCGGAGGCGTTGTTGGAGCGAGTGGGAGAGCTGGCGGCACAAGCGTACGGAAGCCATTTTCGGATGCATGCCGTGGACCATCCCTGAACGGCACGCATCCGAAATGTGTTTTGACGCTAAGTAGTGGACGGGCCCCGACGCATATCCAGGATGACCAAGGCAATAACGGATGCGGCAACCAACGTGCTCAACAGCTGCACAAGTGTGGGAAAAGTATCCGCTTTGGAGTCCGAATCCGGTGACCGCAGGCTGCGCTGAAACCCACCAAGGATGGAACAACTTTGCCGCGTCGCCGATGCTTTACCAGGAGAATGATGCCGCAGACAAAGCTGCCCCACATGCAAATGAACCACAGAGTCGTAAGCAGCAAGTCATCAGCCTGGGGTTGGGTGTAATACCAATTAGCGCGCCCATAAGATGCGACGCAACTTTGGGCGCAAAATCGATGGTCTCCATGTAATATCTCAAGATTCGATCAAGCTTTTATTGAAGGTCGGCTCTCAATTTATTTATTGGGTAGTCTCAATGTCGCGTCACGAGCCGTACTTGCGCCAACTACGGCGGCGGCATCACAGGAAAGCAAGTGAATGTACGGCGCTGTGAAAGTTGCATTTGATCCGCATACATATACACTCAAGTGCGTTCACGTTGCACAAGTGGTCTGGTCTAGTTGGAGAGACTGCTATCAATTTAACTTCATTGGGGGAATATATGAGCCAGCGGTTAGTTCGTGCTTCCGGGCTCCGCTTGGATCACAGACCTGCAACGTAAGACCCGGTTCTGCCGAAGAACGTAGCTCATTCCCCGCTGATATCAGCGAGCTACCGTTCCATTCCCCACGCCTTGGCCGTAGTCCATCCCTGCCCCAGCCAGGAATCCTCGCACACTATGGAGAATAATGACCATCCCCGACGTTCCCCAACACCAGCCTGGCGATCCTCTTCCTTTTGGCGGTCCACCAGTTCAGCCAACCGGCTCGCTCAACGGGCCGACGCCCGAAGGGTGGCCTCCGGCGCCAATCCGGCAGACGCCTCGGAATTCGAAGGCATTGCTGTTCGGGGTGGTCGGACTGGTCGTCGGACTCCTGCTGGGAATCCTTGGAACTGTTACCGTCAACGGACTCACGCAAGCCGCTCAGGCAGCAGCGGCCGCGGACGCGGAGGCCAAGAAGCCGAGGCCTCTCCCGGCAGCGGTCAACACTTGCAAACTTTCGAGCAAATCCTCCTACGCCAAGTTGGGTGATGACGGACGCACTCTGTCGCTCGATGGAAAGGGTGAAAAGGACTCGAATGGCTTGGCGTGGTCGGACATCGAATGTGTCCTGAAAGCCGTCAATGTTCCTGACTACGTTCGCGACCAGATGGACTCAACCCGCGCACTGGACGGCACCCAGCGTGAATCGTGGGAGAACTTCGCAGCTACATGGAGTTACCACCCCAACACCGGCGCAAACGTGGTTCTTCGCCTAACCGGTGAGTAGCGAAACCAGATAATCGGGCAGCTTCTCTGTCCGCTACCCCAACACACTGCGTTCACACTCACCCGCCTCAACGAACAGGTATCCGATGTCCCACAACGAAGACGTGCAAAACACGTCAGCTCTTCCGCCCAAGCTCCTGGCTGACCCGGAAATTTTCCCTTCAGCTGCTGAGAGCAAGGGCGACAACGACCCAACCCACCAGGAACCGTCGAAGCCTCAGCCCTCTGTCAAAAGGTGGTTCAGAAAGTCGGCGTCAGTTCAGGACGGGGGCCAAACTCTCCCCGAACCTGGCGCAGCCGCAGACGACGGGGACGCCCCCTCGAATGACCTTGAGCCGAACCCCAAGTCTGGGCGCAGGCGGCTGTGGATTTGGGTTGCAGCCGCGATGGTTGTTCTGTTGGGCGGGGCTGTCTTCCTGGGTTCGAGACTTCCTGACCCCAAGGCGAGCGACGAATATCAGAGTCTGCAAGCGGACATCGCACGCGTGACTAGTGACTTGAACAAGACCAAGACCGATCTGAAGACCCTCGAGGACGGCATGAAAGCGCGTGAGGTCAGGGTGGCTTCTTACGGCCAAGAGCTTCAGAAACGCGAAGAAGCGGTCAAGTCCGCCGAGGCCGCCGTGAAGAAGCGGGAAGATGCAGTCACTGTGGCTGAAAAGCAGAAGGCCGCAAACACGGTCCGGGAGGGCACGTGGACGGTGGGTGTCGACATCGAACCCGGTACCTACCGGACTGATGCCGAAGTTTCCTCGAGCTGCTACTGGGGTATCTACCGCACGGGCTCTAACGGATCGGACATCATCGACAACGACATTGTCAGCGGTGGACGTCCGACAGTCACTCTGTCCGCGGGGCAGGACTTCAAGACGACACGATGCGGAGCCTGGACGAAGCAGTAGCCTGCTGAGTCAGCTATACGTGGCGGGATACCTGTCCCGCCACGTATTCCGCGTCGAGGCCCACCCCGCCGAGGATGGATGAGTAGTGGCGGGTGAGCAGGGAAGCCCTACGGCATACAAACCGGCTTGCTCGGTCACGCCTGCAGTGTGCTTTGGATACCCCAAGTCGTCCAGCACGGGCATGTCGATGAAGGATAGGTCCAGTCCGTACCCGGTCGCCCACAAAACGGAAGTGATGCCTGCTTCGACCAGGTCCAGCCGGGCGGGTTCGGAAGGCAGCCAGTCGTCCCCGGGAACCGGCTCCTGATCCGGCGCATCGATCCCAGCCGCCGCGATGTACCCATCGATCGCCTTCCGCATGCGTTGGTGGAACCCTTGCTCGACTGTTATGAGGCGTTCGGGGAGGTCGTCGCTGAAGGTGATGTCGCCGTCGTCGATGCTTTCCAGGCGGCCGTGCAGGTGCATGCCGCGCCGGCCGAGTTCGCGGAGGTGGATGTCGTGGCCGCCGTCGGTGCCGGAGAGGAGCGGGTTGCAGGCGAAGCGGGCGGCGGGGGAGGGCAGTGCTTCGCGGGTGAGGGCGTTGATGCCGTAGTCGGGGCCGTGTTTGCCGGTTTCGAGGAGCCAGTAGAGGATGTCGCGGCCGCGGTAGCGGCGGGGTACTTCGGGGCAGGTGGATACGGCGAGGTGGACTTGCGTCACATATTGACTGTGACCCGCCTCACCGACACAATAAATGAACGCAATTCATTTCCAGCCTAGGTGCGAAGGCCGACCATCAACTGGCCACGCCCCTGACCCATACAAAGACATCCCCACGCAGTCGCAGCCCAGAAGCATCAGCGCCGCTGCTTCATCAGCAACTGCATGAGCACCCAGGACTACCAATGACTCCCACCTCTGAAACAGAATCACCGGCAGGCGAAAAGCCTGTGGGCCCGACATCCGCCCAGCCAACGGCCCAAGGTTGGCGCCGAGTCCTTGGCGTTCCGTCGTTGGTCCTTCTGGGCTTGGTTTACATGGTGCCGCTGACCATCTTCAGCACCTACGGCATCGTGGTGGAACTGACCGGTGGCCGGCTCTCGGCGGCCTACGCCGTGACGCTCGTGGTCATGCTCTTCACTGCCCGTTCGTATGGCCGGATGTCGCAGGCGTTCCCGTTCGGCGGGTCTGCGTACACGTATGCGACGCGGTCGTTCGGCGCGGGCCTGGGGTTCATGGCGGGCTGGTCGCTCCTGCTCGACTATCTGTTGCTGCCGATGATCAACTACTTGCTCATCGGCATCTACATGGAAGCGGCCTTCCCGGCCATTCCGGCGTGGGTGTTCATGATCGTTTCCATCGCCGCGGTCACGGTGCTCAATGTCCTGGGCATCACCGCCATCGCGAAGGCCAACTTCGTGGTGGTGGGGCTGCAGGCTCTCTTCATCGTCCTGTTTGTCGCTCTTGGACTGTCTTCCGTCACAGGCGCAGGCAACCTCGACCTGATGGCACCCTTCACTGGAGCCGAAGGCGCGGAAGGGCTGTCGCCGATCTTCGCGGGCTCGGCCATCTTGTGCCTTTCCTACCTCGGGTTCGACGCCGTTTCGACCTTCGCCGAGGAGACCAAAGACCCGAAGCGCAACCTTCCCAAGGCCATCATGCTGACCACGGTCCTGGCCGGCGTCATCTTCCTCGGCCTGGCTTACATCAGCCATCTGGTTCTGCCGGTCAGCACCTTCAACGACGTCGACTCGGCCGCCATCGAGGTCATCGGCAAGGCCGGCGGCGAGCTGCTTGTCGCCTTCTTCACTGCCGCTTATATCGCAGGCAGCCTCGGTTCGGCCCTGACCTCGCAGGCTTCGGTCTCGCGCATCATCCACTCGATGGGTCGCAGCGGCGTGTTCCCGGCGGCCCTTGGCAAATTGCACGCCCGCTTCGGGACGCCTGTTTTGCCCATTCTCCTGACTTCAGCTGTCTCACTGTTGGCGCTGGTATTGGATCTGCTGACCATCTCATCGCTGATCAGCTTCGGCGCGCTCGTTGCGTTCTCGGTGGTGAACCTCGCGGTGATCAAGCACTACTACTTCGACCAGAAGGAACGCAGAACACGCGGTGTCATTCACAACCTGGTGCTGCCCGCTGTTGGGTTCGCGCTCACGGTCTGGTTGTGGACGAGCCTGAGTGGGCTATCGCTCGGGTTCGGCCTGGCGTGGGCGGCCGTCGGGCTGGCTTACCTCGCATACTTGACCCGTGGATTCCGTCGGTCCGCGCCGCAGCTGGACTTGAAGGAAGCATAGGGCTCATTTCGCAGATCATTGCTATTCCCGCAGCACGTGTGCACCTTCTTGTGACGGCGAATTGGCTGACTGCTCCATTAGATGCGGAGTGGAGATTGCTTGAATGACGTTGCAGAGCCGAGCGGTATTCTGCCGAATGGGCGGCCATCTTCGAACGCATCCGGCGACTGCGAAGGCATGGGTGGACCTACGTCCAAAGACCTGCACAGTCGCCGGAGTGCTAAATGAGTTCGCAGACGCTACACGGACTTGAGCACCGCGTAGGCGTCGGACAGCATATTAACAGCCCGACGGACGTCGTGGGACGTGGTTATCCGCCCGAACCCAATCCGGAGACTGGACCTAGCTACTTCGGCCGATGCCCCCATGGCTGAGAGCACATGCGAGGGCTTCTGATCGGTAGAGTTGCAAGCTGAGCCAGCGGACAGTGCCAGCTGTGGAACGGCCGCCATAAGGTCCGTAGCGTCTACATCTGGAAATTGTACGTTGAGGCAATTGGGCAAGCAATTCTCCGTGGGAGAATTAGCAATCACCGATGGAACTTTGAGGGCCAGACTCTCCCAAAATTGATTCTTGAGTTCGCCGACCCGCTTTCGCTCTGAGTGGGAAAGCTCGCGAGAAAGCTCAAGAGCCTTGGCGAACCCAACGATGGCAGGCAGGTTTTCTGTTCCCGGTCGCATTCCTCTTTCTTGGCCTCCTCCGTAAAGTAGTGAACGATCTATGCCATTAGATGCTTGAAATTTATCGCTGATGTAAAGGGCGCCCACTCCCTTCGGCCCGTAGAGCTTGTGGGCTGAGAAACTGAGGAGATCTGCCGGAAATCGAGTGAAGTTATCCACGAGGTATCCAACTGCCTGCGTCGCGTCGGAGTGAAGAGCAATGCCAGCCTCGTTCGTGACCTTTGAGATTTCCTCGAGCGGCTGAATTGAACCGGTTTCATTATTGGCAGCCATGACCGATACAAGTTTTGTCGTCGTCTTGAGCGATTTTTTGACATCCATGGGGTCTACGAAACCACGGCCATCCACGGGCAGAACCGTGAGATCTCCGCCGTGCTTCTCGAAGGCTAGGCAGGCATCAAGCATGGACTTGTGCTCGATTGCTGTCGTAATAATATGGTTGAAGTGGCTGGGCTCAAGCATAGACACGACCCAGTTGTTGGCCTCCGTAGCGCCGGACGTGAAGAACAGCTCCCGTGGGCGGATGCCGAGGAGGCTCGCCATCTTGCGGCGAGCGTTCTCCATGGCATCCTGGCTTCGAAGCCCGGCCATGTGTGGGCTTGATGGATTCGCCCAATTTTCTCTTGCGGTCCTGTCGACAACGTCAGCTATCTCGTCGGCAATTGGAGTGGTGGCCTGGAAGTCAAGGTAGATCATGCTGCGCTCCGTTCAAAACCGCTCGAGTTGTAGGACAGTGGTGCGACATCATTTGTATGAGGTTCAAAGAACATCAGGACAACCGTTTCTGACCCTGATGATTTCCGCGAGAGATACATCTCCGTACCTTTGATCACTTTGTCTTTGTCTGCCGCCCGATTGAAGTCGAAGATGATTCTTGCGGCACTTGGGCGCGAACCTCTCATTTTAGAGAAAGCCAAGTCTAGATATTCACTGCAGATTAACGGACATCGCGGGATGCCCGTCCCTTCGCTATTTACGGACCCAGCTAGAACGGTTTGATACAGATCAGAGTCGAAATAGATCTCGTTGTCCTGCATCTTCAGCGTGGGGTCTTGGGCTGGGCTGCGCAGCCAAGACTTGAGGAACCTAGCTGAGCGGTTGCGGAGCGTACGTTCGCGTACCGTATCGAAGCTGGCTCCGTTCGCCGCGCAAATTTTCTCTAGTTGCGTGATATCGACAGACCCGCGCGCTTTGCTGCTGATGTCACAGGCGTCCTCGTGGCAAGCCAATCCCAAGTCATTGATGAGGACGCGATAGCTAGGGGGACGTACAGGCGATGGTCGTGCTCCAAGGCTCTACCGAAGGAGAGTCCCATTTTCATCGATCCAACAGCAAAGTCGTCGATGCCACTTGTAACGTCGAAGTAGCCGCACGACACTAAAATTTTTGAACCCCTGTCTAGAGGCACCATCGACTCAATTTTGTTCGTTAGATCCTTCAACTCCACTATCCTCTCCCGTCTCTTTGATCTTTTCGAGCCAAAGCACTGCAACAGCACTACCGGTATCAGAACTAGTCCGACTGTTTTTATCCCGTTAATTGGCTGGTTTAATGCGGTGGCGCCAACAATTGACGCAAGAACTGGGTCCAATGCTGCTAGCATTGCAAAGGCTATTGTATTAAGACTTTTCATTGCGAAGAGTTCCAGTATGAATGGGATGATCATGGTTAGGGCTGCAACAAGGATCGCCGCAACTATCGGCATATCTCTGGAAATGCTTACGGGGATTCGCGCGACTACAATTTGCCAGAGTAGGACGGTTGCCAACGATATCCAAAGTGCTCTGGAAAGTGTAAGTAAGGGGTTCGCATCTATTGGTAGCGCACCGCCGATTCTTATGTATGCCGTCAGAAAAAGTCCAGTACCCACCGCCCAGACAATGCCTCCAAGCGCTGCTGCTTTGTCGTATTCTGCCAAGAGAAGCAAGCCTGCAATAGCGCCAACTGCGGTAGCTCTGGTCCTCCAGGATTTCGAACGAAAGCACCCGAATAGCATCGGGACTATGAACTCTATGGCAACCACGAGGCCGAGCGGGATCTGCGATATTGCTTGGTAAAAGCAGATTTGCATCAATCCCACGATTACCCCGTAACTAAACAGCTGTCGCTTCGTTACATGATCGGCTTCTCGCACAAACAGTAGGATTGGGAGCATAACTAATGCACTTATGCCGATACGAAGAAGCGTGGCCGTTGAGGCGCCCACCGAGGAAATCAGGCTCACGGCAATACTGTTGCCGACTTGCAGTGAAATTAGGCTCAAAGTGGCTGTAGCGATGCCAATTGACTGACGGTGTTTGGTGCCATTAGTCGATCGCATGTGGAACATTGCCGACGTAGGGTCTTGATTGCGCCGTGTAGATCATGAATTCCCCCGGATCTGCCGCATGGAGACAAGTACTTGCCTATGTGAACTAATCACGATCTACTCTCTTGGTCAACATGCGTGTTGGACGCTTGTCATTTAGGAGCTAAATGGGAGAGTTTCGAGAAATATTTAAATATTGCCGTCACTTTGTCGGAGGAGTCGACACTTATCGTGGGGATGTCTATCGCTCATTGATGGAACATGTTCATGCGCGGCTAGGCACTGCGTGGAGCCAAAGCTTTTGTGACGATGCCCGCCACGTACGCTGCGTCTAGCCCAACCCCACCGAGGATGGATGAGTAGTGCCGCGTCAGCCAGGGAAGCCCAACGGCATACAAACCGGCTTGCTCGGTCACGCCTGCAGTGTGCTTTGGATACCCCAAGTCGTCCAGCACGGGCATGTCGATGAAGGATAGGTCCAGTCCGTACCCGGTCGCCCACAAAACGGAAGTGATGCCTGCTTCGACCAGGTCCAGCCGGGCGGGTTCGGAAGGCAGCCAGTCGTCCCCGGGAACCGGCTCCTGATCCGGCGCATCGATCCCAGCCGCCGCGATGTACCCATCGATCGCCTTCCGCATGCGTTGGTGGAACCCTTGCTCGACTGTTATGAGGCGTTCGGGGAGGTCGTCGCTGAAGGTGATGTCGCCGTCGTCGATGCTTTCCAGGCGGCCGTGCAGGTGCATGCCGCGCCGGCCGAGTTCGCGGAGGTGGATGTCGTGGCCGCCGTCGGTGCCGGAGAGGAGCGGGTTGCAGGCGAAGCGGGCGGCGGGGGAGGGCAGTGCTTCGCGGGTGAGGGCGTTGATGCCGTAGTCGGGGCCGTGTTTGCCGGTTTCGAGGAGCCAGTAGAGGATGTCGCGGCCGCGGTAGCGGCGGGGTACTTCGGGGCAGGTGGAGACGGCGAGGTGGACGTCGCGGCCGGCGTCGTGCAGTTCCTCGGCGATCTGTCCGCCCGACTGGCCGGTGCCGACGATGAGGACGGCGCCATCGGGGAGTTGCCGGGGGCTTCGGTAGTCGTGGGCGTGGAGCTGAATGATTTCCTTGGGGAGCTTTTCTGCCATGGCGGGGAGCTTGGGGACTTGGTATGCGCCGGTGGCGAGTACGACCTTCTTGGCCTGCATGCTGCCGAGTGAGGTTTCCAGGTGGAAGGTGCCGTTGGTTGCTGACAGGCGGGTGACGTCGACGCCGGTGTGGACGGGTGCGCTGATAACCTCCGCGTAGCGCCTGAGCAGGTTGACGATGGCGATGCGGGGGAGGAAGGCTTCGGGGTCGTCGCCGGTGTAGGGCATGCCGGGGAGGTCGAGCGTGAAGTTGGGGGTGTTCATGTAGAACCCGTCCCATCGGTCCTGGTAGGCGCCTCCGAGGGAGTCGCGCCGCTCGAGGAGTTGATGTTCGACGCCGGCTTGCGTAAGCCAGTAGCTTGTGGCGAGACCGGCTTGGCCGGCGCCGATGATCACGGTATCTGGGGCGGATCCCATGGCGTGGATTTTACGCTCGGGGGTGGGGTTTGGGGATGGATTCTGAGGGTGCCCAGAATCAGCCCGCAGTGAGGGCCGCCAGCCGAGCGCATTCCTCCCACAGTCGCCGTCGTGCGGCCGGGTCTGAGCCCATGCCCGGAGTAGGCAGTTGCTTGCGCTTGGCCCAGAGTTTGCCGGTGACGCCCGCCGTCCCTGGTGAGGTGGCCAACCAGACAGGTGTGTCGGCCGCCTCCTCAGCAGACTTGCCCAATGCATTGGTTAGCAGGCGGAATGGGCCGCCGACGTCCTGCAAAAGCCCCGTGTTCTTTACGAGGCCCGGGTGAACGGCATTCACCACTACATTGGATCCCCGGTGACGCTCAGCGAACTCCTGTGTCAGGAGGACCCGGCCCAGCATTGTCGGCGGGGTGGCGCGGATGTAGCTGTACTTGCCACGAGCGGTCTGCAGATCGTCGAAATCGATTTTCGTGACCGATGGACCGCCTGAATACTTCGAGGCTATGTTCACCACCCTGGACGTCCTGGTTTCAGCGGTGCTTGCACCGCGCTTCAGTGCATCCAATAGAAGATTGGTGAGCAGGAAATACGCCATCACATTTGTGGCGAACGTGAGTTCGAGCCCGTCCGACGTCACATGGCGCTCCTTTCGGAACACTCCTGCAGCATTGACGAGCACATTGAGCTCCTGGTGCCGAGACGCGTATTCCTCAACTGCCGCTCGTATGGAGGCCTGGCTTGAGAGGTCGCACGCAAGAGGCTCCAGGGATGCGTGGGGAACAGTGCTGTGAATGTCGCGCATTGCGTCTTCCGCCCGGGCTGAGGAGCGTCCAACTACCACCACGGTGGCTCCTTCACGTGCCAGCGCAGTGGCGATTGCCTTGCCGAGTCCGCCCGTCGCGCCGGTCACGAGCGCTGTAGTTCCGTTCATGGAGGACATAGCTCGATCACAGCACTTCTTTGCCGGTTTGGCGAGTGTCAGGCTGCCTCTTGAGCTGCTGTCCTTTTGGCCAGCGCCGGACATCCCGGAACCGGGCTGTTACTGCCCCTGTGACTCGAAAAAGGCCGCGATTTCGGCATCGCTTGGTTCCCTGATTTCGATGGGAGTGGGCGCCTCGCCTGGCGGCAGGAAATCGTTTATGGACGTCTGGCCGTCGTGTTCAGGGGCTGGCTCCAGCGATTCGTCATCCGACATTTGCTGCTCCTAGGTTTGACCTTGGAACAACAGTAATCCGGCTGTGCTTCCGAGCCTGGGAGGCACGACTTCATTCGGTGCCTACGACTGATCGAAGCTGTTGAGTTCCGTGTACGTCCCTCCCAGTTCTTGGGCCAGCCTGTCCAGGTCCTTGCCGCTCCAGTTTTCGTCCAAGGCAAAGGATAAATCTGCGACTAGCCAGTTTTCGCCCTCAACAGTTGCCCGTGGTTGACGTGGCGTATCTCGTCCCCGGGCGGGAACGCACAGGATCGCTATCGAGGCTGCCCTTCGGAGTGTTGTGCTCCACAGTGCAGTGCCGGAAAGAAGTGCGGCCTTTCGCTCGTCTCCGGCGGCGCGGGCATGAGCGGCCCGACTGGAGGGTCATGCTGTCGTTTGAACGGGCCCGAGCAACCGCGTATGAGGCGTTGACCCCGACTTGGGAAGTGGGGGAGTGCGGCGAGTACACCGTCGCCGACTGCGGTTACGAGGACGAGACGGCGTGGCTCTTAATGGAAAGTTTGCCGGATAGCTCCGAGGTGGCCACTAGATCCATCAGCTTGTTGATCTGTCACAAACTCCGTAAGCTTTTGTGACATGAGCACGGCTACCAAGGTTACCGCGACCGCCTTCCTGGACCAGATTCCAGAGAAGTCTTACGTGCGTGTCTCCGACATCCCTTGCAGCTCGACCGCATCTCGGGCTGCGCTGTCACGGGCGGCGAGAGACGGCAAGCTGGTCAAAGCGGCACGAGGCCTGTATTACAAAGGTCCGAAGACTCGATTCGGCATGGCCAGGCCCAGCATTCTGGAAACCGCTTTGGAAGTCCTCGGCTCCGAAGGCACCGGTCCGTGTGGCTATTCTGCAGCCCGCGCCTTCGGTCTCACTACCCAGGTTCCTGCCAAAGTGGACCTCGCTACTTCCGGCCCAATGCGAGAAGGTCTGGAAGGAGTAGAACTGCACAAGAGAAGCAACCCTGCACGGCAAAAGCTGTCGTACTGGGACATCGGTCTGCTCGAACTGCTCCGCGAACCCGGCGTCATCGAATCCGGCTGGTCCGCCCTCGTTGCGGCGTCAAAGAAGTTCGTCAGCGAAAACCGTATACATCCGGACCTCATCGCTGACGCTGTTCCCCGCGAGGCTCCTGACGTCCGTCGCCGATGGGGTCAGCTGGCAGCGGAGTTGACGGTTTGACGGCCCCACAGCTGCGAAGCGCACCCGACGATCTTCAGGCGCTCGTTGACGCCGCGGCGCTGCATTTGGGCCTTCCGCAGGCTTTCATCGAAAAGGACTTTTGGGTTATCGAAGTGCTTCGCTCGGCTATGGAGGCCCGTACCATAACTGACAAGTCGGGGGACGACCTGCCGGTTACCGCCGTCTTCAAGGGTGGCACCAGCCTGAGCCGCGCATTCGGAATCATCCACCGGTTTTCGGAAGACGTTGATCTGCTGATCGGGTTCCCCGACGAGTGCTCTACAAAGGCCAAAGACAAATTCCTCAAGGCCATCTGTAATGAGATCCGCGCACATCTCGGCCTCGACGGTGACCACGAAAATCTGGAAGGCTCATCAACAGGCGTCAAGCGCAACATGCGCTACTACTTCCCGGCCTCCTATGGCTCGCCGCCAATTACCGAAGGCGTCCTACTGGAGATGGGCACCCGCGGAGGGACGTTCCCCACCGAGACACGGCACATCCGCTCGCTGGCCGCTGAATACGCCATTGATGTTCTCAATGAGCCCGAGTCGGCGTACGAGGAGTTCGCGGCCGTGCCGGTACGGGTGTTGGCGCCGGAGAGGACCTTGCTGGAAAAGCTCGCTTTGGTCCACGACGCTGTGACCAGATTGCCGGAACAGAGCGCCCAAGCAGCACTGGAGCGGGGCGGCCGTCACTTCTACGACATCCACCGCCTCCTTAACGACGACCGGGTATTGTCGGCTCTGGCGGAGGCTGGCAAGGACGGCGTAGCCAGCCTTGTCGCCGACATCGGAGAGCACTCTACGGCCGCCAGCTTCCCCTTCACCGAACGTCCAGCGGAGGGGTACGCTGCGAGCCGCGCCTTTTCACCTGACGAGAAGTCTTTGCCCCATCTGGAGCGGTCCTACCAGCTCGCCACCAGCCTGATTTACGGGGACGCGCCGACCTTGGAAGAATGTTTGGCCACGGTGCGGTCTGCCGCGCATCTTGTCTGATCCGGACCGGCGAGCTTATAGGCCACGAGGCGAGGAAAGCGGTGGGACTTAGGACGCTGGCGCGCTTTGTGGTGCGCGCACGCCGGGTGCAGGAACGCTCCCTTGCGTCGTTGACCATTCCGGCATGACCCAAATCAAGCAGATTCACGAACTCCACTTCATTAGGTGATTCCTGCGGGTGGTTCGTGACGCGCTTGACTGGCTTACCGCCGTCGTTACTTACTTCCGTGACCGCGCCCAAACTGCGCGGACACCAGAAATGCCTAACGCTTTGTTGAGGATTTCGCAGCCTTCGGCGGCAACTTCGACACGTTCTCGAAAGCCTTGGCCACCCACTCCGCCGTTCGTTCGGCGTCGTCTTGCCAGGCTTCCGGGAGACCTACGTATCCGCCCATGGGGCGTTCCTCCGGGCCGAAGGGCTGCGTCTGCTGGTTCGCTTCGAGCTCCTGCTGGTCAGCCTCGGAAAGCTTCACGCCGATGGTTGGTCCGAACAACCCCGCGAACATGTTGCCGTTCACGAACGCTCCGAGATTGCCGAACATCGGCTTGACCACCACGTCCGGGTGCTCGGGAACGGCTGAGCGGAAGCGTTCCTTGTCGGCTTCGGACGGCTTGGGCATCTGCATGGGACGTTCCTCCGTGAGTAGGGGCTGTGTGCAGCATACGGCGGCGAGCTGCACGTCAGGTAGATGCCATACGGCGGCGAGCTGCACGTCAGGTAGATGCCATCCGGCGGCGAGCTGCACGTCAGGTAGATGCCATCCGGCGAAGGGGCCGATACGCGCCGGTCCGTCATGCCGCCGTCGTTCGCGTCACGTAACTAGCGGCGGGCAGTTGCCCGGCAGATCGTCGTCGAAGGGGAGATATGGATTTCTTGGCTGATCTTGGACAAGTCATTGGGGCCGTGGCGGCGTGCGTCACCCTGGTTTTTGTTGTGAGGGCTACCCGGCACTCAGGCCAGGCGGTAACTGACGCGCAGCGCATGTTGCAGTTGGAAGGTGAGCGTGACGAGCGGTCGATTGCCATGCTGGAAAGGCGGCAGGCGGCGCAGCTCGTGTGCTGGCCGGTCAGGGGAGAAGCCGATGGTGCTTTCCAGTGGGGGATCGAGCTGGTGAATTCGAGCGATGCTCCCGTGTTCGGGGTTGAGCTTCACCGGCAGGAGGGCAAAAGCGGTAACGGGACGCCGATCCCGGAGATTCAAGCGGCGGCCAAGATCCTCCCTCCGGGACGCTACTTCTTCAGCGAGCGGAGGCGCTGGCCCGTGTACGTGGAGCAGCACCGCGTGCTGGAACCCATCCCGGGAAATACGGATTACATGCCGTCGGTGTCTTTCACTGACAGTGATGGTCGCAAATGGTGCAGGGGAGTGGATGGACACTTGGAACGGAAAACTGAGGACCACTCGGTTTGAACTGCCAAACACACCCGCTGGATTAAACCGCCCCCAGTACTAGCCATACCGCCAGATGTCTGTAGACTTGACGGTGTTGTTGTGTTTGGCATTTGGTAGTTCAGGCAGTCCCCGCGGTCCTTTTGGATCGCGACCTTCTGAAGTAACGGTGGAGAACACCCCACACCGGAGACCCGAAAGTCGGGAACAATCTCCACCTTCAGTAAGGACTGAAATTATGGCTACAGGTACCGTCAAGTGGTTTAACGCTGAAAAGGGCTTCGGCTTCATCTCCCCGGAAGATGGCAGCCAGGACGTTTTCGCTCACTACTCCGCAATCAACTCCTCGGGCTACCGCTCCCTCGAAGAGAACCAGAAGGTCTCCTTCGACGTCGAGCAGGGCCCCAAGGGTCCCCAGGCAGTAAACATCCAGGCTATCTAGTCTTCGGATAACACAAGAGCAGGGCCGGTCAGTTGACCGGCCCTGCTTTTTGTCGTTCTTGAGGTGACTAAGGGTTATAGGACGAACGTGGCTGTGCAGGGACCGCCACCAAGGTTCGCGACTACACGAACTTAGTCATCCTCCACCACGCTGCCGACGAGATTCCGACGAGAAGTAGTAGACACCCGAGCAGCATTATCAGCCCGATGCCAGGATCTACAGGAAACGATGGTCTGGGGCTGAAGCCTCCCCAGAAGTTGAATACGCCTTGTCCGATCGTGGAGATGATGTTTCGAGGGTCGTAGGCTCCTGCGAAGGGTGCCACCATAAGAAGTCCACCGGCCGCTAGACAGGGCAGAGTCATTGCCCTGCTGACAAGGCCGACGAAAAAGCCCAGAAGCCCAAACGCCGCAGCTATCGAACTACTGAAGACAACTTGCAAGACCGGTGTTCCAACTCTCACGATCTCGGGCCTGTAGTTCAGCTCGCCAGCAAACTCTCCGAGAAGGGTTGCGCGAAGTATGGGCGCCGCTAGCCATGAAGCCCCTGCCGCAACAACGACCGTACCGATGGCAACTGCCATCACGACTGATGCTTTTGCCGCCACATAGGGCACGGGACCCTGAAACAGGATCCTGTCCTTGAGAATCCGACGACGGGTGTCGCTGACGGCAACTGCGCAGCCGTAGATGAAGAAAAGCACTGGGAAAACCACGAACGTTATCATCTCTAAGCCCGTGCCCACAGCGTTCTCTTCGTCAAATGCTTGCAAGGAGTTATACGCATGCTCGTAGTCGAAGCGTAAAGGATTGTCGAGCATACGCTGATTGCCCTGGGTGACAACGTTGCTCGGGTGAGCCAGTGCTTCTTTGAGCGTCAGGCCATTTGCTTCAGCATGCGCTTCAGTTGAGCGGAACTGGTCTAGGCTTGCGCTCACGTTACTAACGCTCCCGCTCAGCGACATAGTGAGCGCGACCACCACAACAGCGAGCGGGAAGTAAAGGGTGCGAGTCCACGCCTCGTACTTAAGCTCTGTCCGAAGTGAGCGCAAGAGTTTGCTAATCATGCTGTGATGCCCTCCGACAACGGCTCTGGTACTGACAGCAAGAGACCATTGTCGATCTCGAAGGTTGTAGGATTCAGTTCGCGGTAGAAATCGGTCTCGTGGTCGGCAACGATAATGCACTTTTGTCTTGCCGCTGATTTAAGTGCTTCCCAGAGTTTTTGTCGGCCCAATTTATCCAGGCCAGCCAAAGGTTCATCGAGCAGAATGCATTGGCGATGGCTCATGAGAGCTGCAGTCAGTTTCAACTTTTTTCGTTGTCCCATTGAGTAACCCTTGGCGCTGTTCTTGAGCACTCCGACTGACAGGAATCTAACGGTGCCCTGATCCGCCTGCAGGCTTTTCGGTGAGCGATCAAGGAGAACACTGAGATTCTTTAGCCCTGAAAGGGCGGGATGTATCGATGAATCATCGAAGGCTGCCGCAATTGCTTGCCGGGGGTGCCGGTCATTCCACGTGATTGAACCGTTGAAGTGCTCTAATGCGGCCAAACACTTGAAGAGCGTCGTTTTCCCTCGACCATTTTCGCCTTGAATGAGATGCAGACCCTGAGAGGGCAGGCTAAGTGTGATTCCATTCAAGACGGGGCTTCCGCGGTACGACTTGGACAAGTTTTCTATTCTTAGCATGTCACCTCGTTGTGCGTCGGGGCTGGCGGGCGCCCCAACATTGTGAGTCGGTCGAGGCTACTCTTGCCACGCGTACCAGTAGCCGTCGCCATACACGTTGGCGCCCTGGACTACGGTTGCATGGTAGATGTTGGCGTTGCCCCAAGGCGTAGGTGTGCCGACGCCGGCATCGGTCAGAGCTCGATAACTGTGTTGCCAGACAGAGTCGTAGCTCCGGTTTATTCCGAGAGCTTGAACTGTATTGAATCCGAAGGCACCCACGCGTTGATAGCCGTAGCTGGCAGTGACCCGACTCCAGTCGTAGTAAAAATCAACATTCTCTTCGGTAAACAAAGGCCAGTCGCCGGAATATAGCGTTGCACGTGTGTATCCCAAAGATGCGGTTGAGAAGGTCGTGCCCTTCTTAAGGTTAGGTGAGCCTAGAAACGAAGCACTTGTAGCTGACTTTGGCGTTGACAACTTCTTAATGAGCTCCGTCGTATCGGGATCGTCCGCGGCATATGCGGCTTGACCTGTTCCGAGAAAAAGGGACAAGAGTGCAAATGTGGCGAGACCTGAACGGACTCCTTTTTTCATTTCGCCTCCTAGATAGGCAGCACAAATAGACCATCATTTTTTGGTTGGTTTTTGTCAGCGGATGCTTTTGCCGACGTTTGCATCGAAGCATAGTTCTGAATTTAATGCAAGAGTCACTTTCGCCCTTGGAAGCCGAGTGATGTGAGCGCGAACAATCGGCAGTCGAATATATGTATGAACGACTTTCAATAAGATCGAACACTTATCCACATAGTGAACTACATGGCTGTAGTTCAGCTGCAGGCACCCATAGCGTGGACACCAAGACACCATCACGCAAGGGGTACCGATGATCTGCCCGACCGCCAGCCAGAGCCAAACCGAGCCACGAAACCACCACCTAGACGATCCGCGCCACCACCTAATTTTGCAAAATCACCACCTAATTGGGCCCAAAAACGCCTGTGCAAGGCACTTTTGGACCCCTAGTCCCGATTTTCGGCCTTAGTCTCCGGGGTGAACCGCATGACAGTGGTCAACGGAAACAGAAGGTTGGGCAGGGTGTTCGATATTGAGGTGCAGCGCATCCTCGACTACGTCGGGCGCGGCATTGGTGTGCGCGTCATCGGCTCGCCCGGAAGCGGCAAGTCCACCGTTGTTTCCACTGCGGTCTCCAATGCGGAGAAGACCGGGTTCACCATCCACACTGTCACCGGCCTCCGGACGCACCGCGACATCCCTTACGCCGCGGTCAAGGGCCTCGGCATGGAGATGCGCCCGGGGCGCAGCGGCGTCCTGGACCTCGCCGACGTGCTGGTCAGCCAGCTCGCAAAGCCGGGCAAGCACCTCCTGGTGGTGGATGACATCCATCTCCTGGACATCGAATCGCTCGCGGTCCTGGAGGCCGTCCGCCAGCAGTCGTTCGTGCCGATGATTGCCACGGCCCCGGAAACGCATACTTTCTCGCGGGGTGAGCTGGCGGTCCTCAACCAGGGGCGGGAGGCCGTGGTCCAACTGGAACCGCTGCACTACGAGCAGGTCCACGCGCTGGTCGCCAAGGTTCTCGGCGGCCCGGTTGACGTGGACACCACCGCCCGGATCCTCACCAAGTCCGCCGGAAACCCGCGCCTGATTGTGCGGATCACGGAGACCGCCCTGCTGAGCAGCCTGCTGGTCCGGCGGGGCGACACCTGGCACATGACCACCGGCAGCCTCTGGAATGATCACCTCAGCGGCACCGTGGAGGCACTGCTCGCTGAGCTGCCACCCGAGGACCTCACGGCGCTGCACAGCATGGCGATCCTCGGGACCGCCCGCATCGACGTCCTGCAAAAGGTGGTTCCGGCCGACGCCTTGGACAGCCTGGAGCGCCACGGCTTCCTCTCCGTCATGGATGATCACCACAACGGCACCATCGCCGCGATCAGCCCACCCGTGATCGTCGACTACTTCCGGGGTCGGCGGACGTTGCGGGACCGGCACCTTCTGCGGAGCAAGATCGCCGGAATCCTGGACTCCACGCCGCCGCCTACGGGTAACGAAACCTCCACGGCCGACTGCCTCTCCCGTGTCCTCTCCGGGCTGCGCCTTGAACGAGGAAACGACGACGCCGTCACCGCCCGGCACTTCCAGGACCACAACGCCGTCCGCGAACGTGCCCGCTTCGAGCGCTGGGAAGCCAACAAGACGCCCACCAACGCCGCGTCACTGCTGCGCGTCTATTGGGGCGCGCCGGTTGATCCCGTGCGCACCGCCCGCGTCCTGACAGAAACGCCAACGGACGACGCCGACCCCAGCGAGCTGCTGTTCCTTACCATCACGAAGGCCCTACTGGCGATACCGTCCGGCGGCGTAAGTGCCGCCGTCGAGGTTTTGCAGGGGTTCGCCGACGCGAACCCGGAGCAGAGCGCTGATGCTGAAGCTGCGATGCTTTTCCTGGCGGCCTCACACGGGCGCGTGCCGGCGCAGCTGTCTGAAGGTTCCGCGGCGAATGGGCGGGCGCTCGAGGTTCTGACGCGGGCGCTGCTGGAGCTGTACCGGTGCCGGCCTGCCGTCGCCCTCAAACTCATCAGCGACGTCGAAAGTGACGAGCTCTTCCCACACCTGCGGCCCTTCATCCACGGCTACGCGCTGTTCGCAGCCGGAAGGGTGGACGAGTCGCTCGTTTTCGCGCTTGACTGGCGAGCCGAAGCCCGCAAGAACCTTGATCAGTTCGGGGTGGTGACCAGCAGCTACGTTGCCGTTCACGGCCTGCTGTACAGCGGGCACTTCGACGAAGCCGAGTACCTTATGAGCAGCGTGTTTGCGATGGGCCGTCCCGGTTTCGTGGTGGACCTCCTCTACGACGCCATGCTCCGGCTGGCCGGGCTGCGCCACGCCACCACCTCCACGGCGCCGGCGCTTTCCATCGCGTCCCAGGCCAGGGCAGAAATGCCCGACGTCGGTCCCTTGCCTGGGATCGGAAAAGGGGCTTACGTCCTCATCACCACCTCGGACATGCAGCCGACCACCTTCGACAGGGACGCCAGCATGCTCATCAAACGGCAGCTCAAGAGCGGCTACGTTCTCGAGGCGAAGATGACGGCCCTGCTGTGCACGTGCCTGGCTCCCGGCCGCAGGGTCCTGGACCTGCTGCATAAGGTGCTGCGGGACAGCGGAATCCTGGTCCATGACCAATTCGTTTCCATCGCTTCCGCCGTGGTGGAGACTGACCATCAGCTGCTTGGCTTGCTCCTGAAGCACTACGAGCCCGATCAAGACGTCTACCAGGTGGGGATGCTGCTCCGCAGTGCGCTCCGGGGACACGTGCTTGAAGGAGACACGACTTCGGCGGAAGCTTTGGCCACGGCGTCTTCGGCTTTTGCGGCCAGGTTTCCATCCGAGAACGAGCAACTCTCCTTCAATACCTTCGAGGCGAGTGCCCTCACCGAGAGGGAGATCGAGATCGCCGCGTTGGCCGGGTACCTGTCCAACGTCCAGATCGGGGAACGTCTGCGAATCAGCGCACGGACGGTGGAGAACCACATTTCCAACGCCCTGAGGAAGACCGGCGCAACTTCACGGACAAGTCTCTTCATCTTGGTTGGGAATACATTTCCGCCGCAGTGACTCTGGATAGGCTGGCTGGGTGAACACCCCACCCGCCTTGGCCCGCCGGCTCGGTACCTTCGATGCGTCGCTAATCGGCCTTGGCTCCATGATCGGGGCCGGTGTGTTTGCGGCCTTCACACCCGCCGCGGCTGCCGCTGGTTCGGGGTTGCTGGCGGGGTTGGTTGTGGCTGCGTTCGTCGCGTTCTGCAACGCCGCGTCCTCGGCGCAGCTGGCCGCCGCCTATCCGACATCCGGTGGGACGTACGTCTATGGTCGCGAACGCCTGGGGCCGTGGTCCGGATTCCTTGCTGGATGGGGATTCGTCATCGGCAAGACGGCAAGTGCCGCAGCCATGGCGATGACCTTCGCTGCCTACGCCGCCCCTGCCGGATGGGAGCGCCCGGTGGCGATTGCCGCCGTCGTGATTTTGACGGCGGTGAACTATCACGGGGTGACGCGGACAGCGGGACTGACGCGGGTGTTGGTCATCGCCGTGCTGCTCGCCCTCGCGGTTGCCGTTGCCGCATGCTGGGGTGGTTCGGGGCTCTCGCTCGGCAACGTGGTGGGGGATGGGCTGCTGGCCCATGGCTGGTACGGGATCCTGCAATCCGCGGGGCTGCTGTTCTTCGCGTTCGCTGGGTACGCGCGGATCGCGACGATGGGCGAAGAGGTATTGGAGCCACGGCGCACCATTCCGCGTGCGATCACCATTGCCCTGGGCGTCACGATCCTTATCTACGCGATCATCGCCGTCACGCTGCTGGCCGCGCTTGGCCCGGACGGCGTGGCCAGCAATCCAACTCCGCTGGCTGCCGCCGTCGAGCATGGCTCGCTGGCGTGGCTTGCTCCGGTGGTGCGCGTTGGCGCCGCTGTTGCCTCGCTCGGGGCGTTGCTGGCCCTCGTGGCCGGTCTGGGCCGGACGAGTCTGGCCATGGCGCGTGAGCACGACCTGCCGCATGCGCTCGCCGCCGTCCATCCCCGGTACAAGGTTCCGCACCGGGCCGAGCTCACGATCGGTGTGGTGATTTGTCTGGTCATCGCCGTGGCCGATCTTCGCGGGGCGATCGGATTCTCGTCGTTCGGCGTGCTGCTGTACTACCTGGTGGCCAACATTGCGGCGTTCACGCAACCGGCCGAGGACCGGCGCTATCCGAAAGCGTTGCAGATCGCGGGGGCTGTTGCCTGCGTGGTGTTGGTGGCGACGTTGCCACCGCTATCCATTGGGCTCGGCGTGCTGATGTTTGCCGCGGGCATCGTGTACCGGCTCGTGCGGTTGCGCTTCCGTGGCGGGCACGGTTCCGCCTTGGGGTAGCCAACGGAACCGTGCCCTATGCTTCCTACGCCTGGAGCGGGTGGGGGTTCCCGCCGGACACCGGGTCTCCCGCTCCGGAAGCACACAGTGAGCCTAAGGGCGATTTTTGCGACTAGGTGTCGTTTTGATTTTTCTAGGTGGTGAGATTGGCTTGATCTCAACCTGCTTTGGTTGCCTTTCTTGGGGGCGAGGCAAAAGATAGGTGCTCCGCGCGTGTCTCTAGGTGGTGGGGTAGCCTCGCTTTCGCGCCCGGGCTGCCACTTGGACGCTACTACGCAGCTACCTTCGCTGCCGCTTGTAGACGATCCACGTGGCAACGTTGGCAGCGGATGCTGCCAAGGACAGTGCTGCCATTGGGGGATTGCTAAAGAAAGCAATAACGGCCACGCAGAGGAAAACTGCGGCCGATGTCAGGGTCAGGAACTTTATTTCTCTGCCTCCGTACGGTCGGTGTTACAGGACGATCTGGAAGTCAATTCGCTGGTTGAGGTGCTCCGCCCGTGTCTCTAGGTGGTGGGGTAGCCTCGCCTTCCCGCCCGGGCTGCCACTTGCCGGTGAACGCGGTCCATGTACACCAGCAAGCTCGCGATCGTCAGAATCAGGCCAGACATTTCGGCGAAGGTGGACGTGATGTCCTGAAACCTGACCGCTAATTCCGGACCAAGCGTCATCGCGTTGGTGAACGCGGCGAGGGCGAAGACGGCAGCTTTCCAGAGTGGGTAATTGGTGGCCTTGGTTACCAGGGTGGCGAGCGGCGCCGCCGCGCCGAGGAGCGCCAGCAGGACGACGGCGGTTGTCTTCAGGATGTGGGGATCGAGGACCTTGAGTTCCTCAGGCGGGGGAGCGAGCCACAGCAGGGTGGCAGAGGCCGCGGATCCGGCCGCAGTGATGAAGCCCAGAATTCGGAGTGCCCAAGGAAAGAAGCGTGTCACCATGGACAGATTCTGGACCCTAATATTCGGACTAGGTGTCGGAAAAGACGCTCCCTAGACCCGGCTGGCCGCAATTAGGTGGTGAATGGGGGAAATTAGGTATTTCGGGAAATCGCCTAGGGGCCGTGCCGGCCGCGAACGGCTGTCTCGGCTGGCAGAATTGCCGTATGACCGCACCCACCCAAGTTCCCGGCGTCGAACTGCGCATTTCCATCAGTGAGACGGAGCCCAGCATCTGGCGACAACTGGTGATTCCGCAGACTGCAACTTTGGCCGAGCTCCACGAAGCCATCCAGGTTGCTTTCGGCTGGAAGAACGCGCACCTCTACGATTTCAGGGGACCGGGCACCGATGGAAAACAACGGGCCATAGGCACGCTCGACGACGACTCTCCCGAGGGTGCCGAATCCGCGGCGGACGTGGCGGTGCTTGAGTTGTTCGACCCGGCGTCTCCCGGAACGTCGCCGTTTGAATACGAGTACGACTTTGGCGACAGCTGGACCCACGAGATCGAGGTGGTCGGCCCGGCTGAAGTGGATGACAATGTGATCCTTTGCACGGGCGGGGCAATGCGCGGTCCGGTTGAGGACTCGGGCGGCGTGCACGGGTACGCCAACGTTGTGCGCGTGGTTGGGGATACAAAGCACCCAGAGCACAGGGAAGCCGTGGAGTGGCTCGAATGGGTGACGGGTATGAAGGCCAAGGAATTCGATCCGGTCGCCTTCGACCTGGAATCCGTCAATGGCGAGTTGAATCGCCTTGCCCGCAGGATCTGGGCGGAGCCGCCTTCGCTGGATGACATGGACGCAGTCTTGGCGCCGGTCCTATGGCTTCTCCAAGAAGCTGATCCCGATGGGCTCGACCTGACCTCTGCTGGATGGCTCAAACCGGCAATCGTCAAGCGGATGATGACAGAGCTCAACTGGGACGACGACTGGATTGGGACCGGCCGCAACGAGGTCAATATTCCGCATGTCATGGATCTGAGAGAGCAACTCCAGCGCTGGAAACTGCTGCGAAAGAACAAGAACAAGTTGCTGCTCACGCCTGTGGGGCGACGTGTGGTTCGGGATCCCGCCGAGCTGTGGGAATTCCTGGCTGCGCGGTGCGCGTCACCGGATACGGCTGCAGATGAACTCATCACCAGGCTGGTGGTCCACTGGGAACTCACCGACAGTAAGCCACAGTGGGACAATCTGAGCGAAGCGATCGCAGCTGAACTCTCGATGCACGGATTCGTTCTCAAAAACGGTAATGCTCCTATCCCGCCGGATCTGGGCCGGGACATCTACTTCCACGCGCGGCGACCTTTGGATTGTCTTGCCTTGTGGGGAACACGCATGTGGAAGAGCATTGATCCCAAGCCCACCGACGCCGGTATCAAGTTCCTCCTCGACGTGCAGAGCCGGTGGGGCGCCAGCAACCGCTGACGCCCCGGCCCGCTGGAGTTAGCCCTTCTCGCAGGCGATCCCATCGTTGTCGCTGTCGAGGTCGTAGATGTCTGATCCAATGACGGTCACTGGTCCCTGAACGTAGGCCGGGCCGTTGCCCTTGCCTCCGGCGCAGTCGACGTCGGACGCGATGGGCACGCACCCGGAATAGTTCGGATCGCAGTTGCTCGGCGCCTGGGGCGCCGCTTTGGGAACCGCTGCTTGCGCGGCCTTCTGGTCAGCCGCTGCTTTCGCGGCCGCGGCAGCTTGGGCCGCGGCTTGGTCCGCCGCGGCCTTGTCGGCGGCAGCTTTGTCGGCGGCGGCTTTGTCTGCAGCTGCCTTGTCGGCGGCGGCCTTTTCCGCTGCCGCCTTGGCTGCGGCCTCGGCGGCCCTCTCATCCGACAGCTTCTTCGCCGTTGCTGAGTCCAACCACGTCAGTTTCCCGCTGCGGTCCACCGCGCAGATGTAGGTGTCGCCGGACTCGAGCTGGGTCGCCTTCTCCGTGGTACACACGGTCCCTGCGATCTTTGACGGAGTCGGCGTTGGAGATGGCGTAGACGAAGGCGACGCCTTGGAACTGCTCACGGAACTGGCGGTGGACGTACCGCCGCATGCTGTGACGAAGACCAGCAAAGACCCGATGGCCACCAACCCGAATGCCTTGCCGCCGCGAACCCACGAAGAGTTGCGTACCAAATGCTGGTTTTTGGCCGTGCGAATAGAACGCGTTTTCAAAGTAATGCCCCCTTTTAGAAGCGCCGATGCGATGGCGCGTGATGCGACCCTAACACCAGCCGATTCCGGAAAGGGAGGAGAAGTTTTCTATGACTTAGCGCGTGGTAACTCATGGGAGCTGAACTCGGTCCTGTGCGGAAGATGGCATCCTTGGTCCATGGCCGAAAACGGGAGCAAGCGCTCGGAAATCATAGACGTCGTTGCATCAGAACTGTTGTCTCTGGACCCCGGACGCCGACACGTTGCGATCGACGGCGTTGACGGTAGTGGTAAATCGACCTTTGCCTCTGACCTTGCCGCAGCAATATCCGGCCGGTCCGTCATAACGATCCAGGCAGATGACTTCTTGAACCTCCGTGAGGTTCGCTACCGTCTTGGGCGGACGTCACCCGAAGGATTCTGGTTGGACACATACAACTACGACTCTCTCCGCGACTTCGTCTTGGAGCCCCTCGGCGTTGGCGGAGACGGAAAGTACCGGAGCGCCGCCTCCGACCACGTTCGAAACCTCATGCTCCACCCCGAACCTCAGTCGGCGCCCGAGGATGCGTTGGTCATCGTCGAGGGTATGTTCCTGCACCGCGATGAGCTGGCCAATTATTGGGACTACTCAGTCTTCCTGGATGTGCCGTTCACGGAAACTGCTCGAAGAATGAATTTAAGGGACGGCAGCCACCCCGATCCGGAACATCCAACAATGCTTCGCTATGTCGGCGGGCAGCGGCTCTATTTTGCCAGCGCCAAGCCGTGGGCTCGGGCCACACGAATCATCGACAACACTTTGCCGGATGAACCCAGGATCTTGCCCATCTGTGAAGCCGGAAATCGGCCTCGGTAGCAAAAACCTACGCCCGCGCGTGCTTCCGTCCCGGAACCCCCGCACCCGGAAGCGACCCAGCGCGCTCCTCCGCCGCAACCGCAGCGCCGGTACCCAAGCCGCGGACCGTCCAGCCGGCTGCCCGCCAAGCCTCGGCGTCCAGCACGTTGCGCGCGTCCAGCACCATCCGGCGTCGTACGAGTGCCCCAACCTCAGAAGGCGACAACCCGACGTATTCGTTCCACTCCGTCAGCAGCAGCACCAGCTCGGCCCCTTCGAGGGCCCGCTTGGTGGAGGCTTCGAAGCGGATCTGCGGGTAGCGGATCCAGGCGTTGTTGATGGCCTTCGGGTCGGTGACGGTGACGTGGGCGCCGGCCGCGGCGAGTTGCTGGGCGACGTCGAGGGCGGGGGAGTCGCGGATGTCGTCGGTGTCGGGCTTGAAGGCCGCGCCGAGGATCGTTACCGTGCGCCCGGACAGGAATCCTCGGCACATCTCGCGGGCCACGTCCACGGCACGGGATCGCTGGTCCACGTTCACGGAGTCCACCAAGGCCATCCACGCATCCACGGACGGCACGTCGAGTTCGCGGGCCTGTGCGCGGAAAGACCGGATGTCCTTGGGCAGGCAGCCGCCGCCGAAGCCGAGCCCCGCGTGCAGGTAGCGGTTGCCGATGCGCGGGTCCAGGCCCATCGCTTCGCTGAGTTCGCTCACGTCGGCGCCCGACGCGTCGCACAGCTCGGCCATCGCGTTGATGAAACTGACCTTCGTGGCCAGGAATGCGTTCGACGCCGACTTGATCAGCTCCGCCGTCGCGAAGTTGCAGACCAAGCGGGGGATGCCGGCGGTGACCAGCGGCTCGTACACGGCATCCAGGACGGCGGTTACCGGCACGCCGGCCGCTGCGCCCTTGCCGCCTGGCACGCCGTAGACGAGGCGGTCGGGCACCAACGAATCTTTCACGGCCGTGCCCTGGCGGAGGAACTCGGGGTTCCAGCCGAGGAGTACGTCGGATCGCCTCGCCAAAACAGCGCGGATGGCCTCCACCGTGCCAACAGGCACCGTGGATTTACCGACGACGGCGGCACCTTTGGCCAGGTGCGGCAGGAGGCTCCGTGTTGCGCTCATCAGGTAGGAGAGGTCCGCGGTGTCCGAGGTCTTGGACTGCGGGGTGCCCACGCAGAGGAAATGGACCTGCGCATCCGCCGCCAAAGAGAAGTCCGTGGTGAACACAAGCCGACCCGTGGTGCGGCCATCCCCGAGGAGCTCGTCCAAACCGGGTTCATGGAAGGGAGCCAACGCTTTGTTCAGCTGTTCAACTTTGTGCGAATCAACATCAATGCCCACCACGTTGTGGCCCATCGAAGCGAGGGTGGCGGCGTGGACTGCGCCCAGGTATCCGCAGCCGATCACGGAGATCTTCATGAGAAAGGTCCTTTGCTTGGAGTCAGTTGGGAGTCGTTGTCGCCGGCGGAATCGGGATGCACGCCGTTGATCACTTCGTCGTAATGCCGCACCAGCTCGGCGCAGAGTACCGGCCACGTCCGGCCTTGGACCGACGCGGTAGCCGCCGTGGCGAACGCGCGGCGCTTGGCGTCGTCGCCCATCAGGTCCTGCACGTAACCACGCAGCTGGGCGAGGTTGCCCGGCTCGTACAGCCAGCCGGTGCGGGAGTTTTCCACAAGGTCCAGTGGGCCTCCACGGCCGGTCGCAACAACAGGAACGCCCGACGCCATGGCTTCCTGGATGGTCTGGCAAAAGGTCTCGAACTCGCCGGGGTGGACGAAGAGATCGAAGGAAGCGACGGCTTCGGCGAGGGATTCGCCGCCGAGGAAACCGGCAAAGTGGGCGTTGGGCAGTTGGGCCTCAAGCGCGGGGCGCTGCGGTCCGTCACCGACGATCACGAGTTTCGTGTTGGGCAGGTCCGCGATCACCGCAAGGTCCTCAACCTGTTTCTCCACGGCCAACCGCCCGACGTAGCCGATGATCCGGTGACCTTCGGGCGCCACCGTGCTGCGCCACGCCGTCGAACGTTTCGCGGGGTTGAAGCGGGCAGTGTCCACACCGCGCCGCCACATATCCACGCGCAAAATGCCGCGCCCGCGTAACTGGTTCAGCGCGAAGGTGGACGGCACCAGGGTCCGGGTGGCCAGGAGGTGGATGTTGTCCACGCGGTTCCAGGCCCAGTTCTCCAGGAAAGGCACGCCATAACGGGCGGCGTAGCTGGGAACCTCGGTTTGGTAGATCGCAACCGTCGGTATGCCAAGCTGGTCCGCGGCCTGCACGGCGCGCCAGCCGAGCACGAACGGGGAGGCGAGGTGAACGACGTCGGGGGCGAAATCGGCAAGGATTCGCTTGACCCGATTCACACCACCCAACGCGACCCGCACATTCGTGTACCCGGCCACCGGGACGGACGGCAGCCGGTGCACATACGCGCCCTTCACGACGCTCGAAACATCAGTGTCCGACGTCGACGGCGCAATCACCATCACCTCATCGCCGCGCTCCTGCAGATGATCCAGCACCCGCAGGATCGAGTGGGTTACCCCGTTCATCAGCGGCAGGAATGATTCGGCGACGATTGCGATCCTCACGCCTTCCACGGTGGTCGGGGCGGTTGGCGTTGGGGGTTCGATCCGGTGGCCTGTGGAGGAAGAGTTGGTTAACAGGTGGTTCTCTGTTTTGTCTCGGCCCGGCGGTAGACTCGCGTTCTACGGACGCGCTGGGGTGTCCATGACTCTGGGGGCAAAAATGGGTGCTGTTGGGGATTGTTCGCGCGCGCTTGGTTTGGTGCGGAGCCGACGGCGGCACTCTGGTGACGTACGACGGCGGCGCCCGCGGGCGGCGCGGATTGGCGCCGTCGGGCTTGGGCTGGCCCTGCTGTTGGGCGGTGTGGTTTCGCCTGCTTTCGCTGATGCCGTGACCAACGTCGTTTCCGTCGGAGAGCGCCCAGGGGAAATCGCCGTGAACCCCGCGACGAATAAGGCCTATGTGAGCACCTCTGAAGGTGTTTCGGTCATCGAGGGCGAAACTGGCGCGGGCAGGCTGTACTCGGGAGACACGCCTGTGGACGTCGCGGTGAACACGGCGACGAACAAGATTTACGTCAGTGAGATCGGTGGCACCGTTGCCGTGGTGGACGGTGTGACGCGGGCTGTGACGTCTGTGTTCGTGGGGTCCGGACCGGGAGTCGTGGCGGTCAACGAACGCAACAACAAGATCTACGTCGGCGTCGCTGCCGGAGTTGCCATCATCGATGGCGCCACCAGCGCTGTTAGTACCGTTCCTCTCGCCGGGGGTGCACAGGACATTGTGGTGAACCCCGCCACCAACAAGGTTTACGTCAGGTCAGGCGGAACCATCAAGGTCATCAACGCGGCCGGCTCCATCACCGGGGACATCATCATTGGTGCCGGGGGCATCCTCTCTGTGGCGGTCAACCCGGTCACCAACAAGATCTATTTCACGACCCTTGGCAGATACGGTGCCGGCGTGAGCGTCATCGATGGCACAACGGACAAAACCACCGGAAAGCTTGAGACTTCGAGCAAGGTGGGGATGCTGGCCGTCAACCCGGCAACAAACAGGATCTACGTTGCTGCGGACAGTAATTCTTTGGAGGGCTACGTCAAAGTTATTGACGGGTCTGCCTTCACCGAAATTGCCCAAATCATCACACCCTCGCTTATCCGCGACATCGCGGTGAATCAGGCAAGCAACAAGATCTATATCGCGATGTCCGGCCGGGGAATCACCATCATTGACGGCACGGACAACAGTTCGTCGGCGGTCTTCACCGGGCAGAACCCCGTTGCAATCGGCGTGAATCCGTCCACGGGGAAGGCCTACGTGGCTAACTACGACAATGAATCCGTCTCGGTGATCGACGGTACGGTGGCAGCCCCAGCGAAGAATGACTTCAACGGTGATTCGTTCGCTGACCTTCTGGCTCGCGACTCCTCCGGGGTGCTGTGGCTGTACCCGGGAGATGGTTCAGGTGGATGGCTGCCCCGCGTGCAGGTCGGGGTCGGTTGGAATGTGATGACCGCCCTGCTCGCTCCCGGAGACTTCAACGGTGACGGCAACGCCGATGTGATGGCCCGTGACGGAGCCGGTGTTTTGTGGCTCTATCCAGGAAACGGCTCGGCGGGCTGGAAGCCGCGCTTGCAGATCGGCAGTGGCTGGGAAGGCATGGGCGCGATAGAGGGCATTGACTTCCACGGCGACGGATCCGTGGACGTGGCAGCACGCGATCGCGGTGGTGCCCTGTGGGTCTACCGCGGAGACGGCAGCGGCGGCTGGTTGCCCAGGATGTGGGTGGGTTCAGGGTGGTCCGATATGTCCGAGATTACCGGTGCGGGCGACTTCAACGGTGACGGCCTCACCGACATCGCTGCTCGCGATTCCGCGGGTGCGCTCTGGCTCTACCCACCCAGCGGCTACGGAGGGTGGCTGTCCCGGCAGAGCATCGGCCAGGGTTGGAACGTGATGAACTCACTCGTGGGACCCGGCGATTTCGACGGCGACGGCCGCGCGGACATCCTGGCCCGGAATGGCGCCGGCGAACTGTGGCTGTACTCGGGGCAGGGCGGCTCGGTGTGGCCTTCAGCGTCGCGCGTAGGTACGGGGTGGAACGGGATGACGGCGATTCTTTGAGGTTCTCTTCACGAGGGGTGAGCTTTCGGCGCAAGGCAAGGCCCCGAACGCCGGGATCTCACCCCTCGCTGTCCGCGGGCACTCTTAGGACAGTTCCTTGCAAATATCCCGTTGCTGGCCTGAACTGCTGATGAGCGTGAATACACCATTCGCGTCGATGGTGTAAACCAACTTTCCTATGTAGTGGATAGTCGAAGGTCCAGCTGGAACGTCACTGGGGAACAGAATGAGTCCGTTGTGGCCGGTCGCGGTGACAGTTTGGGTTCCATCGGCATTGAATCGGGTGCTGGCCACGGAACCATCAGTTCGGATAGTCACCGACTTACCTTTGACCCATACGTCGGGATCCATGCCGTAATTCGTATAGGTCAACAGAACGCCTTTCCCTGCCTCGAGGTGGCGGACGACGTTGCCCTCTGCATCTTTGAATTCCTTGATCTGTATCTTTCCGCCAACTCCATTTAGTTCAAGATTGAACGCGCAGCCGGATCCTGCGGGAAGTTGGATTGGGAAGTCGAGGGCCGCCGCGGGTGACGCGGGGACAAACAGAGCGGCGAGTAACACAGCCACAGGCGCGAGCCTGAGCGATTTTGTGAGTTTCATTTTGTTCTCGATTTTTTGAGCGGTGCGGTGATGAATGTCGGCACCCTCCCTTGTGCCAGGGAGGAGACCAAGTGCCGTGCTCACGGGACGAGTCCCTGACGGCGGCCATTTAACAGGGGAAGCCGCTCTGTTACGGACGTCGTGCTCTCGGGGCCGGCGTCGGGTCAGAGATTACTCGCCGCCGAATTGAAATGCCATGACCTGCGGAAAATCACTCCCCACCCCGCGCAAGCTTCAAGTCCTTCCGCAGTCCACGGTTGTCCGCCCGCAGCTCCCGGTTGTCGTCGGTGAGTCCGCGGTTGTGCTCCACCAACCCCCGGTTCGTCGCCTCGAGCTCCAACACCAGCTTCACTCCCGCCAGGTTGAGCCCCTCGTCCAGGAGCACGCCAATCCGGCGCAACGTGACCAGGTTCCGTTCGCTGTAACGCCGTGTGCCGCCGCAGGTCCTTTCCGGCAGGAGCAGCCCTTTGCGCTCGTACAAACGGAGGTTCTGCTGGCCCGTGCCGACGAGTTCGGCGGCGACGGAGATGGCATATACGCCCAGGTCGTCCCGCGAGGCAGCCCCGGCAGGAGTGCCGCCCGGCGCGGAAGCGGCCAAGCCGCCGTCGTGCGTTTCCGCCGAGTCAGCGTTCTCAGGACCTGCCACAAACCACTCCAAAATCCTCGAAAAATCCTCTTGCACCACTTTCTTGCCAGTGCTATAAAAAATCTATACCAGCCAATACAGATCAGGAAGGCTGGCACCACAACAGAATCAGCATCAAGATCTGAAGGAGTGAGAACCACATGCTGATGCGCACTGACCCGTTCCGCGAATTCGACAGGCTCGCCCAACAGGTTTTTGGCACAACAGCACGCCCGGCCGGCATGCCGATGGATGCCTGGCAGGAGGGCGAAGAATTCATTGTTGCGCTGGACCTGCCCGGAGTGGCACCCGACTCCATTGAGCTGGATGTCGAACGCAACGTCTTGACCGTCAAGGCTGAACGGAAGTCGTCCGCTGGGGAGGACACCGAGATGATTGCTGCCGAACGACCGCAAGGCGTCTTCAGCCGGCAACTGATTCTCGGCGACACCCTGGACACTGACGGCGTCAAGGCCGGCTACGACGCCGGCGTCCTGACACTCCGTATCCCGGTCGCCGAAAAGGCCAAGCCACGGCGAATCGAAATCACATCCAGCGGTCAACGCCAGGAGATCAACGCCTAACGGGTTCGCTCCGCCGGGTCCGCCCGGGGGTGGCCTTCGGCGGAGCGTGCAAGCGGGAGCATCAGACCGGCCGCATCGGAAGAATGGGCGCAGGCTTCGCGCCACGCCATCGCGCTTGTTGCGCAGAGGAAACGCGGCCCCCGACGTTGACTCCCGAACGGATGGCCCCCGGTCCGAACTGCTTGGTTCGCCGGGGGCCATCTCCCAGTCCAAACATGTCCATCGGAAACCAGCCGTGGGAAACCAGCCTGACTACTACGCGATCCTGGGTGTCACACCGAAAGCCTCTGCCCGGGAGATCACGCGCGCCTACCGCGCTTTGTTGCGTCGCCATCACCCGGACACGGCATCGCACGACGGCGGAACCTCCCCGGGTGCCAACCTCCAGCAGCTTCACGCGATTATGCAGGCTTACGTCGTTTTGTCGGACTCGGAAAGGCGGTCGGCTTACGACCACGAACGCGCGGGCGCCGGTTCCGGCACGCCGGTCAAGGTCCGCATCCATCGCACGACGGCGGAAACGGAACCTGTCGATCGACGCGGGCAGCCCCTGAGCTTCGGACCAACTCGGTGGACACCATCTCGCAGAGGCCTTAGGAGACCCACATGAATGCTTGGCGTTCCTACGACAGCCACCTGATCCCGGCGTTCTATGAACGCTTCGAGCAACGTTGGGGCAAAGGAACCGCACCGTTCCTGGACCCGGAGGTGCACGAACAACCCATGCCCCGTGCCCAGTGGATCAACGTGGATACAGGCGCAGCAGTTGCCGTTGTTCCCATCTGGACGGACGACCCCGAGCATCGTTCGTTTGGGGTGTTCTACCTGCCGCCAGCGGCGGACATCTGGATCCTTCGACCCGGGCCAACGACGTTCATGGAACCAGGTAGCGGTGCATCAGGGGAACAGGTGTCCTTGCGCAACGATGCCTTCAAGAAGGCCGTCAATCACGCCAAGGAGTTCATCTACGGGCCGCAACCGTGACGGTTGCCGCCGTCGCCCCCTCAGCCGTGTGCCGCCGTCGTACTTAAACGGTGGGCGGGCTTACGACCGCAGCTCTTCCGGCAACTCCTCCACGTACACCGTCTGCGGCGGCTCGAAGTAGATCACCAGCACCTTCTCGCCCACGGGGTAGACGCTGGTCTTGTCGAATGGGCGGGCGAAGAACGCGCTGGTGCCGCCGTGAAAGGGGAGCATCACTTCGCCCAGGGTGTCGGGTCCGATTGTGCCCGTGACCCGGCCGATCTTGCCCGTGAGACTCCGGTCCACGTCTTTATGCATCGGGCTCCCTGACAGGAGCGGGACGCGCTGCAGCCTTGCCGGGAGAAGGGGCAGGCCGGGGAGCTTCCTTCCCCCGTAACGCCGCGGCCAACGACGGCAGGAAGCTACCCACCTGGGACAGGATCCCGCCGACCATGCTGTTGAGCCCCTCGCCGCCATTGAGCACCGTGAGTTGCCCGATCCGCGAGAACGGCTCCGCCGCGGCCGAGACAATGGCGGGCATGTTCTCGGCGATCTGCTGGGAGATGACTGCGTCCTGGTTCGACTCCAACGCCTCGCCACGGGCCTTGATACCCTCGGCCTCTGCCAAAGCCTTTGCCTTCACAGCCGAGGCGGCTGCATTGCCGCGTGCCGTCGTCGCGGCCGCTTCAGCCTCACCAGTGACGCGAGTGGCGCCGGCCATGGCTGCGGCAGCGCCGGCGTTGGCTTGTGCCTCGAGTTCAACCCGTCGGGCGTTGGCCTGTGCTTCTAGTTCGGTGCGCTTGGCCAGGGCTTCGGCGGCGCTGATGTCCGCGGCCTTCTTGGCTTCAGCCTCGGTCCGCTGGGCGTACGCCTTCGCGTCCGCTGGCTTGCGGATGGTGGTCTGCAGTTTCTGTTCTTCGCGGGCCGCTTCAAGCTTGGCGACTTCGGTCTCCTGCACCACCACCTGCTGGCGGGCGGTCGCATCGGCCAAAGGACCAGCTTGAGCGGCATTGGCGCGTGCCTGCTCGGCGTTCGCGGCAGCAGCGGATTGCTTGATGGCCGAGCGGCTCTGGGCATCCGCAATCAACGCAGCGGCCTCTGCTTCCTTCTCCGCAGCTTCCCGGTTCCTCGTAGCCTCGGCGATCCGGGCTTCCATCTTGACCTGCGCGATGTGCGGCTTGGCCAGGTTCTGGATGTAGCCGGTGGGATCCTGAAGGTCCTTGATCTGCAGCGAATCCACCACCAGGCCAAGCTTCTCCATCTCCACACCGCTGGCACTGCGGACCTGTGAGGCGAGCTTGTCGCGCTCCCGGATGATCTCCTCCACAGTCATGCTGCCGATGATCGAACGCAGGTGTCCCTCAAACACGTTGTAGACCTGGCTCTCCATTTTGGGCTGTTGCCCCAGGAACCGTCGGGCAGCGTTGGCGATGAACGGGGGAGCGTCGCCGATCTTGTAGATCACCACGCCGTCCACGATCACCTGGATGCCCTGGGACGTCACGCACGAGACCTTCAGCTCGGTTTCGTTGAGCGTCAGCGCCAGGGGCCGAACGGTTTGCAGGCCAGGAATCACCAACGCTCCCTTGCCGGTGACGATCTTGAAGTCCATGCCATCCGTGTTCTCCAGCGTTCCGCGGGTGAGGCCGGAAATGATCAGCGCCTCGTTTGGTTCCGCTACCTTCCACATGGCCTTGGTCGCGAGCCAAACGAACCCAATGGCAACAACCACGCCCACGATCGCGGCGATGAGCGGGAAAAATGCTGAGAGGTCGTCCATGGACCCTGTCCCTTTCCAAAGAACAATTTGGTTGCCCGTGTACACAGTGTGAGTCCGAGGTGTCAGCTAGTCCAGCGATTTTGTGCGGCACACGCACGCGCGGGGATCGCGTGTTCGGCGCGGAGATCGTTGCCCCCGCAGCGCCAGGTGGGCAGTCCGCCGTCGTGCTTTCCTTAGCGAGCTTCGCGAGGGGTGAGCTCTCGGCGGAAAGCGAGCCCCAAAACCCCGAGATCTAACCCCTCGGCGAGAGGGCAAAAGGACATAAGAAGGCTGGTGCAACCTGGAGAGTATCCGTAGGTGGTTGCACCAGCTGCTAGTACGACTTTCAGTAGTTAGTTGTGACACCTATCCATTGGCCGCTCCTAGTTCCCGGCTTCGATGATTTCCGGGCCTTGTGAAGTCTGTGAAAACACCTCCAATCTTACTCCCGGGTCCAAGCAAAAAGCTCAGGAATCTGCCGTATTCCCGGGAGTCTGCCGGGGGAGACCGGCGCACCGTGGCACGATAGATCACGATGAAACTGCGTGCTGATCAGACCGGAAACCGTGGCCTCCCGATGCCCCTTTGGCTGCAGGGTGGTCTGGAAGCGGCGCAGGCAGCCTTCATTTCGGCCATCGTTGTGGTCCTGCCCCTGGTGGGGGTGTGGGCCACCGACGGCTTCCAGAACCGCAACGTCGATGCCCTTGCCCGTTTGGCAGGCCAGGCATGGCTGCTGATCCACGGCGTTCCGTTGCACCTGGCGCAGGTCAATCTGGGAACCGCGGGCCAACCCGGTTCGGGTTCTTTGTCCTTGATACCTCTTGGCCTGACGCTCATTCCGTTCCTGCTCGCGTGGCGGGCGGGCCGTCGCCTGGCCCGTGCATCCTACACGGACCAGTTGTGGCAGGCGTTCCTCGGGGCATGGCTCGTTTACGCGGCCTTCGGGGCTGCCACCGGATTCGTGTGCCGGACCTCCGACGTGGTGATCAACCTCTGGTTTGCCATGTCCATCCCGCTGATCTCGTTCGGCCTGGGCTTGGTGGTCGGCGCACGACGCGAGGCCGGTTCGTGGAGCCGCCTGATCGGCGTGGACGCAGTCGCGTGGCTTGCCAAGACCAGCCAGCATTCGCGCTGGGCCGGCTCCTACGTGGGCTCAGCGATGAAGGCCGGATTCGTGGCGACCATGGCCGCGGTTGCGCTCGCCGCACTGCTCCTCGCCGTGGATATCGTGTGGCATTGGACGGACATCATCGCCGTCTATGAGGGCCTGAAAGCAGGCGCCCTGGGCGGGGCAGTCCTCACCATTGCGCAGCTCGGCTTCCTGCCGAACCTCGTGATCTTCACGCTTGCTTGGTCCTCCGGTTCGGGGTTCGCCCTCGGCGTCGGCTCCACCGCGGGACCGCTGGGGACCGCCGTCGGGCCTTTGCCTGCCGTCCCGATTTTCGGTGGGCTTCCCGCCGGACAACTGGACCTTGGCGGCATGGCCCTCGCGCTCCCCGTGGTTGCGGGCATCATGGCCGGTTGGTGGTTCCTGCGCGAAGGCGAGAACCACTTCGACGAGTGGCTCTCCATCAAGATCAAGGCCCGCTGGTTCACGGCAGCGGTGTCAACGTTGTTCCTGGGCGCGTTCATTGGTGCAGTCGCCGGCCTGCTGAGTGCGGGCCTTGCGTGGATCGCAAGGGGTTCGGCCGGGATTGGCCGGCTCACGGACATCGGCCCCCACCCGTTGTGGACGGCAGTCTGGGTGGCTGCCGAGGTGGGTATCGGCGTCGTTATTGGCTACGCAGTGGGGCCGTGGCTGGAACGCAGCCAGAAGCTGCGCGAGGCGAACCTGGACGAAAACGCGTACGACGACGAACACGCCTGACGCTCTGCCGGCGGC
Organism: Paenarthrobacter sp. NPDC058040; assembly: GCF_042885775.1. Lineage (NCBI taxonomy): Bacteria > Bacillati > Actinomycetota > Actinomycetes > Micrococcales > Micrococcaceae > Paenarthrobacter > Paenarthrobacter sp. NPDC058040. The sequence goes on from NZ_JBHVRN010000001.1 coordinate 129,512, forward strand.
CCGGTTTGGGGCGCTTAGCGCAACGGCCCGGGCATCGAGTTCTCAAGGTCGGCGAGGCACCTCGACTTTGCCGTCTCCGTCAAGGCCGAACGCGCACAATCCTGGTACGTACTTACCTGCTTGAAGAACAGGGACGTCGTGAGAATCAGCAGGCACATGATCGCTGAGACCACCAAGCCGGAGATGGTTCCGAAGAGCACGATCTTGGAGTGCTTGTACTTCACGGCCCGCACCAGGACCACAATCCCGAGCACCACGCTGGCCACGGTAAGGATGGCGCTGAGCCACACGTAGTTCACGTTCAGGGAGAAGACGAAAAACGATCCCAACGCCGACAACAGGAACGCACGGAACAGGATCTGCGTCACGCCAAAAGCGGCTTTTTCCGCCTCGGCGCGGGATGGCGGGTTCGGCTTGGGACCGACGTCGGGATTCATGTTTTCCAGCCTACGCGAGCCGCCCATAAGCTAGTGCAATGCGCATTGTTGTCCTCGTGTCCGGTACTGGTTCCAATCTTCAGGCAGTCATCGACGCCGTGAAGTCGGGTGAACTGGATGTCGAGATCGCCGCTGTGGGCGCCGACCGTCCCGATACCTACGGCGTGGAGCGTTCCGACGAAGCCGGCATCGAGACCTTCGTGGTCAACTTCAACTCCTTCGAAACGCGCGGCGAGTGGGATGCGGCTTTGCGCGACAAGGTCCTTTCCTACAGCCCGGATGTGGTGGTTTCTTCTGGGTTCATGCGCATTGTCAGCGCCGACTTCATTGATGCCTTTGGTGGCAAGTACGTCAACACGCACCCGGCCCTGTTGCCCTCGTTCCCCGGCGCCCACGGTGTCCGCGATGCCATGGCCTACGGTGTGAAGGTCACGGGCTGCACGGTTCACTGGGCCGACGCAGGAGTAGACACCGGGCCCATCATTGCGCAGGAAGCCGTGGTGATCGAGCCGGACGACACCGAGGAAACCCTGCACGAGCGCATCAAGGTAGTGGAGCGCCGCCTCCTGGTCCAGACCCTGGCCGACCTCGCCACTGTCTCCCCTCCCTCACCCAAGTAGGTCGCATTTGTGCGCGTTTTGAGCCCTCAAAACGCGCTCTGCTGCTACCTACATTTCGTAGGTCCGCCTGTGCCTGTGGATAACGACGCATGCGCCCCCTGAAGTTTGTCAGCATGGGGCATGAAGACACCAAAGCCCCTGCCCGAGCCGTTGTCGTCAATGCCGTTTACGTGGCACGAAGCTGCTGAGGCTGGCGTATCACGACGGCGGCTCAGTCACCACAGCCTGGCGTCACCGAGCAGGGCGATTCGAACGCCGGTATCTGCGGGCGATCACTCTTTGGAAGACAGGGTCCGGCCTCTCACTCACGTCACGGCGTTCTCCGCAGCGTCCCACGCCACGGCGTTCGTGCTGTGGGAGTTTCCTGGTTTCCTACCCGGCAGCCACGAGCCTGCCATCCACATCTCGCGTCCTGAACCGATGGCCATTCCCCGGCGAAAGGGCGTGATCGGACACAGAGCTCAATTCTTCGAGGATGAAATCACCACCTTGAACGGGCTTTTCATCACGACTCGAGCCCGGACGTGGTTGGACTGTGCACGGAAAATGGACATTGATGAAATCACCGTCGTTGCTGATCACCTGCTTCGTATTCCCCGGCCTGAATTCGAGAACCGTACTACGCCGTACTGCACGCTTGCCGAGCTCGAGGAGATGCTGGATCGCCACTGGGGGACTCCGGGTATCCGCAAAGCCCGCCTCGCTTTGGAGCAGGCCTGCGTGGGTGCGGACTCCGCGCCGGAAACGCGACTGAGGCTGGCGCTGGGGCGGGCTGGGCTGCCCACCCCGGAAGTCAACGTGCGCGTGGACCTGAGTCCCGGCGTCGTACGTCAACCTGACCTCGCCTTCAGCGAGTGGCGCGTTGCAGTCGAATACGAGGGGGAGGGCCACTCGGACCGCGAGCAGATCGTCCGGGACATCCAGAGGGAGGAGGACTTTGCGCGTGCAGGATGGACCTTGGTGAGGATCTCGAAGCGCCACATGTCCACCGACGCAACAACCGGAGTGCGAAAGGTGAGGCGCGCGCTCGAAGAACACGGGTGGACACCCAAGTAGGTCGCATTTGTGCGCGTTTTGAGGCCTGAAAACGCGCACAAATGCGACCTAGTTGGGTACGAAGGAAGCGCTAGGAGAGGACGCGCTGCTTCGTTTCCGGGGAGAAGAACGCCATCCACAGCACGGACAGCAACACAAGCCCTCCCGCCATGGCAAAGGAGGTCGCCAGCCCGAACTCCGGCCAGAAGAACGAGGCAAACACGAGCGGCCCAAAGCCTGCGCCGATCCGCGAAAACGTCGAAGCCCAGCCGAAGCCCGAGCCCCGGAGCTCCGTGGGGTACAACTCGGAAACGTACGCATACAGCACAGGGATGGCCACTTGGACCACAAAGCCAAACGCGAGCAGCCAGAACACAGCGGCGGACGGCACATCCACAACCAGTGCCACGATCACCAACGTCACGGCGGACAACGGACCCGTGATCGCCAGGATCCACTTGCGGCCCACACGCTCCACCAACAGCGCTGCAACCACTACGCCCAAAAGCCCGACGGCGGCCATGCTCGCCGTCGTGACGAACGCTTTGTACTCCTCGAATCCTGCTCCGATGAGAATGCGCGGCATCCAGGTGAGGGATAGGTAGTAGACCAACAACACTGAGAAGAACAAAGCCCAGGCCGCCGTGGTGATCTTCCAATCGAACGTCCAGATTTTGCGAAGCTGACCCCATGCGCTGCCGGGGGAGAGCCTTGGAGCATCCTGGGGTTCGGGCAAGCTGTAAGCCCGCGGCGTTGCACCCGTCGCTTCCACCAAGCCATCAATCACCGCGGCCGCCTCCACGCGCCGGCCCTTGCGGATCAGGAACAGCGGCGACTCAGGGACCGAACGCCGCACCCAGAACACCAGAAGCGCTGGAACCACCATGACCAGCATCGTGAGGCGCCAATCCCCATACAAAGCAACCAGCCCCGCCGAAACGAAGCCACAGAGAGCTGCGCCCACGGGCCACCAACCGTCCATGGCCGTAAGCACCTTGCCGCGTTGCTTCCGGGGCGTGAACTCACCCACCAGCGCATAGTCCACCGGGATACATCCACCCAGCCCGAAGCCCGCCATGAAGCGGAAGATGCAGAACCACACGATGTCAGGAGCCAAGGCCCCCAGCACAGTGAAGACGCTGAAAATCAGGAGAGTCGCAGTGAAGGCCTTCTTGCGCCCAATCGTGTCCGCGATGGTTCCCCACGCGAACGCACCCACGGCCATGCCGATCAGGTTGGCCGTACCGATCCACGCGGCATCAGCTGGCTGCAGTGACCAGTGCTTGGACAGCAGCGGGATAAGGATGCCGTTGAGCGTCACATCCCAGGCATCGAACATGAATCCGAGCCCACCGATGATGAAGATCTTGCCTTGGACCTTCCAGCGCCACGGCAATTCCTGCACCACTTGTTCGCCGCTGGGCACGGTTGTGTATGTATTCATGAGGCCTCCTGCATGCAACTCTAGGCGCTCGGCCGGACAGTATTACGCCTGGTCGCCGGCGGACTTCTCGATGGCTCTCCGCAGGAACCCGCCGGCTTCCTCCAGCGCCGACTTCGCCCCCGCGGGGTCGAGGCCCGTCAGCACCACCAAAATGGCGGCTTTGACCGATCCACCAACCGAATCGAGCGCCGCAGCAGCCTCCTCCGCGGAAACACCCGTCGCGTGCTGCACCGTCCGCTGGGACCGTGCCAGCAGTTTCTCGTTCGTCGCCCGAAGGTCCACCATGAGGTTCCCGTACGTCTTGCCAAGCTTCACCATCACCAGCGTGCTGATCATGTTGAGGACAAGTTTCTGCGCAGTTCCCGAGTTCAGCCGGGTGGAACCCGCAATGAACTCCGGCCCCACAACAACTTCGATCGCAACGTTCGCCAGATGGCTCACGGCCGAACCCTTGTTGCACGCCAGCGACACCGTGAACGCGCCCTTCTTCCGGGCCTCCTCCAGCGCGCCGATCACGTAGGGCGTCCTTCCGGACGCAGTAATACCCACGACGGCGTCCGCTTCCGTCACGTTGACATCGTGCAGGTCCCGCGCGCCTGCGGTTGCGTTGTCCTCGGCGTACTCCACGGGCTTCTGGATCGCTTGGGTGCCGCCTGCAATGAGTCCGACGACGAGTCCCGGCGGAGTGCCGAACGTCGGCGGGCATTCACTCGCGTCGAGCACACCCAGCCTCCCCGCCGTGCCGGCCCCCACGTACAACAGGCGACCGCCACGCTGAAGCCGCTCCGCAACGGCGTCGACCGTTTGGACAATGGCGGCACTCGCTTCGGCAACGGCCGCGTGTACTCCTGCACTGTGCTCCAGCATGGCTGCCACCAGCTCATCCGTGCCGAGGATGTCCAGGTCCTTGAGGTTCTCGGCGGCGGCTTCAGTCTGCAACCTAGCCAGTTCCGTGCGGAGTCCGGCGAGTTTGTCGGCGTCAGTCGGGCCAGTTTGTTCCGTCACGGTGGATGTACCTTTCCTGGAGGAGCCCGCGGCGCTGCGCAGCGAGGGCGGCACCGTCCAGGCCGTCGCCGAGCGGGGCCACCACCTCAATCCCAGCCGAAGCCAGGGACTTCTGCAAGAGCCCGGCGAAGAACTCCGAACCGGCCACTCCGCCCAGTATCGCGACGCGCGGCGAACCGCTCGGGTCACCACTTGCGGCCATTTGCACGGTACGGGTCAGGATGCGGCAGGCGCGGTCCACAATGTGATGTGCGACGGCGTCACCCGCCTCGGCAGCGTGCAGGACCAGGGGCGCGAACCGAGCCATCGCACGGTAGGGGTTCTCTTGTTCGGCCAGCCACGCCGGTAGGTGTTCCGGCGTCTCAACCAGAGCGCCCGCCGCTGCCGAGAGCGTCGTGGCAGGGCCGCCGTCGAGCGCGTGCAAAACTGATTGGAGCCCCTGCTGGCCGATCCAGCGGCCGCTGCCACGGTCGCCCAGATAGGGACCCCAGCCGTCGGCGCGGTGCAGGACGCCGGCCTCGTCAAAGCGGAAGGCCACGGCACCCGTCCCCACGATCAGGCTGATCCCCGGGGCGCCTTGGAGTGCACCCAGGTGGGCAGCCGTGGCGTCGGAGAGCACCGCCGCGGGAACGCTGAAATGCTGTGAAAGCATGCTGGCGAGTTCACCGGACTTTTCCGAGGACGCCTCGACGCCGGCAACCGCCGCCCCGATTCCGGTCAGGGTGCTCACGGGCAGGCCCGGCGGGAGCGTGGCTGTGGTTTCCAGGAGGAGGTCGAACGCCAGAGTCGGCCCGTTGTCCACGTGTACGCCCGGGAAGCCGTGCTGGTCCGCGGCGCCAAGCAACTCATCACCACTCCGCAGTTCCACGCGGCAGCGGCTCTTCCCAACATCGGCAACAAGAACGACGTCCGTGGCATCCATGGCTCAACCCTATGTCGCACGCCTCCCGTTGTGTGGCCCGTTGTGCGGGCTATTTGGTGTGTTTGGGGCGTAGAGCGTGCCCCGCAAAGTCTGTGGAGGGAGAGTCCGGGGCACAATCGACGTCCGATTCTGTGGATAACCGAATGGAGTCTCTCGTTTTCGGGAAGCATGGGTCAATGCGAAAACCAACTCCATTGCCCGGCCTGTTGGATCAACGAGGCTTCCTGGTGAGCGAAGCCTACGCGTCGGGACTACCGCGGTGGCGCCTGCAGACGAGCGGGTACATCACGCCAAGCCGCGGCCTACGTCTTGCCAAGGGAGACAAACCGGACCTCGACTTGCTCGCGAGGCTGCATACCGCTGTCACTCCGCGGTGTGCCGTTAGTCATGTCACGGCGGCTCTCCTTTGGTCGATGCCGCTTCCTCTTGATGTGGAGGAGGAAGGGCTCAGTGGACTGATTCATGTGACCCGTCGCCAGGAAGTCGGGAGGATGAAGAGGCGTGGAGTGGTTGGGCATCGGGCTCCGCTCCTGGCAAGGGACGTCCGGGTCCTCAACGGTGTCAACCTGACCTCGCCTGAATGGACGTTTGTTGACCTCGCAAGGCATATGGGACCGGCTTCCCTTGTGGCGGCTGGCGATTACCTGCTTGCGCGTGAGAACCCGCTGTCCTCCGTCGATGCCATCCAGGAAGTTGTTGATCGGCGCCCCAAGGTTAAGGGAATCCGGCTCGCGCGCGAGGTCTTGCCGCTGTTGCGCTCAGGCGTGGATTCGGCGCAGGAGTCTCGGTTGCGTATAAAGATTCTCGACGCCGGTCTGCCGGAGCCGGTGATCACGCAGGCCATCTTCGATGAGTACGGCAGGTACATTTCCACTCCGGACCTGCAGTACGAGGAGTACAAGATCGCCCTCGAGTATGAGGGCGATCACCATCGAAGTGACCCAGTGCAATGGGGGAAGGACATCGAGCGTGACGATCGGCTTCGAGCGATGGGATGGATCGTCCTGAAGTTCTCGAAGGTCCAGATGAATGCTGGTTGGACCCACTCCGAACGGAAAATCAAGGATGCCCTGAGGTCGCGAGGGTGGCGACGACCGCCGTCGTAACTTGTGGGGCCTGCTTTGCGGGCTAAGCGCGGGAGATAACACGAAGAGCGGGCCTCGCAACGGGAGGGCTCAACAGTGTGAGGCCTGCTTTGCGGGCTAAGCGCGGGAGATAACACGAAGAGCGGGCCTCGCAACGGGAGGGGTACCAAGAGACGCAAAACCAGCCATGCAGCGAAACACGATAAACTGCCCATATCCCCACCGACCCGCGATATCTACGCGAACTAAGACGGAGACTTTTGTGAGCTTGACGCAGCTTGACCGTGTTCCCATCCGCCGTGCACTGATCTCGGTTTACGACAAGACGGGACTGGAGGAGCTCGCGAAGGGCCTGCACGCAGCCGGCGTCGCCATTGTTTCCACCGGCTCCACCGCCAAGAAGATCGCCGCCGCAGGCATCCCGGTCAAGGAAGTCGAAGAAGTCACCGGCTCCCCGGAAATGCTGGATGGCCGCGTCAAGACCCTGCACCCGCGCGTTCACGGCGGCATCCTCGCCGACCGTCGCGTCCCGGCGCACATGGACACCCTCGCCGGCATGGAGATCGAAACCTTCGACCTCGTAGTGGTCAACCTGTACCCGTTCGTCGAGACCGTGAAGTCCGGCGCAGCGCAGGACGACGTTGTTGAGCAGATCGACATCGGAGGCCCGGCCATGGTGCGTTCGGCCGCGAAGAACCACGCCGCCGTCGCGATCGTCACGGATCCCAACTTCTACGGTGCCGTTGTTGACGCCGCAGCCCACGGTGGCTTCGACCTGAACACCCGTCGTCGCTTGGCCGCCAAGGCCTTCGCGCACACGGCCAGCTACGACAACGCCGTGGCAACCTGGACCGCGAGCCAGTTCCTGGATGAAGACGGCGACGGCGTCATCGACTGGCCTGCCTACGCCGGCTTGGCCCTGGAGCGCTCCGAGGTCCTCCGCTACGGCGAAAACCCGCACCAGCAGGCTGCACTGTACGTGGACAAGGCTGCCCCGGCCGGTATCGCCCAGGCTGACCAGTTGCACGGCAAGGCCATGAGCTACAACAACTTCGTGGACGCCGACGCCGCCCTCCGCGCTGCGTTCGACTTCGCCGAGCCGGCCGTTGCCATCATCAAGCACGCCAACCCGTGCGGTGTTGCGGTCGGTTCCGTTGACGCCGCTGACCCGATCGCCGACGCCCACGCCAAGGCCCACGCCTGCGACCCCGTGTCTGCCTTCGGTGGCGTCATCGCGGCCAACCGCACGGTCACGGCTGGCATGGCCCGCACCGTCGCAGACATCTTCACCGAGGTTGTCATCGCTCCGGACTTCGAGCCGGAAGCCGTGGAGATCCTCTCCAAGAAGAAGAACATCCGCCTGCTCGCCCTGCCCGAGGGCTACGGCCGCTACGCCTCGGAAATGCGCCAGGTTTCCGGTGGCGTCCTGGTCCAGATGAGCGACAAGGTGGACGCCGACGGCGACAACCCCGCCAACTGGACGCTCGCCGCCGGCGAAGCCGCTGACCAGAAGACCCTCGCCGACCTCGCGTTCGCCTGGACCGCCTGCCGCGCGGCGAAGTCCAACGCCATCCTGCTCGCCGACAACGGTGCGGCAGTGGGCATCGGCATGGGCCAGGTCAACCGCCTCGACTCCTGCAAGCTTGCTGTCGAGCGCGCCAACACGCTGGGCGTCCAGGTGGAGTCCGACGTCGATGGCGCCGGCGGTGCCTCCAATGCCAGCGGTGCCAACGCACCAGAGCGCGCACGCGGTGCCGTTGCGGCTTCGGACGCGTTCTTCCCGTTCGCTGACGGCCTGCAGATCCTGATCGACGCCGGTGTCCGCGCCGTGGTCCAGCCGGGTGGCTCGGTCCGCGACGAGGAAGTCATCGCCGCAGCCAACGCTGCCGGCATCACGATGTACTTCACCGGCGCACGCCACTTCTTCCACTAGTCCCCGAAAGGACCAGTCAGGAACAACGCAACGGCGGCCGCCCCCGAAAGGGGACGGCCGCCGTCGTACTTAACAGTGCGTACTTAACAGGGGCGTGCCAGATCGATTACGAAGCCGCAGCCGTGGTGTAGGTGGACTGGATTACGGTGCCCCAGTACGGGCCGTACATGGTGGTGGAGTTGCTGCCGTATCCGTAGGAGTTGACCGAGTTCTGGTAACCGCTGGAGCTGTTGCCGATGAACCACGGGCCGCCCGAGGAACCGCCGGTCATGTTGCACGGGATGCCCTGGGTGCCGAACTGCGGGTTGTAGGGATCGTTGGTGGCGGTGCCGGAGCAACTCTTGAGCGATTCGCCGTTGAACGGAGGGGCTGCCGGGTAGCCGAAGGACTTGTAGCTCAGGCCGCGTGCGGCGTTGAACTGTACGCCTGAGGAGCCCACCACGTCGGCGAGCTTCTGGCCGTTGAGGGTGTTCACGACGGCGAACGCGGTGTCGTACTGCATGTTGCCGTTGTTGGCCCACTGGCTGGGGGAGTACAGCGCCCTTGCCGTCCACTTGCCGTAGGGTGCGGAGCCGTTGAGGTAGGCCGGAACGAAGACGAAGTTGGTGGCGTACGCGCCAGGGCCTTCGTTGACGCAGTGGCCGGCCGTGGACACGGTGCTCTTGTTGGCGGACGTGACGGAGTTGCCGGAGCAGACGTAGTTGGCGCCGCCGAGGGTGAAGAAGATCTTGCCGATGTGCTTGACCGGCGTTTCGCTCTGGTTGACCTTGAGGTTGATGGCCTTGGAGTCGGTGGACGCCTGCTGGCCTTCGATGCTGGTGATGGCGCCCGGGGCTTCGGTGACCGGGGCTTTGCCAAGGTTCAGGATGCCCGTGCGCTGGAGTGCCTTGGTGGCGAGGATGTCGCCGTTGTGGCTGCTGACCGCAGCGCCGCTGGAATCGGTGTCCTTGGCGGGGGCCGCGTTGGCGCTGGTGGTTCCAACCAGGGCGAGGATCGCAGCAGCGGACAGACTCAGCAGGCTTGTGGCCAGGGTCTTGGTTTTTGTCACGTTGTTCCTACCTAATCGAGGGAGTGAGGCGGCCAGTGATGGCGACCGCCGACTGACGGAATCGAAGCTACCGGGCGTGTGACAAGTTTGTAAAGAGATGTTTCAGACTTTGTGATATTTTGCTGTCACTTGCGCCGGGGTCCTTGGGAGAGGAGTACGACGGCGGCGCGGCAGCTCCGGCGGGCAGGTCGCCGTCGGGCGTTTTGGCACCCGGAAGGCAGCCTTGCGGCGTCGGGGCAGCGCCTGTGAAAGCGGTAACGCGAGGCGTGATCCCGGACACGAACAGCCCCCAAAACGGCGTGCTCGGGTAAGTTAGAGATGTTGAAATCTGCAGACTTTCAGGGAGAACCCCGCCAATGGCCAAGATTATCTATACCCACACAGACGAAGCGCCGATGCTGGCAACCTACTCGTTCCTGCCGATTGTGGAAGCGTACGCCTCGACCGCAGGTGTGGAGGTCGAGACCCGTGACATTTCGCTGGCCGGCCGCATCATCGCCGTGTTCGGCGATTTCCTGACTGAAGACCAGCGCACGGGCAACGCCCTGGCTGAACTTGGCGAACTGGCAAAGCAGCCGGAAGCCAACATCATCAAGCTGCCCAACATCAGCGCCTCCGTTCCGCAGCTCAAGGCCGCAATCGCCGAACTGCAGGCCCAGGGCTACGCCCTCCCGGACTACCCGGACAACCCCTCCTCCGACACCGAGACGGACATCCGCTCGCGCTACGACAAGATCAAGGGTTCCGCTGTGAACCCGGTGCTGCGTGAAGGCAACTCCGACCGCCGCGCGCCCCTGTCGGTCAAGAACTACGCCCGCCAGAACCCGCACTCCATGGGTGCCTGGTCCGCGGACTCAAAGACCAACGTGGCCACCATGGGCCAGAACGACTTCCGCTCCAACGAGAAGTCCGTGGTCATCGAGGCCGATGACGCCCTGACCATCCAGCTTGTCCGCGAAGACGGCACCGTCAAGGTCCTCAAGAAGGACTTCCCCGTCCTGGCCGGCGAAGTTGTGGACGGCACCGCCCTGAGTGCTGACGCCCTGGACCAGTTCCTCGCCGCACAGGTTGCCCGAGCCAAGGAAGAGGGCATCCTCTTCTCCGCACACCTCAAGGCCACCATGATGAAGGTCTCGGACCCCATCATCTTCGGCCACGTGGTGAAGGCTTACTTCTCCGAGCTTTTCGACACCTACGGCAAGCAGTTGGCTGCAGCCGGCATCAGCCCGAACAACGGCCTCGCCGCCATCCTCAACGGCCTGGAAGACCTGCCGGAAGACGTCCGCGAAGGCGTCAAGGCTGCCATCACCAAGGGCCTCGAAGACGGTCCGGCCCTGGCAATGGTTGACTCCGACAAGGGCATCACCAGCCTGCACGTCCCCTCGGACATCATCGTGGATGCCTCCATGCCGGCCATGATCCGGAGCTCCGGCCACATGTGGGGCCCGGATGGCAAGGAAGCCGACACCCTGGCAGTCCTCCCGGACAGCTCCTACGCCGGTGTCTACCAGGTTGTCATCGACGATTGCCGTGCAAACGGTGCGTTCGATCCCACCACCATGGGTACCGTTCCGAACGTTGGCCTCATGGCCCAGGCAGCCGAAGAATACGGCAGCCACGACAAGACGTTCGAGATCGAGGCAGCCGGTACCGTCCAGCTCGTGAACCGTGCAGGTACCGTGCTGATCGAACACCAGGTTTCCCCGGGTGACATCTGGCGCGCATGCCAGACCAAGGACGTCCCGATCCGCGACTGGGTCAAGCTGGCCGTCACCCGCGCCCGCGCATCCCAGACCCCGGCTGTCTTCTGGCTGGACAAGGGCCGTGCGCACGACGCCAACCTGATCGCCAAGGTCAACGAGTACCTGAAGGACCACGACACCGAGGGCCTGCAGATCGAGATCCTGTCCCCGGTTGAGGCCACCGCCTTCACCCTGGAGCGCATCCGCAAGGGCCAGGACACCATCTCCGTCACGGGCAACGTGCTCCGCGACTACCTCACGGACCTGTTCCCGATCCTCGAGCTCGGTACCAGCGCCAAGATGCTCTCGATTGTTCCGCTGATCAACGGTGGCGGCCTGTTCGAGACCGGCGCCGGTGGATCCGCTCCCAAGCACGTCCAGCAGTTGGTCAAGGAAAACCACCTCCGCTGGGACAGCCTGGGCGAGTTCCTTGCCCTTGCCGTCAGCTTCGAGCACCTCGCCACCACCACGGGCAACGCCCGCGCCCAGGTCCTGGCCGACACGCTGGACCGCGCCACGGGAACGTTCCTGCTGGAAAACAAGTCCCCGCGCCGCAGCGTTGGCGAGCTGGACAACCGTGGAAGCCACTTCTACCTGGCCATGTACTGGGCGCAGGAACTGGCCAAGCAGTCCTCCGACGTAGAGCTGGCAGCGGCCTTCGCCCCGATCGCAGAGGCGCTGACCTCCAACGAAGAGGCAATCGTCGGCGAGCTGAACGCTGTCCAGGGTCCCGCCGTCGAGCTCGGCGGTTACTACCGTCCGGACGCCGCTAAGGCCGCTGAGATCATGCGCCCGTCGGCAACGTTCAATAAGGTCCTCGCGACCCTGAATTAGCAGCAAAAAAGACCCCGCAGGCCTCAGGCCTGCGGGGTCTTTTTGGTTTCCCGGGCAATCAGCGCTCGGCGCGGAACCGCGCAGGTGCCGCGCCGCCGTCGACGATGTCCTTCAACACCCGTCCGATCGCCGGAGTGAACTTGAAGCCGTGGCCCGAGAACCCGGCACCCACCACCAGCGGGCCGAAGCTGTCCAGGACGAAGTCCTCGTTGGGCGTGGTGGTGTAGGTGCAGCTGATGGGCACCGCGGTGGAAGGGTCGACGCCGGGAAGCCACTCTTCGGCGTACCGCACTAAAGCCTCGAGCTGCTGGGGGATGGGCTGGAAGGTGCGCTCGTCGGGGTCCATGACGGGTCCGACGCCGTGCCAGCCGGCCTTGACGCCTTCGCCGGGAGTGAGCATGCCGTAAACCGGGCTGTACCAGTATTCGTAGAGTTCATTGCTGGGATCAGGGTCCGGATTGTGGTTGAAGCTCGGCCACACCACGGTGTTGTCGCGCGGGGTGAAGTGGGCGGGCTGTTCCTGCGTGACAACCAGCGCGGGGAGTTTGGCCAGGCCGTCCAGGACTTTGGTGGTCCAGGCGCCGGCGGTGACCACAACCCGCTTGGCCGTGTATTCGGTTTCGTCTGTTACCACAACCACCGATTCGGCGCCGTCGACGCGGATGTCGCGGACCGGCGTCGAATATTTGAAGATCGTACCGCGCGACTCTGCCGAGTTTCGGAGCGCAGCCAGCGCATCTGCGGCACGGACCCTGCCGGAGCCGGGAACGAAGAGCACGTCGGTGCTGAAGTTCATGCCTTGCCAGCGGTCGGCGGCTTCAGTCGCGGAGATGAAGTAGCTCTCGATCCCGCGTTCTTCGTGGGCCGCGCGGACCGCTTCAAGCTTGGGAACGTTGCCGTGGTTGGCCAGGCCCACCAGGTCCAGCAACGGCGCGCCGTTTTCCGCGGCGAGCTCGTCCCACAGGATTTTCGATTCGTCCAAGAGGTCCAGGTAGTCAGCCTCGGCGTAGGCAGTGTTGAAGTTGCGGGTTGCGCCGTGGGAAGCCCCGATGTGGTGTCCGGCTTCGAACCGTTCGAGGAGGACCACGGACTTGCCGCTCCGGGATAACTGCCACGCGGCCGCCGATCCCATGGCTCCGCCGCCAACAACCACCACATCAACCTGCATACCCGCTCCATCCTCACTCAGCCCGTTGCCCAACAGTCGGCTTCCATTCTCCCCCCACCTACCCAAGTAGGTCGCATTTGTGCGCGTTATGAGCCCTCAAAACGCGCACTACTGCGACCCAGTGGGGGTGCCAACGGCGCTACGCGGCCAGGCGTCGGCGGATCCATGCTGAGAACTGGTCCACCACGATGATCAGCACCAGCACGATCAGGATGTGCGTGAGCATCGAGTCGAACTGGAAGGACTTGATGGACTGGTTGATCAGCAGCCCGATGCCACCGGCACCCACCAGGCCAAGGACCAGCGAAGACCGCACATTCACGTCGAAGCGGTAGAGCAGCAGGCCCACGAACTGCGGGACCACCATGGGCAGCGTCGCGTTGGCTACCTGCTGGATCCGGTTGGCCCCGGCCGTCCGGAGCGCTTCCTGCGGCCCGGCATCGATCTCCTCCATGGACTCGGCCCACAGCTTCCCCATGACGCCGGTGTTGTGGCAGATCAGGGCCAGCACACCCGCGAACGGGCCCAGCCCCACGGCGGTGACGAAGATCAGGGCGAACACGATGTCCGGCACGGCCCGGAAGAAGGACAGCACAGCCCGCGCACCTTGATAAACCAGTCGGTGGGGGCTCGTGTTCTCCGCAGCCAGCGCGGCCAGCAGCAACGCGAACGGCACGGACAGCGTAGTCCCCAGCAGTCCGATCCACAGCGTCACCAGGGTTGCCTTGAGCCCCGGCTTGAAGGTGCGCTCCCAGCTCAGGTCCGGCGGGAACGCGTCCGCGACAAACGCGGCCATGCCCTTCCACCCGTCCACCAGGACTTGGGGTTTGAAGTCCGTCCCTTCGAAGGCCACAGCGTGAAGTCCGACGACGGCGGCAACCACTGCCGCCGTCGTGATCCACCGCAGCGGCTTCTTCGGGCGGACCAGTGCCACGCGCGTTTTGCCAGCAGCGTCCCGCCGCACGACGGCAGGGTTGAGGGTCTGGGGTGTCATGCTGCAAGGGTCCTGTCTGCGGTGTCCCTGTCCGGGGCGTAGAGAGTGTCGAGATGGTGGGCGGTGACGTCGGCCGAGGGAAGGTCGAACGCCATGGAGCCTTGGAGCAGCCCGATGGACCGGTCCGCGTACCGCAGCGCCAGATCCGGCTGGTGCAGGACGGCTGCGACGGCAAGTCCTTCGCAATGCGCCAGTTCGCGGAGCAACGCCATCACCTGTTCGGCGGCGTGGGGGTCCAGGGCGGATACCGGCTCGTCAGCGAGTACGACGTCGGCCCGCTGGCACAGTGCCCGGGCGACGGCGACGCGCTGCTGCTGTCCGCCGGAGAGACGGCCGACGCGTTCGAAGGCCCGGTCTGCGAGGCCAACCCGGTCCAGGCAGTCAAGGGCCTCCTGCTGGACCTCGGCCGGGAACAGTGCCGGGGTGAGCGATCGGAGGGTGGGGATGCGGGCGAGGGCACCGGCGCAGACGTTGTCCAAGGCGGTGCGGCGCGGAACGAGGTGGATCCTCTGGAAAATCATCGCCATTCGTTGCTTCGCCTGTTGGAGCTCACGTCCCTGCACGTCACTGAGCGCAGTGCCGCCCACACTGATTCGTCCGCCATCTGGAGCTGTAATGCCCATGACGCAGCGCAAGGTAGTGGACTTGCCGGAACCGTTGGCGCCCAGGAAGGCGACGAGTTCGCCGGCTGAAACCGTGAAGTCCACGCCGTCCAGCACCGGGCGGCCGCCAAAGGACTTCCGCAGACCCTCGACGGACAGAAGGGCTGCCACTTAAAGATCCTTTTCGGTGAGGTTCATGGTCTTGGCCAACTCGAACAGCGGCGTGTAGTTGTCCTTGGTGACCTCGAGGAGGGGGCCGGGAGGGGTGACGTCCAGGAATTCGCCCACCTTGGCAACGTCCTCCGGCGAGAGCGAAAGGAACGCGTCCTTCACGGCTTTCTTGAACGCGGGGTCGGCGTCGCCGCGGACGGTGATGGGGTCGTTGGGGATGGGCTCGGACTTCCACACCTGGCGGAAGTCGTCCTGCTTGAAGGTCCCTGCCGCGATGGCTGTGGCCAACGTCTGGGAGTTGATTTCGGCTGCCTCCACCTTGCCGTTGGTCAGGGCGAGCAGGGCCTCGGGGTGGCCGCCGGTGTAGTCCATCTTGAGGTCGGCATCGGCGATCCCGGCTTCGCGCAGGCCAAAGCGAGGGAGGACATCGCCGGACGTTGAGCCGACGCTGCCCAGGGCCAGGGACTTGCCCTTCAGGTCACCGATCGACTGGATGGGGCTGTCCTTGGGAACCCAGATCCCTGCCGTGTAGGTGCTGAGTTCCTTCCCAGCTGTGCCGAAGGACACCAAAGGTTCGGCGCCGGCCTTTGAATCCGCGAACACGTATCCAAGCGGACCGAACTGCCCCAGATCCAGCTTGCCGTTGCGCATGGCCAAGACCTCGGCCGCATAGTCTTCAACCACCTGGACGCTGACAGGGCAGTCGAGCTTCTTGGACAGGGCGCTGGCCAGAACGTCATAGGCAGGTTTGAGCTTGGCAGGGTCCTCGTAGGGTTCGATGCCGAACTTGATCTCGCCGTCGGGACAGGTGGCGGAGGGGGACCCGGAGGGAGAGGACTGGGCTGAACCGCCACACGCCGTCAGTGCCAAGGCAGCGGCGAGGGCAAGGGCGGAGCCGGTGAAGAGCGTGGTTTTCATGGGAATCCTTGGATGCGAAGGGGAGCTGGGAGTCAGGACAAACGGGAAACGTTGCGATGGGCGAGCCCGAAGGACAGGGTCATGCCAACACCGGAGGTCACGGAAACCACCGTGACGCCGGGTTGGACGTCCTTGACAAGGATCGGAGCGACATCCGAAGACGCGTAGATGCCTTGCCAACGCTGGATGACTTCCAGTCGTTGGCCCATCCGTGCCTCGATGTCGGAGTTGAGGGAGCTGGTCACCGATTCGTCCAGGAACGGATCGGCGGTGAGGTGGTAGTGGTGCGAGTCGCCCAGGATCACGGTGCCATCCGGGCGCTGGGTGAACATGACGTTGGCACCGATCTCCAGGAGTTCGGGCTGCGACTCCTGCACTTCATCGCGGAGCGCTGCGGCCGCAGGCATGTCGGTGAAGGCGGGGTAGCGGAGCATAGAGGTTGCCGTCAGGACTGCGGGCAGAAGTTCGACGCCGGAAGGCCGGGCCGCGAGCGACATCTGCAGCGCACAGCGCTGGATCCGGTGCTCCGCGGCAAGGTCCGGGAACAGGTAGTCAACGTCGTGGCCGACGCACACGAACACCTGCTTGGCTTTCAACTCACCGCGGGAGGTCATGACGCTGACCCCGTCCGCGGATTGGCTGAAGTTCAACGCGGACGTGTTCCAGTGAAGTTCGACGCCGGGCTGCCGGCTCAGCCAGTCGGCCAACCTTGCCACGGTGGTGCGGGGATCCACGCGCAGGTCATCCCGAAGGAAGGCCCCGCCTGCCAGACCCGGCCAGCCGCCGTCGTGCGTTCCTTCCGCAGGCGCAGCCCCGGCGCCGAGATGCGCGCGGGTCTCCTCCGCAGAAAGCACCTCCACCTGGCCAGCTTCCCGCACCGAAGAGAGTTCTCGCAGCACAGCAAGTTCGGCCTCGGTCCGGGCCAGCACCACAGCGCCGGACTCTACCGCCCAGAAGCCCGCGCGCTCAGCGAACTCGAGCCAATACTGCCGGGAGGTCTGCGCAAGCTCGTACAGTTCGCCGGACTGCGCCGTGATGCAGCAGTGGCCGAAGTTCCGGACAGAGGCGCCGGCCGCATGGTGGTCGCGTTCGATGACGGTCACGGTCAGGCCGTTCGCCACGGCATGCGCCGCGTGCGCCAGACCGACGATTCCGGCGCCGATAACGACGACGTCGGTGGGCTGGCTGCTCGGCGTGGAGGAGGGGCTTGGGTTGTTCACACCAATGACTCTGGCTGGCCCTCGAAGGTTAAATCAAGCCAGATCGGGACTTGTATATACAAGTTAATCTGAATTTAATATCTGTTCACCCGAGTTCACTTTCAATTCATCTGGAGACCCTGAAAACCAATGATCTTGGGCTCGCGGACTTGTATGATCAACTGGTGACCGCCCAACAGAACGCACCCCTCCACGTCCGGCTCAGCGAAGAATTCATGCGCCGGATAGCCGACGGTGATTGGCCTCCTGGATTCCAGTTGCCGAGCGAAGCGGAACTCTGCCGCGAGTTCGGAACCTCCCGCGGACCGATCAGGCAAGCACTCGCTTTCCTGCGCGCAGAGGGTGCCGTGACTGGTGGGCGGGGCAGGCCTCCGATGGTGCGTTCCTCTGTGCCGTCGCAGTCCTTCTCCACGTTCAACTCCTTCACGGAGTGGGCCTCGGGCATCGGCAAGACGCCCGGCCAACGGACCCTCGAAGTAGCTCGTCGCGAAGCCAGCCCGGAAGCCGCCGAGGCCCTGAACCTGGTTCCCGGGACCACCGTGGTGGAGGTCCTTCGCGTCCGCTACCTGGACCAGGTCCCGGCCATGATCGAGCGCACCACGTTCATCCTTGAAGTGGGCCGGAAGCTCTTCGATTTCGACACCGACTCGGGCTCCATCTTCGCGTTCCTCAAGGAGCAGGGCGTGGACCTGCACAGTGCCCGGCACACCATCGACGCCGTGGCAGCCAACGACGAGGACGCCGAACTGCTTGAGCAGCCCGAAGGCATTCCGTTGCTGCGCGAACGCCGCATCACCCGCTCAGCCGACGGCCAGCCCTTGGAATACTCCGAGGACCGCTACCTGCCGGCGCTCACCAACTTCACCATCGACAACACCGTGGAACGCCGGGCCGCTCTGGTCCGCATCCACACCGATTCGCAATAGACCCAAGGAGTCACCCCATGATCGAGCTTGTGGCCTGCGATATGGCCGGCACAACCATCGACGAACACGGCGACGTCTACGTTGCCCTGGCCCGCTGTGTCGAAGAAACCGGCGTTGCCACCACGCCCGAAGCTGTCCAGGAATGGATGGGCGCGGACAAGGTGGAAGCCATCACCGCGCTGATCCGGGCCGGCGGGGGGACCGCGGACCCGGACACTGTGGCCGCGGCGTTCGGAAGGTTCAAGGAGCTCCTGGTTGAGTTCTACGACGCTCAGCCGCCCGTCGCGTTGGCCGGAGTGGAGGATGCGTTCAGGGTGCTTCGCGGGCGCGGCGTCAAGGTGGCGCTGACCACGGGTTTCTCCCGCGACGTCGCCGAACCGCTCCTGGAGCGCCTTGGCTGGAGCGTTGCCGGCCCGGGCGCCGACGTGAGCGACCCCGGCAAGGTGCTTGACGCTGTCGTGTGTTCCGACGACGTAGCCGCCGGACGTCCGGCCCCGCACATGATCCACCGCGCCATGGAACTGACCGGCGTGCAGGATGTCCGCGCCGTCATCGCGGCCGGCGACACCGTAAACGACCTCGCCGCCGCCAACAACGCGGGCGTCACGGCAGTGGGTGTGCTGACCGGAAAACTGGACCGCGAGGCCCTTTCCGGGCACCCGCACCACCACATCCTGGAAGGTGTGAAGGACATCCCCACTCTGCTCACCGCCCTTCCCAACTAGGTCGCATTTGTGCGCGTTATGAGCCCTCAAAACGCGCACAAATGACACCTACTTGGGTTTGCGAGGCGGCTGACCGGGTTGGCGCGGGACGCCCGGGCATGGAAGATTGGGACGGGTGAAATTACTTCACCCGTCTCCCAAGTCCTCCTCCCGTGGCGTCACCATCCTTCGCGTCGTGTTCGGCGCGTTGCTCTTGGTGCATGGCTTCCAGAAATTCATGGCCGGCCACGCGGCCTTCGCGGCATCCGTTGCGGCCATGGGCGTGCAGAAGCCCGAGATCATCGCATGGTTGGTCATCGCCGGTGAACTGGGGCTCGGCGCGTTGCTGGTGCTCGGTGCCTTGACCCGGGTCGCCGGGTTCCTGGCGGCGATCCTCTTCGCTTCGATCTGGTTCGTCACCGAAGCAGGAAAGCCGTTGCTGACAGACGCCTCCGGAGTGACGGCCGAGCTGCTGATCGTGTACTTCGCCATCTCGGTGTCGTTCGTGTTCCTTGGCCCGGGCGCCCTCTCCTTGGACCGGAAACTGGCGCGGCAACCGGCCAAGCGTTGAGCCTCCGCCGATTAACTCGCCCGGGTTAACTCACGACGGCGGTACTCGCCTGTGCGTGCCAGCGCGCCCGTGTTCAGCGGGCGTCGTTCGGGTAGCGGATGCCCAACTGTGAGCGCACGCCGTCGAACAAGCGCATCACGTTGACCGAGTCCTCCAGCGGTATGACCGGGCTCTCCGTCAGTCCTTGCTGGATGCAACGGGTCACTTCGCGGAGCTCGTAGGTGTAGCCGATCCCCACGACGTCGAAGCGTTCGTGCCTAGGCTCATCCCAGCCGACGCGGATCACGAGTTCGCGGGGGTTGTTGACGGACCCAACGGTCTGGACATAGCCCAAGCCCCCGGCGACGGTTGCCGTCCGGGGTCCGTGTGCCATCAACGAAGACGTGAGCTGGGCTTGCGCCCCAGTGTCGTAGCCAAGGGTGAGGGCGTTCTGCGTGTCCACACCGTCCTCGTTAAGGGATCCGATGGCCGTGACGGACTGTGGGAAGCCCAGCGTTCCCAGTGCCCAGAGCAGCGGGTACACCGTGATGTCCAGGAGCGCGCCCCCGCCGTCATTGAGCGCCCAGATCCGGGCCGAGGGATCGTAGGGCGCCGGGAAACCCAGGTCCGCGCCGACCCACTGTACCTGTCCGATTTCCCCTGAGGCCGCGATGGCGAAGGCACGCTGCATGCTTGGCAGGAAACGGCTCCAGACCGCCTCCATGAAGAACACGCCGTGCTCCCGCGCCAGGCCAACCAACTCTGTGGCCTCGCGTGCATTGATCGTCAGGGCTTTTTCGCAAAGCACATGCTTGCCCGCACGCAGGGCAGCAGAGGCGATCTGGAAATGCTGGGCATGGGGAGTGGCCACGTAGACCACGTCCACGGCCGGATCGTCGAACAAACGCTGGTAGCCGGGCACGCCGCCGTCGTCCCCGTACGCCTTGGCGAATCCAAGCGCCCCGGCAAACGCGTCCGCGGCCGCCTGGGTCCGCGAGCTGACGGCGTACAACTCCGCGTCCTCCAGCAAGGACAGATCCTGCGAGACGCTGTTCGCGATGTTCCCCGTGGACACCACACCCCACCGCAGCCGTTTGCCAGTGGCAGCCCGCGGATCCTGGTTGGTCTGGGAGAAAAGCCACGGCTTGGCGATATGCAGGGTCATGCAGGCAATCCTCTCAGAAGCTGTTGTTCCCGTGCATGATTGCGTCCTGTTTCCGATCAAGGACGGCGGCGACGCGGCTGCATCCGTTCATGATTGCCGTGGCGTCCGCATGCACATATCCGGCGATGCGGGTGATGTCACTTCGGATCGTTTCCAAGGGCATCTTGAAAATGGGCTCATGGTGGGCAATCCGATTCCGCATTTCGCGGATCTGCGTGAGTTCGGCAAAAAGAACTTTTCGTTTGAGATTGACACCATCGGGGAATGCCTTCACTAACCGTGGCTGCCAGAATGCGGTCTCGTAGCTGAGAAATGGGTCCCGGGGAATGCCTTTGTCGAGAAGCCGGGTCCAGAACCCAAACGGCAGGGCAGCTACTACCTGGCCCGGGGTTGGTGCAGCAACGTTGCGGGTTAGTTTGGTGATGGTCTCATCGAGAATAGCCCGGTGATTGTCCATGAGCCGGATGCTCGGGAGTTCCCACGAGGATTCGCAGCGACCGTGTGCCAGGGCGTTGTGCATTGCGTTCCGTAGCGAGACTTCCAGAATGCTAAGAGGCCCCCAAAAGGCCGACGAAACCTCAATATTCCATGCGTACAAACGGGATGCCAGATGGTGATTGCCGCGATAGTGCCGGAGGTAGGTCTGAAACCGCGGCGCGCTGACGAGTTGTTCCAGACTTCCGATTGCGCCTACGTCCACAGATCCTCGATGCGGTTAAAGAAAATTTGCCCCAGGAGTCCGGCATTGCTGCCGAATGGTCACTGGGGCGTGTACCCGTCCAGTCTGCCACGCAGTAGGAGGCAGTTCAAACCGGCGACACGGTAAGCATTCTGTCAAGTCATGGGAATGTCCGGGCACATCGAAGAACTCGCCTAGGCTGGAGCAATCATCCCTCGCAGAGGTTCTGTGGGGAGTTACCGAAATGGAGCAGGGATGGGTGTTTTTCGGCGCGTCATTTTGCCGGTTGCCTGGTTGTTGGTTTTCGCGATTATCGCCGTGGCTTTGGTCAAAATGGCTTTCATCGACGGTCTCAAGTCCGCAGCGTCGCAACCGGCGCCGCTGGCAGAAGTAGACATTCCGATGGTCCCGGCCACGCGGGCCACCGTCACCAACACGGTCCAGATCAAAGGCACGGTCCAGAGCGATGCCGCAGAACCGGTGCGCAGTACATCCGCGGGCAGCGTCATCAAAGTCTTCGTTGAGCAGGGTGCCGCCGTATCCAAGGGCGACGCACTGTTCCAGGTCAAAGCCGAACGTGCCGTGACCAATCCACAGGCGTCCAAGGACGGAACACCGCCGAAGCCCGTCTACGACTACTTCAACGTCCTTGCCCCAAGCACCGGAACACTGCAGTCGCTGACCACGCTGATCGACCAGCAAGTCACCGTCGGTGAAACGGTGGGCAAGATCGACCCCGGCACGTACACCGTGTCAGGCTCCGTCAACGCCGCCCAGCAGTACCGCCTGCTCGGCAAGCCCGGTCCAGCGGAGATCGCCTTGGTGGGTGGCCCGGCGCCGTTCCAGTGCACGGACGTGACGCTCAAGAACAACGCGTCCGACGGCGGCGGCACCGGCTCGGGCGGTTTGGCCGGCTCCGGCGGAGGTGCTGGGATGGGCGTCGGCGCGGCTATCGCGGGCCCAGGTGGCACGGGCGGCCAGCCGGATGACGGTGGTACGCCCACAGGCACACTCAGTTGCCCTGTGCCGGCGGACCAGCAGGTCTTCGCCGGTCTTGGCGCCACCATGACGGTCAGCGCAGGCGTCGCGAACGATGTTGTGACTGTGCCTTTGACCTCCGTGAAGGGCAGTGTGAAGGACGGCATCGTCTGGATCTCCAGTGCAGCCGGCGGAGCGCCGGAACAACGGAAGGTCCAGCTCGGCTTG
This sequence comes from Paenarthrobacter sp. NPDC058040, assembly GCF_042885775.1. Taxonomy (NCBI): domain Bacteria; kingdom Bacillati; phylum Actinomycetota; class Actinomycetes; order Micrococcales; family Micrococcaceae; genus Paenarthrobacter; species Paenarthrobacter sp. NPDC058040. Next base: position 151,920 of record NZ_JBHVRN010000001.1, read on the forward strand.
AACGACGGCTCCGTAGTCGAAGTGGTGTCCGGACTGACTGAAGGCGAGCAGGTCCTCGAGTTCGTTCCCGGCGCCCCTGCAGTGGCTGACCCGATGATGGGTCCGGGGCCGGTAACCTACGTCCAGGGCGGGTAGGCGTGGAAGACGAAACGCCGAAAGAAACCCTGGTTAGCCTCCGCTCAGTGACCCGCTCGGTCACGCTGCCCGACGAGCAGCGCCTCCACATCCTTCGTGGCATCGACCTGGAAGTGCACAGCGGCGACCACACTGCGATCGTTGGAAGGTCCGGCTGCGGCAAATCGACCCTGCTCAATCTCCTTGGTCTCCTCGACGTGCCCACCTCCGGTGAACTGCACTTCCTGGGCCAACCGGCGGACCGGCTGGGAAGTAACGCCCGTGCCCGCCTGCGTGGTTCCACGGTGGGTTTCGTGTTCCAGCAGTTCAATCTCCTGCCCGGCCGCAGCGCACTGGACAACGTGATCACACCCCTCCTGTACGCCAAGGGCAAGGATTTTTGGCGTCGACGGGAACTCGCCATGGACATGCTGGACCGGGTTGGCCTCGCGGCCCGGGCCGACACCATGCCCAACATGCTCTCCGGTGGTGAACAGCAGCGAGTGGCTATTGCCCGGGCGCTGGTTCGGCGGCCCCGGCTGATCCTTGCCGATGAGCCAACGGGAGCATTGGACGTCGAGACAGGCCAGTCCGTGATGGCGTTGCTGGACACCGTCGCCACGGATTCTGCGGCGGCGCTGGTCACCATCACGCACGATGTCAACGTGGCCGCACTGGCCCGGGCCTGCTTCAGGCTGGACTCGGGTGTGCTCAGTCCCATGGTTGCCGCGGCCGCAGGGGTTCCCGCATGACCGGCTTTGTGTCCACGCTGGTGGAAGCGTGGCAGGAACTCCGCATCAACAAGGTCCGCATCCTCTTGGCCCTTGTGGGAGTCGCCCTGTCGGTTGCTGCGCTCACGTCCGTGGTGGGCCTGGGCAACCTGGCCCGGGAAGGCTACAAGGAACAGTCGGAACGGAACGGAGGCCGGGCAGCGACGCTTTCGCTCGGCGTATACGGGGCCACCATGCCCGATCCCGTGCAAGTGGAGAAGGCGTACCAAGACATCCAGCAACGGTACGGCATCACCACCGCCACCCACGTTGGCCGCACCCAGGCGGGCTTCCAGCTTCCACGCGGCGTCACGCAGGTAAATATGACCATCGTGGATGTGGGCTACGGAATCATCCACCGCGTCCCGCTCCTCATGGGAAGCTGGTTCGCCGCCGATGACGAGCAAAGGCTCGCACCCGCCGTCGTTGTTTCCGAAGCCTTCTACAACCAAGCGGGCCGGCCCAACCTGACCACCCAACCCACCGTTTCCATCCCGGGTGACCAGCCAGCCACCGCCGTGATCATCGGCGTCGTTCCGGACACCTGGCCGGACACCCCACCCAGCGCGTTCATCCTGACCAAGGCCGCGGCCATGGCGGGGATTGAACCGGACATGACCGAGTTCAAGGTTTGGGTAGGGGAGGAGCAAGCGGATGCCTTGTCCGCAGCGATCTCCGCCGATCTGCAGGGTCAGTTTCCCGGCTATTCGGCCCAGGCGCAGCGGATGGACTACGCCGCCCACGGCGACCCACTGGCGCCAGTCCAGTTGGTGGTGGGCGGCGTCGCCGGATTGGTACTGCTGCTCGGCGCCGTTGGGATGCTCAACATCTCCATGGTCACCGTGCGTTACCGGGTCCGGGAAATCGGCATCCGGAGGAGCTTCGGCGCCACTTCCGGGCGTATCTTCTTCGGGGTGATGATGGAATCCGTGGTGGCAACCGCCGTCGCAGGCCTGGCCGGGGTGATGCTGGCGGTGGCCGTGGTGAAGAATCCGTGGATCGAATCCAAGGTAGCGCCGGGCCTGAGTGACCACCCGGCGTTCCCCGTCGAAGCCGCCCTCCTTGGCTTCGGGGCGGCAGTCCTCGTAGGCGCACTCGCTGGAGCGATTCCCGCGCTCGTGGCGGTGCGCGTCAAGGTTATTGACGCGATCCGGTTTTGAGCTCTTCCGTCAGGCGCCCCTGCTGAAGCCGGAAGCGACGGTCCGTCTTCTGTGCCAGTGAGCGGTCGTGGGTAACCACCAGGATGGTGGTGTTGTGGTCGCGGCTCAACGAGCTCAGCAACTGGATGATGTGCTCGCCGGTCTGCTCGTCGAGGTTTCCGGTGGGCTCATCCGCCAGGATCAGCTTGGGCTCGTTGGCCAACGCCCGGGCAATGGCCACGCGCTGCTGTTCGCCGCCGGAAAGCCGGTTGGTGCGGCGGGAGTGCTTTTCCGGATCCAACTGGACCTGCTCCAGAAGCTCCTTGGCGCGCTGCAGACGGGCAGATTTCCGGACTCCTGCGAACTCCATGGGCAGCATCACGTTGTCCACGGCGCTGAGGTTGGGGATCAGGTTGAACTGCTGGAACACGAAGCCAATGTCCCGGCGACGGTATTCGGTCAGCTTGCCATCCGGCAGTCCCGCCAGGCTGACGCCATCCACGACGACGTCTCCGGAGGTGGGCTTGTCCAGTGCGCCCAGGAGGGACAACAGCGTGCTCTTGCCACTACCGCTCTTGCCTACGATCGAGGCCAACGAGCCCCTTTCAAGCTCGAAGCTGACGCCGTTGACGGGCTTGATGGTCCGGTCTCCGGACTTGAACTGACGGACCAGGTCCTTGACTACGATCACGGCTATTCTCCTCGGAGTACTTCGATGGGGCGGATACGGGCGGTCAGCAGGGCCGGCACCAGCGCGCCGATGATGGCTACCGCGAATACGGCGGCGATGCCTGCAGCGATCACGCCGGGGGAGGCGCTCGCGGTGACGGAGGTCAGCAACTGGCTGGCTCCGCCGAACGGGCCACCTTGGCCGCCGAAACCACCGCCACCGGGGATGGTTCCGTTGGGCACAGCGCCGGCCAATCCGGCGCCGCGCTGAGTGGTGCGCGCCGCCGTCGTACTTGAATTGGAACTGATCAGCGCGGACGCGATGCCGCCGCTCGCGAAGGACGCGATCGCCGCGCCCACCACGCTGCCCAAGGCCACCAGGACCAGCGACTCCAGCACGAACTGGAGACCGATGGTGCGGTTACGGGCGCCGATGGCCTTGAGGACACCGATCTCGCGACGGCGCTCGCGGACCAGCATCACCATGATGAGCAGGATGATCAGACCGGCCGTTGCGAGGGCGGCGATGAAGGCAACCAAGGAGATGTTCTTGACGCTGTCCAGCGAATTGACGGCGGTTTCGAGGTTGCGTTGGCCTTGGGTGACGTCGGCCTTGTCCGTGCCGAGTGCGCTCTGCAGCGCGGTCTTGGTGCTGTCAACGTTTTCCATGCTGTTGACGGTGACGATCATCGTGGAGAGCTCATCGGGCGTAGCGGCAAGCGTCTGCGCCTCGGGGAGCGTCACGTAGACGGCGTTATTGCCGAACGTGGTACCGGCGTCGAACAGGCCGGCGACGGTGAACGTCTTGTCCTGGATGGTGAAGGTGGAGCCAACCGTCAGGTTGTTCTTCTCGGCCAGCGTCGTCCCGACGATGGCCTTGGCTTCGGCCGCGGTGTAGTCGCCCAAGCCAGTGCCGCTGGTGATGTCCAAGGCCTTGCCGGTGCTGTCCACTTCGGCTCCGATGCCGGTGGCCGTGATCGGCAGGGTTCGGGTCGGCTGAGTCGTGGTGCTGCCGGTGCTGCCGGTGCTTCCCGTGGTGCCGCTGGCGTTGTTGCGGTTGCCGAGCGTACCGGCGTCGACGGCGGCTGTCAGGTTAGTGGTGACGGTGGTGGCTTGCTGACCTCCTGGACCACCGAAACCGCCGCCCTGCTGGGTGGTGCTCGTGGTACCGGTGGTCGCGGTCTGGAGGCGCAGCGCCTTGGTCCCGACGACGGACGTAACGTTGGCGACGCCCGCTGCGGTTTGTGCTTGGGCCGAGGTGAGCGGTTCGCCGCCGCCCTCGAAGCCCTGGCCACCGGCCGGATTCACCGTAAGGGTGGTGCCCACCGAAGCGTTGAGCTCCTGGACCTTGGCGCCCACGGCCTGGTTGGCCACGAGCATGGCCAGCGCCAAGCCGATAGCCACGGCCAGGACGGCAACCACGGCCGCTGTTCTGATTTTGTTGCGGAAGGCATTGCCAACGCTTCGGGCAAGGACGCTCACGTTTCTCCTTTGGACCTGCTTGGGCCGCAGGCGGCCCCGGCCCGCTGGACGCCGGCCGCAGATCAAGACTGGCCAGCCGGGCTGTGCGGGAAGCCAGCCGAAGCTATGCGTGGGCTGTGAAACGTGGCCGTGACCAGCAAAAAGCCCCGGCCCGCCGTGGTGGCGGACCGGGGCTTCCTGGACAGTCAGTACTACTTGGTGATCGGGCCGAGGACCGGATCGTCTACGTAAGCGGTCTTGACGTTCGCGGCGGTCACGATCTGCGGAGGCAGAAGGTAGGCCGGAACGGTCTTGACGCCGTTCTTGTAGGAATCCTTGTCGTTGATCTCCAGCTGCTTGCCGGCCTGCAGCTCCTTCACCATGGTGATGGCGTGCTCAACCAGCTTGCGGGTGTCCTTGTTGATGGTGGAGTACTGCTCGCCTGCCATGATCGACTTGACGGACTCAACCTCGGAGTCCTGGCCGGTCACGACGGGAAGCGGCTTGCCGGCTGCCTTGACGGAGGTCAGGACTGCACGGGCCAGGGTGTCATTCGGGGAAAGGACGCCGTCCAGGGAAGCGGTGGTGTAGCTGCCGGTGAGCAGCGTGTCCGCGCGTCGCTGGGCGTTCTCAGACTTCCAGGCCTGGGTAACAGCCTGTTCAAACGAGGTCTGGCCGGACAGGACCTTGAGCGTGCCGTCGTCGATCTTCGGCTTCAGGACGCTCATGGCGCCGTCAAAGAAGACCTTGGCGTTGGCATCGTCAGGGGAACCTGCAAACAGCTCGATGTTGTACGGGCCGCTCGGCTTCTTGGCCTTGAGCCCGTCCAGCAGCGCCTGGCCCTGAAGCACACCAACCTTGAAGTTGTCGTAGGCCACGTAGTAGTCCACGTTCTCGGTGTTGAGGAGCAGACGGTCGTAGGCGATGACCGTGGCTCCGGCGTCCTTGGCCTGCTTGAGCTGCGTGCCAAGCTGGGCGCCGTCGATGGCACCTACAATGATCACCTTGGCACCCTTGGTGACCATGGCACTGATCTGGTTCTGCTGCTCGGAAACACCAGTGTTGGCGAACTGAACATCAGCCTTGAACCCCGCGCCGGTGAGGCCGTCGTTGAACAGCTTCTCTGCGAGGACCCAGTTTTCACTGGTCTTCTGCGGAAGGGCGACGCCGATCAGCGAGTCCTTGGGGAACGCTTCCCCGCCAGCTGTGCTGCTGCTTGAGCCGCTGTCGGAGCGGCCGCAGGCCGTCAGCGCCAGTGCCGCGATGGCAGCGACTGCTGCTGCCTTTCCTGCTTTACCAAACATTCGCATATCTTGGTTCACTTTCTGTGTGGGTGGGGTGGAGCGAATCGTGGGGAAGCCGATCAGGCTTCCTTGGAGATGACCTCTTTGGTGGACGTGGTTTCGTCGGGTTTGATCTCGTTGTTGCGCTGGAAGTTCTTCAGCAGCAGGCCCGTAATGGACCGCTTGCCTTGGGTCTTGTTGTAGACATCGAAGGCGACGGCGGCCAGGAGCACCAGGCCCTTGATGATCTGGGTGAGGTCGGCGCCTACGCCCAGGAGCTGCAGGCCGTTGTTCAGGACTGCCATCACAAGACCACCAACAATCGAGCCAATCACCGTACCTACGCCACCGGTAACGGCTGCGCCACCGATGAACACAGCTGCGATCGCGTCGAGTTCCCAACCAACGCCATCGAACGGGCCGGAAGCGGTGGAACGGCCAACGAAGATCATGCCGGCGAGGCCTGCCAGGACGGACATGTTCATCATCACCAGGAAGTTGACCTTCTTGGACTGCACACCGGACAGTTCCGCGGCGTGGCGGTTGCCACCGACAGCGTAGATATGGCGGCCGATGACGGTCTTGTCAGCGATGAAGCCGTAGATCAGTACCAGGACAGCGAGGATCAGGCCCGGGATGGGGAACGACGTTCCGGGGCGGCCCGTCGCGAACAGGTAGGTCGCGTAGAGGATGGCACCGCAGATCAGGACCAGTTTGGTGACTTCGACCCAGAGCTCGGGTACTTCGGCGCCCAAGGCCTTATTGGCGGCCCGTGCCCGCAGCGACATGACGACGACGAAGGCGGCGGCCAGGATGCCGATCAGGAGGGTCAGGTTGTTGAACCCGGTGTTGGGACCGATTTCCGGAAGGTAGCCAGAGCCGAGGTACTGGAAGTCATTGGGAACCGGGATGGTGTTGGACTTGCCGACGAACTGGTTGAAACCACGGAACAAGAGCATGCCTGCCAGCGTCACGATGAAGGCGGGTATGCCAACATATGCCGTCCAGAAGCCTTGCCAGGCGCCGATCACGGCTCCCAGCGCAAGGCCGAAGAGCACGCCCATGTACCAGGGGATGCCCCAGTCGCGGATGGCGAGGGCTACGGAGACACCAACGAAGGCTGCCACGGAGCCGACGGAGAGGTCGATATGCCCGGCGATGATCACCAGCACCATGCCGATGGCGAGGATCAGAATGTAGGAGTTGCCGTTGAAGAGGTTGATCACGTTGCCCGGGGTCAACGTGCGGCCCTCGGTGAAGATCTGGAAGAAGACGATAAGTGCCACCAGGGCGAAAATCATGCCGAACTGGCGGGTATTGCCACCAAAGAGCTTCTTGAGCGCGTTCATTGTTTTGGTCCTTGGGTCAGGCGTTTCTGGGCCACTGGGTCAGGCTGTCTTGCGGTTGGAGGTCATGAGCTTCATCAGGTTTTCCTGGCTGGCTTCGTCCTTGTTCAGTACGCCAGTGATGGAGCCTTCGAAGATGGTGTAGATGCGGTCGGACAGGCCCAGGAGTTCGGGGAGCTCCGAGGAGATGACAATCACTCCCTTGCCCTGGTTGGCCAGCCGCTGGATGATGCCGTAGATCTCATACTTGGCGCCGACGTCGATGCCTCGGGTCGGTTCGTCCAGGATCAGCAGATCCGGGTCAGTGAACATCCACTTGGCCAGCACTACTTTTTGCTGGTTGCCGCCGGAAAGCTTGGCGACGCCTTCCTCCACCGAGGGGGTCTTGGTCCGCAACGACTTGCGGTATTCCTCGGCAACCTGGAATTCCTTGCGGGTATCCACCACGGTGTAGTTGCTGATCTTGTCCAGCGCTGCGGCAACGGTGGTGGTCTTGATGTCGTCCAGCAGGTTCAGGCCCAGGGACTTGCGGTCTTCGGTCACGTAGCCGAGTCTGGCATCGATGGCCTGGCGGACGGTCTTCAAGTGGACCTGTTTGCCGTCTTTGTAGACCTCACCGGAAATGAACCGCCCGTAGGAGTGGCCAAAGAGGGACCGTGCCAACTCCGTGCGGCCTGCGCCCATGAGACCGGCGAAACCAACGATTTCGCCACGGCGGACAAAGAAGTTGGAGCCCTTGCAGATCAGGCGGTCCTGGATGGCCGGGTGGCCGACGGTCCAGTTCTTGACCTCGAAGAAGACCTCGCCGACCTTGGGCTCGTGGTCCGGGAAGCGCGACTCGAGCGTGCGGCCAACCATGCCCTTGATGATCCGGTCCTCGTCCACACCATCGCGCTTGACGTTGAGCGTTTCGATGGACTTGCCGTCACGGATGATGGTGATCTCGTCCGCGATCTGCTCGATTTCATTGAGCTTGTGGGAAATGATGATGGACGTGATGCCCTTGCCCTTGAGGCCGAGGATCAGGTCCAGCAAGTGCTGGGAATCCGATTCGTTCAAGGCCGCAGTGGGCTCGTCCAGGATCAGGAGCCTCACTGATTTGTTGAGCGCCTTGGCGATTTCCACGAGCTGCTGCTTGCCGACACCGATCTCCTTGATGGGCGTGTCCGGGTCTTCGCGGAGCCCCACGCGGGCCAGCAGTTCGATGGACCGCTTGCGGGCTTCGGCCCAGTCGATGACTCCCCACTTGGTGGGTTCGTTGCCCAGGAAGATGTTCTCCATGATGGACAGTTCCGGAATCAGCGCCAGCTCCTGGTGGATGATCACGATGCCGGCGGCTTCGCTTGCCCGGATGTCCTTGAACTGCTGGGTTTCGGCCTGGTAGACGATGTCGCCGGTGTAGCTTCCGTATCCGTAAACGCCGGACAGGACCTTCATGAGGGTGGATTTCCCAGCCCCGTTCTCGCCACAAATTGCGTGGATTTCACCCGCCTTTACCCGCAGGCTCACATTCGACAAGGCCTTCACGCCGGGGAATTCCTTCGTGATCGAGCGCATCTCCAAGAGGATGGGATCACCTTGCGTGTCGAGGGTTGTCATCAGCCCTTACGCCTCCAATGCATGACTTCGTTGTCGGCTCCGCGATGGCGGAGCTGTCTGATGAAAAAGTAAACTGGATCACCCGTCTTGTCGTCAAGACTTGAACACAAGAACCAGCTAACGATTTGGTTACCTTGCAGTAATACCGGCGTGTTGGAAGACCAAAGCTGCAGCTCCAAGCGCCTCTGCGCGGGCACCCAAGGAGGACATGGCGAGGTGGGTTGTCTCGCCCACCACGGGCACGGCATGCCGGACCAGCCCGCGGCGGATGGGGTCCAGCAGGAGGTCTCCGAGGCCCGCCAGGGGGCCGCCGACCACAATCACTTCAGGGTTGATCAGATTCGCCACATTTCCGAGGGCGCGGCCCACCGCTAACCCGGCATCATCCACCACGCGCTGCGTCGCGGAGTCACCGGCGAGGCAGTTCCGCACGATGTCCTGCGGGGTCAACAGGGTGTCCTGGCCCCGCCCCAGAAGCTCGATCATGGTGGTGGTGGACGCTATGGTTTCGAGGCATCCACGGTTCCCGCAACGGCACACCAGGCCGTGTTCGTGGATGGTCGCATGGCCGATTTCACCCGTAATTCCCACGTTCCCGTAGTAGGGAATTCCGTTGAGGATCAGCCCGGCGCCGATGCCCGATCCAACCTTGAGGAACATCAGGTTGGAGACGCCGCTGTGGGGCCCCCAGGTTACTTCGGACAGGGCGCCAAGATTCGCGTCGTTGTCAACAAAGACGGGGCAGTTGAGGGCTTCCTCAAGCCTGTGAAGGATGTCGATGCCCACCCATTCGGGGAGGATTGCGCCCTGGGCGACTGTGCCGGATCTGCGGTCGATGGGGCCTGGAATGCCGGCTCCGGCGCCCACGACGGCGCTGGGATCGATGCTGTTTTCCTCCAGCAGACGGGACAGCAGCCGAACGGCCGCAGCGATGCCTTCTTCCGCCTGGTGCCCCAGCGGGAGCTCGATGAAATCCTCGGCAATCACGTGGTAGCCCAGCGACGCCAGGACCACGCGAAGGTGGCGGCGGCCGAAGTCGATTCCGACGGCCACCGCACCGTTGCTGTTGAGCCTCACGTTGGTGGCGCGGCGGCCCGAGCTGGTGGTCGGTTCAGTTGAGACGAGACCGGCATCCTGCATGATTTTCACGATGTTGGAGATCGTCGCCGTTGACAACCCGGTCTGCCGTGAAAGTTCCGCCTGCGTTGAAGGCCCGCTCAACAGGCACTCGATGATCCGCTGCTGGTTCAAGTGGCGCAGCGCGGACTGCGAGCCTGGTTTTCTCGGATGGCTCTTCGTTGAGCGCTGTGTAGCGGGCATGACAAGAAGAGTGCCCCAAAAAGCTCCTTGTAGTCAAGAAGTGAACGCAAGGAGTCAACTTTGGCCGACATACTCCAACGCAACACCCCCGTTGTGAGGCCCGCTTTGCGCGCTATTCCTCGGGTTTGCCACGCAGAGCAGGCCCCGCAACGCAGCGCACTCCCGTTGTGGGGCCCGCTTTGCGCCCCATTTCGCTCGGGTGGCACGCAGAGCAGGCCCCGCAACGAGGTGGCAAGCGGGCATTGTGCCCCGTATGCCGCCCACTCGGGTCCAATCGACCCATGCGGATGCGAGGTTGCGTGCCTACGCTGGGATAACCAAGACTTCCCGGTCAACTGTCGCCGGGCACAAAGAACCAAAGGTGGTAACGATGCTGCTCTCAGTCCTGCAGGCCAACGCCTCCGTCCTGGACGTGGACGCCAACCTTCGGACTATCGATGATGCCGCGCGGCGGGCATCGAACGCCGGCGCCGCACTCCTGCTGACGCCCGAGCTTTTCACAGTGGGATATGCGCCCCTGCGGCTGCACACCGAGCTGGACCCCGGGACCCTTCCGGCCATCCGTGAGCGTTTGGCCAACATCGCGCGGACGCACGGGATCGGCTTGGTGTACAGCCTCCCCGCCTTGGCGGACGTAAAGCACGACGACGGCGCGGAGCCAACTCCCGCGGACGACCGCTGGCACATCTCGGCTACTTTGGTGGATGCCACCGGATCCGAAGCCCTGAACTACAACAAGGTCCACCTGTTCGGCGACGAAGAGCACAAGGCGTTCGTCGGCGCCCAGGAACCTCCCGCCGTCGTGGTTTTCAACGGAATCCGCACCTCGATGCTGATCTGCTACGACGTAGAGTTCCCCGAGGCCGTGCGCGCGGCGGCAAACCGCGGTGCTGAATTGTTGCTGGTTCCCACGGCGTTATCGGCCGGTTTCGAGAATGTTCCCCAAGTACTGATCCGTGCCCGCGCGCTGGAGAGCCAACTGAACGTGGCCTACGCCAACCACTGTGGACATGAGGACATCTACAACTTCCTCGGTGGAAGCGTGGTTTCCGGACCTGATGGGTCGCTCCTCGCCGCAGCCGGGGAGGGCGCCACCCTTCTCTTTGCCGAGGTGGGCACGGAGTCCGTCCGCGCAGCCCGGGCCGAGGTTCCGTATTTGAAGGAACGCCGCCCAGAGCTGTACGCGAAGTGGGAGGGCATGGCCTGATTTTCAGGAGCCTGGCCGCGACGTCAACTACATGCGTGGTCAGTTGCACGACTTTTGTTCGGAGGACCGTGTTCGCCGGGCCTTGAGCAGCGATCCGACAGCCGCGATGAAACCCGCAGCCAGGACCGTCCCGAGAAGAGCCAGATAGGAGACGCCTGCGCCGAGTCGGAAGCCTCCGTTGGCCACGTCCTGAAGTTCCACGTAGGCGGCACCGGACAGGTCCTGCCCCGAATACACTCCCATTGCGGCAAGACCGAGCAGTGCTCCAGCCAAACCGGCGGCTACCGCCACACGGATTCCGAATGCTGTCCCGCTTGGTTTGGACACGGCTTCTCCCTCATTTGACGACCATTGGACGGTGTGCCTGGAACCCTAGGCGAAGTGAGCCGCTTCACGAGTGCCCTTTCCAAAATTAGGTGGCGAAAACGGCAAAATTAGGTGGTGAAAGCGGCCGACTAGGGGTTTTGACATGGTCCTCTAGGTGGTGACTCGCGAGCTCCCGCCGCCCAGCTCCTCCACATACTGCAGCGCGATCCACAGTTCCGCCCGGACGGAGGCCGCGTTGAGGTCCATGTCCAGCAGTTCCCCCACAACACCGATCTGCCGCCGAACGCTGTTGCGGTGCAGGCCGAGCAGCTTGGCAGACGCGTCCCAGCTGCCGTTCTCCGCGAGCCATCCTCGCAGGACGGAAAGCAGGGGATCCCGCCGCTCGGCCTCCAAGGAAAGAAGTGGCGCAAGCAAACGTTCGGCGAGCATGGTGCCGGCATCGCGACCCAGCAAGCCAGCCACGGACCACGTCACTTCGTCCACCCGAGCACTGACCCCGCTGGACGCAACGCGAGTCCGCAAGGACGAAGCACGCTGGTATGCGCCGGCGAGACCGGTCAACTCCGTGGGCTCACCGATGACCAGCCGCCAGCCGAGCTTCTCGACGTCGGCCAGCAGGGAATCGTCAACGCGAAGGCGCGTGATGGCTGCGAAGCCATAATCCGTGACTTCCACGAGCTTGGTGTCGAACAGGCGGCGCCACTGCAGCAGTTCGCGGACGGGCCCGTCGTCCGCCACGCCGTCCACCTTGACGCCTTGCACCACCCGCACCTGTCCTGAGCGGGTGGAGGAAAGGCTTTGTGCCAGCAGGTCCTTGATTCCGTTGACATGCTTGGTTCCGCCGGACACCAAGGACTCCGGGTGCAATAAAACAGCCGTCGCCAGCTGGCTCGGCGCCAACGATCCACTGGTCCGTTGCCGCACCAACAGCTCAAGCAACCCGACGGCCGATTGCACCACGTTGTTCTGGGCAGGTGTCAGCGGCACGTCCGAACCGAGGATCAGGGCACCGAGGTTCGCGTCCTTCGTGCTGCGCAGCGGGTGTCCAACAACCAGGGCAGAACCCGGCTGTTCGAACCCGTCCATCTCCACGCGCGGCCCGCTCCCGGACAGCAAGCGCTCCAGCATGGGTGCCAGCAGCGAATGCTCGACGCCGGTGCTGCCGCCGGCACTGTGCCCCCGGGCCCGCACCCGCCCGTCGGCCCCGACCAACACGGCCCACACGGGCACGCGTTGGACCAGGGCAGCAAGGAGCTCATGTTCCGGCCTGGGGGAGAGGACGGCCCGCATGAGTTGCCGGTTGGTGTCCGCAAGCTGCCGGAAGACCCTCGCATTGTCCGACTCGAGAAGCTGGGAGAACTCCAGGCCGATCGCGGCGAACGGCAAGGATTCCGGTACTTCGAACAAGGTGAGGTTGTGCGTGCGGCAAGCCTCAATCAGGGCCTCCGGAACGGCGTCGAAGTATGGCTTGATCCCAAAGCCGAGCGCCGCGACCTTGGCACCCACCAGCCGCTGCACGTAAGCGTCCACCTTGGCCGCCGAGCCACCTTTCCCCAGGAAAGGCAGCCCGGCGGTGAGCAGGAACTCGCCCTCGGGTAGGTACGGTGTGGGGTCCTCAAGCTCACTCGGTTCCACCCACCGCAGCAGCGACGCGCCGCTGCCGCCGTCGTGAAGCATTTTCAACTCCGGCGGCAGCTGCTCGAGGAACTGTTCAAGCGTGACGAAACTCAGGCGGGCGGTGGCGGGCTCAGGCGACATTGCCCTGCCCGGCGGCCGCCGGCTCCTGGTAGTCGGGGCACTCGTAGGCGCTGGACTCGTAAGCGCGGGGCAGTCGCGGCGCGATCCGGTTGATGATCTCGTCGCCGTGGCTGCCTATCGCGGCACCCCAATCGTCGGCGCTCGCGGCCCCGCTGGCCGGGTCGCCGAACAGAACCGCCGTGTCGCCGACGTCGATCCCGGTGGCGTCAGGTCCCAGGTCCACCATGAACTGGTCCATGCAGACCTTGCCGATGACCGGCACGGTCCGCCCGGCGACTTTCACTACGGAACGCCCGCTGATGCCTTTGGGAATGCCGTCCGCGTACCCAAGCGGAATGAGGCCGAGGTAGCGGGGTTCGTAGGTAATGGCTTGGTGTTCGTAGCTCACGCCGGTGCCCGCGGGGACCTTCTTGACCATGACCAAGGGTGCCGTGACGCTCAGTGCGGGTCGCAGTCCGAAGTCCGCAGGATCCAAGTGGTCCGCAGGTGCAAGGCCGTAGATCGCGAGTCCGGCCCGTACCATGTCAAAGTGGAATTCCGGCCGGTCCAGGATGTTCGCCGAGCTCGAGACGTGCCGGAGTTCAGGGGTCAGGCCGGCTTCGCGGGCTTCCCGCACTGCATCCTCGAACTCGGCGACGGCGGCGGCGTTCCCCGGGTGTGCAGGCACATCTGCCCACGCCAGGTGGGTCCAGATCCCGCGCACGCGGAGTGTCCCGTCGAGCTCCGCTTGGCGGGCCTGGGCCACGAGTTCGGGCCAGTCCTCCTTGCGTGCGCCGCCGCGGCTGAGGCCGCTGTCCAGTTCAAGATGTACGACGGCGGGACGGCCAAGCCGTTCGGCGATACCTGCGAGTACCTCGAGTTGACGGACGCTGCCGAGGGATACGTCGATGTCGTTTTCGACGGCTTCCAGGATAGTGGCACTCGTCTGGGATGCCAGATAGAGCCAAGAAAGGATGGGCACCGTGATCCCGGCTTGGCGCAGGGCGATGGCTTCGGACAACTGCGCGGTGCCGAGCCATTGCGCACCTGCTTGGACAGCAGTTCTGGCAACTTCCACCAGGCCGTGGCCGTAGGCGTTGCCCTTGACTACGGCCATGAAGAACGGTGCTTCGGTGCGCTTCCGGAGGATTTTGATGTTGTCTGAAATCGCAGACAGATCCACTTTGACCTGTCCGGAAAGGGTCGCCGCAGCGGGCAATGATGGGGGTGCATTACGTCTCATGGAGGAACACTATAGGGCATTTTGCACCAGCGTGAGAGCTTCCTCACATGCCAGTCTTGTTGAGGGGAAACCGACAACTACTCAGAAGGGACGTCAACGGTGACTGTGCCTGTGAACACCCAAGACCCAACCCCGGCAAGCTTCGCCCGGCCCGGACTCGGAGCCCAGCTGCTGCGCCGCAAGCCGATCGGCCAGATGGTCAATGAGGCCGGAAGCAGCGAAGGCGGCACGCCCCTGGTCCGCAGCTTCGGCGTCCTGCAATTGACCATGATCAGCGTTGGCGCGACCCTCGGCACCGGCATCCTGGTGATCCTCGGCGAATCCGTGCCGCTGGCCGGACCGGCCATCTGGATCTCATTCGTCATTGCGGGCCTGGCAGCCTTGTTCTCGGCGGTCTCTTATGCCGAGATGGCCGGACTGGTCCCGGTTGCAGGTTCCAGCTACTCCTACTCTTACGCCACCATGGGTGAAGGCATGGCCTGGATCTGCGGCTGGTGCCTTGTGCTCGAGTACGCCGTGTCCGTGGCAGCAGTTGCCGTGGGCGCAGGCCAGTACGTCAACGAGACCTTGGCAGCCTTCGGGCAGGTGCTGCCTGACGCCATGAGCCAGCCGCCGGGCGATGGGGGACTGGTGAATATCCCGGCCATGGTCATCGTGCTTTTGGCGATGTTCCTGTTGGTCCGTGGGGCCCGTGAGAGCGCTTGGATCAACACCGCGATTGTCATCATCAAGGTGGGCATCCTGCTGTTCTTCTGTGCAGTTGCCTTCACGGCCTTCAACGCCGGCAACTTCGAGCCCCTGATGCCGATGGGCGCCGCCGGTGTTTCCGCCGCCGCGTCCAGCGTGTTCTTCTCCTACATCGGATTCGATGCCGCCTCGACGGCCGGAGAGGAGGCCCGGAACCCCAAGCGGGACATGCCCCGCGCCATCATGCTCTCCATGCTGATCGTCACCAGCATTTACGTCCTGGTTGCCGTTGCCGCCATCGGGGCCCGGCCATGGGGCTGGTTCGACGGCACCGAAGCAGCGCTTGTCCAGATCCTGCACGAGATCACAGGGCAGCCGTGGATTGCCTTGGTCTTCTCGGTCGGCGCCGTCCTGGCCATCGCCAGCATTGTCCTCACCGTCCTCTACGGCCAGACCCGCATACTGCTCTCCATGTCCCGGGACGGGATGGTGCCCAAGGTCTTCGGCCGCATCTCCTCCCGCACCGGCACTCCGGTGGCCGGAACGCTGATCGTGGGCACCGCCGTCGCACTTGCCGCCGGGCTGGTGCCGCTGGGCGCGCTGGCAGACGCCACGAGCATCGGCACCCTGTTTGCTTTCGGACTGGTCAACATCGCCGTGATCTACCTGCGCCGCAACCGTCCCGACCTCAAGCGGAGCTTCCGGGTCCCGCTGTACCCCATTACCCCTGTGTTGGGCACCCTCATGTGTGCCTACCTCATGGCCAACCTGGGCGCCGATACCTGGATCGTCTTCGGCGCATGGATGCTCGTGGGCATCGCCATCTACTTCGGCTATGGACGCCGGAACTCCAAGGTAGCCGCGCTCAGCGAGCAGGACTGCCGTGAACTGACCACCAGGGCCGTGAGCCCGGAACCTGTGAAAGCAGACAACGCATGACCATCGCCACCGAACTCCCCACCCCCGAGAGCCCTTCGGAGGCTCCGATCACCATGCTGAACCCGGACTTCCCATTCAGTTATGACCAGTACCTCGAACACCCAGCCGGCCTCGGCTCGGTCCCCGCGGAACGCTACGGAACCGAGGTAGCCGTCATCGGCGCCGGCCTCTCCGGACTGGTTACCGCCTACGAACTGATGAAGCTTGGGCTCAAGCCCGTTATCTACGAGGCCGACCAGATCGGTGGCCGGCTCAGGACCGCGAGTTTCCCATCCGCGCCCGATGTGACCGCGGATCTTGGCGGCATGCGCTTCCCGGTCTCGGGCAAGGCGTTCTACCACTACGTTGACCTGCTGGGACTTGAAACGCAGGACTTCCCCAACCCCTTGGCTCCCGTCACCTCCAGCACGGTGATCGAACTGGCGGGCCAGAAGCACTATGCTGCCACTCCCGAGGACCTGCCACCCTTCTTCCACGAAGTAGCGGACGCCTGGAAGGACGCCATCAAGGACGGCGCTGCGTTCACCGAGATGCAGGATGCCATCAAGGCCCGTGACACCAAGCGCATCAAGGAAATCTGGAACGAGTTGCTGCCCGAACTCGACGAGCAGACGTTCTACGGTTTCATCGCCGCCAGCAAGTCCTTCAAGGATGCAGGCTTTGCCCACCGCGAGGCATTCGGGCAGGTCGGCTTCGGCACCGGTGGCTGGGATACGGACTTCCCCAACTCCATCCTGGAAATCCTTCGCGTTGTCTACACCGATGCCGATGACCAGCACCGGCTCATCGCGGGAGGAGCGCAACGGCTCCCCGAGGCACTCTGGAACCACGCGCCGTCGGACATTAAGCACTGGCCGCAAGGCACGTCGCTGGCGTCTTTGCACTCAGGGTCGCCGCGCGGAGCCGTGGACAATATCCGCCGCGCAGACAACGGCGATCTGATGGTCCGGGAAAGCTGGGGCCGCGAAGCGAGCTACCCTGCGGTGGTAACCACGTGCCAGTCGTGGTTGCTGTCCACCCGCATCCACACCGAAGAAGCCTTGTTCCCCTCCGAGCTGTGGACGGCGATCGAGCGCTCGCACTACATGCAGTCGTCAAAGACGTTCGTGATGGTGGACCGGCCGTTCTGGAAGGACATCGACCCCGAAACCGGCCGCGAAGTCCTCTCGATGACGCTCACGGACCGCCTCAACCGGGCAACGTACCTGCTCGACGACGGCCCGGACAAGCCCGCTGTGATCCTCTTGTCCTACACCTGGAACGACGACGCCCTGAAGTGGCTCGCGCTCAGCGCCGAGGAGCGCGTCAAGCTCATGCTGCATTCGTTGGAGCAGATCTACCCGGGCGTGGACATTGCCAGCCACATCGTGGGCCAGCCCATCACGGTGTCCTGGGAGGCCGATCCCAACTTCATGGGTGCGTTCAAGGCCAACCTGCCCGGGCACTACCGGTACCAGCAACGGTTGTTCACGCACTTCAAGCAGGACGGGCTTCCGGAGAGCCAGCGTGGCATTTTCCTGGCGGGGGACGATGTGTCCTTCACCGCCGGCTGGGCCGAGGGTGCCGTGACCACGGGCCTCAACGCTGTGTGGGGCGTGGTGAACCATCTCGGTGGATCATCGGCCGCTGACAACCCCGGCCCGGGCGAGCTGCTGGACGAACTCGGCCCGATCGCCCTGGACTAACACATTGCGGGGCCCGCTCCACGTGCAAAAACCCCTGGTTAGCACGAAGAACGGGCCCCACAACGCGCGTCTATAAGCCGTGCAGCTCGCGGTGTGCGGCGGCGAGTTCCTTGTAATGGGCAGCATTGTGCTTCACGCCCTCGAACTCCTCGTCGGTGAGCTCGCGCCGGACCTTGGCCGGCACACCTGCCACCAACGAGCGCGGGGGAATGACCGTGCCCTCGAGGACCACGGCCCCCGCAGCGATCAGCGAACCCGTGCCGATCACCGCTCCGTTGAGGATGGTGGCGCTCATCCCGATGAGGCAGTCGTCCTCCACGGTGCAGCCATGCACCACGGCGCTGTGGCCCACCGAGACGCGCTCGCCTACGGTGCAGGGGAATCCCGGGTCGGCATGCAGGACTACGTTGTCCTGGAGGTTGGAGCCTGCGCCCACGCTGATGGCGGCGGTGTCCGCCCGGACGGAGACACCGTAGAACGCGCTGGAATCTTCGGCCAACGTGGCCTTGCCGATGATCGAAGCCGTGGGCGCCACGAAGGCGGTTTCATGGATGGCCGGGGTGTCTCCGGCAAACGTGTAAGAGGGAGCCATGTGCCCCAGCTTAGTTGGGTGACGGGGTGCGGAGGACCAGGAACTGGTAGTGCTGCGTCCATTGGCCGGCGCCGGGCCCAGACTCCACGCCGGTGCCCTCTGGCCACGTCCGGAAATGCTCCACCAGGCCGTGCTCGCCGAAGATCCCGCGCACGGCATCGTCGCTGCGCCGGCTGAAGAACCGCCGCGGCTCGTCGAGATCCTCCGGGTTCAGCACTTCTTCGTCGTCACCGGACCAGAGCCCGACGGCGATTGGCGCGCCAGGTGCGGTGACCCGCACAAGTTCGCCGACGACGTCGTGAATCCTGCTGTTGGGTACGTGCAGGAGGGTGCTCATGCTCCACGCAGCGCCAAAGGCCCCGGCGGGAAACGGAAGGCTCCGCCCGCTGGCCACGGAACAGTCGAGTCCATGGCTGCGGGCCACGTGGACACTTTCGGATGACAGGTCAACGCCGGTGTAATGAAGCCCGGCCTGGACAAAGGCCACGCCCTCCACGCCGGTTCCGCAGCCGAGCTCAAACAGGGAATGCCGCTGCTCCTGTTTGAGGAGCCGCACAAACCACTCCCGGGCCTCAACGCGGTGCGGCGTCAGGGAACGGGTGTTCCGGACCGCGGCGTGGCGGTCGTAGTAGACGGCGAGGTCGGCCTCGGGATCAGGGATGCCCTGCATACCCCCAGCGTAGGACTGGCGTCAGTTGAACACCACGGTCCGCGTGCCGTCCAAAAGCACCCGGTGTTCGGCGTGCCACTGGACCGCTTGGGTCAGCGTACGGCCTTCCACATCACGGCCCATCTGGACAAACTGGGCGGCCGTGCGGGCGTGGTCCACGCGGATCACTTCCTGCTCGATGATCGGCCCCTCGTCCAGGTCCGCGGTGACGTAGTGGGCCGTGGCGCCGATGAGCTTCACACCGCGGGCGTGGGCTTGGTGGTACGGCTTGGCTCCCTTGAAAGAGGGAAGGAACGAGTGGTGGATGTTGATGGCCTTGCCGTTCAACTCCGTGCAGAGATCGTTGGAGAGGACCTGCATGTAACGGGCAAGCACGGTCAATTCAACATCGTGTTCGGCGATCAGTTTCAAGAGCGAGGCCTCGGCATCGGCCTTGGTGTCAGGAGCGACGGGAATGTGGTGGAACGGAATGCCGTAGAACGCGGCCAACGACTCAAGGTCGCGGTGGTTGGACACGATCGCCGGAACCTCGATGGGCAGTGTGCCGGCACGTTGCTGGAAGAGGAGATCGTTGAGGCAGTGCGCGTCCTTGGAGCACATGATGATGGTCCGGACCTTTTCACCCACCGGGTTGATCTGCCAGGTCATCCCGAAGGATTCGGCCACGGGCCGCAGCGCCGCGGTCAGTTCCGCCTGCGAGTTCGACGTCGTCGCCTCCACGCGCATGAAGAAGTTGCCTGTGCTGGGGCTTCCGTACTGCTGGGAATCGGCGATGTTGCAACCGGCCTCCAGCAGGGCTCCCGCCACGGCGTGGACGATGCCAGGGCGGTCAGGGCAGGCTAGGGTCACAACAAATGCGGAGTCAGTCACATGACCAAGCCTACCTTCGCCGCCTTGTTGTACTGTTAACGGGTCGCAACTGGCGTTGGGTGGGCTACCACCAGGGAGCGGCAATCACGAAGACCACGGATCGTACGCCTGGGCCGAGGGTCATGTCTTACCGAAGCATGCACGTGACCGATGCCTCTTGTAACCGAGGGGACGCGGGAATGCCGCTGCCGGTAGCCTGACCTGTAGCACCACCCGTTCCCTAGCCAGGAGATCTCCGTGACTACCACCACTACTTCAGCGTCTGTCAGTAACCAGTCGCTCGCCGAACTCGATCCCGAGATCGCAGCAGTCCTCGACCAGGAGCTTGGCCGCCAGCGCGGCACCCTGGAAATGATCGCTTCCGAGAACTTCGCTCCCCGCGCAGTGATGGAAGCCCAGGGCTCCGTCCTGACCAACAAGTACGCCGAGGGCTACCCGGGCAAGCGCTACTACGGCGGTTGTGAGTACGTCGATGTTGCCGAGCAGCTCGCCATCGACCGCGTCAAGGCCCTCTTCGGCGCCGAGTACGCCAACGTCCAGCCGCACTCCGGTGCGCAGGCCAACGCTGCAGCGCTGTCCGCCATGATCAACCCGGGTGACAAGATCCTTGGCCTGTCCCTGGCACACGGTGGCCACCTGACCCACGGCATGAAGCTCAACTTCTCCGGCAAGCTCTACGAAGTTGCTGCCTACCAGGTTGAAGAAGACACCTTCCGCGTGGACATGGACAAGCTCCGCGAGCAGGCCATCAAGGAAAAGCCGCAGGTCATCATCGCCGGCTGGTCGGCCTACCCGCGCCACCTCGACTTCGCCGCCTTCCGTTCCATCGCCGACGAGGTTGGCGCACTTCTCTGGACGGACATGGCACACTTCGCCGGCCTCGTTGCAGCAGGCCTGCACCCGAGCCCGGTCCCGCATTCCGACGTCGTCACCTCCACCGTGCACAAGACCCTCGCAGGTCCCCGCTCCGGCGTGATCCTCGCCAAGGAGCAGTACGGCAAGAAGATCAACTCCAACGTGTTCCCGGGCCAGCAGGGCGGCCCGCTCATGCACGTCATCGCGGCCAAGGCTGTTGCCTTCAAGATCGCCGGCAGCGAAGAGTTCAAGGAGCGCCAGGAGCGCGTCCTCGAAGGCGCCAAGATTATCGCCGACCGCCTGAACCAGTCCGACGTTGCCGAGGCCGGCGTTTCCGTCCTCACCGGCGGCACCGACGTCCACCTGGTCCTGGTCGACCTCCGCAACTCGCAGCTGGACGGCCAGCAGGCCGAAGACCTCCTGCACTCCGTGGGCATCACCGTGAACCGCAACGCCGTCCCGTTCGACCCGCGCCCGCCGATGGTCACCTCCGGCCTCCGCATCGGTACGCCTGCACTGGCTACCCGCGGATTCGGTGCCGCAGAGTTCACCGAGGTCGCCGAAATCATCGCCACCGCGTTGAAGTCCGGTTCCGCCACCAACGTGGAAGCCCTCCAGGCCCGCGTCGACAAGCTCGCCGCCGACTTCCCGCTGTACCCGCAGCACGAGCAGTGGTAACAGCCTTTCCCAGGCTGAAGCACGAGCTGACCAAGCATCACCCCGGGCACTGAACCGGAGCCAACGGGATCCTCTGCCACACCACCGGCAGCGGGTCCCGTTGGCATGAGCCTCCCCACAGTTCACCCACCAGAAAGAGCAGCTGGAATGACACAGTCCACCGCACAGATCCTTGACGGCAAGGCCACCGCCGCAGCCATCAAGGCCG
Source organism: Paenarthrobacter sp. NPDC058040 (assembly GCF_042885775.1). Taxonomy (NCBI): domain Bacteria; kingdom Bacillati; phylum Actinomycetota; class Actinomycetes; order Micrococcales; family Micrococcaceae; genus Paenarthrobacter; species Paenarthrobacter sp. NPDC058040. Next base: position 173,319 of record NZ_JBHVRN010000001.1, read on the forward strand.
AACTGACCCAACGCGTTTCCGTCCTCGCAGGCAAGGGCGTCGTTCCCGGCCTCGGCACTATCCTGGTTGGCTCGGACCCCGGCAGCACCTGGTACGTCGGCGGCAAGCACAAGGACTGCGCCGAGGTGGGCATCCAGTCCATCCGCCGCGACCTGCCGGAGGACATCTCCCAGGAAGACCTCCTCAAGGTTGTCCAGGAACTCAACGAGAACCCCGAATGCACGGGCTACATCGTCCAGCTCCCGCTGCCCAAGCACATCGACCAGGACGTCATCCTGGAGGCCATGGATCCGGACAAGGACGCCGACGGCCTGCACCCCATGAACCTCGGCCGCCTGGTGGCCAACGTGAACGGTGAAATGAAGTCGCCGCTTCCCTGCACGCCCAAGGGTTGCGTGGAGCTGCTCCGCCGCCATGGCATCGACCTCAAGGGCAAGCGCGTCCTGGTGGTTGGCCGCGGCGTGACCATCGGCCGCCCCATCGGCCTCCTGCTCACCCGCAAGGAAGTCAACGCCACTGTGATCCTGGCGCACACCGGCACGGTGGACCTGCCCGCCGAACTCCGGCAGGCCGACGTCGTGATCGCCGCTGCGGGCGTGCCGCACATGATCAAGGCTGAAGACCTCAAGCCGGGCGCGATCGTGCTCGACGTCGGCGTCAGCCGCGTGGACGACGGCAACGGCAAGGCCGTGGTCACCGGAGACGTGGACCCCGCAGCTGCCGACGTCGCCGCCTGGCTTTCCCCGAATCCGGGCGGTGTGGGTCCCATGACCCGCGCCATGCTGCTCGCCAACGTGGTGGAGAGCGCCGAGCGCCAGGCCGGCATCGCGTAACACTTCTCAACCAAGCAGGGCGCCTACTCCGCCGGGAGTAGGCGCCCTGCTCCGTTAACCGGACGACCTTTGTCCTACCTCCGTCTAATCTCGATGTATGCGCCCTTATCAAGGCTCCTTACCTTCCGAGGGGCCTCCCCGCCGTTTCAACGGCCCACCCACCAGTTTCATCGTCATCACGGTCGCCCTGATCCAAGTAGTGGGTACCTTGTTTTCCGCCGGCCACCAGGAGGCGCGGCCCCTGGACCCCTTCGCCATCATCCTCCTGCTGCTCGGCCCGGCGGGTTTGGCCTTCCGGAAACGCTCTCCCGGGCTGATGCTGCCCATGGCGCTCGTCGCCACGGGACTGTACCTTTCCTGGGGCTATGCGTGGGGGCCGATCGTGTTGTCGCTGGCCCTGGCCATTGTCCTGACAGCCGCTGCGGGCTTGCGCTGGCAGGCGTGGTTGGGTGCGGGTCTCGCCGCTGCTGCCGTCGTTGCCGGCGCAGCGATGGCCGGCGACGACGGCTGGCCGTTCCGCGCCTCGGCCGGCGTTGCGTGGGCTGCGATCCTGGTGCTGCTGGGGCAGGGCGTCCGGCGGAGGAGCGAACGATTCGCCGAGTACCGGCGCCGGCGCGAAGCCGCAGCGAAGGCAGAACGGGACGAATACCGACTCACCCTGGCAAGGGACATCCACGACGTGGTGGCGCATTCGCTGTCCATGATCAACGTCCAGGCGTCCGTGGCGCTTCATTTGGGCAGCGAGGACCCGGACAAGCTCAGGCCGGCTTTGGAAGCCATCAAGCAGGCGAGCAAGGAGTCCCTCACGGAGGTCCGGCAACTGCTCGGTGTGCTGCGCGAGGACGTCCCCTTCTCGCCTGCGGCCGCACCCGATCTGGACAGGGTGCCGGAGCTGGTGCGGAACGCGGAGTTGGGCGGCTTGCACGTGCGGCTGGAGGACGAAACGGACCATTCCCGCATCCCTCCGCGGCAACAGGAAGCGGCCTACCGGATCATCCAGGAAGCCTTGACCAACGTCGGCAGGCACTCAGGCGCCCAAACCGTCGTCGCGCGCCTTTCCGTGCGGAAGGGCGCCGGCGGCGACGTCCTCACCGTCCAGATCGACGACGACGGCGCGGGCATGGGTTTGTCGGTCCCCGGCAACGGGCTCACGGGGATGCGGGAGAGGGCGGTGGCCTTGGGTGGGACTGTTACCTTGTACGAGCTGACCCCCGGGCTGCGAGTACACGCACTCCTGCCCCTCCCCGGAGAAGGAAGCCAACCATGATCCGCATCCTCCTGGCCGATGATCAAACCCTCATCAGGGCAGGCTTCCGCGCCCTCCTGGATGCCGAACCGGACATGGAGGTGGTGGGAGAAGCCGGCACGGGCAGGGAGGCCGTGAGGCACGCCGAGCGGGACAAGCCGGATGTCATCCTCATGGACATCCGGATGCCGGACGACGACGGGCTGACCGCCACCCGCCGCATCCTTGCCGACCCGGCGCTCTCAGGAACCCGGATCATCATCCTGACCACTTTCGAACTGGACGAATACATCGCCGAAGCCGTCCGCGCCGGTGCCGCCGGTTTCCTGGTCAAGGACACCGAACCGGCCGAGCTGATCCGTGCCGTCCGCGTGGTCCACGACGGTGACGCCCTCCTCTCGCCCTCAGTAACGCGACGGATCATGGCGCAACTGGCATCGCACAGCCGGGCCAACGGGGAACTGCTGAAGCTGGATCACATCACCGAGCGGGAGCGCGAAGTCCTGGCGTTGGTAGGGGAGGGCCTGAACAACGCTGAGATTGCCGGGCGCCTGTTCATCACGCCGTTGACCGCCAAGACCCACGTTTCCCGGATCATGACCAAGCTCATGGTCCGGGACCGGTCCCAACTGGTGGTCCTGGCGTACGAATCGGGGCTCGTGAAACCGGGCTGGAGCAACTGAGCGTTTCCCGCTGCCTCCCGGGGGAGTACGGCCCGGCAGGAAGGTGACTCCCGACGGCGGACGCCCCGCCGGCCGCTGAACGGAAGACTCGAACCAGAGCCGAAGGACGGTTCGCGCCGGCAGCCGGCGCAGAGAGTTTGGATCACTGACATGTTCACCGCATTGGCATCAACCGTCGGGGAGACCACGCTCGGGGGAGCGCTGGCACAAGTGCCGGCCACCGTCGTCGCGCATGGTCCGTGGGGTGACGGCACCTACTGGCCGTTCTTCCTCATCTTCCCGCTCTTCTGGATCCTGGTCATTTTCCTGTTCGTCTTCGTGGGTCGCCGGGCATGGCGCCGCAACCACAACTGGACGGTAACACAAGGTGCCGAGGGAGTCCTGCGTGAGCGGTATGCCCGCGGGGAGATCGACGAAACCGAGTTCCGGCAGCGCCTGGAGGTGCTGCGCTCGCAGCCGCCGGCCTGACGGGGCCCTGCCGAAATGAGAGGTCTCTTGCAGGAATATCTGCAAGAGACCTTTCACACATCGGTGGGCGCTACTAGTGTGCTGAGGGTGCACAATGAAGCAACCCGCCCTGCATCTTTGTCGGAACAGCCGCGTACCACTCCCGTTATGAACCCACCCACCGTCATCCGTGCCCGCAACCTCACCAAGACCTACGGTGAGCTCACAGCTGTGGACAACATCTCCTTCGACGTTCCGGCAGGAGAGTCGTTCGGCCTCCTCGGACCGAACGGAGCAGGCAAGTCCACAACCATGAAGATGATCGGGGGAGTTTCCCAGCGGACCTCCGGAACGCTGGACATCATGGGCCTCGACCCCGAATCCAATGGCCCGGAAGTTCGGGCGCACCTGGGCGTGGTTCCGCAGCAGGACAACCTCGACGAAGAGTTGAAGGTCCGCGAAAACCTCATCGTCTACGGGCGCTACTTCGGGCTCCCCATGAGCTACCTGCGGCCCAAAGCCGACGAGCTCCTCGAATTCGCCCAACTCACGGATAAGGCGAACTCCAAAGTCGATGCTTTGTCCGGCGGGATGAAGCGCCGCCTCACCATCGCCCGTTCGCTCATCAACGAGCCGCGCATCCTGCTCTTGGATGAACCGACCACCGGCCTCGACCCGCAAGCCCGGCACATCCTGTGGGACCGGCTGTTCCGGCTCAAGGAAAGCGGCGTGACCCTCATCCTGACCACGCATTACATGGACGAGGCCGAGCAACTCTGCGACCGGCTGATCGTGGTGGACAAGGGGCGGATCATGGCTGAAGGATCGCCGGCCAGCCTCATCCGAGAGCATTCCTCCCGCGAAGTGCTCGAGCTCAGGTTCGGGTCGGAGCGGAACGGGACCATCGGCGTCGAGCTTGAGGGCATCGGCGAGCGGCTCGAAACCCTGCCCGACCGCGTCCTCATCTACGCCAACGACGGCGAGGCCGCGCTGGAGCAGGTCTCGGCCCGCGGACTCAGGCCGCTGACCTCTCTGGTGCGGCGTTCGTCGCTGGAGGACGTTTTCCTTCGGCTGACCGGCAGGAGCCTCGTTGACTGAAGAACCGCTCACGACGGCGGAGCGCCCCTTGCGCGCCCACTCACCTGCCGTCTCGGCCGCCAGGGCGCGGCGCTGGGGCTCGTTCTTCTACGCCGAGCAAGTGCTCCGGGTCATGCGGAACTACGGCTGGTCCGTGGTGCTGTACAGCGTTGGCCAGCCGGTGGCATACCTGTTCGCCATGGGAGTGGGCCTGGCCAGCCTGGTGGATGCCAACAGCGAGTCTGTCTTCGGCGGGGTCAGCTACCTGGAATTCGTGTCGCCGGCCCTGCTCGTATCGGCTGCGGTCATGACCGCGTCCGGGGAGTTTTCCTACCCGATCATGGATGGCTTCAAGTGGCGGCGCGTGTTCTACGGACCCCACGCCTCGCCCTTGGTTCCACAGCAGATCGCCACCGGCCACATCATGGCCAGCAGCCTCAGGTTCCTCCTGCAGTCGGTGGTGTACTTCGCGGTGGTGGCCATGTTCGGCGCCTCGCCCAGCCCGTGGGGTTGGGTGTCCGCGATCGTAGCTACGGTGGCCGCTCTCTCCTTCGGCCTGCCGCTCATGGCCTATGCCTCCAGCATCACGCAGGACAAGGGACAGTTCGCCTTGGTGCAGCGGTTCATCGTGATGCCACTGTTCCTGTTCTCCGGCACGTTCTTCCCCTTGGACACCCTGCCCCTGGCTGTCCGCTGGATCGGCTGGATCTCACCGGTGTGGCATGGGACTGAGCTGGGCCGCGTGTTCACCTACGGCATGGATGAAAATCCGCTGCTGACCCTCACCCACGTGGTGTTCCTCGCGGCGACGGCGTCCGTGGGATTCATCCTGGTGCGGAGGCAATTCGTGAAAAGGATGGGCTCATGAGCATCCTGACCGGCGGACACAGCGCCAGTGACCTGGCGCGGGAACGGAAGTTCGGACCGCTCTACTCGCGCAACGCCAAGGCGGTGGTGGCCCGCGGCCTCATGGCGGCCAAGTCCAGCACGTGGCTGGTGCTGCTGTCCGGCTTCTTCGAACCGGTCCTGTTCCTGTTGGCCATGGGCGTGGGCATGGGCTCAATCGTGGGTACCGTCCAGGGCCCGGGCGGGGAGGAGATCAGCTACGCGGCCTACATCGCCCCCGCGCTCCTTGCGGTCTCCGCGATGAACGGCGCCATCTACGACTCCACGTGGAACGTCTTCTTCAAGATGAACTTCGCCAAGCTCTACCAAGGGATGCTTTACACCTCCCTTGGTCCCTTGGACGTCGCCATCGGCGAGATCTTCCTGGCGCTGTTGCGGGGGCTCCTGTACGCCACCGGATTCACGGCGGTCATGGGCGTCATGGGCTTGCTGACCACGTGGTGGGCCATCCTGGTAATCCCTGCGTCCGTGCTGATCGCCTTTGGTTTCGCGAGTTTCGGCATGGGGATCACCAGCTTCATGAAGACCTTCCAGCAGATGGATTGGATTAACTTCTTCCTGCTGCCCATGTTCCTGTTCAGCGCCACGTTCTATCCGCTGAGTGTTTACCCGCAGCCCATCCAGTGGTTCATCCAAGCCATGCCGTTGTGGCACGGGGTGGAGTTGCTCCGTCAGATCAGCGTGGGCGCCTTCACGCCTGCGACGGCCATCCACGTGGCCTACTACGTGGTGATGATCGTCCTGGGCATCATGCTGACCACGGGCAGGCTGCGTCAGCTCTTCCTGAAATAGGACCTCGGGTTGGGGCTGTTCGCCGTCCGTGGAAGCGTCCGGGGCAGCCCCAAGGGTTTGCGACAATTGGTACATGCAATCTCTCGGTGACCCGCACCCATCCACGTCCGCTTCCGCCCGCGGCCCCCTCAAGGGCTTCCGCATCGGCGGTTTGGGAATGACCGTAGTCATCATCGCCTTCCTGGTGGCTGTGATCTTCGCCGCCAACCAGAACGACGTCGTGGGCTGGGTCGTTGCTGTTGTCTCCTTTGGCTGGCTCGCGCTTGCCGCGTTCGTCGTGTTCAGCATCCAGCGGGCTGCGAAGCGGGCCGGGGCCAAGTTGACCGAAGCGCAAAATGCGTTCGCCGCGGCAACCGGCCGCGCGCCGTCGTCGTCCTCTGCAGACCATGGCGGCACCAGGGTGGTGTCCGAACGGAGCCAGGCAGACGATGTGCGCGACCTCAAACTGGACCACTCGTTCAAGATTGTCCAAGTCCAGGTACGCGTGGTGGAGGAAGAGCGCGCCAAGGGTGCCGACGCCAACCAGGACACCATCGACCGCGCCCTCGAAACCATCGCCATTACGTCCACGAATGCCCGGGACATGATCAAGTCTTCGGGTGACTCTGATGAGCCCGTGGCCGGAACCATCATCGACTAGAGTAGAGCGGGTGAGTACGGCATTGAAGAAGGATTTCCTTCGCATCGCATCGGTCAACGTCAATGGCCTCAGGGCCGCCTACAAGAAGGGCATGGCGGAATGGCTGGAGCCGCGCGAAGTGGACATCCTTTGCCTGCAGGAAGTCCGTGCCCCTGACGACATCGTCAACACCCTGATCGGGGAGGGCTGGTACATCCTCCATTCGGAGGCCGAAGCCAAGGGTCGCGCAGGCGTTGCCATCGCCTCCCGCGAAGAACCCACCGCTACCCGCGTGGGCAATGGGGACGACTACTTCGACAGGTCCGGTCGTTGGGTGGAAGCCGATTTCTCCTTGCGGAACGCCGCGGGTGAAGCCACCACCCTCACTGCCGTCAGCGCCTACGTGCACTCCGGCGAGGCAGGCACGCCCAAGCAGGACGACAAGTACCGCTTCCTCGATGCCATGACCACGCGCTTGCCTGAGCTGGCCAAGCACAGCGACCATGCGCTGGTGGTGGGCGACCTCAACGTCGGCCACACGGAACTCGACATCAAGAACTGGAAGGGCAACGTCAAGCGTGCCGGCTTCCTTCCGGAGGAGCGGGCCTACTTTGACCGTTTCTTCGGCGAAGAAATCGGATGGAGGGATGTCCACAGGGGCCTGGCAGGAAATGTCGCCGGCCCCTACACCTGGTGGTCCCAGCGCGGAAAAGCCTTTGACACAGACACTGGCTGGCGCATCGACTACCACTTGGCTACCCCCGCACTGGCTGCCGCAGCATTCTCGGCAGTAGTGGACCGGGCGCCCTCGTGGGACACCCGCTTCTCCGACCATGCCCCGGTGGTTGTTGACTACCGGCTCTAGAGCTTGACGAAAGTTTTTACCCCATGACTACTGCTGAAACAGACGCCGCCGTCCTGCCGGCCACCGCTACCTCCACCAAGCTGGCTGTCGGCGCCAAGCACCGCGTGCTTTCGGGCATGCAGCCTTCCGCCGACTCCCTGCACCTGGGCAATTACCTTGGCGCCTTGGTCAACTGGGTCCGCATGCAGGATGAATACGACGCCGTCTTCTTCATCCCGGACCTGCACGCCATCACCGTTCCCCAGGATCCGGCCGAACTCGCGCGCCGCACCCGTGTTACCGCCGCGCAGTACATCGCCGGCGGCGTGGATGTGGAAAAGTGCACGCTGTTCGTGCAGTCCCAGGTACCTGAGCACGCCCAGCTGGCATGGGTCCTGAACTGCATCACGGGCATGGGCGAAGCCGGCCGCATGACGCAGTTCAAGGACAAGGCCCAGAAGCAGGGTTCGGACCACGCCAGTGTTGGCTTGTTCACCTACCCCATCCTGCAGGCCGCGGACATCCTCCTGTACCAGCCCCACGGCGTGCCGGTGGGCGAGGACCAGCGCCAGCACGTGGAGCTCAGCCGGGACCTGGCCAACCGCTTCAACAGCCGGTTCGGCGAGACGTTCCAGGTGCCCGAGGCCTTCATCCAGAAGGAATCGGCCAAGATCTACGATCTCCAGAACCCCACGGCCAAGATGTCCAAATCCGCGGAGTCACCGGCTGGCCTCATCAACCTCCTGGACGACCCCAAGACCGTGGCCAAGCGCATCAAGTCAGCGGTCACGGACACCGAGACCGAGATCCGCTACGACCGCGAGAACAAGCCGGGCGTCTCCAACCTGCTGACCATCTACTCGGCCATCAGCGGCACCCCGGTGGAAAAGATCGTGGCGGACTACGAAGGCAAGATGTACGGCCACCTCAAGGTAGACCTCGCCGAGTTGGTGTCCGGACACCTGGCCCCCATACGCGAACGAGCCAACGAGCTCCTCGCCGATCCTGCCGAACTGGACCGCCTGCTGGCCCACGGCGCGGACAAGGCACGCGAAATCGCTTCTGCCACGCTCGCCGATGTCTACTCCAAGGTTGGGTTCCTGCCGTACCGCGGAGCAGAGCAGGGAGTCCGCTAAATCCATGTGCGCAGCTGGTCAGCTCAACGTCGCGACTGATGCCCCACAGGGCGCCAGTCCGGACGATTCGCGCCAGCCCGCCGTCACCGGCACCGGTTGCGGTGCCGGTGACGCCATGTGCATCGGCGTGATTCTCGGCTTCCCGCCGGAGGTTGCGCAGGAACTGCAGGAATGGCGGGCGTCGTTCGGCGATCCCATGGCCGAGGTCATTCCGGCGCACATCACGCTGATCACCACCACGCCAACGCAGGACTGGGAAGCCACCCGCGACCACGTACGCGCCGTGGCACGGACCCAGCCGCCGTTCAGCATCACCATTGCCGGAACGGGATCGTTCCGTCCCGTCTCTCCCGTGGTGTTCGTCAACGTGGAGCAGGGTTTCGAGGAGTGCGTCCAACTGCACGAGAAACTCCAGACCGGCCCGCTCGAGCGCCTGCTTCCTTTCCCGTACCACCCGCATGTCACGGTGGCCCACGACGTTGCCCAGGAAAACCTTGACGAGGCCGAAACGGTGCTCAGTGATTACCGGGCAACCTTCCCTGTGGTTAGCATGGGACTTTACGAGCACGACACCAATGGAATTTGGCAGCTACGGGAAGAGCTCGACTTTGGCGGCGACAGTGACGAAGACCAGCAGGCGGAATCAACGTCCACACGCGGACAGTCCTCCGCTGCCAACTGAGCTGGCCAAGCTCAAACTCGAACTTCTCCACAAACGCCAGGACTGGGGCCACAGCAAGCGAGCCGGGGATGGCCTTCCCAGGAAGGCCGGGGTCTTCTTCGCCCTGGTCCTCGCCAGGCTGAACACCAACCGCGCAATGCGCGCGTTCCAGCATTACTCCCGCCAGCACGGGCCGTTGCTGAGCGCGGGCATCGGGTTCAACATGTTCTTCTCCGTGACGGGTCTCCTCACCACCGGCTTTGCCATCGCGGGCATTGTCCTGGGCGGTAACCCCGTCCTGGAAGATGCCGTGATCCGCAGCGTGGCTTCTGCGGCGCCGGGTCTCTTGCAGGTCAACGGCGGTGAAGGCCTCGTTGACCCCCAGACGTTGCTGAACCCCTCAGGCCTTGGCTGGACAGCGGCCATTGCGGCCGTGGTCACCATCTTCACGTCCTTGGGCTGGATCGCCAGCGTCCGGGAAGGCGTCCGCGGAGTCATGAAGGCGGACCCCCTCCAGCGGAGCGCAGTGCTCCAGAAGCTCGTTGATGCTGGAACCTTGCTGCTGCTGGGGGTCATCCTGGTGGTCAGCGCCGGTGCCTCCCTGGTGTTCGGCACGGCCGCCGACTGGATCTTCTCTGCCCTGCGCCTGGATGAGTCCGTTGCCGGGCCGATCGCCGCCGTCGTCAAGATCGTGGTTCCGCTCCTCTTGAATTGCGCGACGGCGGCAGTGCTGTTCCGCTTGGCCGGTGGCCTGAAGCTGGGACGCCAGGCGTTCCTGGAAGGGGTGGTCCTGGCAGGCGTCGGAACCGCCGTCCTCCAGTTCTTCAGCACAGAGCTTCTCGCCCGTGCGGGCAACAATCCGGTGCTGGCCTCCTTCGCGATCATCATCGGTTTGCTCATTTGGTTCAACCTGGTCAGCCAGGTGTACCTCATCTCGGCGTCGTGGTCTGCCATCCGTGAGGCCGACGTCCAGGCGGGGGAGACTCCACGCAAGAAGTTCCTCGGCGCCCGCCGGGCTACGCCACAAACCTGACCCCGGACGTGGAGGCGCCATGAACAACCAGTTGTGGATCGGATGCCTCCTTGGCGCGGCCGCGGGGCTGATAGTGGGCCAGTTGGTGTTCAACTCGCCCTTTGTCGGCATCCTGTTGGGAGTGGGCCTGGGCGCTTTGGTAGGAGCGTCGCTGGGTCCCAAACGCGGCTAGAAAAGCAACGCGGGGTCACTTACGGCCCATTCCGACGCCCATGATGGGCCGTAAGTGACCCCGCGTTGCTACGGCGCCCGCACCAGCCCCTCCCAAGCCACGTTCCAGTCCGCCGGGAACCCCGGGGCGTGACGATCCGGTCCGTTGTCCCAACCCGCAGCCATGAGCGCCACGGCGGCCAGCAGTCCACCGTTTCCTGGCAGGTAAAGGGGCAAGGAATCCGTTTGCCGATTGTGACCGTTGGGCAACACGGTGTTCTTGCCGGCGCCCAGGAGCAGGGCATCCACGGCAGCCTCGGGGTCCTCCAGGCGGGCGGCGGTCATCGCCATCACCGGGTAGTCCCAACCCCAGGTGCTGCCCCAGTCCCAATCGGCAAGGACATCGGCCAGGGTGGTCCGCATGATGGCAGGATCGATCAGGTCCGTCTGCGGCAGCACGCCGAGGGCACACAGCATGGACGGATGATCGGTGCGGATGGTGAAGGGCTCGACGTCGATCGCGGCGTAGACTCCCTCCGCCACGTGGGGTTTCACCATGCCCTCCATGACGTTGACCCACGCCGCTTCAGGTACCAGCCCCAGCCGGGTACGCCATTCGGAGGCGACACCGAGGGCCCACTGCCAGTACGCCAGCTCGAAGGTTGGATTGCTGACCCTGCCTCGAATGGAACCGTAGCTTTCCTGCGCCGGAACCAGGGGAGGGCCGAGTTCGAAACCGCGCTCCGTGGGATGCGCGAAGCTGGCCATGAAGGCAGCCGACTCGAACACAATCTCCGCGAACTCTTCCAGCACTTCCCGGCTCGGGTTGGCACGGTACACCAGTTCCGCCAGGTAGATCGGGTGCGGCTGCTGCCAAATGAGGAAGGTCCCGATCGGGCTGGGGCTCTCCCGCCCGTCCGGCCCCACTTGCTTGGGCCAGCGCACGCCCTCGAAACCCTGCTGCTTGGCGGTTTGCCTGGACGTCTCCAGCACTGCGGAGTACCACCGCAAGGACGGCAGTAGGAGTTCCGGACGATTCCATTGGGCAAAGTGGGCGGCGTGCCACCAGTGCATTTCCAGGTGGAAACGGCCGCGCCACGAATTGCAGACAAGCCCTGTTTCCTGTGGAGGCAAGGAGCCCGAGCAGTTGATGGCGGTCAGGTACTGGGAGAGGATAATCCGGCGCTCCAACTCCTTGGCCCGCGGATCGTCCGTCGCATGGAGCTCGATCGCTCCTCCTGACGACCAGAAAGCCGGCCAGTAGGCTGCCGAGGCTGCCGCGACGTCGCTGCCTGCCTTCAGTCCCAGGGAACGTACGACGCCGGAGCCCAGCTCTCCCGGCTGGTCTGCCTTGGGCGCGGGGATACTCAACCTGTTGTTGCCCCGGGGAATACAGTCGCCTTCCCCGGCAGACACGAACGCGATGGAGACGTCGAGGGCACCCGGCTCTTCGGATGCCAGGCGCAGGGAGTGCCGGCCCGTTTGCTGGACGTGGATACCGCGGCCCGTGACCACAACCGCATAGCGGGAGTCATCCAGTTCCCTTCGGACAACCCAACTCGTGGGGCCGGCAACCCCATCCTGGACAGGCGGCTCCAGTGTGGTGCTGTGTGCCTCCGGGCTGGACCAGTCCGCGGCGTCATGCCAGGCCTCAGATCCGTACGGGAAGTCGAAGCCGACCACCAGGCCCGCCCCCAACGCAGGCGATTTCACGCGCAAGCCGAGCTCGTCACGGTCCGGGTGGCACGCCGTCGTAACCGTGACGGGGTGACCGGCCACGGTGAAGCGGCTGGTCACGATGCCCGACCACAGGTCCAGCGTCTGTTCCGTCCCCGTGATGTCGGCCGGACTGAGGCGGCGCTCCAGGCCGTCCTCCACCCAACGGAAGCCGATCCGTCCCAGGTCCAGCCGGTGCGGGTTGGCCCTGAGCCACGTTTCTGCCTGCGACGTGTCGGTCTCGCGGTCGTTGACGATGTCGCCCACCATGTCCACGTAAGGCACAGGGCCACGTGGCGAGTCGTACAGGACGGTGGAAGCGGAGAGCTCGTACGGCCCTTCGGGCGGGATGGAGTGCCAACCCCACTGTGCCTGCGTGCCGAGGAGCGTTCCCGGCGGGAGTTCATCGCGTGCTCCTACCGGATAGGAGCCGGGGAACGTCTGCAGGCCCGTGAGATCCATGGTGAAGGCGAATTCGCCATTGCCAACGGAGACCGGGCTGCGCGGATCCAGTTCCTGCTGCTTCACGTTGTGCCGCCCGACCAGTGCCTCGCGGTCGATGCCGATTGTCTGGTCCGGGACGTGTTCCCGGTGGGGGTCCGGGATCATGGGGTCGTTGGATTTCAGGGACAAGGAGAGCCTCCGGTGGCTGGCGAGAAATAGTTAACGGTCAGAACTATTGACGGATATTACCGCACTTGATACGTTTCAGGAACCGTTTTCTGAGTCTGAAGGAAGCATACCCAATGGCGCGTACATCTCTACGTAGTATCCGAAAATCAATCGCATTCGTCGCAGCGCTCGGCCTGGCCGGCCTGGCTACCGGCTGTGCAGGCAGCGGCAACACCCAGGCCGAAAGTGGGCCCGTCGAGATCCGGTTCTCCTGGTGGGGAAACGCCGGCCGGGCAGAGTTGACCAACAAGGCCATCGCCGAATTCGAAGCTGCCAACCCCAACATCAAGGTCAAGCCCGAGTACGGCGACATCGGTGGCTATTTCGACAAGCTGGCCACGCAGGTTGCGGCCAACGATGCCCCGGACGTCATCACCATGGGAGGTGCGTACCCCGCCGAGTACGCCAACCGTGGCGCCCTCCTTGATCTGTCCAAAGTCAACGCTTCGCTGGACCTATCCAAGCTGGACCAGGGCGCCCTGGAGAACGGCCAAGTGAAGGGCACCCAGTACGGTGTCTCCACTGGAGCCAACGCCCTGGCGATCGTCGTCAACCCTGCCGTGTTCCAGGCAGCGGGAGTCTCCCTCCCGGACGACAGCAAGTGGAGTTGGGACGACTTCGCCCGCATAGCCGGTGACATCACGTCCAAGAGCCCCAAGGGCACCTTCGGAACCGCAACCGTCCTGACCCATGACTCGCTCGATGCCTTCGCCCGCCAACGCGGGCAGTCCCTGTACACCCAGGATGGGCAGTTGGGGCTGGACAGGGGGACAGTGCAGGCCTACTTCGACTACTCGCTCAAGCTCAGTGAGTCAGGGGCCGCACCCAGTGCTTCCGAAACCGTCGAGAAGCTCAACGTCAGCACCGAACAGACACTTATGGGCATGGGCAAGGCGGGCATGATGCTCACGTGGAGCAACTCCCTGTCGGCGCTCAGCAAAGCCTCAGGCGCCGACCTGAGGCTGCTCAAGCTGCCGGGGGAGACGCCCACCCCGGGCATCTGGCTCCAATCCTCGCAGTTCTACACCATCTCCGCCCGCAGCAAACACGCGGACGCTGCCGCCAAGCTCGTGAGCTTCCTGGTGAACAATGAGTCGGCCGCGAAGATCATCCAGAGCGACCGCGGGGTGCCCAGCAATTCCGGCATGCGGACGGCCATCCAGGACCTGCTGACACCGCAGGGCAAGGTTGAGGCGGCTTACATTGACCAAATTGGCAAGATGGACTTCGCACCCACGTACATCGGTCCCACCGGTTCCACTGCAGTCTCCGAGATCACGGCGCGCATCAACACCGAGGTGCTCTTCAAGCGGCTGGGCCCCGACAAGGCAGCCGAGCAATGGATCAGCGAGAGCAAGGCCGCCATCGGCAAGTAGCGTCAGTCCCGGATCTCCAAATACGGGTCCGCCCACGCTCCGATGATCCGGGCCACCCGCGCTGCCTGGCCCTTCCCTGTGAGCAGGTGTTCGCTGCCCTCCAGCGAAATGAAGCTCCGGGGGTGCCGGGCAGTGCGGAAGATCTCGCTGGCGTTGTCGATCCCCACGGTGTTGTCCGTGGGGGAGTGCATCACCATGAGCGGCTTGTGCAGGGTCCGGATGCAGTCCCGCAGGTCTGCACGCTCCACGTCCTCCACGAAGTGCCTGCGGATCTCCATGGGGCGCCCGCCAAGGTCCACCACGGCGCTGCCGTCGCGCAGGATCGACTCGATTTCGGCGTCGAACATGTGCTCCACGTGCTTGGGCTCATACGGCGCACCAACAGTCACCACGGCGTTCAGTCCCGGAATGTCACGAGCAGCGGCCAGGGCAGCCGCACCACCGAACGAATGCCCTACCAGCAAAGAGATCTCCCGGCCGGTGAGCCGCATGAAGTCTGCCGCCAGGATCGTGTCGGCCACCTTCACGCTGAAGGAACCGGCCGACCATTCGCCGGCCGAACCGCCCAGGCCAAGGTTGTCGAAGCGCAGCATTCCCACGCCCTGCTCCGCCAAGCCCTTGCAGATCCGGGATGCCGCGGGGCTGTCCTTGCCGAGCGTCAGGCCGTGCGAATACACGCCCCAACCGCGGACGGGGCCTTCGGGTACGTCCACAATTCCGGCCAGCGTATCGCCGGTGCTTCCCGTGAAGCTGATCTTCTCAGAGCGTGACACGCTGGTCTCCTTGCGTTGGGATGTGGGTTGCGGCAGTTGATTAACGACGACGGCGCCCCTCACCAACAGTGGTGAGCGGCGCCGTCGTCGTGCTGTTCTTTGGGAACGGCCGACTAGATCTTGCGGGCCAGGATGGCCTGCTTGACCTCGGCGATGGCCTTGGTCACCTGGATGCCACGCGGGCAAGCCTCGGAGCAGTTGAAGGTGGTGCGGCAGCGCCACACGCCTTCCTTGTCGTTGAGGATCTCCAGGCGCATGTCGCCGGCGTCATCACGGGAGTCGAAGATGAAGCGGTGGGCGTTGACGATCGCGGCCGGGCCGAAGTACTGTCCGTCGGTCCAGAAGACCGGGCAGGACGAGGTGCAGGCGGCGCAGAGGATGCACTTGGTGGTGTCGTCAAAGCGCTCACGGTCCTCGACGGACTGCAGGCGTTCCTTGGTGGGCTCGTGGCCCTTGTTGATCAGGAACGGCATCACTTCGCGGAAGGACTGGAAGAACGGTTCCATGTCCACAATCAAGTCCTTCTCCACCGGAAGGCCCTTGATGGGCTCAACGGTGATCGGCTTGGTGGTATCCAGGTCCTTCAGCAGCGTCTTGCAGGCGAGGCGGTTGCGGCCGTTGATGCGCATGGCATCCGAACCACACACGCCGTGGGCGCAGGAGCGGCGGAACGAAACCGTGCCGTCGATCTCCCACTTGACCTTGTGGAGGGCGTCCAGCACGCGGTCCGTGCCGTACATGGTCAGCTTGTAGTCGTCCCAGCGTGCTTCGTCGGAGATCTCGGGATCGTACCGGCGTACGCGCAGCGTGATGTGGAACGTGGGGATCTCACCGTCGCCAGCAACGCTTGCGGGCAGCTCGATCTTGGAAGCGGGCTCTGCCATTTCGGTGGTCATTAGTACTTACGCTCCATCGGCTCGTAACGGGTGAAGACAACGGGCTTCGTCTCAAGACGGATGCCCGCAACGGACTCGGCCGACGAGGCGGCGGTGACGGAGTCGTCCAGGTAAGCCATGGAGTGCTTCATGAACTTCTCGTCGTCGCGGTCCGGGAAGTCTTCGCGGTAGTGGCCACCGCGGGACTCTTCACGGTGCAAGGCACCAACGGTCATGACCTTTGCCATGTCCAGCAGGAAGCCCAGTTCCACGGCTTCCAGGAGGTCCAGGTTGAAGCGCTTGCCCTTGTCCTGGACGGTGACGTTCTTGTACCGCTCTTCGAAGGAAGCAATGTCGCTCAAGACCTGCTGCAGCGATTCCTTGGTGCGGAACACCTGCATGTTGGCGTCCATGGTGTCCTGCAGTTCCTTGCGGATCTGGGCCACGCGCTCCGTGCCGGTGCCGTTGAGCAGGCCTGACAGGATGCCACGGGTCATGGCTTCCGGATCCTCGGGCAGCTCAACGTAGTCGGCGGTCTTGGAGTACTCAGCGGCCGCAACACCGGCACGCTTGCCGAAGACGTTGATGTCCAGGAGCGAGTTAGTGCCAAGGCGGTTGGAACCGTGCACGGAAACACAGGCAACTTCACCGGCTGCGAAGAGGCCAGGCACTACAGTGTCGTTGTCCTGCAGGACCTCGGTGGCGATGTTGGTGGGAATGCCACCCATCGCGTAGTGGGCCGTCGGGAACACCGGTACGGGATCCGTGAACGGCTCAACACCGAGATAGGTGCGGGCGAATTCCGTGATGTCCGGAAGCTTGGCTTCGATGTGCTCGGGCTCAAGGTGCGTCAGGTCGAGGAGGACGTAGTCCTTGTTCGGGCCACAACCGCGGCCTTCGCGTACCTCGTTGGCCATGGCGCGGGCCACGATGTCACGGGGTGCGAGGTCCTTGATGGTGGGGGCGTAGCGCTCCATGAAGCGCTCACCCTCCGAGTTACGCAGGATGGCGCCTTCACCACGCGCACCCTCGGTGAGGAGGATGCCCAGGCCGGCGAGGCCGGTCGGGTGGAACTGGAAGAACTCCATGTCCTCCAGCGGAATGCCGCGGCGGAAGGCGATGCTCATGCCGTCACCGGTGAGCGTGTGGGCGTTGGACGTGGTCTTGAAGACCTTGCCTGCACCACCGGATGCGAACACAACGGACTTGGCCTGGAACACGTGCAGTTCACCCGAAGCGAGGTCGTAGGAGACGACGCCGGCTACACGCTTCTGCTTGTACGGAGTACCGTCCTCGCGCACTGCGTCTTCTTCGACGATCAGCAGGTCAAGGACGTAGTACTCGTTGTAGAACTCAACGTTGTGCTTGACGCAGTTTTGGTACAGCGTCTGCAGGATCATGTGGCCGGTGCGGTCGGCAGCGTAGCAAGCACGGCGGACGGGGGCCTTGCCGTGGTCGCGGGTGTGGCCACCGAAGCGGCGCTGGTCGATCCGGCCTTCGGGTGTGCGGTTGAACGGCAGACCCATCTTTTCCAGGTCCAGCACGGCGTCGATGGCTTCCTTCGCCATGACCTCTGCTGCGTCCTGGTCAACCAGGTAGTCGCCACCCTTGATGGTGTCAAAGGTGTGCCATTCCCAGTTGTCTTCTTCGACGTTGGCCAATGCTGCACACATGCCACCCTGGGCCGCACCGGTGTGCGAACGAGTGGGGTAGAGCTTGGTCAGTACCGCTGTGCGTGCGCGCTGACCAGACTCGATCGCGGCGCGCATGCCGGCGCCACCTGCACCGACAATGACGACGTCGTACTTATGGACCTGCATACCAGATGCTCTCTCTTTCAAAAATTCAGATGGTCGGCGGAGCCTGCTCCGCTAAGTCGGGTGCGGCCCTTGGAACAGGCCCACCGGAGGAGCCGCTACGGCGCCGGGCAGAAACCGCCAGGCAACTGAACGCCGTCGACGACGGGGCACGGGTTGAACGTGAAGATCACCAGGGTGCCGAGGATGACGATGACCGCAGTTGCTGCGTACAGGACCACCTTGAGCCAGAAGCGGGTGGAGTCCTTTTCCGCGTAGTCGTTGATGATGGTGCGGACGCCGTTGGTGCCGTGGAGCATGGCCAGCCAGAGCATGGCCAGGTCCCAGAACTGCCAGAAGGGATCTGCCCACTTGCCGGCGACAAAACCGAAGTCGATGGCGTGGATGCCTTCGCCCACCAGCAGGTTCACGAACAGGTGGCCGAAGATCAACACCACCAGGACGATGCCGGAGAGGCGCATGAAGAGCCAGGCGATCATTTCGAAGTTGCCGCGGCTGCTGCCGGTGCGGTTGTACTTCGGGGCAATCTTGCCCGAGCGGGGGGACTGGATGGTGGTCATGGCTTAGTGGCCTCCCAGCGCGAGGGAAAGGTGGCGGATGGCGAAACCTGCGAACGTAACCAGCCACAGTGCAAGTACGACCCACAGCAGTTGGCGCTGGTACTTTGCGCCCTTCTTCCAGAAGTCGATCGCGATCACACGCAGGCCGTTGAAGGCGTGGAAGATGATCGCAGCGACCAGGCCCGTTTCACCCAGGGCCATGAGGGGGTTCTTGTAGGCGCCGATAACGGCGGTGTAGGCCTCAGGGGACACGCGCACCAATGAGGTGTCCAGCACATGGACCAACAAGAAGAAAAAGATCACTACACCGGTAATGCGGTGTCCAACCCAGGACCACATGCCTTCACGGCCGCGGTACAAGGTGCCAGCTGGTTTTGTCGGCACTGAATAAACCTTCCTGCAACACAGCGGCGCTGGCATGGGATCCACGCGGGGGGAACGCCTGCTGCGAGAGCACTCGTAGCTCACGCCTAAATCTAGGCTTCGCTAACAGCTTATTCAATTTAGGACCGGCTTCTCTGCTTGTTAATTCTGTGTTTCCCGCCCGTGATTCCGCGAATTTTTCCGCCGCATGAGACTAATGCCACATGTGTGGCGCGCGGCGGGGCCTGCCAGCGGTGTCCGATAAAGTATTGAGGTGAGTACAGAAGACGCGACATTCCCGGAATCGCCATTGGACCGCTTCCATGCAGTCATTCCGGCAGGCGGTGTGGGGACCCGGCTGTGGCCACTCTCGCGTGCCGCGGCACCGAAGTTCCTCCACGACCTGACCGGTTCCGGCAGCACTTTGTTGAGGGCCACCTATGACCGCCTTGAGCCTTTGGCCGGCGAGCGGGTCCTCGTGGTGACGGGCCAGGCGCACCGCGCGGCCGTGTGCCGCCAGCTCCCCGAAGTAGGGGATGACGAGTTGGTCCTCGAAAGCGAACCCAAGGATTCCGGCGCAGCCATCGGCCTTGCGGCGGCCATCCTTTACCAGAGGAACCCGGAAACCATCATGGGCTCCTTCGCGGCAGACCAGGTGATCAGCCCGGACGAGCTCTTCCAGGACACCGTGCGGGAAGCCATCTTCACCGCGGCAACCGGCAAGATCGTCACCATCGGCATCAAGCCCACGCACCCGTCAACCGGCTTCGGCTACATCCGTTCCGGCAAGGAACTGAAGGTCGACGGTGCGCCAAACGCGCTGGCCGTGGCGGAATTCGTCGAGAAGCCCAGCGAAGACGTTGCCCGTAAGTACGTCGAGGCAGGCGACTACGTATGGAATGCCGGTATGTTCGTGGCTCCCGTTGCCCTCATGCTCAAGCACCTGGAAGCCAACCAGCCGGAGCTGTTCGGCGGGATCCAGGAGATTGCGCAGGCCTGGGACACGCCGCAGCGCGACGAAGTGACCGCGCGCGTGTGGCCAACCTTGCCCAAGATTGCCATTGACTACGCCGTCGCTGAGCCCGCAGCGGCAGCCGGCGATGTCGCCGTCGTACCTGGTACTTTCCGTTGGGACGACGTCGGTGACTTTGCCGCGATCGGACGCCTCAACAATGCCGGCGACGTTGACGAGGTGACAGTCCTTGGCGAGGGCGCCCGCGTTTTCGCCGAAAACGCCAGCGGCGTGGTTGTTTCGGACACCAAGCGCGTTATTGCCCTGATCGGTATCAAGGACGTCGTCATCGTGGACACCCCGGACGCACTCCTGGTGACCACCAAGGAACACGCGCAGAGGGTCAAGGGTGCCGTCGATGCCCTGAAAGCCAGCGGCGACACGGACGTGCTTTAGCCGGAGCCTTATAACGCAAGCCACCTCTTTGCTTGTCCTGCGCCTGAACGCAGCGTAACCAAGAGGTGGCTTTCGTTCTTCGAAGGCTGTGCATGGCTAGAGTTGTGACGTGCGCAATTACACGACTGAAACCGAGCCCACCCCTGTTGTTGGTCCCTGGGTTGACGAGCTGTTGCCCGGACTCATCGAATTCAGGCGGGACCTGCACGCGCACCCCGAACTTTCCTTCAAGGAATTCCGCACCACGGACAAACTCGTGGAGCGTCTCGAGGCTGCCGGGTTGAAGCCACGCAGGTTGGAGGGCACGGGCTTGACGGTGGACGTGGGGGAAGGCCCCATCGCCACCGCCCTCCGCGGCGACATCGACGCCCTGCCGATCATCGAGGAAACCGGCCTCCCGTTCGCTTCCAAGAACCACGGTGTGACGCACGCATGCGGCCACGACATCCACACCACCACCATGCTGGGCATCGCCCTGACGCTCCAGCGCATGCACAAGAACAACCCGTTGGGCGGTTCCGTCCGCATCATCTTCCAACCGGCCGAGGAAACCATGCCGGGCGGCGCGTTGTCCTGCATCGAGCAGGGCGTGCTGCAGGGCGTTCCCCGTATCCTGGCGCTGCATTGTGATCCGAGGATCAACGTTGGCCAGATCGGTACCCGCATCGGGGCCATTACCTCGGCATCGGACACCATCAAGATCGAACTGACGGGCCGCGGTGGCCACACCTCCCGGCCGCACCTGACCGAGGACCTCGTGTTCGCTTTGGCGCAGATTGCCATTAACGTCCCGGCCGTCTTGTCGCGCCGCGTGGATGTCCGCAGCGGTGTCTCCGTGGTCTGGGGCCAGATCTCGGCGGGTTCTGCTCCGAACGCGATTCCGGGCAGCGGGTACATGGCCGGAACCATGCGCTGCCTGGACCGCGACGCCTGGCACAGCGCCGGGGAGCTGCTGGACGACGTCGTGAAGCAGGTTGCCGCGCCCTACGGCGTGGACGTCCACCTGGAGCACACCCGCGGTGTCCCGCCGGTGGTGAACTCGGAGCATGAGACCGCCTTGATCGAGGCCGCGGCCCGGGCAGAGTTGGGCGAGAATGCCGTTGTCCTGACTCCGCAGTCCATGGGTGGCGAAGACTTCGCGTGGTTCCTCGCCGACCTCCCCGGCGCCATGATGCGCCTGGGTACTCACACGCCCGGTGGCGAAGAGTACGACCTCCACCGGGGAGACTTCATCGTGGACGAGCGCGCCTTGGGCTATGCGGTCCGCGTCCTTACTGCCGCTGCGCTCCGCACCATCCGCGACCAGCAGCAGTAACCCAACTGGGTCGCATTTGTGCGCGTTTTCAGCGCCCAAAACGCGCACAACTGCGACTCAGTTGGGTAAAAGTTTGGCCAATTGAGTTGTGCACAATTTAATTGTGCGCTACCGTTTTATCCATGAGTGATGCTCCCCGCCTCCGCCACCAGGTTTGCTTCGCGCTGTACTCGGCATCGAAAGCCGCGACGGCGGTCTACCGCCCCGTGCTCGACGAGCTGGGCCTGACGTATCCGCAGTACTTGGTGATGCTGGTCCTGTGGGAGCAGGAGCCGCGCAGCGTCCGCGAGCTTGGGGCCGAACTCGGCCTGGACTCGGGCACCTTGTCGCCGCTCTTGAAGCGACTTGAATCGCTGGGGCTTGTTGAGCGCCACCGCTCGGCCGAGGACGAACGCCGCGTCGACGTGGTGCTCACGGCAGCCGGGCGCGGGCTCAGCGAACGTGCTGGAGCCGTCCCCCAGCGACTCGCCGATGCTGCGGGACTCTCCGCGGCAGAAATCCAACAGCTTCACGCCACTCTCGGCAAGCTCACCGCGGCACTGCAGAACTCACTCTGAAGATTTCCACACCAGAAAGGGATAGATCCATGAAGACCCTCTACACAGCTGAGGCCTTGGCCTCGGGCGAAGGCCGCGACGGTAACGCGCGCACCAACGATGGCAAACTCGACGTAGCCCTGGCAAGCCCCGTGGAACTCGGTGGCAACGGCCAGGGGACCAACCCAGAGCAGCTGTTTGCCGCCGGCTACGCAGCCTGCTTCCATTCAGCGCTGCGCCTTGTAGGCCGGAAGGAACGCGTCGACCTCACGGATTCCGCTGTCGCTGCCAAAGTCCACTTCGGCGCATTGACGGACAGCGAAGGCTACGGCCTGGCCGCTGAACTCGAAATCGCGCTGCCCGCCCTGGGTCGTGAAAAGGCCGAGGAACTCATGGCCAAAGCGCACCAGATCTGCCCCTACTCCAACGCCACGCGCGGCAACATTGCCGTAGACCTCAAGCTCGTGGAGTTCGCAGCATGAGCGCCGTGACCCAGGAACTGCCAGCCGCAACCCGCGAAATCCAGCTCGCCTCGCGCCCGTCGGGCCGTCCCGTGCCGGAGAACTTCCGTCTGGCCGAGGCTGGACTGCCCGAACTGCAGGATGGCCAGGTGCTGGTGAAGAACCAGTTCATGTCCGTGGATCCGTACATGCGCGGCCGCATGAACGACGCAAAGTCCTACTCGGCACCTTTCAGCATCGATGCCGCGCTCGACGGCGGTGCCGTAGGTGAGGTGATCGCGTCCCGTTCGGACGCGCTCAAGGTGGGTGACGTCGTCGTGCATCAACTCGGGTGGCGTGAACACGCTGTTGTTGACGCCGCAGCGGCGAGCATGGTTCCGCACGGACTGGCGCCGGCCTCTGCATTCCTCGGAGCGTTGGGCATGACCGGCTTGACGGCGTATGCCGGACTGCTCAAGGTGGCCGAATTCAAGGAAGGCGACGTGGTCTTCGTCTCAGGTGCCGCCGGGGCCGTGGGTTCCATGGTGGGGCAGATCGCCAAGGCCATGGGGGCCGGGAAGGTGATTGGCAGTGCGGGCTCGGCGGCCAAGGTTGCCCGGCTGTTGGAACTCGGCTTCGACGCCGCGTTCAACTACAACGATGCCCCCGTGCTGGAGCAGCTCCGCGAGGCCGCGGGGGAGCAGGGCATCGACGTGTACTTCGACAACGTCGGCGGGGAGCACCTGGAAGCGGCCCTTGCCACGATGAACGTCGGAGGGCGGGTTGCCATGTGCGGTGCCATCGCGCAATACAACTCCACTGAGCCGCCGGCAGCTCCGCGCAACCTGGCCGTGGCGATCGGCAAGCAACTGACGCTTCGCGGCTTCCTCGTGGGCGGCCAGAGGCAGCACGCTGCTGAGTTCCGGCAGAAGATGGCCGGCTGGTTGGCCGATGGCACCGTCAGCTACGACGAGACGATCGTGGACGGACTGGAAAACGCGCCGCGCGCGTTCATCGACCTGCTGGACGGAATGAACACAGGAAAGATGCTCGTCCGCCTGTGACTGGCGCCCCCGCCTACTGATTGGTAACAAAAAGTCAACGATCTGGGGCGGGGGCCATCTTTGTGCTACCTCCATGTGTTCTACGCCACTAGGGTGGTGGTATTAGTGCGCTACGGCGCAATGCTGCGAAGCATCAGTGAAAACAGAATTTCTGCCCCGGGGTTTTGGAAACGGACACTCATTGACCACCAGTCGTAGCGATCATCACTTTCTTCCTGGAGGAACATTGAAGAAACCACTGCGTGCCACCCTGAAGCGCGGTTCGATGGCCGGTGTGGCCACCTTGGGCGCTACCGCGCTCCTGCTCAGCGGTTGCGGACAGGCTCCCGACGCCGGCTCCAGCAGCAACACCGCCAGCAACTACACCGGTTGCATCGTCTCCGACTCCGGTGGGTTTGACGACCAATCCTTCAACCAGTCCTCCTTCGAGGGCCTCAAGAAGACCGAAAAGGACCTGGGCATCAACACCAAGTCCGCGGAGTCCAAGGCCAACAGCGACTTCGAGACCAACCTGAACGGCATGATGTCCGCCGGCTGCAACATGACCATCACGGTGGGCTTCCTCCTGGGCGACGCCACCAAGGCCGCAGCCGAGAAGAACACGGACAAGCACTTCGCCATCATCGACTACTCGTACCAGACGCCTATCGCCAACGTGAAACCGGTTGTCTACGACACCGCACAGGCTGCCTACCTGGCCGGCTACGCCGCTGCCTCGGCAACCAAGACCGGCAAGGTGGGAACCTTCGGCGGCATCAAGCTGCCTACCGTCACCATCTTCATGGACGGTTTCTACGACGGCGTCCAGGCTTACAACAAGGCCAAGGGGAAGACCGTCCAGGTTGTCGGTTGGGACAAGGCCACGCAGGACGGCTCGTTCACCGGTGACTTCGAGAAGCAGGACACCGGAAAGCAGATCACCAAGAACCTGCTGGACCAGGGCGCGGACATCGTGATGCCCGTTGCCGGCCCGGTTGGCAAGGGTGCCGGCGCGGCACTCAAGGAAGCCAAGGCCGCGGGCAAGGACGTCAAGCTCATCTGGGTTGACTCCGATGGCTTCCTCACCGCTCCCGAATACAAGGACCTGATGCTGACCTCCGTGGTCAAGCAGATGGGTGAAGCCGTGGAAACCGTGGTGAAGGACGACAAGGACGGCAAGTTCAGCAACGAGGCCTACGTTGGCACCCTTGCCAACGACGGCGTGGCCATCGCCCCGTTCCACGACCTTGACTCGGCCATCTCCGCCGACACCAAGTCTGAGCTCGATGCCCTGAAGGCGGACATCATCTCCGGCAAGCTGAAGATCGAATCGGCGGCCAGCCCCAAGAAGTAGCAACTCCTGGACGCGCCGCCAGTACCGTTCCCCGGTACTGGCGGCTCGTTTTTGCCCTGACTAGGCTGCTGCCATAGGTAGTGAGCAGTGCAGCCGTCCCTCGGACTCAAAGAACGGTGGGAGTTGTGAAACTCGAATTAAAGGGGATCTCGAAAGCCTTCGGGAGCTTCTACGCCAACCAAGACATCGACCTCGTGGTCGAATCCGGCCAGATCCATTGCCTCCTCGGTGAGAATGGTGCCGGAAAATCAACCCTCATGAATGTGCTGTACGGGCTCTATGAACCTACGGCCGGACAAATCCTGGTGGACGACCAGCCCGTGAACTTCCGCGGGCCCGGCGACGCCATGGCGGCGGGCATCGGCATGGTGCACCAGCACTTCATGCTGGTCCCAGTGTTTAGCGTCGCGGAAAACGTGGCGCTCGGAGCCGAACCGACGTCCTTCGGCGGCGTCCTCAGCATGGACGAAACGCGCAAGCGGATCCGCGAAATCTCGGAGAAATACGGCTTCGACGTGGACCCTGACGCCCTGGTGGAGGACCTTCCGGTTGGTGTCCAGCAGCGCGTGGAGATCATCAAGGCGCTGGTCCGCGAAGCCAAGGTACTCATCCTGGACGAGCCCACAGCCGTCCTGACGCCACAGGAAACGGATGAGCTCCTGGACATCATGCGCCAGCTCAAAGCCAGTGGAACCTCGATTGTCTTCATCTCCCACAAACTCAGGGAAGTGAAGGCCGTCTCGGACGTCATCACGGTGGTCAGACGCGGCAAGGTGGTGGGCGATGCGCCCCCGACGGCCTCGGCCACGGAACTGGCCTCCATGATGGTGGGCCGGCCCGTCAGCCTGAGCCTGAACAAAGCGGCGGCACAGCCCAAGGAGACCACCTTCGTCGTCGAGAACCTCACGGTTCGCGCTCCCAACGGCACCAACGTGGTGGACGGGATCAGCTTCGACATCGCCCAAGGCGAGATCCTCGCCGTCGCCGGTGTCCAGGGCAACGGACAGACCGAGCTGACGGAAGCGATCCTCGGGGTCCAGGAACATGTCACCGGCTCCGTCACCCTGGATGGCAAGCAGCTCCTGGGTTTGCCCGTCAAGGACGTCCTGCGTTCCGGCGTCGGCTTTGTTCCGGAAGACCGGACAGTCGACGGACTCGTGGGACCGTTCTCCGTGGCGGAAAACCTTGTCCTTGACCTCTACGACCAGGCGCCTTTTGCCAGCGGTGTGAGCATGAAGCCCACCAAAGTGGCGGACAACGCCAAGGCCAAAATTGAGGAATTCGACATCCGGACCCCATCGGCCGGTGCCGCGGCGGGAACCCTCTCCGGCGGCAACCAGCAAAAAGTGGTCATGGCACGCGAGCTGTCCCGCCCGCTGCGGCTGTTCATCGCAAGCCAGCCCACCCGCGGCGTGGATGTGGGCTCCATCGAATTCCTGCACAAGCGCATCGTCGCCGAGCGCGATGTTGGGACGCCGGTGATGATCGTCTCCACGGAACTCGACGAAGTCATGGAACTGGCAGACCGCATTGCCGTGCTTTACAAGGGCAAGCTCGTGGGCATTGTTCCCGCCGGTACTCCCCGCGACACCCTCGGCCTCATGATGGCCGGCGTCAGCCCGGAAGGGGGCTCCGATGACAACCAGTGACCAGTCCAAGAAGGATGCAACACCCCATGAATCCACTGCGGATGCCCAGGCGGCCGATGTCGCCCTGGATACCGCAGGCGGCACGCTGGAGCCGTCGATCGTGCCGGTTTCCTCACAGAGCGGCGACGTAGGCCATCATGAGGGAAGCGCGATGCGCAGGATCGTCATGGGCAACGGCTTCGTGTCGGTCCTCGCCGTGATCGTGGCACTGATCCTCGGTGGGCTCCTGATTGCCAGCACGGACGCCCGGGCAGCGAGGACTGCAGGCTACTTCTTCGCCCGCCCTGCCGACTTCCTCTCGGCCCTGTGGGACGCCATGACCAAGAGCTACGTGGCACTGTTCCAAGGCGCCGTGTTCAACACACGCCAGGGCTTCATGCCGATGCTGGAAACCATGACCGTGGCTACGCCGCTGATCTGCGCTGGTTTGGGTGTTGCCCTGGCCTTCCGTGCAGGTCTGTTCAATATCGGCGCCCAAGGCCAGATCATCATCAGCGCTACGCTCGCCGCCTACGTTGGTTTCACCTGGCACCTGCCCTTCGGCCTGCACCTGCTGATCGTCATCATCATGGGCGTCCTGGGCGGCGCAGTATGGGGCGGCATCGTGGGTGTCTTGAAAGCCAGGACGGGCGCGCATGAGGTCATCGTGACCATCATGTTGAACTACGTGGCCTTGTTCCTGCTGGACTTCCTGCTGAACACGGCCGCTTTCCGCCGACCCGGGGACAACAGCCCCATCTCGCCGCGACTCGACGAGTCCGCCACATACCCGGTGCTGATCCCGGGCTCGCGGCTCCACCTTGGCTTCCTGGTAGCCGTGCTGCTGACCTATGGCGTGTGGTGGATGCTGAACCGGTCCACCATCGGCTTTGAATTCCGGGCTGTTGGCGCGAACCCGGCGGCCGCCCGAACGGCCGGCGTCAAAGTTCCCCGCGCAACCATCCTGGTCATGGCCTTCGCGGGTGCGCTTGCTGCGTTCGGCGGTGTGGCCCAGGTTGCCGGAACGGAGAAAGTCCTGACCGGCGGCGTTGCCGCGCAGATCGGCTTCGACTCCATCACGGTGGCCCTTCTGGGGCGGAGTACTCCTTGGGGTACGTTCTTCGCCGGCCTGTTGTTCGGCGCTTTCCGGGCCGGCGCGGTCCAGATGCAGATCCAAACGGGAACGCCGATCGACATCGTCCTGGTGGTCCAATCGCTGATCGTCCTGTTCATCGCGGCTCCGCCGCTGATCCGGTCCATCTTCCGGCTGGACAGCAAGAAGAAGAACAAAAACAGGAAGGCGGCACCGAAGGCCGCCGTTGCCACCGGAGGTGCCAAGTGAGCGCAACAACTACCGCTCCCAAGGCCGGAGCACCCGCGCTGCCCGGCACGAGGCCTTCATTGAAGGTCCCTGTGTCACTCGGAGTACTGGCCTTGCTGGCCCTGGTCTTCTTCGGACTGCTCGGCCCCGGCCAGACTGCCGAGATGAAGATCAGCGATCCGGGCGACACGTTCCAGGTTCCGGCCCTCATGATCCCAGGCCAGGTTGGCGGCGTGCTGCTGGCCATCCTGTTGCTGGCCATGGCGGCCTACTCGATCTACTTGTGGACCCGCGGGGAACGCTCACCCAAATGGCTGCCGATCGCCTTCGCCGTGGTGTTCGTCTTCGCCCTGCTTGTTTGGATCGTGGCCGGCGCCCGCCAGCCGTCCATTTCGCTCGCCGGCCTGGTGGCGGGCTCCGTCACGCTTGCCGTTCCGTTGGTGTTCGGCTCGTTGTCCGGTGTCCTGTGTGAGCGGGTGGGCGTGGTCAACATCGCCATCGAGGGCCAGTTGCTGGGCGGTGCCTTCACAGCGGCGCTCGTGGCCACCGTGACGGGCAGTCCATACATCGGCCTGCTTGCTGCTGCGGCGGCAGGTGCCGCGGTGTCCATGGTGTTGGCAGTGTTCAGCATCAAGTACCTCGTCAACCAGATCATCGTCGGCGTGGTGCTGAACGTCCTGGTCTCGGGCCTCACGGGATTCCTGTTTGGCACGGTCATGGCGCCGAACAAGGATCAGTTCAATACCCCGGGACGCCTGGACATCCTGCCGATTCCGCTGCTCTCCGACATCCCGATTATTGGTCCGATCCTCTTTGAACAGTCCATCGCCGGTTACCTCATGTACATTGCGGTGGCCGTGGTGTGGTTCGGGCTGTTCAAGACCCGCTGGGGCCTGCGGGTCCGCGCAGTGGGCGAGCACCCCCAGGCGGCGGACACGCTGGGCATCAACGTCAACGCCACCCGTTTCTGGAACGTCACGCTTGGCGGCGCCATTGCCGGCATCGGCGGGGCTGTCTTCACGTTGGTGACCATTGACTCCTTCACCAAGGAGATTTCCGGTGGCCGCGGCTTCATCGCCCTCGCGGCTTTGATCTTCGGCCGGTGGAATCCCATCGGTGCGTTCCTGGCATCGCTGCTGTTCGGCTTCGCCTACAACCTGCAATCGATCCTGGGCATTATCGGAACTCCGGTGCCCAGCCAGTTCATGGCCATGTTGCCGTACCTCGTGACCATCTTCGCCGTCGCCGGTTTGGTGGGCAGGTCAAGGCCGCCCGCAGCCAGCGGCATACCGTATGTCAAGGGCTGAGCCGGTGGGCGACGTCAATTGGCAGGCCCTGGAAGACGCCGCGAAGCAGGCCATGGCCAAGGCGTATGCACCCTATTCGAAGTTCCCGGTGGGGGCTGCGGCCCTCACCGAGGACGGCAGGATCATCAGCGGCTGCAACGTTGAGAACGCAAGCTACGGCCTGACCCTTTGCGCCGAATGTGCGCTGGTGGGTCAGTTGCATATGAGCGGCGGTGGCAGGATCGCGGCGTTCTATTGCGTGGACGGCCAGGGAAACGTGCTGATGCCCTGCGGGCGTTGCCGCCAACTGCTGTACGAGTTCCGGGCCCCCGGCATGCAGCTCATGACCACCCAAGGCATCAAAACCATGGACCAGGTGCTGCCTGACGCCTTCGGTCCGGAACACCTGGAGGAAAACACGTGACCAGCTCCGAAGCCTTCGACGCCGTCCAGATCATCACCATCAAGCGGGACAAGGGCACGCTGACGCCCGAACAAATCGACTGGACCATCGATGCCTACACCCGGGGCGTCATTGCCGAGGAACAGATGGCGGCGCTCAACATGGCCATCCTCCTCAACGGCATGGACCGCGAAGAAATCTCGCGATGGACATCGGCAATGATCGCCTCGGGGGAGCGGATGGACTTTTCGTCGCTGACAACGCCCGACGGCGGCAGGAAGGCTACCAGCGACAAGCACTCCACCGGTGGGGTCGGGGACAAGATCACCCTTCCCCTTGCGCCATTGGTGGCGGTTTTCGGCGTCGCTGTCCCGCAGCTTTCGGGCCGCGGCCTGGGCCACACCGGCGGCACGCTGGACAAGCTCGAAGCGATCCCCGGATGGCGCGCGAACCTCAGCAATGAGCAGATCATGGCCCAGCTCCAGGACGTTGGGGCCGTTATCTGCGCAGCGGGTTCCGGGCTGGCTCCGGCTGACAAGAAGCTCTACGCCCTCCGCGACGTCACGGGAACGGTTGAGGCGATCCCGCTCATTGCCTCCTCGATCATGAGCAAGAAGATCGCAGAGGGCACCGGCTCGTTGGTCCTCGACGTGAAGGTCGGATCGGGCGCTTTCATGAAGGACCAAGCCAAAGCCCGGGAACTCGCCGAGACCATGGTGGCCCTGGGAAAGGACGCCGGGGTGCACACCGTGGCCTTGATGACGGACATGTCCACGCCACTTGGCTTGACGGCGGGCAACGCCATAGAGGTTGAGGAATCTGTGGAGGTCCTGGCGGGCGGCGGTCCGGAAGACGTCGTCGAACTGACCGTCCGGCTGGCGGAGGAAATGCTGGCGGGCGCCGGCATCCATGACGCCGATCCCGCCGCCGCACTCAAGGACGGCCGGGCCATGGATGTGTGGAACCGGATGATCGAGGCCCAGGGTGGCGATCCGCGGGCCGCCTTGCCGGTGGCGAAGGAGTCCGAGGTCGTCTACGCTCCGGCGGACGGTGTCCTCGTGGAATTGGATGCTCTTTCGGTGGGCGTGGCGGCGTGGCGTCTCGGCGCCGGGCGGGCCCGCAAGGAGGACCAGGTGCAGGCTGCGGCAGGCGTCCGGATGCATGCAAAGCCCGGTGCCCTGGTCCGCGCGGGGGAGCCGCTCATGACGCTCCTGACTGATACGCCGGAGAAGTTCGGGCGTGCCAAGGAGGCCTTGGAGGGCGCTGTGGTGATTGCGCCGGAGGGCTCCCGCCCCGCCCGGCAACTCATTATCGACAGGATCGCCTAGGCTTAATTCCCGTGCAGGCCATCAACGATTTCATCCTCGCCGCAGCCGAACAGCCCTGGGTGCTGTTCCTGGTGTTGGCCTGTTGCGTCATCGACGGTTTCTTTCCCCCGATCCCCAGCGAATCGGTGGTGGTAGGCCTCAGCGCTGTCTCCGGAAGCAGTGGTTCACCGAACGTGTGGCTGCTGGTCCTGGTGGCAGCGCTGGGCGCCTTTTCGGGGGACAACATTGCCTACCTGATCGGCCGCCGCATCGGCATCCAGCGGTGGCGGTGGATGCGCACCCAGCGCATGCAGGGCGCCTTCCGGTGGGCGGGCAAGGAACTACGACGCCGGGCCGCCTCGCTGATCATGGTGGCGCGGTTCATCCCGATTGGACGGGTGGCCGTGAACCTCACGGCAGGTGCAACGCACTTCAACCACCGCCGCTTCGTTGGGCTCACGGCATTGTCGGCGGTGCTGTGGGCCAGCTACTCCGTGGTCTTGGGCTACTTCTTCGGAGTCTGGTTCGAGCACAACCACTTGCTGGGCGCCGTGATCGCGATTGTTGTTGCGGTGATCCTCGGCATCATCATTGACCGCATCATCAGCAAGGTCCGCGGCTCGGTTCCGTTGGACAAGGAGAACATCCCGGAGGCGGAGAGCCCCACGGGCGAAAGCGCCCCGCCTCCACCCACGGTATGAGGCCCTGGATGGCGGAAGATCACCCCACTGGTTGACGCCGGAACAACTCCCTCGCTTATAGCGTTAATTGTGTGATCCCGAGGCTGGGGCGTAGCGAACGACGTCCCGGCCATGGGACACTAAGAGCGACTTCCGTCACAGTGTCAAGTCATAACCGTCTAGGAGCTACCCCCGCGTGGAGTTTTTGAACCAAATGCTCGAGCATGCAGCCGGGCAGCCTTGGATTTACCCGGTGCTCCTGGTGTTCTTCTTCATCGACGGATTCGCCACCATCCTGCCAAGCGAAACAGCAATTGTGGGCCTCTCGGCGCTGTCCCTTCACAGCGGGGAACCCAACCTCTGGATCCTTGGAGCTACGGCACTCATCGGAGCCATGGCCGGCGACAACATGGCCTACCTCCTGGGCCGCAAGATTGGCCTGACCCGCTGGAAGTGGATGCGCCGTCCCAAGGTCCAAAAGATGTTCGCCTGGGCCCAGTATGAGCTGGACAAGCGTGGCGCCGTCCTCATTTTCACGGCGCGTTATATTCCCTGGGGCCGCGTGGCCGTCAATTACGTTGCAGGCCAAACCGGGTTCCGGCACCGTACGTTCTTCTTCCTGGATGCGTTTGCCTGTGTGACGTGGGTGGGATATTCGATCGGCATCGGTCTCCTGGCCGGACAATGGGTCCACCACAACCCGCTCCTGGGCGTTGGCATCGCTGTGGCCTTCGCTGTGGTTCTTGGCATCATCGTGGACCACGTGCTGCGCTGGTGGCACAAACACCTTGAACGGAAGGACCACGCCAAGGAGGCTGCGGCCACTGCTGCCGCCGCTCCCGCGGAGGATCCAAGCGCGAAAGCCATTGTGGGCGTCGACCGTTCAAAGCCTGCTGGCTAAGCACCTGCCGTCCCCCTACAGTTGGGTACGTGACTGAGCCAATTGTTGACGCTGCCCCTGCCCTCGACTTCGATCTGAAGAGCCTGCCGAAGGTTTCCCTCCACGACCACCTGGACGGAGGACTGCGGCCCGCAACCATCATTGAACTGGCGGAGGCCGTCGGCCACACCTTGCCGTCCACTGATCCTGTCGCGCTCGGCGAGTGGTTCCGCGAATCCGCAGACTCGGGTTCCCTGGTCCGCTACCTTGAGACCTTCGACCACACCATCGCCGTGATGCAGACCAAGGAAGGCCTCTTCCGGGTGGCCAAGGAGTTCGTCGAAGACCTCGCCGAGGATGGCGTGGTCTATGGCGAGGTCCGGTGGGCTCCGGAGCAGCACCTGCAGAAGGGCCTCACCCTCGATGAGGTAGTGGAAGCCGTGCAGGCCGGCCTCGAAGCCGGCGTCGCAGCCGCTGACGAGCGCGGACAGCAGATCCAGGTGGGCCAGCTCATCACCGCCATGCGCCACGCCGACCGTGGCCAGGAGATTGCCGAGCTCGCCGTCCGCCACCGTACCAAGGGTGCCGTTGGCTTCGATATCGCCGGTGCCGAGGACGGGTTCCTGCCCTCCCGCTTCAAGGACGCCTTCACCTACCTCGCCGCAAACAACTTCCCGGCCACCGTCCACGCAGGTGAGGCCGCCGGGCTGGACAGCATCCAGTCGGCCCTCGTCGACGGTCGGGCCCTGCGCCTGGGTCACGGCGTCCGGATCGCCGAGGACATCACGGTGGAGTTCGAGGAAAACGCGGACGACGACGGCGAAGGCACTGTTGGGCTCGTGACGCTCGGCAACGTGGCCGGCTGGGTGCGGGACCGCGGCATCGCCCTGGAAATCTGCCCATCGTCCAACCTGCAGACGGGTGCCATCGCCAGCTTCGGTGACGGCATCGAAAGCCACCCGCTGGACATGCTGTTCCAGCTGGGGTTCAACGTCACCATCAACACCGACAACCGCCTCATGAGCGGCGTGACTTTGACGGACGAGTTCGAGCTCCTGGTAGAGACCTTCGACTATGACCTCGATGATTTGCTCGAACTGACCCTCAACGCCGCCGAGGCAGCCTTCCTGCCCCTCGACGAGCGCGAGGCCTTGGTCGAGTACATCAACGATGCCTACGCCAACCTCGGCTGACGGTCCCGGCGCCCAAGGCATCGGTCTGCTGATCCGGACCATCGCCGCTCTTCGGGAACACTGCCCCTGGATGGGTGCGCTCACACACGAATCGCTCGTGGAGTACCTGATCGAGGAAGCCTACGAAGTGGTGGACTCGATCGAAGCGGGTTCTGTTGACGATGAGCTTCGCGGCGAGCTTGGCGACGTACTGCTTCAGGTAGTACTGCACGCCCGGCTCGCCGAGGAGCGCGGCAGCTTCGATTTCGACGCCGTCGCCCGCGGCATCAACGCCAAGATGGTGCGGCGCAACCCGCATGTCTTCCGGCCGGACGGCTGCCTGCAGGACACCTTCCCTGCCACGGTCGAGGAAATCATCCTCAAGTGGGACGCCGCCAAGCGGGCCGAGAAGCCGGAACGTGCCGATCCGTTCGAGGGGATTCCGCCGCACCTTCCGGCGTTGGCAGCAGCACAGAAGTCCCTGGACAGGGCCGCACGCGCGGGCCTCGACATTGACCACGGGAGCCGCCCTGCCGGCGTCGTGCTTCCCGCCATTCCGGCCTCGGAGGAGGCGCTCGGTGAGCTGCTGCTCGCGATCGTCGCCAAAGCCCGGGAGCAAGGGGTCGACGCCGAACGGGCCCTTCGCAAGGCGGTGCGGACGTTCCAGGACGGCCAAGGCCGGCCTTCATGACGTGAGCGGTTGGAAGCCGTTCCGTAACCTAAGCCACTCTCGACTACGCTAGTAGCGACGAGGACGTCGAGAATTCCCCTCTAGATTCCTGTAAATCGCTTCACCATAAGGAGCACATCCATGGCGCTTATCGATGCCATCCACGCACGCGAGATCCTTGATTCCCGCGGTAACCCGACTGTAGAAGTTGAGGTCCTGCTCTCCGACGGCCAGATCGGCCGCGCAGCAGTTCCTTCCGGTGCCTCCACCGGTGAGCACGAGGCCGTTGAACTCCGCGACGGCGACAAGGGCCGTTACCTCGGCAAGGGTGTCCAGAAGGCCGTAGACGCCGTCATCGACGAGATCTCCCCGGCCCTGATCGGCTTCGACGCTACTGACCAGCGCAGCATCGACCAGGCGATGATCGACCTCGACGGCACCCCGAACAAGGGCAAGCTTGGCGCCAACGCCATCCTCGGCGTCTCCCTGGCCGTGGCCAACGCGGCGGCTGCCTCCGCAGACCTGCCGCTGTACAAGTACCTCGGCGGCCCGAACGCCCACGTCCTCCCGGTTCCGCTGATGAACATCCTCAACGGTGGCTCGCACGCCGACTCCGACGTTGACATCCAGGAATTCATGATCGCCCCGATCGGCGCCGAGACCTTCTCCGAGGGCCTCCGCTGGGGTGTTGAGGTCTACCACAACCTCAAGGCTGTCCTCCAGGAGAAGGGCCTCTCCACCGGCCTCGGCGACGAGGGTGGCTTCGCCCCCAACCTGCCGTCCAACCGCGCTGCACTGGACCTGATCCAGGAAGCCATCAAGAACGCCGGCTACACCCCGGGCACGGACATCGCCCTGGCCTTGGACGTTGCTTCCTCCGAGTTCTACAAGGACGGTGCTTACCAGTTCGAAGGCAAGGCACTTTCTGCTTCCGAGATGAGCGCCTACTACGCCGGGCTCGTTGCCGACTACCCGCTGGTTTCCATCGAGGACCCGCTGGACGAGAACGACTGGGAAGGCTGGAAGACCCTCACCGACACCATCGGTGACAAGGTCCAGCTGGTGGGCGACGACCTCTTCGTCACCAACCCGGTTCGCCTGCAGCAGGGCATCGACGCCGCAACGGCCAACTCGCTCCTGGTGAAGGTCAACCAGATCGGTTCCTTGACCGAGACCCTGGACGCCGTGTCCCTGGCCCAGCGCTCGGGTTACACCACCATCACCTCGCACCGCTCCGGTGAGACCGAAGACACCACGATCGCCGACATCGCCGTTGCCACCAACGCCGGCCAGATCAAGACCGGTGCTCCGGCCCGCTCCGAGCGCGTTGCCAAGTACAACCAGCTGCTCCGGATCGAAGAGGAACTCGACGACGCCGCTCGCTACGCCGGCCGCAGCGCTTTCCCGCGTTTCAAGGGCTAGCCTTCAGCGAAAACAGCTGACCGGTGGCTATGGTGGAAAGACCATAGCCACCGGTTCTGTTTAATGCTTGCCTGCCGAACCGCGGGCACGGCAGGACAAAAGCCACGTACGTCAGGCGCAGGGCAAGCGCAGCAACCGCCAGGCAAGCACCGGGCATTACAGGAGTGTCATGGCCACCCGTCGTCCAAAGGTTCCCCGGGCTGACGCCCTTGGCAGGTCGTCAGGCCCGGCCGCTCCCGGCCAATCCCCGCGGAAGGGCTCTCCGGCTCCGGAGTCCGCCCGCCAAGGCTCTGCAGGTGGCGACCTCATCGAGGCGGAGTTCGGCGGTGCCCGCGGAAAAGCGGTAACGGGCAGCGCGGAAGCCAAGCCCGGTCCGCGGGCTGATGCCCATGGCAAGGCTGGCGGAACGCGCAGGCCCGGTGCCCCAAGGACTCCGGTCCGTCCACGGGTCACCACCGAGACCCAGGCGAGTGATCCGGTACCGGCCAAAGCATTCTCCGGCCGCGTGCTGGCGCTGGCCGTGGTGATGATTGCCATCACTATCATGCTGGCCCCAACGGTGAAGATCTTCCTGGAGAAGCGCTCCGAAATCTCGGCGCTGGAGGCCGAAATCGCGAGCAAGGAAGCCGAGCAGGCTGACCTCAACAAGCAGCTCTCCCGGTGGCAGGACCCCAACTATGTGAAGCAGCAGGCCCGCGACCGCATTAACATGGTTATGCCGGGTGAAACGGGTTACTGGGTATTTGGCGGGGATGAAGCCGCCGGAACCCCTGGGGGCCGCACCGGCTCCGGATCATCTGCGAACCCGGCAAACCTGCCTTGGGTGGATGCACTTTGGGAGTCCATCAGACGATCGGCAACAGACTAGACGCGGTGCCCGCCGCCGTCGTGCCCTTGCGGGAGGCGACCAAAAGGGCAGGAAGGTTGGCAGCGCAAGTGGAAGAGAACACGGCTGCAATGCCGCAGGAATCCCGCCAGCCATCAGCACACGACCTCGATGTCCTGAGCCGTCAGCTTGGCCGTCCGGTGAGGGACGTCGTCGAGATTCCCGCCCGTTGCGTGTGCGGCAATCCGTTGGTCGCGGCCACGGCACCCCGGCTCAGCAACGGGACGCCGTTTCCCACCACGTTCTACCTGACCCATCCGGTGATCACCTCGGCTGTCTCCCGGCTGGAGGCCGGTGGGCTGATGAACCGGATGAACGATCGCCTGGTGGACGACCAGGACTTGGCCACCGCCTACCACGGCGCCCACGATGCGTACCTGCAAGCGCGCAACGAGATCGCCGAGCGCTCCGGATCGGGTGCCGTTCCCGAAATCGCCGGCGTCTCCGCGGGCGGCATGCCCACCCGTGTTAAGTGCCTGCACGTGCTTGTTGGGCACTCCCTTGCGGCCGGACCCGGCGTCAATCCTTTGGGGGACGAGGCCCTTGAAGCGGTCGCCGAATGGTGGACCAAGGACCGCTGCTATTGCGACGGAGCGTGGGACACGGCGGGCCAAGCCCCGTCGAAGGACCTCAGCCGCCATGGCCCCCAGGGCCTGCCGGACATCGTGGGGCGTCCCGCTCCTGTCCGCAAATCGAAAACCTCACTGCCCACCACGGAATCGACGGAAGAGCGTACATGAGCCGCGTTGCCGCCATTGACTGCGGAACCAATTCCATCCGCCTCCTGATTGCCGACGTTTCGGCTGATGGGGCACAGAGCCCGTTGACCGACGTCGTTCGGGAAATGCGCGTGGTGCGCCTGGGCCAGGGCGTGGACGCTACCGGCGAGCTCGCGCCGGAGGCCCTGGAACGCACTTTTGCGGCGGCAAAGGACTATGCGGAACTCATCCGTGAACACGGGGCCGGGCGGGTTCGCTTCGTTGCCACGTCCGCCACCCGGGATGCCCGCAACCGGCAAGTGTTCGTGGACGGGATCCAGGACCTGTTGGGGGTTGCACCCGAGGTCATCTCCGGTGATGAGGAAGCTTCGCTGTCCTTTGCCGGGGCAAGCAGCGTCCTGCCGGTCAGGGGGAACGACTCCGTCCTGGTGGTGGACCTCGGCGGCGGCAGTACGGAGTTCGTCCTGGGTGACTCGCGTGGAGTCATCGCCGCGCGTTCGGTGGACATCGGCTGCGTCCGGCTGACTGAACGCCACCTTAAGAGCGACCCGCCGACGGCTGCCCAGATCGCCGCTGCGGAGGCCGACGTCGACGCCGCCATCGACCTCGCCGCGCAGACAGTCCCGCTTGACCGCGCCACAGCCGTGGTGGGCGTCGCGGGTTCCATCACCACCATCACAGCGCACGCCCTTGGCCTGAGCGAATACCAGCCCAACAAGATCCACGGCGCATACCTGGACCTTGAGACCATCGGCGATGCCGCCACCAACCTGCTGGAAATGAGCCGCTCCGAGCGGGCAGCACTGCCCTACATGCATCCCGGACGGGTGGACGTGATCGGCGCCGGTGCCTTGGTATGGCGCCGCATCCTGTGGCGCCTTGGCCAGGCCAGCGGTGGCCGCATCGAGGGCGCAACATCCAGTGAGCACGACATCCTGGATGGCATTGCCCTCAGTATCCGGGGAGTTGCATGACCATGCGGCACAGGCGCCTCCTCTCGGCCTCGCTGGCTGCCTTCC
Source organism: Paenarthrobacter sp. NPDC058040 (assembly GCF_042885775.1). Taxonomy (NCBI): domain Bacteria; kingdom Bacillati; phylum Actinomycetota; class Actinomycetes; order Micrococcales; family Micrococcaceae; genus Paenarthrobacter; species Paenarthrobacter sp. NPDC058040. The sequence goes on from NZ_JBHVRN010000001.1 coordinate 211,387, forward strand.
TGGCCGGAGGAGCCTTGGCCGGAGGATTGGTCACCGCTCCTTCCGCCATGGCTGATTCCTGGCGTGACAAGGAACAGTGGCTCAAGGACTCAGGCATCACCAATGCCTGGCAGGTCTCCAAGGGCGCCGGGGTCAAGGTGGCTGTGATTGACAGCGGCATCGACGGCAACCACCCGGACCTGAAAGGCGTGGTGACAGGCGGTGCCGACGCATCCGGTGCCGGAGCCGCCAACGGCCAGAAGAGCATTGGAGCAAAACCGGAGCACGGAACCCTGGTGGCCACCATGCTGGCCGGGCGCGGCCATTCCACGCCCACTGCCTCACCCTCTGCCTCGCCGACGGCCACGCCCACCGTTCCGCCGGCAGGGGGACCTGACGGGATGGTGGGCGTTGCCCCGGAATCCGAAATCCTGTCCGTCTCCACCTGGCTCGGCTCACCCAATCCCGGCGGCAAGACGGACCAGGAACAAATTCCGGTGGCCGTCCGCTGGGCAGTGGATAACGGTGCAAAGGTCATCAATATTTCCTTGGGCAGTACCTCTCCGGATTGGCCGCAAAGCTGGGACGCTGCGTTCCTTTACGCAGAGCAGAAGGACGTGGTGATCGTTGCGGCGGCGGGCAACCGTGTTGGCGGAAACGTGCAGGTGGGTGCCCCGGCCACCATTCCCGGCGTCCTCACCGTTGCGGGCCTGGACGGCGACGGAAAAGCCAGCGTTGACTCCTCATCCCAGGGCATCAGCATTGGCGTGGCCGCCCCTGCCGAAGACCTCGTGGGAGGCGTGCCCGGTGGCGGGTATGCAGAGTGGGCAGGAACCTCGGGTGCTGCTCCGATCGTGTCCGGCGTGGCCGCGCTGATCCGTTCCAAGTGGCCGGAAATGAGTGCCAAGCAGGTGATCAACAGGATCGTCAGCACGGCCAAGGATGCCGGTGCCCCGGGCAAGGACCCGATCTATGGCTACGGAATCCTCGATGCCGAAGCTGCGTTGAAGGGCGACGTGCCCACCACCAGCGTCAACCCGCTGGGTTCCATCGCGGACTGGATCCGTGTGCACCGCCGCGGCGACTTCAGCACGCCGTCGCAGGCCCCGGTGGCGAGTCCCACCAGCGCGCCTCCTACGCTGGCTGATCCCACCGTTCCCTCGGCGAAGACACCGGCCGGCGTCGACGATGCCCTGCCGGCCGCCGTCGTGCTTGGTTTCGGCGGGCTCTTCGCCGCCATAGTTACGGGCGCCGCACTGCAACTGCGCCGTGCCTACAAGAACCCGCCTGCCGTGCCGGAAGAGGCCGAAACAGGGGCCGTGGAAGTGGTGGATCCGCCCGCCAAGAAGTAGCTAGTGAAGATTTTCACAAAGTGCTGTACTCTGGATTCATGGCAACCACCCCAGAGCTCATTGACCGTCCGCGGGTTCTCGTCGTCGGCGGCGGCTACGTCGGCCTGTACGTAGCACTCAAACTGCAGAAGAAGATCGCGAACGCAGGTGGCATCGTCACCGTCGTGGATCCACTGCCCTACATGACTTACCAGCCGTTCCTCCCCGAGGTGGCTGGTGGCAACATCGAGGCACGCCACGCCGTCGTCTCCCACCGTCAGCACCTGAAGCAGACTGAGCTCATCCAGGGCCGCGTCACCAGCATCGACCACGCAAACCGCACTGCGGTCGTGGCACCCTCCGACGGTGGCGAGCCGTTCGAGATCCCGTACTTCGACGTCGTGATCGCCGCTGGCGCCATCACCCGTACGTTCCCCATCAAGGGCCTCGCGGACAAGGGCATCGGCCTGAAGACCATCGAGGAAGCCGTTGCATTGCGCAACAAGGTCCTGGAGCGCATCGAAGCCGCGTCCACCATGACCGATCCCGCAGAGCGCGCCAAGGCCCTCACCTTCGTGGTTGTCGGTGGCGGTTTTGCCGGCATCGAGTGCCTGACGGAAATGGAAGACCTCGCCCGCGCCGCTGTGCGCAACAACCCGCGCATCCGCCAGGAGGAAGTCCGCTTCATCCTGGTTGAGGCCATGGGCCGCATCATGCCCGAGGTCACCGCACCCCAGGCCGAGTGGGTCGTGGAGCACCTTCGCAGCCGCGGCATCGAGGTCCTGCTCAACACCTCCCTGGACAGCGCCGAGGGCAACCTCAAGCTCATCAACCTGCCGGACAAGACCTCCGCTGGTGAAGTCGAAGCAGACACCCTGGTTTGGGCTGCCGGCGTGCAGGCCAACCCGATGATCCGCTCCACCGACTTCCCGTTGGAACCGCGCGGCCGCGTCCGCGTCCTCCCGGACCTGCGTATTGCCGGTGACGAAGGCATCATCGAGAACGCCTGGGCAGCCGGCGACATCGCCGCTGTCCCGGACCTCACCGGCAAGGGCCTGCCCGATGGCACGTGTGTGCCGAACGCCCAGCACGCACTCCGCCAGGCGAAGAAGCTCGCCAAGAACCTGTGGGCTTCCCGCTGGGACAAGCCGCTGCACGACTACAAGCACAAGAACCTTGGTGCTGTTGCCGGCTTCGGCGAGTGGAAGGGCGTTGCCAACATCAACCTCCTGGGCCGCATCGGCCTCAAGGGCGGCCTCGCCTGGCTGGCACACCGTGGCTACCACGGCATGGCCATGCCCACGGTTGAGCGCAAGTTCCGCGTGATCTTCGGCTGGATCCTGTCCTTCTTCGCCGGCCGCGACACCACGCAGCTGATCGACCTCGACAACCCGCGCGGTGCCTTCGTGGCAGCGGCAACCCCGGCTCCCAAGCCGGCTGCCGCCCCGGCCCCGGCTCCGGCTGCGGAGAAGCCCGCCGAGGAGAAGACCCCGGTAACGGCTAACGCCAAGTAGTTCACGCTCGACGGCGGCTGCTCCCCTGAGGGGAGTGGCCGCCGTCGACGTTTAACGGCCAAGCCGCCCCTAGACTGTTCCCATGGCTGGCGAAACCGACCTGGAAACACTCCTGGAGTCCATGCATCCAATCGTGCGCGACGGCGACTACGTTTACGCGCTCTGGCCGCACGGCAAGCCGTTGGAAGGCGGCGTGGAGGCCGCGGTCCGCGAGGCTGAAGGCCTGACCGTCGTCTTGCGGCGTGATGAAGCGGACAGGCTTGGGCTCGCCTACGACTTCGTGGCGGCATGGATTACCCTGCAAATCCATTCGGCTTTGGAAGCAGTGGGTCTGACAGCCGCAGTCAGCGCCGCGCTGACGCATGCGGGGATCAGCTGCAACGTCCTGGCCGGCTTCCATCACGACCATTTGCTGGTGCCCGTTGGAGACGCGGACCGTGCCATGGGGGTATTGCAATTGTTGGGCCGCGGAATCGTGCTGCGGACCGAACAGCCGGAGGACCGGCCGGCAATTCTGGCCCTGACAGCCCAGGCATTCTCCGTCTCACCGGTGACCGGCGAACCCGTCCAAGGAACGCCCATCGAAGTAGCTTTGCTTCGTGAGCTTTTGGATTGCGACGAGTACATTCCGGAATTGAGCATCGTGGCCGAAATCGGTGGCGATATTGTGGGCCACGTGATCAGTACCCGCGGTTGGGTGGGTGATCTGGAACTTGTGGGCCTGGGCCCCATCGGCGTCGTGCCAACCCTGCAACGCCGGGGGATTGGCTCCGCCCTGATGCGCGAGACGGCTGCGCGGGCCACGGCGGCAGCTATCCCGGGAATCGCGCTCCTGGGCAGCCCCGCGTACTACCCGCGCTTTGGGTACCAGCCGGCCACGTCTGTCGGCGTGCGGCCACCTGAGGCGGCATGGGCCGACCACTTCCAGGTGCTCAGGTTGCCGGGATGGCCCGACGGCGTCAGCGGAACCTTCCGCTATGCGGCGCCATTCGATCGTCTCTAGCTGGGATACCATGGTCCGGGCGCCCCAGTAGCCCAATTGGCAGAGGCATCAGACTTAAAATCTGCGTGTTGTGGGTTCGAGTCCCACCTGGGGCACTGCAAGGAAGGGGAGGCGAAGTCTCCCCTTCCTTTTTTCGCACCTTTCTCAGAGAATTTTCCCAGTCGGTTCGTAGATTCCCCACAGGCAACGAGTGTTATAGGGATGTGACCTGAATCACTTATCTTCCCGGATCAATTGCACTAGTTTGAGCAGTAATCAGGAATACCTGAGCAATCGCATCAAAGGCAGTTCGCACCTTTCGATCGAGGAGATTACGAATGTTTGATCTTTCCCAAGCGGCGCCCCGTGCCGCCAAGCTAACCGCGCTTGGCATTGGGGTCGCTCTTCTCGCCACGGCCTGTGGCGGGTCTTCCACGCCGAGCCAGACCGGCTCCGGCTCCAGTTCAGCAGCCGCGGCAGGCATTTCGTGCCCGGCTCCCAGTGCAGGTGCGGGGGCCGGCAACAGCGCGGCTGCCACCAACACTGGACCTGTACCTCCTTCGACCACTACTACGTCTACGCCGCTCAAGATTGGTTCGCTCCTGCCGACAACGGGGTCGCTGGCGTTCCTCGGCCCACCTGAAATTGCCGGCGTCAACCTTGGCATCAAGGAAGTCAACGACGCCGGTGGTGTCCTGGGTGCTCCCGTTTCCGTGATCCACCGTGACTCCGGCGACACCAAGACCGATATCGCTACGCAGTCCACCACCGCCTTGCTCGGGCAGGGTGTCAGCGCCATCATTGGCGCGGCTTCCTCCGGTGTATCCAAGACGGTCATCAACCAGATCACCGGTGCCGGCGTCATCCAGTTCTCGCCTGCGAACACCTCGCCTGACTTCACCACGTGGGACGACAAGGGCCTGTACTGGCGCACTGCACCCTCGGATGTCCTCCAGGGCAAGGTGCTCGGCAACTACATGGCTACTTGTGGCGCCCAGACCGTTGGCATGATCGTCCTTAACGACGCTTACGGTACCGGCCTGCAGAAGAACGTGAAGGAAGCCTTCGAAGCAGCCGGCGGCAAGGTTGTTGCCGAGGAACTGTTCAACGAGGGTGACTCGCAGTTCAGCAGCCAGGTGGACAAGGTTCTTGCCGCCAAGCCGGACGCCATCGCACTGATCACGTTCGACCAGGCAAAGAGCATCGTCCCGTTGATCACCGGCAAGGGCATCAAGCCCACGCAGCTGTTCATGGTTGACGGCAACACCTCCGACTACAGCAAGGACTTCCAGCCCGGCACCCTGAAGGGCGCACAGGGAACCATTCCCGGTACGTTCGCCAAGGACGCCTTCAAGCAGAAGCTCCTGGCCATTGATCCGGCCCTGAAGGATTACAGCTACGCAGGCGAGTCCTACGACGCCGTGAACCTGATCTCGCTGGCTGCTGAGGCCGCCAAGAGCACCAAGGGCACCGATATCGCAGCCAAGCTCAAGGAAGTCTCCGAAGGTGGCGAGAAGTGCACCAGCTACGCGGCTTGCGTGACGCTCCTCCGCCAGGGCAAGGACATCGACTACGACGGCCAGTCCGGCCCCGTAACGTTCTCCGACGCAGGTGACCCCACCGAGGCGTACATCGGTATCTACGAGTACCAGGACAACAACACCTACAAGCCGGTTCGCGAGGAGTTCGGCAAGCTGTAAGCCGCTCCTGGCACACCAAACAGAACAGGTCCCCTTCCACCCGGAAGGGGACCTGTTCCTTTGTGCGTTGTGAAGTGTGCGTTGCGGGGCCTGCTTTGCGTGCTTTGGGACGCTCAGAGGGCGCAGAGCGGGCCCCACAACGCAGTGGGCCCCGGTTCAGTCACCCGAACCGGGGCCCACGCTGCCTTGGTGGCCTTCTGGACTTCCTAGACCTCGTCCGCCAGCGTGCCGAGGTAGAGCTGGATGACCTTGGGGTCCTTCATGAGTTCGCGTCCGGTTCCGGTGTACGCGTCGCGCCCTTGGTCCAGCACGTATCCGCGGTCGCAGATCTGCAGGCAGCGCCGGGCGTTCTGCTCAACCATGATCACCGAGACGCCGGCCCGGTTGATTTCGTGGACACGGAGGAATGTTTCATCCTGCTTGACGGGGGAGAGGCCGGCAGACGGCTCATCGAGGAGCAGTACCGCCGGATCCATCATGAGTGCCCGGCCCATCGCCACCATTTGTCGCTCGCCACCGGACAGGGAACCCGCCCGCTGCGCCCGCCGCTTGCCCAGTTCAGGGAACAGACTGGTGACGAAGTCGAAGCGCTCGGCGAACACCTTGGGCCGCTGGAACAGCCCCATCTGGAGGTTTTCCTCGATGGTCAGCGTGGCGAACACATTGTTGGTCTGGGGGACAAACCCCACGCCCTGGGTGACCAGCTTGTTGGCCTTGAGCCCCGTGAGGTCCTGGCCGCGCACGACTACGGTGCCCGAGTGGACCTTCACCAGGCCGAACATGGCCTTCAAGAGCGTGGACTTGCCCGCCCCGTTGGGGCCGATGATGCCGATCAGCTCACCCTTGCGGGCCTCGATGCTGCATCCGTTGAGGATGTTGACGCCCGGCAGGTAACCGGCCACGAGGTCGGTGACTTTGACGACGGCGTCTTCCGTGGGATTGCCTGCGGGGGCGGGCATTGCGCTGGTTGCGCTCATTTCTCGTCCTCCTGCTTGGTTTCGGTCACGTCGGTGGAGAGCATTCCGGCGTCTTCGGTGCCCACCACCGATTCTTCGTCGTTGACGAGCTCGGCTTCGAGTTCCTTAATGCCTTGGGCGTCGCCCAGGTCCACGTCGTGGTGGGCGCCCAGGTAGGCGTCGATCACGGCGGGGTTCTTCATCACTTCGCCCGGAGGGCCCTCGGCCACGACCTTTCCTTCGGCCATGACCACCACCCAGTCCGCAATGTGGCGCACCATGTTCATGTCGTGCTCAACGAAGAGCACAGTCATGCCTTCGGCCTTGAGGTTCTTGATGTGGTCCAGGAGCGACTGGGTCAGGGCCGGGTTGACGCCTGCCATCGGCTCATCCAGCATCACCAGCTTGGGCCGCACCATGAGGGAGCGCGCCATCTCGAGGAGCTTCCGCTGGCCACCGGACAGGGAGGCGGCGTAGTCGTCCTTCTTGGCGTCGAGCTTGAACTTCTCCAGCAAGACGTTGGCTTGGGCGGTGATTTCCTTCTCACGGCCGCCCCAGATGCCCTTGAAGAGGGCCTTGGACAGGCGTTCGCCGGGCTGTTCCGAGGCCCCGAGGCGCATGTTTTCCATAACGGTGAGCTTGCCCATGACCTTGGTCAGCTGGAAGGTCCGGACCATGCCCATGCGGGCCACTTTGTAGGAGGAAACCCCGGCGAGGCTGTTCCCCTCGAACTGCCATTTGCCGGAGTTCGGGGTGTCGAATCCGGTGAGCAGGTTGAACAGCGTGGTTTTCCCGGCACCGTTGGGACCGATCAGGGCGGTGATCTTGTGGCGGGGAATTTCGAGGTACTCAACGTCCACTGCGTTGATGCCGCCGAACGTGCGGGTGACGTTTTCTGCCACCACGATGGGATCGCGCTTCTTGCAGCCGGGGGTGTTTTCCCCGACGGCAATGGGTCGCGTGTCCGTCATGTAATCAATGTTGTCGGTCTGCCGACCGTTGCTTTCACTCATGCGAATGCAAGCTCCTTCTTATTGCCGAAGACGCCTTGCGGGCGGAAGATCATCAGGAGCATCAGGGCCACGCCAACCAGGATGTAGCGCAACTGGCCTGCCTGGACGGTGGTGAGCCACGTGACGGCTCCGGATTCGATGAGCCCGTACAGCAGGCTCTGTGTCAGGGACAGCACCACCCAGAAGATCATGGCCCCGATGACCGGTCCCAAAACGGTGGCCATGCCGCCTAGGAGCAGGCAGGTCCACAGGAAGAACGTCAGTTCGGTTCCGTAGTTGGACGGCTGGACTGCGCCGCGAGGGAGCGTGAAGATCATGCCTGCGAGGGCGCCGAGGACGCCACCGATGATGAGCGCCTGCATCTTGTAGGAGTAGACGTTCTTGCCGAGCGATCGCACGGCGTTTTCGTCTTCGCGGATACCCTTCAGGACGCGGCCCCAGGGGCTGCGCATGAGCAACCAGACAAGGACACAGCAGACGATGACCAGTCCCCAGCCGACCACGCGGATGAAGAAGTCCCTGTTGTTCATGCCCATGTACGATCCCTCGGGGAAGGGGTTCATGGAGTAGAAGCCCCCTTCGAAGGCAGCAAGGCCGTTGGCAGAACCCGTGACGCTGGTCAGTTGGTTGGTAGTGACCACGTAGCGCACGATTTCCGCCGCTGCGATGGTGACGATGGCCAGGTAGTCGGCCCGCAGGCGAAGGGTGGGAATACCCAGTATGAAGGCGAAGATGACCGAACACAGGACGGCGATCAACAGGCCGACGAAGAACGGCGCCTTGAACTGGAGCGTCGAGATGGCGAAACCGTAGGCGCCAACGGCCATGAAACCGGCCTGGCCGAAGTTCAGCAGGCCCGAGTAGCCGAAGTGGACCGCGAGGCCCAAAGCGGCAAGTGCGTAGGCCGCCGTCGTCGGACTGAAAAGTTCGCCAAGGGCGCTGGAAAGAATGAATCCGAAGTCCATGGCCCGCTCCTAACCCACACGCTCACGCCGGCCGAGGATACCCTGCGGTCGGAACAGAAGGACAACGATCATGATGAACAAGGCGCCGACGTACTTGAGATCGGCGGGAAGGCCGAACACCGTGGTCAGCTCCACGAAAATGCCGACGACGATGGAGCCGATCAAGGCACCGAAGACCGTCCCCAGCCCGCCGAGCGTGACGCCGGCGAAGATGAGGAGCAGGATCTGGGAGCCCATGTCGAACGTGACGCCAGGACGGTAATAGGCCCACAAGATGCCGCCGAGTGAGGCGAGGAGGCCACCGACGATCCAGACAATGCGGATCACGGAGTCGACGTCGATGCCCGAGGCTGCGGCCAGGGCCGGGTTGTCTGCCACGGCCCTGGTTGCTTTACCGAGGCGCGTCTTCAGCAGGACGATGCCGATCAGCGCGATGACCACGGCACTGATGATCAGCGACCAGAGGTTGTTCGGCGAGATGGAGATGGGCCCGATCTGGATCTCGGCGCTCTGTGCGCCCGGCAACTGCTGGGTGGCTCCACCGAAGTAGAACTGGATCACATAGCGGATTGCCAGGGCCAGGCCGATGCTGACGATCATCATGGGAACCAGGCCCGTGCCGCGCCGACGCAGCGGACGCCAGAGCCCGGCATCCTGGGCGTACCCGAAGAGGCCGCCACCAACCAGTGCCAGCAGGATCGCGAGCCAGAAGGGGAACCCGAACCCGTTGAAGAGGAAAACCAGGACGGCGCCGAGGGTCACCATCTCACCGTGGGCGAAGTTGGTCAGGCCCGTCGTTCCGAAAATGAGGGACAGACCAACGGAGGCAAGTGCCAGCAGGAGGCCGAAGCTGAGGCCCGCAACCAGGCGGTTGAGGAGGTTTTGGCCGAAGTCCTGCTGCTGGACCACGATGCCTTTGCCGAAGGCGAAGATCACGGACAGGTTGGATGTTTGGCTGAACGTGACGTTGCGGGGATTTTCCTGGCCGTCGGCCAGTTTGATACCGTCCGGCAGGGTGGAGGTATCGAGTTCAACTTTGTAGGTGCCTTGGACCGGTACGCCGATGCTCCACGCACCGTTGGACCCGGAAGTTGCCTCGCCTTCGAATCCATTGCCAGAGGCTTTGATCTTGACGCCGGCTATGGGCGCCCGGGCGTCGTCGCGGAGGAACCCGCTGATGCTGTTCTGGAAATTGGTGGCTGATGGCGAAGGCGAGGGGGTGGTTGCCTCCGCCGCGGGAGCGGCGATCAACAGAGCGGCCAGGAGGGCCGCGAAGAACGCCCCCAATGCTCTCCGTAGTCCCTTGGACCGTCTGATGGACGGGTCGCGCAGTGTGCTTCTCAAAATGGAAACCTCCACAGTGGGGGTGGTCCCGGCTGCGCCATTGCAACCGGTGCGAACGGACACGGGTCTTGGTACATTTCCTGCCTGCATCCCGAAAATGTGACCCAAGTCACCCATGCTGTGGCTATGTTACCGCTCAGTGCGGATAAAAAATGCCCGGCAAAGGGGTCCAAAGGTCGCGATCAGGTAACAACTGTGGCGCTGCAGGCAACTGCGCTTCACTGTTCCAGTCCCGTGTCACGGTTGGGTTTCGGCTGGATGAACAAGGGAACTTTCCCTGCCGCGCATGCGTGGTAATTGGTACCGTGAATTATCACTCAGCCCTTTTTCAGGAGGACACCCGCGATGGCACTTGGCGGAAACCCGATCTTCAACGGAAAGAATTTCCGTGGAGCCAAACAGGCACCGTCTGTACCGCAGAATCCGTACGGCAATCCCTACGGCCAGCAGTTTAACCAGGTACCCGGACGTGCCCCCAGCCAGGTCATGGATGGCCAGGCTGCATGGTCTGCCCAGCAGCAGGGCATGACCAACGAACAACTGCAGCAGATGTACAACCAGCCTGCCGCCGGTCCGGCCGATACCGGACGCATGACTTACGACGACGTCATCATGAAGACTGTCATGTGCCTCGTCGTCCTGGTCCTCGGCGCAGGCGTCACCCTCTTTGTGGCCCCGACGCTGGCCACCACGCTCATGATCGTGGGTGCGCTGGGCGGCTTCGTCCTTGCCCTCGTGAACACCTTCAAGAAGCAGCCGTCGCCTGCGCTGATCCTTGCTTACGCAGGACTTGAGGGTCTGTTCCTCGGTGGCTTGACCCGCATTCTCGACGGCATGTTCCCGGGCGTCGGCCTCCAGGCCGTCATCGGTACCCTGGCGGTCTTCGGTGTCACGCTCCTGCTCTTCAAGAGCGGCAAGGTCCGTGCCACTCCGAAGATGATCCGCTTCTTCATGATTGCCACCATCGGCTACGCAGTGTTCGCGCTGATCAACCTGGTAATGATGTGGACCGGAGCGGTCCAGGAGCCCTTCGGCCTGCGTACCAGCATCACCATCGCCGGCATTCCGCTGGGCGTCTTCATCGGCATCCTGGCGATCGGCCTCGCGGCTTTCTCCTTGATCATGGACTTCACCAGCATCGAGGAAGGCGTCCGCGCCGGCGCTCCGGAACGCTATTCCTGGGTTGCCGCGTTCGGCCTGACGGTTACCCTGGTTTGGCTCTACGTTGAAATCATCCGCCTCCTCGCAATATTGCGCGGCGACGATTAGTCGAGCCACATGGAAAATGCCCCCGAAATTTCGGGGGCATTTTCCGTTTAACGGGTCAGAGAAGCCTTTCGAAAACGACGGCCATTCCCTGGCCCCCACCCACACACAAGGTGGCCAAACCCAGCGAGCCGTCGCGTTCCTTGAGCCCATTGAGCAGGGTTGTGGTCATCCGTGCTCCGGTCATGCCAAACGGGTGCCCCAGCGCAATAGCACCTCCGTGGACATTCAGTTTCTCCGGATCAATGCCGAGCTCCCTCGCGCTCGCAATCACCTGGACCGCAAATGCTTCGTTGAGCTCCACGAGGTCGATGTCCCCCATAGACAGCCCGGCCAGCGAGAGGGCCCGGCGGGTGGATTCAACCGGTCCCATGCCCATGAGCTCAGGCGAGAGTGCACTGACGCCGGTGGAGACCACCCGGGCCAGAGGTTCGAGTCCGAGCTGCCGAGCGCGGACGTCGCTCATCACTACCAGTGCCGCCGCGCCGTCGTTGAGCGGGCAGGCGTTTCCCGCGGTGACTGTTCCTTCGGCCCGGAAAACGGGCTGCAGTGCGGACACCGCCTCCAGGGTGACGCCGGCCCTTGGCGAGTCATCCCGATCGATGATTGAGCCGTCCTTGCGCTTGTAGGGCGTGATTTCGCGGGCGTAGAAGCCCGAAGCAATGGCAGCCTCGGCCCGATTCTGGCTCAGCACGCCCCATTCGTCCTGCTCGGCGCGGGTGATGCCGTATGTTGTGGCCACGTTTTCCGCGGTCTGTCCCATGGCGATGTAGATGTCAGGAAGCCGCCCGCCAAGCCGCGGGTCGGTCCACGGTATGTTTGACGCTGCCCGGGCAGCAGTTCGTTGTGCTGCAGCTTCGAAGAGCGGGTTGTGGTTGGCGGCATCCGTTTCGCCGGCGCCTGCCCAGTCCCGGTACCGGGAGACGCTCTCGACGCCGGCGGCGACGATTGCGTGGGCCTCTCCTGCTTTGATGGCGTGGAAGGCCATGCGCAAGGTCTGCAGGCTCGAAGCGCAGAACCGGTTAATGGTTGATGCGGGAACGGTGTCCAACCCGGCAAGGACGGCCACCACCCTGGCCATGTTGGAGCCCGCCTCGCCGCTGGGTTCGGCGCAGCCAAGGAGGATGTCGTCCAGGCCCTGCCCGGCTACGGCGGCCGCATCAAAGCCGGGGAGTTTCGCCAAGGCGGCCTGCACCATGGCTGTGGCAAGATCGTCGGGGCGTTCGTCCTTGAGGGAGCCTTTGAAAGCCCGGCCGATGGGGCTTCTGGCAGTGGAAACAATGACGGCCTCAGTCATGGCCCCAGCTTACGCCCGCTATCCGGACGCAAGACGGGCCAGGGGAAGCCGTTCACGTCAGGCGAAGGGCTCCCGCTGCGGGGGTGACGGTGAAGATGTCCGGCTCCGTGAAGCCGGCCCGGGCAAAAGCGCGTACGACGGCGTCACGCACCTCTTGCTCCTGGCCCACCGGAGTCAGGGCGATGGCAGAGCCGCCGAAACCGCCGCCGGTCATGCGGGCACCGATGGCGCCGTTGGCCCTGGACGTGTCCACGGCCAGGTCCAGTTCGGGGCAGGAGATCTCGAAGTCGTCCCGCATGGACGCATGGCTCGCATCCAGCAGCGACCCGACACTGGCCGGCCCTTCGCTGCCGAGAAGTTCCACCGTTTGCAGCACGCGGTCGTTTTCCGTCACCACGTGGCGGACCCGGCGCAGCGTAATTTCATCAAGGACGCCGGAGGCTTCTTCCAAGTCCTCAATGCCAACATCGCGGAGTGCGGTCACGCCCAGGACCTCGGCTCCCAGCTCGCAGGATGCCCGGCGGGAGGCATACCCGCCGTCGGCGTGGGAGTGCGAGACCTTCGTGTCGATCACCAGCAGCACCAACCCGGAGGCTTCCGCGTCGAACGGTACGAGGTCCACGTGCTGGTCCCGGCAGTCGAGGAACACCGCGTGCCCCTTGGCTCCCCGGAGGGAAGCAGACTGGTCCATGATCCCCGTGGGTGCGCCCACAAAGACGTTCTCGGCGCGCTGCGTTTCCAGCACGAGTTCTTCGGCTGTCAGGCCGGCGCCGGTGAGTTCGTTCAGGGCTGTAATGACGGCACACTCGATCGCGTGCGAGGAGGACAACCCGGCGCCCAGCGGAACGTCGGAATCCAGCAGCAGGTCGAATCCGGGAACCGGTACTCCGCGTTCCCGCAGGGCCCACGCTACGCCCAGCGGATACCGGGACCAGCCTTGGCCGGATCCGGGTTCAAGTCCGTCCAGCGAGCTCTCCACGAGCCCGTGGCCGCCGAAAGTGGACAGAAGCCGGACGGTTGAATCGGAGCGCAGCCTCAGCGCCACCTTGGCTGTCTTGTCGATCGCAAAAGGCAGGACGAAGCCTTCGTTGTAATCGGTGTGCTCCCCGATGAGGTTCACCCGCCCCGGCGCCTGCCACACGCCGTCGGGGGCTGTCCCGAAGGTTTCCTGGAAGCGCTCGGTGAGGGCGCTGGTATCCGTGGTGGTGGTCATGCGGGGGAGCCTTCCAGCGTCTTGGCGGAGGGGGCGTTGGCGACGCTGCGCAAGCGTTCGGCCACGGCCTCCGGGGTGGTGTCGTTAATGAATGCACCCATGGCAGCTTCCGAGCCGGCCAGGTATTTCAGCTTATCCGCAGCCCGCCGGGGCGAGGTGAGTTGGAGATGCAACTGGCCGGCAGGCCGCAGTGATGGGTCCAAAGGCGCTTGATGCCACGCTGAAATGTACGGCATGGGCGTGGGATAGAGGGCGTCCAGGCGCTTGAGCAGGTCCAGATACACGTGGGCCAGTTCGTCCCGTTCGTCGCTGGTCAAGGCTGCCAGGTCGGGAACCTGGCGGTGGGGGACCAGATGGATCTCCAGCGGCCAGCGGGCGGCGAAGGGAACGTATGCGCTGAAATGCCGTGCCTCCAGGACCATGCGGCTTCCGTCTTCCCGTTCGGCCCTGAGCAACGACGCCGCGAGCGTATCCTTCGCGTCGACGTCGTCGTAATATTTCCGGGCCACAGCGCCCAGGCTGGCCGCCCGCGGGGTGATGTACGGGTAGGCGTAGATCTGGCCGTGCGGGTGGTGGAGCGTTACTCCGATGTCAGCGCCGCGGTTCTCGAAGGGGAAAACCTGCTTGATTCCCGGCAGTGCGCTCAAGGCTTCGGTGCGCTGGGACCAGGCCTCGATGACCGTGCGGGCCCTGGTCTCGCCGAGTTCGGCAAAGGATCCTGTGTGTTGCGGAGTGAAGGCCACTACCTCGCAGCGGCCGAACGCGGCCCCCTTGATTCCATGACCACCCGCATGGGGTGCCTGTGGGATGTCGCCCACGGCCGGACCAAGGGAGGGAAAGCGGTTCTCGAAAACCACAACGTCGTAGTCCGGCGCAGGGATCTCCGAGGGGTTTGCAGCCGTGGTGGGACAGATGGGGCACTGCTCCGCCGGGGGGAGGTGCGTACGGCTCTGCCGATGCGCCGCAACGGCCACCCACTCGCCTGACAACGCGTCGTACCGCACTTCGCCGGGCTCGCCACGGGCCGGGAGCTCACGGTGGTCCACCAAGGACTCCGGTGTCCGTGGGGGTGTGCCGGGGTCGTCAAAGTAGATCAGCTCACGGCTGTCGGCGAGGCGGGTGCTGGTGATGCGACTCATGGATTCATCATTCCACAAGCAATCAAAAACGCATAGTTTCTAACAAAAATTAACATTGGCGGAATCGGGGCCAGCACGAAGGTGCAGTACGGTATTCCCATGCCTGACTCTTCCCCGACTCCCCACCAAGGTTCCCAGTCCGAAGCCCGCCGCTTTGCCACGGGCCGCCAGTTCGAGCTGCGCCGCGACGATGCGCTCGCAGTCGTCACCGAGTTGGCCGCCGGGCTTCGCCTGTACTCCCGCGCCGGCGTCCAATTGACCGAAAGCTATGGCGACGCCGACATCCCTCCCGGCGCCACTGGGATCACCTTGGCGCCGTGGGCAAACCGCGTGGAAGACGGAGTCTGGCACTTGGACGGCAAGAAGCAGCAGCTCGATATCACGGAGGTATCCCGCAACAACGCCAGCCACGGCTTGCTCCGGAACACGGGGTACGCGCTGGTGGATGAGTCCGAGTTCTCCGTGACCCTTGAAGCCACCGTCTTCCCCCAGCACGGCTACCCCTTCCTGGTCCGGCACCGGGTCCGCTACGAAATCGATGCCAACCAGGACCTGCGGGTGGAGCAAACCCTGGTGAACGATTCCCAAGCCCTGGCACCTTTCGTCCTCGGGGCCCATCCGTACCTGCGTCTTGGTGACGTGGCTCCGGAAGACCTGACATTGACCGTCAAAGCCGGCAGCCGGCTGGTCGCAGACGAACGCCTGATCCCGCGCAGCGCCACCTCCGTGGACGGCGGGTTCGACCTGTCGGAAGGCCGTGCCGTGGCCAGCTTGGACATTGACGTCGCCTTCACCGATTTGGCGTACGACGGCGGCATGGCGCGCCACACGCTGAGCGCGGCGGACGGGCGCAGCGTGAGCCTGGTGCAGGATCAAAATTGCCAGTACGTCCACGTCTTCGTCACGGACACTTTCCCCGGCCGCAGCAAGGCCGTTGCGCTGGAACCCATGACGGGTCCGGCCAATGCCTTCAACAGCGGCGACGGCCTGCGCTGGTTGGCGCCCGGTGAATCCTTCACCATGACGTGGGGCATTACCGCTTCGCTCTAAGCTGCTTGCCGCAGGCCGGGTTTCCCATACGGCCCGGCCTGCGGAAGTATGGGTCCATGACGCCAACACCGGACGCCAAAACCCGCACTGACCGCCAAATTGCCGAGGACATACCGTACGGTGTGCGAATTGCGGCTGCCTGGTCCTGGCGGGCAGGCCTGATCCTCGTGATGATCGGCATCCTTGTCTGGCTGCTCGGCAAAGTCAGCTTCCTCATCATTCCGTTGATGGTGGCCGCGCTGCTCGCCGGCCTGCTCTACCCGGTGGTTGCCTGGCTGCGTAACCGGAAGGTGCCCAACGGTCTGGCCGTGGCCATTACGGTACTGGGTTTCATCGGAGTGATCGCCGGAGCGTTGGCCTTGGTTGGACGCCAGTTGGCGTCCGGGTTCGGGGAGTTGTGGCAGGAGGCGCTCACCGGGATCCAGCAGATCCAAACCTGGTTGGCCGACGGACCCCTGCACCTGACGGCCGACCAAATCGACAAGTACATCTCGGACGCGGTCAATGCCCTGCAAAACAACAGCAGCAGCATCCTGAGCGGCGCGCTGTCGTTCGGCAGCACGGCTGGGCACTTTGCCGCGGGCTTGGTGCTGGCCCTGTTCATCCTGATCTTCTTCCTGCTGGAGGGCAACCGGATCTGGGCGTTCCTTGTCCGGCTCCTCCCCAAGAAGGCGCGTCGTGCCACTGATGGCGCTGGTCGCCGAGGCTGGACCTCCATGGTCAACTACGTGCGGATCCAGATGTTCGTCGCGTTCGTTGACGCCGTTGGCATCGGAGTCGGAGCCGCCATTATCCAGGTCCCGCTGGCACTGCCCCTTGCCGTCCTGGTGTTCATTGGCTCATTCATCCCCGTGGTGGGTGCCTTGGTGACCGGCGCAATCGCCGTCCTGCTTGCCCTGGTGGCGAACGGTCCGGTCAACGCTCTGATCATGCTGGCGATCGTGCTGCTGGTGCAGCAACTGGAGAGCCACATCCTCCAGCCGCTGGTCATGGGCAAGGCCGTTGCCCTGCACCCGGTGGCAGTGATCCTCACGGTGGCAGCCGGTTCCTACCTCGCGGGCATCCCTGGAGCCCTCTTTGCCGTGCCGCTGCTCGCCGTAGTAAACACGGCCGTTCGCTACATTGCCGGGCGGACGTGGGAACATGATGGAGGACTGGGCGCGGCTGAGGCCGCCACCGCCGAAGGATCACCGGGACCTGACGGCGACTCCAATTTCAAGGACGTCGCTTTTCCGGCGCACCAATCGCGCGGTGCCACCAGTGCCGAAAACAAGGCCAAGGTCTCAGGAAGCGCCCCCGCGGAGCGGACTGAAACCGACACCAACAAAGGAGAATAGCCAGTGAATACCCTCGAAACCCTGCCCGTCACGCTGGACGATGTCCTCAAGGCGCAGGAGCTGCTCGAGGGCATTATTACCAAGACTCCGGTGGAGTCGTCCCGTGCGCTCGGTACCCTCGTGGGCGGCAACGTCTTCTTCAAATGCGAGAACCTGCAGCGCGCCGGCTCCTTCAAGGTCCGCGGCGCCTATGTCCGCATGGCCCGGCTCTCCGACGACGAAAAGAAGCGCGGCGTCGTGGCGGCCTCGGCCGGCAACCACGCACAAGGCGTGGCCGTCGCGGCGAAGAGCCTGGGCATCAACGCCCGGATCTACATGCCGCTCGGCGTGGCCCTGCCCAAGCTCGCCGCCACCCGGAGCCACGGTGCCGAAGTAGTACTGCACGGCCACAACGTTGACGAAGCCCTGGCCGAGGCGCAGCGGTACGCCAACGAGACCGGCGCAGTCTTCGTTCATCCCTTCGACAATGTGGACGTGGTGGCCGGACAGGGAACCATTGGCCTGGAAATCCTGGACCAGATCCCGCACGTGGACACCATCCTCATGGGCGTCGGCGGCGGTGGGTTGCTCGCCGGAGTGGCTGTGGCCATCAAGGCCAGGGCGAAGGAGCTGGGCCGCGAAATCCGCGTCATCGGCGTGCAGGCCGAAAACGCTGCCGCCTACCCGCCGTCGTTGGCCGCAGACGCCCTGGTGCCCCTGAAGAAGGTCTCCACCATGGCAGACGGCATCGCGGTGGGGCGGCCGGGCCAGCTTCCGTTCAGCATCATCCGGGAACTGGTGGACGACGTCGTGACAGTCAGCGAAGACTCGCTTGCGCGGGCACTGATCTTCCTGTTGGAACGGGCCAAGATGGTGGTTGAACCGGCCGGCGCCGTGGGAGTAGCCGCACTGATGGACGGCAAGATCGAAAACCCGGGGAACACCGCCGTCGTGCTTTCCGGCGGCAACATCGATCCCATGCTTATGCTCAAAGTCATCCAGCGCGGCCTCTCCGCCGCCGGGCGGTTCATGACCGTGCGGATGATGCTGGACGACCGTCCCGGCTCCCTCGCCACTATCGCCCGCATCATCGCGGAGAACGACGCCAACGTCACCGGTCTGGACCACACCCGGCTGGGCGGTTCCATCAGCATGGGCGATGTCTCCATCACCATCAACCTGGAAACCAAGGGCCACGAACACGGGGAGCAAGTCCTGGGCGCACTTCGTGCCGAGGGGTTCCAGCCGATCGTGGTTCACTGACGGAGGCTTGGCATGGTGCTCGAAACCCCGGACGGGTCGAAGGCGGACGCCCGCGATTCGCTGGCGGGGAGGGCCAAAGGCGGGCTGCTCTTCATGGGCGGCTTCGTGGTCCTGTTGTACGTCATCGAGTTCCTGAACACACTCATGCTGCACGGGCTCAACCGCACGTTCGGGCTGCGGCCGCGCTCCCTTGACGGAGTCCTGGATATCCTGACGTTTCCGCTGCTCCATGCCAACCTCAACCACTTGCTTTCAAACACGCTGCCGCTGTTGATCTTCGGCTTCCTGGTGTTCCTTGCCGGGCTGCGGGTGTTCATCACCGCGCTGGCGTTCAGCTGGCTGGGATCGGGCCTGACAGTTTGGCTGATCGGTGGGGGAGGGGTCACCGTTGGGGCGTCCGGACTGGTTTTTGGCTTCTTCGCCTTCCTGCTGGTCCGGGGTTTCTTCAACCGCAGCTGGTGGCAGATCCTGCTGTCCGTGGTGCTCTTCATGGCCTATGGCAGCATCCTGTTTGGTGTGCTGCCCACGGTGATGGGGTACGTTTCCTGGCAAGCGCACCTCGGAGGCGCCCTGGGCGGCATCATCGCCGCGATCCTCCTGCGGCCAAAGAACCCAACGAACAACTCCACGATCCCAGGCTCACCCAACTAGGTCGCAATTGTGCGCGTTTTGAGCTCTCAGAACGCGCACTAATGCGACCCAGTTGGGGAAGCCGGGTACACAAAACGCCGGCCCATCCGTGAACGGAAGGGCCGGCGTTTTAGCGTGTGAAAGCCGATTAGCCTGCGTAGGGCTTGGCGGAAACGATCTCCACGGAGATTTCCTTGCCGTTGGGGGCGGTGTAGCTGAGCTTGTCGCCCTCCTTGTGGCCGATGATTGCAGCGCCGAGCGGGGACTTCTCGGAGAAGACGTCGATGTCCGAGTCACCGGCGATTTCGCGGGAACCGAGGAGGAACTTCTCTTCGTCACCGGCGATCTTGGCAACAACCAGCATGCCGGGCTCGACGATTCCGTCGTCGGCCGGAGCCTCGCCAACCTGGGCATCCCGGAGGAGCACGGTGAGCTGGCGGATGCGGGCCTCGATCTTGCCCTGCTCTTCCTTGGCTGCGTGGTAGCCGCCGTTCTCCTTGAGGTCGCCTTCCTGGCGGGCGGCTTCGATCTTCTGGACGATATCCGCCCGGCCGGCGCCGGAAAGGTGGTCCAGCTCAGCCTTCAAGCGGTCGAAAGCTTCCTGGGTGAGCCAAGCTGCAGTGGCGCTATTGGTGGTAGACACGGATTTCTCCTTTTGATCTGACAAAGCAAAGACCCCGCCGAGGTGGCCACTCGTGAAACTCAGTAACCAACTTAACGGGGTGAAGGTTTCATCCATTGTAGTAAATCCTCTGGATGAACCCAAACTGCTTGAGCCGTGGGTCACATGATTGTTATTTTCCGCTGTCCGTGATCCAGCAGTTGTCGACCACCCCGGACACCGCCGGTGACTCGGTGACCAGGACGGTGCGCTGGGCGGTGGTCCTGCCGCCGTCGGCGTTTTGTTCAGGAGCGTTCGGTCCAATCTCGACCACCTTCCATCCCACTACCGCGAACTTGGAATCCATGGCCTTGATGGCGCACTTCGCCGTGGCTGCGGGGGACTTTGTGACCTGGTAATCGACCTCTGCCTGGGTGCCATCCACGGTGCTGTAGCCGACATCCTTGAAAGTCACCGGCGCGGTGGCCGAGCCGGTTGCCACAAAGGCCGCGAAGCCAATCCCGACAACCAGGGCGCCGATGATGATGTTGCGCTTCGACTTCCGCGTCAGGCCGCGCTTTTGGCCGCCGTACCGATTGGCTAGGCTGTTGTCTGCCGGAAGGGCGGTGGCCGATGGGTCCTCTGAAGTCACCCATCCAGTTTAGTGCGGATCCCGGCACCACCTGCACAGTCCCTAATTTGCACCATCCATGAAAGAGGAGCCGTCCCGTGACTGCGTCCAGCACTACAGAGCAGCTGCGGCTGCTCGCCGTCCATGCCCATCCGGATGACGAGTCCAGCAAGGGTGCGGCAACCATGGCAATGTATGCCGCTGCCGGGGTTGAAGTCATGGTGGCCACGTGCACTGACGGATCGCGCGGAGACATCCAAAACCCGGCCATGGAAGACGCCCCGCACCCCAAGCGGGACATGGCAGGTGCCCGCAGGTTGGAGATGGCCAACGCCGCGGCCGTCCTTGGAATCCAGCAACGGTGGCTGGGGTTCGTGGACTCCGGCCTTCCTGAAGGTGACCCGCTGCCGGCCTTGCCCGCCGGCTGCTTCGCAGTGCAGCCCCTGGAACGTGCCACCACGCCATTGGTACGCCTGGTGCGCGACTTCAAGCCGCACGTGATCATCAGTTACGACGAGAACGGCGGTTATCCGCACCCGGACCACATCATGGCCCACAAAGTGGCCGTGGAGGCGTTCGAGGCAGCCGGAGACCCGTCGAGGTATCCCGGGACCGGCGAACCGTGGGCACCAAGCAAGCTCTACTACGACCGCGCCTTTAGCCCCGAACGCTTCCGGGCCCTGCATTTCGCCTTGGAAGAGGCCGGATTGCAGTCGCCATACGCTGAGCGACTTGCAGCTTGGCTCGAAGCGGACGCCGAAGGCCACACGCCCCCCGTGCCCGCGCACCAGACAACAACGCAGATTGATTGCGGCGACTTCTTCGAAGCCCGGGATGACGCCCTCAGGGCCCACAGGACCCAAATTGATCCCGTTGGTTTCTTCTTTGCTGTGAGCCCGGACCTGCAGCGTACGGCATGGCCTTGGGAGGACTACACCCTGGTCCAGTCCAAGGTCACGTCCGAACTGCCGGAAAAGGACCTCTTCGCGGGGATAAGATAGGGAGGGCCCGGGTTTCTATCGTTCGTAGAAGTCGCCCGGGACCAACCAACGTCCAGCCTGCTGGACCGGCATGCATCAGCTCCCATAGAAGGTTTGAACGTGCACCACTTGATCCTCGCCCTGACCGTCAGCCCGTCGCCCGACCCGACCGGCACACTGCGTCCGGGCCTGTCCGAGGACCAGGTGACGCCGGGTACTTGGGGCTTCGTCCTGACGGCCTTCATCGTCATCCTGACCACCTTCCTCATCGTGGACATGGTTCGCCGCATCCGGCGCGTCCGCTACCGTGCGCAGGTGGAGGAAGCACGCTTGGCTGCCGAATCCGGATCGGCAGACGCTCCGAGCGATGAGGACGGCGATGCCGCTGCCGGGACCCGCTGACCCCAGCAACAACCATTGGCCCGGGGCATCGAACGCCCTGGGTTCGGAGCCCTCTGCCTACTTGCGCCAGCACGCGGGCAACCCGGTGTTTTGGCGGCCCTTCGGGGATGAGGCGTTTGGCCTGGCGGCAGCCCGCGACGTTCCGGTGTTCCTGTCCATCGGCTACGCGGCCTGCCACTGGTGCCACGTCATGGCGCACGAGTCCTTCGAGGACGAGGAAACTGCCGACTACCTGAACGCGAACTTTGTGCCGGTCAAAGTGGACCGCGAGGAGCGCCCGGACGTCGACTCGGTGTACATGGCCGCCACGCAGGCCATCAGCGGCGAGGGCGGCTGGCCGATGTCCGTCTTCCTGACTCCCGACGGTCTGGCCTTCCATGCCGGTACCTACTTCCCGCCAACGCCCTTGCCGGGCAGGCCTTCCTTCCGCAATGTCCTGGAAGCCGTCCATGAAGCCTGGGTGGAGCGGCGCGATGCCGTGGAGCAAAACGCCCGGGGGCTTGCCTCGAACATGGCAAACGCCCAGATGTCCGCGGCCGTCCGGCTTGATGGGCCCCCGGAGGTCCTCGATGCGGAGCTGCTGTCCCAGGCTGTCGGCCTCTTGGCCCGGTCGGAGGACACCGCCGCCGGTGGCTTCGGCACCGCCCCCAAGTTCCCGCCGTCGGCCGTCCTCGAGTTTCTGTTCCGGCACGCGGCGGCACCATCGGGGACCGCCGAAGCTGCGCGGGACATGGCTGGCCGGACGCTCGCGGGAATGGCGCGGTCCGCTTTGCGCGACCAGCTCGACGGCGGTTTCGCGCGCTATTCGGTGACGGCGGACTGGTCTGTGCCCCACTTCGAGAAAATGCTCTACGACAATGCCCAACTGCTGCGTGCCTACACGCACTGGGTCCGGCTGGACGGCAATCCCGTGTTCCCCACGGAGGAAGCCGCCGCCGTTGCCTCTGCCTGTGCCGACTGGATGGTGTCCGCGCTGGCTGTTGACGGAGGCGCCCTCGCGTCCTCGCTCGACGCCGACACCGTGGTGGACGGCGTCCATCACGAGGGCGCCGCCTACCTGTGGACTCCGGACTCGCTGGGGGACGTCCTCGGCCCCGGTGACGCCGAGGCCGTTGGCCGGATCATGAGCGTGGGAGCCGAGGGCACGGTTTCGGCGCTTGGCTCGCCGCTGCACCCCGGGAGGCTGCTGACCGGCCCCGAATCCAGGCTGTGGGAGCGGGTCAGCCCGGCACTGCTCGCTGCCAGGAACCAGCGCAACCAGCCGGCGAGGGACAACAAAGTGGTTGCCGGATGGAACGGATTGGCGGTGGCCGCGCTGGCGGAAGCCGGAGCCGTCCTGGAACGGCCGGACTTTTTGGACGCGGCCGAAGACATCGCCGCGTACCTGGAACGCGTCCACTGGGACTCGAGTGAGCGATTACTGACCAGGGTCTCGCATGCCTCAGCAGCGCGGGGGATCGGCGGACTGCTTGAGGATTACGCGTTCTGCGCCGAGGGATTCTTTGCCCTTTATGCCGTGACGGGACGGAAACACTGGTACTTCCTGGCCGAAAACCTCGTCCTGAGCGCAAGCGAACGGTTTGTGGAGAACGGCCAGCTGGCGGATTCTGCGGGTGAATCAGCGCAGGTCTTCAACGCCCAAGGGCAGCATGCCGGGCTGGATCCGTTCGACAACGCCACACCCAGCGGCGCCGCTGCCTTCGCCGGCGTGCTGTTGACCTACTCGGCCTACTCGGGGTCGCATGATCACCGGCTCATGGCAGGGAACATCCTTGGCTTGCTTCCGCCGATAGCCAGTCGCGCTCCCCGGGTGGCCGGTTGGCTCCTTGCTACAGCGCAAGCAGCACTCGCCGGGCCCGTGGAAGCCGCCGTCGCCGGTCCTGACTCGCCGCTGCGGCGGGAACTGCACCACGCGCTGCTGGCCTCGGCCAGCCCGGGCCTGGTGGTCGCCCTGCAAACCGAGGACGACGGCGGGTCCCCGGCTGCCGCCGTCGAGGTTCCGTTGTTGTTGCACCGCCAAGGCGCGGCGGATGGCTCGCCGCAGGTGTATTTATGCCGCGGCATGGTGTGCGAGCGGCCGGTGGGGACGGTGGCCGATGTTGGAACCCGGCTCGCCGCGATGGTGTCCGGCGGGTGAGCCGGGGGTTCCCGGCCGTGGCCTAGTTCAGGACGGCGATCATGATCGCGATGAAGTGTGCCGCGAAAGCGAACACCGTGAACGCGTGGAACAGTTCATGGAAGCCGAAGTGCTTGGCGCTGAAGTTGGGCCGCTTGATGCCGTAGAACACCGCACCGGCGATGTAGAGGGCCCCACCTACGCAGATGAGCACGGCGGACGCGACGTTCGCTGCGAAGAACTGCGGCAGGTAGAAAAGGGCGCCGCAGCCGAGGGCCACGTAGATCGGCACGTAGAGCCACCGCGGCGCGTGGGTCCACAGGACCCGGAACAGCACGCCAGCGATGGCCGCGGACCAGATGGTCCAGAGAAGCGTGACAGCCTGCTGCCGTTCCAGGAGGGACCATGCAAGGGGAGTGTAGCTGCCGGCGATCACCAGCATGATGTTGGTGTGGTCCAGCCGTTTGAGCACCACGCGGGCTCGGTCATTCCAGTTGCCGCGGTGGTATACGGCGCTGACCCCGAAAAGCATGACCCCCGTCAGGGCGTAGACGGCGGAGGTGAGCTTGCGGTCTGCAGTGGGGGCCAATGCCACCAGGACAATCCCGGCGGCCAACGCGAATGGAGTTGCAACAGCGTGGATCCAACCGCGCCACAAGGGCTTGATGTTGAGGGTGTCAGCCATTGTTAAAGCGTAACCTACGGTTCGGTAAGTTACTCAAGGGTAATGTTCCGAACGATTGCTCCGTGACACTCGCTGCACCAGCCTGCCAGCTTGGGCAGGTAGCCTTGGATGTGCGCGTCGTTCGATTTGATAAGAGCAAGGAAGTCAGGTGAGAGTCCGGTGGAGCTGCCCGGTTTCCTCTACGGCTTCTATGAACGCAGGCTCCTCAAATCGCTTGACCACCAGAAGATCCCACGGCACATCGGCGTCATGGTGGACGGCAATCGCCGGTGGGCGCGGCAATTCAATGCCCCCACAAGCCAGGGGCACCAGGCCGGTGCGGACAAGATCCACGAGTTCCTGGGATGGTGCCAGGAACTTGGCGTCAAGGTCGTAACGCTCTACATGCTGTCCACGGACAACATGAGCCGCTCGGGCGAGGAACTCGACCTCCTCATGGGCATCATTGCCAACACCATGGACCGCTTGGACGAAAACGAGGACGTCTCGGTGCACGCCATGGGAGCCCCGGAACTTCTTCCCGACTACCTGGCCGAACGGCTGAACAAGCTGACCGCCCGGACGCCCGTTCGCGAGAAGATCCACGTCAACGTCGCCGTCGGCTACGGAGGACGCCGCGAAATCGTGGACGCCGTCCGTGAACTCCTCGAGGATGCCGCTGCCAAGGGCCGTAACATGTCCGACGTCGCAGATGAACTCTCGGTGGACGACATCTCACGGTTCCTTTACACAAGGGGTCAGCCCGATCCCGATTTGGTGATCCGAACCTCCGGCGAGCAGCGGCTTTCCGGCTTCCTCATGTGGCAGAGTGCCTACAGCGAGTTCTACTTCTGCGAGGCGCTGTGGCCCGCTTTCCGCAAGGTCGACTTCCTGCGGGCCCTCCGCGACTACGCCGGACGCCAACGCCGCTTCGGCTCGTAGCCCTACCATCTGGTACTTGCCCGAAGGTGACATCCGGTTCACCGGAAATTAACGCTCCCGCCTCACGACTTGCCGGTCAAGGATTGCGGAAATGTCTGTGAGCCGGATTACGTTAAACCCATCAGCAGGCAAAACCGCCCGCTGATCGGGGAGGCCAGTAGATGGAGCGGATCATCGCACCAGTTACAGGGGAGGCCACGCCCGGCCTTCCGGCCGAGCCGCTTCACCATAAGGCCGGGCGAACGCCCGGGGCTGGAGTCGATGTGGCTATTTCAGAGCAACTGCCCGCAATGGTTTCCGACGGGGAAAGTGCAGCTACCTCTCGCGCCAAGCGCGCCACCAAAGGGACAAAGAAACCAGCGGCTCCCACAGGCCGCAGCTACGTCATAGACACCTCCGTCCTGCTCTCCGACCCGCATGCATTGCTGCGTTTCGCCGAGCACGAGGTCATCGTCCCGATCGTGGTCATCAGCGAACTCGAGGGCAAACGCCACGATCCGGAACTGGGCTATTTCGCCCGGAAAGCCTTGCGGCTCCTGGACGACCTGCGGATTGAGCACGGCGGCCTGGACCACCCCATTCCCTTGGGAACCGACGGTGGCATGCTCAGGGTGGAAATGAACCACATTTCCCCGGACGTGCTCCCTGCGGGCTTCCGCGGCGGCGACAACGACAGCCGGATCCTGGCCGTCGCGAAGAACCTGGCCAACGAGGGCCACAACGTCACTGTGGTCTCCAAAGACCTGCCGATGCGGGTCAAGGCATCCGCCATGGGCCTGCATGCCGACGAGTACCGCAATGAGTTGGTCAAGGACTCCGGGTGGACCGGAATGGCCGAAATCGAAGCCAGCGAACAGGAAATCACCACCCTCTACGGCCACGAACCCGTGTTCGTCCCGGCCGCGGCCGAGCTGCCCGTCAACACCGGCTTGGTCCTGCTCTCCAACCGCGGCTCGGCTCTCGGCCGGGTGGGCTCGGACAAGCAGGTCCGGTTGGTCAAGGGCGACCGCGACGTCTTCGGCCTCCACGGCCGGTCCGCGGAACAGCGGCTCGCGATCGACCTCCTCATGGACCCGTCCGTCGGCATCGTGTCCATCGGTGGGCGGGCCGGTACTGGCAAGTCCGCGCTGGCCCTTTGCGCCGGTCTTGAGGCGGTCTTGGAACGCCGCGAACACCGCAAGGTTGTGGTCTTCCGTCCCCTCTACGCCGTGGGCGGCCAGGAACTCGGCTACCTGCCCGGCTCCGAATCGGAAAAAATGAACCCGTGGGCGCAAGCGGTGTTCGATACCCTCGGGGCGTTGGTCAGCCAGGAAGTCGTGGAAGAAGTCATGGACAGGGGAATGCTCGAAGTCCTGCCGCTCACCCACATCCGCGGCCGCTCACTGCATGACGCTTTCGTGATCGTGGACGAGGCACAGTCACTGGAAAAGAACGTCCTCCTGACCGTCATGAGCCGTATTGGACAGAACTCCAAGATCGTCCTCACCCACGACGTCGCCCAGCGCGACAACCTCCGCGTGGGACGGCACGACGGCGTCGCGGCCGTCGTCGAAACCCTCAAGGGGCACCCGCTGTTCGGCCACATCACCCTGACCCGGTCTGAGCGGTCGCCGATCGCGGCCCTCGTGACGGAGCTGCTGGAAGGGGCAGAAATCTAGGGGTGCTTGCCTCAGCGGTTAGGTCCGCGCGCCAGCGGCCTCCCGCCGTCGCTTAGCGCGTGGGTCCCTTCCCAAACCTCGCAAGCTCGGTTTGGGGCCCTCGGGACGACGCTTCAACGCAAAAGGCCCCCTTCGGTCGCTGGGCGACCTTAGGGGGCCGATGCGTCGCGATGCGCTCCTTTCCGGGAGCCCCCTGTCGCGCTCGTGCCGCGGGTCAGAACCCCAGGTACGATTTCAGCCCTTCGTGGCCTTGGACATTTAGTGTCCAGTTGGGGCGTCTGTAGGTTTTGGGGGTGAGGCGGACTTTTTGGACGTCCTCCACTTCGGTGCCCCAGGTGGTGCGCGCGAGGCCGTTTGGTTCGTAGCCGAGGGCGGCGGAGACGCCCAGGGATTGGTGGTTCCAGACTGCGGCTTCGGATTCGGCCACTTCCGCTTTCAGGTGGTCGAAGGCGTAGCTGACGACGGCGGCGCGCATCTCCTTGCCGACGCCGCGGCCCTGCGCTGCTTGCTTGAGCCAGGAACCCGTGCTGACCGTCTTGAGGGTGCCAAAATTCTTGGCGCCGAGGTCCTGGACGCCCAACAGATCGCCGTCCTGCCAAACGCCCAGCAGGAGCGTCCAGTCCTCCGGGGTGAATCCGGCCCGGCAGCGCCAGTACCACTGGGCCATGTTCGGGGCCAGTTCATTGCCCGGAAGTTCGGCCCACGGCGTGCTGAACGGGCTCTTCCCGGGCTCATGGATGCCGGATCTGGCGGCGGCAACTGCGGCTGGTATATCGGCGTCGAGGATTGGGCGCAGGATGAGGCGCGGAGTGGTGAGGACGAGCCCGAACGGGGGCCAGATGCTTGCCAGCGAGGTCATCGCCGTAGTCTAGCCGCGGGCGGGGCGCCGGATCATGTCACGTTCGTCCATGAGCCGTTTCAGGCTGCCGGGCCGATGTCCCAGGAGATATGGCGCCGGACGTCAGTCAGGTTCATGGACTCGGCCAGGAAGAGGTCATCGAGCATGTATTCGTCCGCGCCGAGGATCTTGAGCCAGTGGCCCTTGCCCGCAGAGTCACCGTCCAAGGACTGGCTGGCCACGCAGACGCCCGTGGTGGCGTCGATGCGGATCAGGGTCCGTCCGGGGTGGGCCAGCGGTTCGGCGGGATCGGACGGTTTGTAGGTGCGTCCCCGGGTTACGACGACCTCCAGGGCCGGGCGGCCTTCATGGTCCACCTCGCGCGGTTCGTCGAAGAAGACCGGGTTGGTGTCCGGAAACTCCAACGGCACAGGAGCATTTCCGGCGAGCTCCACGGGGTCGAGCGCTGCGGCCAGCCGGCCGTTTCCGAAGGAGGGCTCACCATAGGCGGCCTCCGGGCGTCTCCGCACCAGTCCGGCGTCGTCATACACGGGGGTCACCAGATGCGGTGGAAGCAGCCACGACCGGCGCGTGGCACTGACGTAGAACTCATCCCTCGAGTCGTTGATCCCGGTGGTGCTGTACAACAGTTGACCGTCAGGGGTTTCCAAGCGGAGTGCTCCCGGCCGCCGAAGCCAGGCACGGACCATGTTGGCACCCGTTCCGGGCCGCTCCAGGTATTCGAACCGAAGGCTGGTCCATTTCCAAGGCGAAGAGCGGCACAGATTCCGGAAGGTGGACGACAGCTCGGCGTGGGCCCCGGACTGCCCGTTGGACGGGCCAAATCCCGGCGGAAAGCCCGGTCCATCTGCACTGTAGCGCCCCATATCCACAGTCTACCCAGAGGTTCGTTCCGGGTCCGGCGGCAATCCGGGGTAGCATCCGAGGGTGATCCGACGACTCGCCGAACTCTGGGATGCAAGCCCCTTTTCCTTCTGGCTCGCCGTGTTGGCTTCCGTCTACTTCGTGGTGATGGCGGTCCGGCTCACAATTATTGATATCCGCAGCCATTTGCTGCCAAACCGCATCGTCTTCCCGTCGTATGCCGTAGCTGGCGTGCTGCTGCTGGTGGCGGCGTTGCTCGGTGGTCCGCGCAGGGACGCCGCAATGCTGGGCATCCCGGGTCTCACCGTGTTGGCAGGGGCGGCGGCGTTATGGATCCTCTATTTCGTGCTCAGGCTGATCTACCCGCCCGGCATGGGATTCGGTGACGTGAAGCTGGCCGGAGTGTTGGGCCTGTATCTCGGCTACCTTGGCTGGGGCCACGTCTTTGCCGGTACGTTCGCCGCATTCCTGCTGGGAGGGCTCTGGGGCCTGGTGATCCTGGTAGCCAGGAAAGGCGGCCTGGCGTCGGCGATTCCCTTCGGCCCGTTCATGCTTGCAGGGGCCGCCGCGGCCATGGTTCTCCTGCCTGCCTGACACCGTAAACTGGCGCCATGGGTGCACCTGAGTTCGTGCTGAAACTACGGGAAAAGATCGGTAACGACCGCCTCTGGCTGCCGGCAGTACGGGGAATCGTGTTGGATGACCAAGGAAGGGTTCTCCTCTGTCAACGTTCCGATAACGGCCACTGGACCCCGATCACCGGCATCCTGGAGCCCGGCGAGCATCCCGCTCCCGGATTGGTCCGGGAGATCTTCGAGGAAACCGCCGTCGTGGCCGAAACCGAGAGGATCATCGGCGTCGGAGTCGTTGGGCCGGTGACCTTCCCGAACGGCGACGAGTGCGACTTCCTGGACATCACGTTCCGCTGCAAGTATGTCTCCGGCGAAGCCCGTGTCAACGACGACGAGTCGGTGGACGTCCGCTGGTTTGATCTGGATGACCTACCGGAAATGAGCCACGGGCATATGGAGGCCATAAGGCTCGCCACGGAGCCCGAAGGCCCCGTGGCGTACCAAACGGAGTAGCTGGCTTACCGGCGTGCCGCTTCCAGTTCCTCGGCTTCGGCGCCACCGATTGCCTCGCCGCGGGCAACCATCCCGGCGGTGTCTGACAAAGGGATCTGCTTGAGCGTGATGGCCAGGATCAGGGCGATGGCGATGAACGGAACCAAGTACCAGAACACGGGAGCCAGGGAGTCGGCGTAGGCGTTCACGATCGCATCACGCAGCTGTTCGGGCAATTGGGCCAAAGCCTGCGGGTCAAGACTGCTGGTGGACTGCGAAGCCTGCTCAGCGGAAGCCCCAGCGCCGGTGAAGGCCTTGGTCAAGGACTCTGCCAGGCGGTTGGTGAAGATGGAGCCAAAGACGGCGACGCCCAAGGACGCACCTACCTCACGGAAGTAGTTGTTGGTGCTGGTTGCCGTACCGATCTGGTCGGCGGGGACGGAGTTCTGCACCACTAGGACAATGACCTGCATGATCAGGCCAAGGCCTGCGCCAAAGATGAAGAGCTGCACGCAGATCATCCAGATCGGTGTTTCGGCGGTCAAAGTGGTCAGCCAGAGCATGGCCAGAATGGTCAGGGCAGCACCCATGATCGGGTACAGCTTGTATTTGCCCGTCTTGGAGATCCGGATGCCGGAGAAGATCGAGGTGCCCATGAGGCCCACCATCATGGGCAGCATCAGCAGGCCGGACTCGGCTGCCGAGGTTCCGGAGGACATCTGCAGGAACGTGGGGACGAAGGCGATCGCTGCGAACATGCCCAGGCCGAGCGTGAAGCCGATGGCCGTGGCGTTGATGAAGATGGGGTTCTTGAACAGGCTCAGCGGAATGATGGGGTCCTCGGCGCGGCGCTCAGCCATGACAAAGGCGAACGCGGCCAACACCATGCCTGCTCCGAAGGCCCAGGTCAGGGGTGAATCCCAGCCTTCGTCCTTCTTGCCGCCAAAGTCTGTGAAGAAGATCAAGCACGTGGTGGCCGCGGAGAGGAACAGGACACCGAGGATATCGATCTTCTTCTCGGCCTTCTTGTTCGGCAGGGTCAGGGTGAACCAGGCCGTGATGAAGGCGGCGATACCGATCGGGATGTTGATGTAGAAAGCCCATTCCCACGTGAGGTGGTCCACGAAGAATCCACCCAGCAGCGGCCCGGCAACAGCGGAGAGACCGAAGATGGCGCCGAGTGGACCCATGTACTTGCCGCGCTCCTTCGCGGGAACAATGTCCGCGATGATCGCTTGCGAAAGGATCATGAGGCCGCCGCCACCCAAGCCTTGGATGGCGCGGAAAATGACGAAGCCCCAGAAATCAGTGGCGAAAGCGCAGCCCACGGAAGCCAAGGTGAACAAGGCAATGGCCACGAGGAACAGGTTGCGGCGGCCCAGGATGTCACCGAACTTGCCGTAGATGGGCATCACGATGGTGGTGGCCAACAGGTAGGCCGTGGTGATCCAGGCCTGGTGTTCCACGCCGCCGAGCTTGCCCACGATGGTGGGCATGGCCGTGGAAACGATCGTTTGATCGAGGCTGGACAGGAGCATGCCTGCGATCAGCGCCGAGAAGATGATCCAGATTCTCTTCTGGGTCAAAAGCAGCGGCTCGGCTGCCTTCGAAAGTGTACTCATGCGGGGTCCTTCGGTGTCTGTGCAGGGGTGGTGTCCAGCGTTTGCGAAAAGAGTTTCCGGGCGGCGGCGAGGTTCTGCTCGAGAAGCTCGCGGTAGGGCCGGGTGTTGTCCTCGGAGAAGAACTGCTGGGACGTCTTCTTGGAGACTGCGCCGAAAACGGCCGAGGCCATGATGATCTCCGGGTGCTCGGGGGAGAGGCCTTCGCGGGCGGCGATCAGTTCCATGAACTGGCGTTCCCGTGCCTCGCCTTCCAACGTCATGCGGCCCAGGAGTTGGGGCTCGGCTTTGATCGCGGCGATCAGTTGGTGGACCTCGGCGCGGCTGATGGTGGAACGCTCCACGATGTCCACAGTGAGGTGGAACAGCGCGGAGAGCAGCGTTCCGGAGATGCCGTCCGTTCGCCGTGCCTCGTTTCGGTTGAACACGTCCAGCGCATCCTGCGGGAGGTCGTCGGAAAAGGCGCCGATGACGGCATCTTCTTTGGAGTGGAAGTAGTTGAAGAATGTGCGCCGGGAGATCCCCGCGTCCTCGCACACTTCCTCCACGGTATAGCCGTTGAGTCCGCGTTCGGCAGTCAAGTTGCGCGCGACGGCGGTGATGGCCAGACGTGTGGCGACCCGCTTGCGCTCGCGGAGGCCGCCGTCGTTATTTGCACTATTGGTCACAAAGTAAAGTTTTGCACTAACTTCTCAATAGTGCAAAAAGAGCGTTGGGTGTCATTCCTCACAACGGGTCCATATACGACGACGGCCGGTACCTTCCGTCTGGAAGGTACCGGCCGTCGTCGTACTTTGGGTCTTGCTCCGGCAGTTACGCCTTGTGTGCCGGGGACGTCATGGTGGTGACGTCCAGGGCCTTGTCCAGGTCTGCTTCGGAGACCTTGCCTTCGCCTTCGCCGACGAAGCCGAGCTTCTCGGTTGCCTGGCGGATGGTCAGGCCTTCCTTGACGGCGATCTTTGCGATCTTGGCCGCATTCTCGTAACCGATGTACTTGTTCAGCGGAGTCACGATGGACGGGGAGGCCTCGGCGAGGAAGCGGGCGCGCTCGACGTTGGCGGTGATGCCGTCGATCATCTTGTCGGCCATGACGCGGCTGGTGTTGGCCAGCAAACGGATGGACTCAAGGAGGTTGGCGGCCATGACCGGGATGCCAACGTTCAGTTCGAAAGCGCCGTTGGTGCCGGACCAGGCGATGGCGGTGTCGTTGCCGATGACCTGCGCGCAGACCATGATGGACGCTTCGCAGATGACCGGGTTGACCTTGCCGGGCATGATGGACGAACCCGGCTGCAGGTCCGGGATGGCGATCTCGCCAAGGCCCGTGTTGGGGCCGGAGCCCATCCAGCGGAGGTCGTTGTTGATCTTCATGAAGGAGATCGCGATGTTGCGCAGCTGGCTGGAGCCTTCGATGAGGCCGTCGCGGTTTGCCTGGGCCTCGAAGTGGTCGCGGGCCTCGGTCAGCGGCAGGCCGGTGTCTGCTGCGAGGAGTACGATCACGCGCTCCGGGAAGCCTGCGGGGGTGTTGATGCCCGTTCCGACGGCGGTGCCGCCGAGGGGAACCTCTGCAACGCGGGGGAGTGCTGCGTTGATGCGCTCGATGCCGTAGCGGACCTGCGCTGCGTAGCCGCCGAACTCCTGGCCCAGCATGACGGGCGTTGCGTCCATGAGGTGCGTGCGGCCGGACTTGACGACGTCCTTGAACTCCACGGCCTTGCGGTCCAGGGATGCTGCCAGGTATTCCAAGGCCGGGATCAGGTCGTTGATCAGGGCCGAGGTGGCGGCTACGTGGACGGACGTCGGGAAGACGTCGTTGGAGGACTGGGAAGCGTTCACGTGGTCGTTGGGGTGGACCACCTTGTCGCTTCCTGCAGCGGAGAGGGCGCGGGAAGCGAGCTCCGCGATGACCTCGTTGGTGTTCATGTTCGAGGACGTGCCGGAGCCGGTCTGGAAGACGTCGATCGGGAAGTCGCCATCGTACTTACCGGTTGCGACCTCATCGGCAGCTGCTGCGATGGCCTCGGCGAGCTCGCCGTCGAGCACCCCCAGTTCGGCGTTCGCGAGTGCAGCGGCCTTCTTGACGCGGGCCAGGGCTTCAATGTGCGTGCGCTCCAGCGTCTTGCCGGAGATCGGGAAGTTCTCCACAGCACGCTGCGTCTGGGCGCGGTACAGGGCGTTCACGGGGACGCGAACTTCGCCCATCGTGTCATGTTCAATACGGAACTCAGTGGTGGAAGTCATGGGGCTAGCTTATGGCGATTGCGGGCTCCACCGAAAACCCGGAAGGCAGTGCTACGTGCCCCGGCCCAGGGGTCGGGGCACGTTGTCCTAGACCTCGCCGATCCCGGAAACAAGGGCCGCGCGGCCCTCGTCGAGTTTGTAGGAAAGTCCGATCACGGCTACGCGGCCCTCTTCAATGGCGTCGGAAATCACACGTGAGCTGTCGGCCAGACGGGAAGCGGTCTGCTTGACGTGCTCCACCACCATGTCGTTCACGTCCTCTTCACCGTTGCGCTTGGCCGTGAGGACGGACGGAGTGATGCGTTCGACGAGGTCGCGGATGAAGCCGGCCGGCATCTCGCCGGTTTCCACTACCGACTTCGTGGCCTGGACGGCACCGCAACTGTCGTGGCCCAGGATGACGATCAGCGGAACGTGAAGTTGGCTGATGCTGTACTCAAGGGACCCGAGCACGGCGTCGTCGATGACCTGGCCGGCAGTGCGCACGACGAAGGCATCGCCAAGGCCGAGGTCAAAAATGATCTCTGCAGCGAGGCGGGAATCCGAGCAGCCAAAGATGACGGCGAAGGGATTCTGGCTCTCAAGGAGGGAGGAGCGGCGGGAGGCATCCTGGTTGGGATGCTGTGATTCGCCGGAGACAAAACGTTCGTTACCCTCGCGGAGGCGTTGCCAGGCCAGGGCCGGAGTCAGATTAGTAGGCACCTGATTACTTTACGGCGCGGGTGTGGCTGGCTGCGAAAGTGTTGCGCCGGGTTGTGGCGAAGCGGAACCTGCCGCGGGGGCCTGGTCTGCGGACTTCACGACGGCGGCAGCGAGGGTGGCGAGCTCTTCAAGACCCGCGGTGCCGCTCAGGATGATGGTGGTCCCCTTGTACTGCAGGGTCATGCTGCGCTTGTCTTTGCCGGAGTCGCGCAACTCCCAGTCCTGGCCCCCGGCGTTCCGTGTCCCCGTGACCGGGAGGTTGCCTGTTTGCTGCAACACCCAGGTGGGGTTGGCCTGCCGCGTCTGGATCAGGCCGATGAACGCCTCCTTGGGCGTCAGGTAGCCAACCTCCCACGTGGGAACGCCGGTGGCGGTACCGGTTTCCCAGCGGGCGTAGTTTGGCTTGAATGTGTCGCCGGTATCCGGGGTGACGGGTGTGAATCCCGCCACATCCGCTGCGTTCCGGGCGATGGCTGCGACATCCACGGCCGGACGGAAGTTCTCACCTTTGGGTGCGGGGTTCATGAGAACTACGGGAAGGAATGCCAGGACGCACAACACCAGTGCGATGATCATGCCAATGACGGATGCGTTGGCCCGTTTGGCGGCTTTCGCCGGAATCACGGGCTTGAAAGGGGCATCCGGGGTGCTGGTGGGGTTGGCCTCGTTGGCGTTTGGGCCATTGCCGGCCGCGGGCTTGTCCTGCGTTTCACTCACCCTTCCATAGTCCCTTATCGCCCCTGCGAACACACAACCGGGGACCTCACCATCGCTGTTTCGGACGGTGGTCATCCAGAGACCCCAGGGGGCTCCGGCGACTATGATCGATGGAGAGGGACCACAGGTGGCCTCGTGCAACCGTGTCCGGTCCCGTGAATCGTCACTCGAAGAAGAGGTTCAAGTGTCTCCTGCACCAATGACCCAGCAGTTTTCCACGATTTCGCCGTCGCTCGCCGTCGGAATCGACGAGCCTGACCGCAACCTCGCACTGGAACTCGTCCGCGTCACCGAAGCCGCAGCCATTGCCGGCGGCCACTGGGTGGGCTTCGGCGACAAGAACAAGGCTGACGGCGCCGCCGTCGACGCAATGCGCTCGTTCCTCCACACCGTCCACTTCAACGGCGTCGTTGTTATCGGCGAAGGCGAAAAGGACGAGGCCCCCATGCTGTTCAATGGCGAACAGGTTGGCGACGGCACCGGTCCCGAATGCGATGTTGCCGTGGACCCGATCGACGGAACCCGCCTCACTGCCCTCGGCATCAACAACGCCCTCGCCGTCCTGGCCGTGGCCGAACGTGGCTCCATGTTCGATCCCTCCGCCGTGTTCTACATGGAGAAGCTCGTCACGGGTCCCGAGGCCGCCGACATGGTGGATCTCCGCCTTCCCGTCAAGCAAAACCTGCACCTCATCGCCAAGGCCAAGGGCGTCAAGGTCAGCCAGCTCAACGTGATGATCCTGGACCGCGACCGCCACCGTCCCCTCGTGGAAGAAATCCGCGAAGCCGGGGCGCGCACCAAGTTCATCATGGACGGCGACGTTGCCGGCGCCATTGCCGCAGCCCGCTCCGGCACGGGTGTCGACGCCCTCATGGGCATCGGCGGCACACCCGAAGGCATCGTTGCTGCCTGTGCCATCAAGTCCCTCGGCGGCGTGATCCAGGGCCGTTTGTGGCCCACCTCGGACGACGAGAAGCAGAAGGCGATCGACGCCGGACACGATCTTGACCGCGTCCTGTCCACCAATGACCTGGTCACGTCGGACAACTGCTACTTCGCAGCCACCGGCATCACGGACGGCGACCTCCTCCGCGGCGTTCGCTACCAGAAGGACCGCGTGCTGACGCAGTCCATCGTGATGCGCTCCAAGTCCGGAACCGTCCGCTTCGTCGACGCCGAGCACCACGCCTCCAAGTGGGAGACGTACGCCCGCAAGGCTTAGTTTTCGCAGACAAAAGAAGGACGGCAGGCATGGCCTGCCGTCCTTCTTTTGTCTGGCGAACTTTTGTCTGGCGAACGTCCCTAGCGGAGCTTGTCCCGGAGTTTGCGGGCCAGTTGGTAGGCCCCATAGCGGAGCTTGTTGACCGGGAGGTCCCAGGTGCCGGGGTAGGAGACTTCGCGGCCGCCGAAGGACTTCTTGAACGCCGTGAAGCCCGCCCACTTGTGGTCCGGCTGGTCCTCGGGAGCCACACCCCACAGGTCCACGTGCTTGAGGCCCTTCTCCTTGGCGTCAGCCATGAGCGTGACCAGGAGCGGGATCCCTGCACTCAGCTTGCGGTGCGTGTCGTCGAGGGCAGCGTGGGCATAGACCCGCGTATCCGCGGAATCATAGGCGAAGGCCGCCGCGATGGGTTCGCCTTCGAGCTCGGCAATGAACAAAGTGCCGGCCCCGGCCGGCAACAGGGACTGCGCCACGCTGGTGAGGTATTCATCGCTTTGCGGCTTGAAACCGTTGCGGGCCGCCGTCAGGTGCAGGAAATGCAACAGCACGGAAATGTCCGCAGGGTCCTGCGACGCCCGGAACGTGACACCCTTCTTGTGGATGTTCCGGTAAAGGTTCCGGTTGGTCGGCTTCATGCCTGCCAGGACGTCCTTGAAGTCGCCCTCCAGGTCCACGATCCAACTCAGTTCCGGTTGCTGGTTCGCCGGCGCCGGCTGCAGGCCACGCGCGCGAAGGAGGTGGCCGGCGTCGGACGCAGTGAAGCCCGCTGCCACCGGCTCCATGCGGACGAAAACAGCCCGCTCCCGCTTGGCCAGCGCCACCAAGGCCGCCGTGGCAGCGTCGAAGGCTTCCACGTTCTCGGCAACGGGGCCATACGGTGCGTAGATGACCTTCCCGGCGGGGTTCTTTTCCTCTATCGCAAGGAAGCTCCAACCGGGTCCGGATTGCTCATGCACCCGGCGGCCGAGAGAACGCTGGACGTCGGCCCACGCGGGAGTTTGCAGGAAGAAGTCCACGCTTAGTTCCCCAGTCCTGTGGTGACGGCGAATGCCACGCTGGTTTCGGTGGTTCCTTGGGCTGGGTGGACGTTGACCGGGTTTTCCGCCTCGGGGATGAACGCGGCGGCGCCGCGTTCGAGGCGGAGATCGCTCTTGGGGGAGTCAAGGACCACGGAACCGGAAACGACCACGACGACGGCGGGTCCGGTTTGGGCCAACGGTACGGGTTCGGCGGTGGGAGCCAGTTCGATGCGCTGGAGCTGGAACTCCTTGAACGGCGGGCGGTACAGTTCCTGCCCGAACCCGGTGTGTTCGGCCACCACGTGGGGAACCCCGAGGGCCTCGAAACGCACGGTTTTGAGCAGTTCGGGCACATCGACGTGTTTGGGGGTCAGGCCGCCGCGCAGGACGTTGTCCGAGGTGGCCATGACCTCCACGCCCAGGCCGTGGATGTAGGCATGGACGTTCCCGGCGGGCAGGTACACGGCATCGCCGGGCTCGAGTGAGAGGTGGTTCAGGAGCAGGGAGATGAGGACGCCTGGATCGCCCGGGAAGGCCTCGTTGATGCCCAGCATCGCGGTCAGGGCTTCCTCGTGCGGTTCCCGCGGTGCCCCGGAACGCAGCACGGACTCGACGTCCACCACGGCTTGGGACACTTCACGGCCGCCCTCGATCAGCCGCGTGAACGCCGCTTTGAGGGCCTGGGACTCATCCGCCTGGCCGAGATCGTCGATGACGCCGGTGATGATGGCCGGGACGCTCGTGGCTGCGGAGTCCATCACCGTGGCCAGGTGCTCAAAGATGCTCCGGGACTGCGCCGCGGGCCGGAAACCGCACAGCGCCCTGAACGGCGTCAGGGCGTAGATCATCTCCGGCTTGTGGTTGTCGTCCTTGTAATTGCGTTCGGCGGACCCGGCAGCCAGTCCGGCGGCGTTTTCCCGCGCCCACCCCTCTCGGGCCTGTTCCAGGCTGGGGTGGACCTGCAGCGACAACGGCTGCTCGGCCGCCAGGAGCTTGGTCAGGAAGGGCAGGCGCGGCCCGAATTCGGCCATGCTCTCCGCACCCAGGAAATGCTCGGGATCCGAGGCAATGAGTTCGTCCAGGGCCTGTGTCACACCGTTCGGGTGGATCGCCGTTGAGGGGGAGTCCGGGTGGGCGCCGATCCAGAGCTCAGCTTCCGGCCCGCCCGAGGCCGGCCGCCCCAGCAAGTCCGCGATCGCCGTCGTCGAACCCCATACATAGGGCCGCAAAACATTCTCAATCTGGTACACGAAAGAAAGTCCTTTAGGTTGCGTGAACGTGGGCGGGATGCTGCGTGGCTACAGCGGGGCGCACTGGCCGTTGGTGGCCACAAGGTCACGGATGCCTTGTTCGTCGCCCTGGGCCTTCAGCCCGTTGAGCAGCTCCTCGGTAATGGGAGTTCCATCAGGGGTGGTGGTTACCGGGGTGAAGTCCGACGACGACGACGGCGACGACTGCTGGCCGGCAGGCCGAACGCTGGACTGCTTGGCAGGAACGGCGCCGGAGGCTGTGACGGTGCCCGCGGCCGGCTTGGTGCCGGACACCATGGCGTCGTCCGCCTTGGGGCTGTTTTGCGATGCCAGCAATTCCTGCACCCTGGAATGAATGAGGTCGAAATCCGGCACCGTGGAGAACGAGGCGTCGAAGTCCGGCGGGCCGATGGTGAGGCGCTTGACGGGCTGGCCCTTCGACTTCAGTGCCAGGTCCACAAAGCTGCCCAGCTGGGAAGAGGAAATATTGGAGTCAACCACCTTGGTGCCCGCGTTGGCGATGTCCTCGAACTTGGTGAGCAGTGTGGCGGGATCCAATTGCTTCAGCATGGCCTGCTGGACGCATTGCTGGCGTGCGATGCGGGCATAATCGTCCACGAATTCGCGCGAACGGCCGTACCACAGGGCGTGGAAGCCATCGAGGTGGACGTCGCCTGCGGGGATCCAGCCGTCGGGCATGCCGTGGATTCCATGGGCCTCGTCAGTGACGGGACCGCTGATGGGAACCCAGCCACCCGCCTTGACGCGGATGCCGCCCATGGCATCGATCAGCTTGGCGAAGCCGTCCATGTCAACCAGGACGTACGCCTGGACGGTGATGCCCAGTGTCCCGGACACGGCCTCGAGGGTAGCTTGCGCCCCGGGGTCGGCAACTCCGGGGTAGAGGTTTTGGTAGTTATTGGTGACCTCGGTGTTGACGGCGTTGATGAGGCACTCATCGCCGCAGTTGTAGCCGTCCGGATAGATCTTCCGCATGGGGGAGCCCTCGCTGAACTGGGCGTTCTGGAGGTTGCGGGGGACGGAAATAATGGCGCTTTCACCGGTTTTCGCGTCCACGCTGATGACCGAAAGGCTGTCCGGGCGGCGCCCCGTCCGGTCATCCCCGGCGTCGCCGCCCATCATCAGGAAGTTGTAGCGACCGTCCACCGGATCGATGGCGGGACCGGCATCGAAAATGCTGCCGATCGCATTGCGGCTGACGTTCAGGACGTACGCAAGGTAGCCAAGGGATCCGCTGGCCAGCACGGTTGCCGCTGCCAGCACGACGGCGATGATGGGCCGCATTCCGGGCGCCAGCATGGTGGGCCGGATGATCCGCAGGGTGTTCAGGAACAGGAACGCCCAGCCAAGTGCCAGCGCCACCAGGACCACAATGAGCAACAGCGAGCCCACGGGATGCGTGGCGATGCTGAGCAGCACACTGCGGTTCACGAGTGCGAGGAGCAGGGTCAGCAGGACCAAGGCCCACACCACCATGGTGACCCGCAGTGCGATCCGGCCCAGTTTGCGGTCTCCCGCGACGATCTGGGCGCTGCCGGGGATGAAGAGGGTGAGCAGGACCAGCACGAAGGCGCGTTTGGTCCGAACCGGGGCGCTGGCCCCGGACGGATAGCGGACAGGATCAGTCAGCGTTGCCCCCGACTGATTCGTATTCTTTTGCATGCTGGTCATCCGCTGCCTTCCTAGCGGGTGCTCCGTGCGGAATCCTGGGCAGGTGCGAAGACTTCTTCGACTTTCTGCCGGAGGTTCTTGCCCTTCTTGGTGGCTACGTCATTGAGGTCCTGCGCGAAGCGGAGGAGGTCCTCCTGGAGTCGGGCGGCGAGCTCGTCCGTGCCGGAGGCCAGCATCCGGACCGCGAGCAGCCCGGCGTTGCGGGCACCCGCGATGGACACAGTGGCCACGGGAACGCCGGCCGGCATCTGCACGATCGAGAGCAGCGAATCCATGCCGTCGAGGGTCTTCAGGGGCACAGGCACGCCGATCACGGGCAGGGGAGTCACGGATGCCAGCATGCCTGGCAGGTGGGCGGCGCCACCGGCGCCGGCGATGATGACGCGAAGGCCGCGTTCATGGGCCGTCTGTCCGTAGCGGATCATCTCGGTGGGCATCCTGTGGGCGGAAACCACGTCCGCTTCGAAGGGAATGCCGAATTCGGCGAGGGCATCGGCTGCGGCTTCCATCACGGGCCAGTCGGAGTCCGAGCCCATGACGAGCCCAACAAGGGGAGCGGTGTTTTCGGAAGTCATGCGGTCTCCTCGGGGGTGGTTTGTGCCGGCAGCCGGCCGTCGCGAATGGTGTTGGCTACGGCCGTTGCCCGCTCGCGCACGGAGTCAACGTCGGAAACCGAGGTACCCACCAGGTTGACGTGCCCGATTTTGCGGCCGGGCCGCACGGATTTCCCGTAGCAGTGCACCTTGGCGGCGGGTTCGAAGGCGAGGGCCAAGGGGAAGGCCTCGAAGAGGTTCTGGTTGTCGCCACCAAGGAAGTTCTTCATGACCGTGACGGGAGCCAAGGCATCGGTGGCGCCGAGCGGAAGGTCGAGTACTGCCCGCAGGTGTTGTTCGAACTGGCTCGTAATGGAGCCGTCCTGCGTCCAGTGCCCGGTGTTGTGCGGGCGCATGGCGAGCTCGTTGATCAGGAAACCGGCGCCCACGCCCGGGGTCTCGAAGAGTTCGGCTGCCATGACCCCGGTAACGCCGAGTTCGTTGGCAATGCGGAGTGCTGCTTCTTCGGCTGCGGCGGCAACCTCCAAGGAGATGTTCTGCGCGGGAGCAATGACCTCGTCGCACACGCCGTCCACCTGGATGGTGTGCACTACCGGCCAGGCGCGGGACTCTCCACTGGGTGTGCGGGCCACCAGGGCCGAGAGCTCGCGGCTGAAGTCCACCTTGGCTTCGGCGAGCAGCGGGCTCATGGCCTGGAACCAGTCTGCCGTGGCCGCGGCGTCCTCGGCAGAGTCGACAATCCGCACGCCCTTGCCGTCGTAGCCGCCACGCGGGGTTTTCAGCACCACGGGCCAGCCGATCTTGTGGCCAAACGCCACGAGCTCGTCCACCGAGTGCACGGCCGACCATTCAGGATTGGGCAGGCCCAGGCGGTCGATGGCTGCCCGCATCACCAGTTTGTCCTGGGCGTTGACCAGGGCATCCGGACCGGGCTGCACGTTGACGCCTGCGTCCAGCAGGGCGCGAAGGTGCTCGGTGGGCACATGCTCGTGGTCGAAGGTCAGGACGTCAACACCCTTCGAAAATTCAAGGAGCGCGTCGAGGTCCTTGTAATCGCCGATGGGTGCCGTGGCTACAGCGGCTACGGCCGAAACGTCCTCACCCTCAGCCAAAACACGGAGTTCGAAGCCCAAAGCAGTAGCGGGCGGGGCCATCATTCGTGCGAGCTGGCCGCCGCCAACAACGCCAATAACAGGAAAAGTCACAAGGTTCAGCCTACCGAACCGGGGACAGGATCACTGATTCTGCGGCTTCCGGCCCTGCTTTTATGGCCCGGAATGTGATGTGGGGCATAGGGGTATTGGCGTTCTCACAGCCGACTCCCGGGTAACCCTTGGAAATCGGCGCTAAAATGGGTGAGGCCCATCGGCCCCAATTTTCAACGGCCTTGGAGGGTCATGATCACCACACTTGCAGATCGCATCCGCGGACTGGCCTCGCTCTTTTGGCGCGAGGTAGCCAAGTTCGGCGCCGTCGGCGGCGTTGCGTTCGTCATCGACTCGGCCGTTTATATCTGGCTTTTCTCCGGTCCGATGCATGGCAGCGAAGTGTGGGCCAAAGCGATCGCGACGATCGTCGCAAGTATCTTCTCCTGGGTAGCCAACAGGTTCTGGACCTTCCGCCACCGCAAGCAGGCAAACGTGGTGCGGGAAGCGGTCCTGTTCGCCGTCATGAACTTCGTGGGGCTGCTCATTGCCTCCGGGTGCGTCTGGGTGGCCAAGTACATCCTCGACCTCAACGACAAGCCGTCCCTGTTCATCGCAGGCAGCGTGGTGGGCCTGATCCTCGGCACCATCTTCCGCTTCTTCGCTTACCGTTTCTGGGTCTTCAATGAAGAACTCGACGCCGAGCCCGCCTACTCGCACGATCACGAGCTCATCGAGGTCCACCACAAGGCAAAGGCAGGCGTCGCCGATGCAGGCAACGCCGGGCCTCAGACGGGCGAGCTCCCGTCCATCAAGAACCGCTGACGCGCTCGTTCTCCAGCAGGTGCTGCGTAACGTCGACATCCTGGTGAACTAGGACAATTGAGCCGTCCTGGTTCCAGACGCCCAAGGCCGAGGCAAGGCCTGGCTCCAGGCCTTCCGCGGCACGGACCAACAGGCGCACGCCGGGCTCCTGTGCCTGGGCGAATCCGTCGATCAGGGCCTCATGGGCACAGGCCGAGGCGCCGCGCACCGCGGGATCGCCGGCCGAGGCTTCGCTGTGGGCCATGAAAACGTCTCCGTGTGAACGGACCTCCGCCGCGTAGTCCACGACGCCGGCAGGCAGCTCCCCGGGCCAGCGCATGGCAAGTGCCGCCAGCGGTACGGCAACCACTGCATCGAAGCCGGCGCCAGCGCCGCCGTCGGGCTCGCTGGTGACCAGCAGGTTGGCGTCCGAACCGTCCAGCACCACTTCCATGCCCAGCTGCCACGCTGCCAGGGCCCAAACGAAGGATTTCCAGTGGGCGGGCAGATCCAGTCGGATGGCCATGCCGGGCTCCGCATCCAGCTCGTCCTGCAGGAGGTTGCTGGTTTTCGCTACCCAGTTGTCCAGCACCCGGCCGGAGAGTTCCACACGCTCGGCGTCGGGGCCGTACCACGTGAGTCTGGGTGAGGTCGAGTGGCCGGATCGCAGGGCGGTCATCAGGTTCGCTGCCGGGATGCTCATGGCTCAATCTTGTCACGGCCGGTGGATGCCGTCCCGGGTGTGTGTGAATTGACGCACACTCGATTTGTCAGGTTCCTGTGTATCGTGGGGTGAAGATGCCGATTTCCGCGGAAATTCAGCGCATGTTCACGCGAAGTGATTCAGCGCTTCCGATTTCCCGTGCCCGCGTGGGGAGCCAGATGGAAAACGTTGGGCGTGGCGCATCCCACGTTTCTACAGATTCTTGATTATTATCCCGGCGCGGCTTGACTGGCAGGTAGTTACACACGTGTAATTAGTAATCAAACGCCGCTGCACAGATAACCGGCACGTGACCGGGAATCGGGAAAACATCCAAGCAGCAGCTGCAAAATCAGGAGGGACGCCATGGGGCAAGCGTTGCGTATCCAGGAAGATGCAGTCGTCGCAGAACAAGCGTCGGTGAAGTACCGTTCGCGGGACGTGCCAGGGGACTGGTACGTGGATCCCGCGGACCCGGAAGCGGCAGAGAGATACAACCAAAACGTGCAGCAGTCTTTGGAGGACCAGGCAACAGCCCTCCTCGCAGCACATGAAGCTTTGATTGGAGATCTGCCGGAAGGTCCGGAAGATGACGTGGACGATCCTCCCATGGAGTTG
This sequence comes from Paenarthrobacter sp. NPDC058040, assembly GCF_042885775.1. NCBI lineage: Bacteria > Bacillati > Actinomycetota > Actinomycetes > Micrococcales > Micrococcaceae > Paenarthrobacter > Paenarthrobacter sp. NPDC058040. The sequence goes on from NZ_JBHVRN010000001.1 coordinate 255,412, forward strand.
CGCCGGCCACTCGAGAACCCCGGGCAGCCCGTGTGGATAGGACTTCCGAGCCAGACAGACTTCGATGACGAAGGCGAACTCGGCTGGCAAACGGACGCCCTGTGCGCCCAGACGGACCCGGAAGCCTTCTTCCCTGAAAAGGGCGGGTCCACCAGGGACGCCAAGAAAGTCTGCGGCGCGTGCAACGTCCGCTCGCAGTGCTTGGAGTACGCCCTGGCGAATGACGAACGGTTTGGTATTTGGGGCGGGCTCTCCGAGCGCGAACGCCGTCGGCTGAGGAAGCGAGCAGTCTAATTCTTAAGGAAGTACACGTCACCGCCGTCGTGGTAGCCCACGACGGCGGGACCTATCTCCCCAGGACATTGGCGGCACTGTCGAACCAGACGCGTTCGGCAGATGCCGCCATTGGCGTTGATACGGGATCCACGGACTATTCAGCGCAACTGCTCCGCGATGCGTTTGGCGACGCCAATGTGGTGGAACACCACCAGGCCAAGCCAGGCTTCGGGGCCGCGGTCCAGTCCGGCCTGCAGCAGCTGGCGCCGGCAGGGACGCGCGGCGGTTCGGACGTGGTGGAGTGGATCTGGCTCCTGCATGACGATGCCGCTCCGGCGCCCGATGCGCTGGCCGAGTTGCTGCTCGCGGTGGAACGCACCACGTCAGTAACCATTGCCGGGTGCAAGCAGCTCGACTGGAATGACGAGCGCCGCCTGGTGGATGTTGGACTTTCCACGAGCCGCTGGGCTGAACGGTTGACCCTGATCGATGCCGATGAAGTAGACCAGGGCCAATACGATCCGCGGTCCGATACCCTCGCGGTGAACTCTGCGGGCATGCTCATCCGGCGCGATGTCTGGGAACACCTGGGTGGTTTCGATCCGGCGCTCCCCGGCAGCGGTGACGATGTGGATCTCTGTTGGCGCAACTGGCTGGCCGGAAACCGTGTGGTGGTGGTCCCCAGTGCGCGGATGTTCCATGTGGAGAACAGGCCGAACGCCCTGGGCACGTCCTCTGCGGCACGCAAGGCCCAGATCCATATGCGGCTCAAGCACACGCCGTGGTGGAACGTGCCATTCCAGGCCGCGGGCGCGCTGTTTGGCTCGCTGGTCCGCTTGGTTCTCAGCATCCTGCTCAAGGAGCCCGGCTACGGCTTCACGCAATTCACGGCCACCGTTGCCGCCCTCGCCCGCCCGAGGGCCGTTGCACGCGGACGCCGTTCAGCGGCCAGGACCCGTTGCAGGCAACGGTCCCTTGTCCGCGGGCTGCAAAAGTCGTCACGCGAGGTGCGTGCCCACAGGAGGTCGCTCCTTGAAGCCATCCGTCCGGGAGATGACCGCCAGGAGGCCACGGACCTGCTGGCTGCCGAGCCCAGTGGTGACGCCGTTGACGACTTTGCGGCTTTGGCCACCAATGAACGTGGCTGGGTGGGGACCGGTGCCGTCGCGGCAGCGTTGACTGCCTTGGCGGCGGCCTTGATTGGCCTGTTGGGACTGCTGCGTACCGGTGTTGTTGCCGGTGGCGGCCTTTTGCCCCTGTCCGAATCGCTCGGAGACATGTGGGGCAACGCCTCGGGTTGGTGGATTTCCCTTGGCGCCGGGCTGCCGGGGCATGGGGACCCGTTCGGCTACGTGCTGTGGTTGGTCTCGCTCTTTGGTTGGGGCGACGGCAACTCGGCCGTCGCCTGGCTCCTCATCCTGGCCATGCCTTTGTCCGGCGCAGGTGCCTGGTTTGCCGTGGGCGCCCTCACCGGCCGCCGCAGGTTCCGGACGGTTGCAGCCCTCGCCTGGGGTGGCGCGCCGGCGCTGTTGATTGCCATCAACGAGGGCAGGTTGGGCGCCTTGCTGGCCCACATAGTGATGCCACTCCTTCTGTTGGCGCTTCTTCGTGCAACAGGGACAGCCATCGGGGGCAGTGCCACCCGTGCGCCGTTCACCCGCAGGCCGGTGCCGGTCCGCGGGAAGCCGGGCACCAACGGGACCCCTTCCTGGACCGCCGCGGCCGCCGCCGGGCTCGCCATGGCTGTTGTGACCGCTTCGGCTCCATCGCTCCTGGTTCCCATCGCCGTGGCAATCGTGCTTGCCGCCGTCGTGCTGGGATCCCGTGGAAAAACGCTCTGGTGGGCGTTGCTGCCCAGCCTGGTGCTCTTTGTTCCCTACGCCGTCTCCGCGTTGGACCGCCCGCGGTCCCTGCTTGCCGACCCCGGCCTGCCGCTGGACTTCGAGGCTGCTCCGTTGTGGCAGCAGATCCTGGGCCAGCCGGTGGCGTTCAAGCTCGACGGCGGCCTCACCGGTCTTGCGCTGTTTGGTCCGGGCGCCGCGCCCTGGGCCCTGTTGTTGGCCCTTCTGGTCAGCGTTCCAACACTCCTGCTCGCCGCAGCGGCCCTTTTCCTGCCGGGAAGGCGTGCGGCCCTGGCCCGCGTCTTCTGGTTGGTCGCGTTGGCTACCTTGGCCAGCAGTTGGTTGGTGGGACACGTGGCAACCGGTGTCAACAACACCGTGCTGGTGGGTCCGTTCACCGGACCGGCCGTGTCCGCTGCCGGCATGCTTCTCCTGGCTGCGGCGATGATCGGCGCTGACCGGACCTTCTCCGCGCCGCGCTCAGCGCCGGATCCAACGCGCTGGAAATTGCCTTTGCGGGGCCTTGCTTCTGCTGTGACGGTGGCTTTGCTGGTGGCCGGTCCGCTGGCAGCGATGACCGCGTGGGCAGCCCAGAACGTCCTTCAGCCTTCTTCCGAAACCGGCGCGACACCCCCGGGGGCCAAGACAGATGGCTCTCTTGGCGCGAGCCGGCTTGTTCGGCCAGTGACCAGCGATACCTTGCCGGCCACCGCCGTCGACCGCGGTACCGGACCCGAGCAGACGCGCACGCTTGTCATCACCAGCGGCGAACAGGGCTCGTTCACCTCATCCCTCATGCGCGGTTCCGGAACCACCATGGACAGCCTGTCCACGATTGCCTCGGCACGGACCATCATGGGTGCGCCCGGCCGGGAGGAAATTGTCACAGACGATGCCGCCACCGCTTCAGTGCGACGCGCAGTGGCCACCATTGTGGCAAGCACCGGCGTTGATCCCCGGGCGGACCTGGAACAGTTGGGCGCAGGTTTTGTGGTCCTCAAAGCCGCGGACAGTGCTGCCCAACTGACGGCCAGTCGTATCGACGCCGTTCCGGGCCTGGTGGCCGTGGGACAGACGGATGCCGGATGGTTGTGGAGGGTGACTCCGCGCAGCTCCGGCGGCTCAAGTACCCCGGACACCATGAACCGGGTCCGGATCGTCGACGCCAACGGGGCAGTGGTTGGTGCCTTGCCGTCGGCCCATGTCGCCGCGGATGCTGAGGTGCCCGCAGGCAACGACGGCAGGAAAGTGGTTCTCGCCGAGCGCTCCGACCAAGGGTGGAATGCCTGGCTTGACGGACGTGCCTTGAAATCAACGACGTCCGGATGGGCGCAGGCCTTTGAGCTTCCCGCCAGCGGTGGAACTCTGGAAATCCGCTACACCGCGCCGTGGGCGGTCTGGTTCGGGATCCTCCAGGCAATGGTCTTCGGCCTGACTGTGCTGCTTGCCGTCCCGGTCCCCGCCCGCCGTTCGCGTACCGGCATGTCGAGGGACGAAGTTTCCCTCCGTAAGGAGTACAGCAGTGTCTGACGACCAGAAAAACGGCGTCGAAGAAACCACGGATTCCGGCCAGCCAAAGACGGAGTCCGCCAAAGCCGGGAAGCAGCCCAAGGTGCGCGCTGGAAGCCGGCGGAGTTCAAACAAGGGGATCGTCACCGGCGTGCTCTCCGCCGTCGTCATCCTTGCCGCCGGGGGCGGAGCGGTGGCCGCCTCAGGCATGGTTCCCGGGCCGTCCGGCGGGAGTACCCTCGAAGCGCGCCAGGCAGACGTCCCTGCCGGGCGCTCCCTGGGAGTTTGCCCCGAGCCGGCGCGGCTGGTCACGGGCACCGAGGTGGGAACAGACGCGCAGTTCAGCCCCGTTTCCACCACCGCCACCAGCGCACTCAACGCGCTGGTCCTCAGCAATCCAGCCGGCACGGTCCCCGGAAGCAGCATCGCTGCGTTGGGCGGCAAGAGCGTGGCCGAAATCGCCAAGGCCCCCACGAGCACACTTTCTCCTACCCCGGGTCCACCCGTGCTGGCCGCGGCCGCGGCGTCAATCAGCCCGGTGGATTCACCAACCGTGGTGGGAGCCGACCCCATCGGCAACGAAAAGGCCTCGCTCTCGGCGAACCTCAGCTACTCCGCCACGGACGGCGACCTTCGCGGGCTGGCGGCCGCGCAATGCCAGCAACCCGGCAACGATGCGTGGCTTTTGGGCTCAAACACGGCCTTGGGCCGCACGGCCGTCCTGAACCTCAGCAATGCCTCCGAAACCCCTGCCACCGTCAACCTGGACTTGTTCGGCCACCAAGGACAAATCCAGGCGCCCGGCGCACGGGGGCTCCTGATTGCCCCGGGGACAACCCGCTCGGTTAACCTCGCTGGCCTTGCGCCGAACGAGTCCGAGCTGGCGGTCCACCTGCGGAGCGCCGGTGGCCCCGTGGCAGGAACCATCCAGCAGAGCGTCCTGCGTGGGCTGGTTCCCGGTGGCATCGATTTCCTGTCACCCGGTTCTGCGCCGTCAAATCTTCAGGTGATGACCGGCGTCGATATCCAGGACGCCGCGGCCCTGAAGACGCTGGGCGCCAAGTCCGGTTTCAGCGACGCCGTACCTGCCTTGCAAATTGCCGTTCCGGGGTCGGCTGATGCCGTAGTCCAAGTGAAGCTTTACGGCGCCAACGGCGAGCGGCAGCTTCCCAACGGGGGAGTGGTCACCGTCAAGGGTGGCACCGTTGCCAGCCTGGACCTCGATGGCGTTCCCGCCGGAAGCTATACAGTGACGGCGAGTTCCGATGTTTCGTTTGTCGCTTCCACGCGGATCGCCCGCGGAGCCAAAGCCGAGTCGCCCACCGACTTTGCCTGGTCGCCGTCGTCCGCGCGGCTGGGCAGCCAGCACCTGGTTGCTGTTCCCCGCTCCGGCCAGCGCTTCTTCAGCTTTGGCGTACCGGACGGCCGGGCAACCGTCAGTTACGCACCCATCACAGCTGACGGGAAAGTGGGCAAGTCGGTGGACATCGATATCTCCGGCGGAACCACGTCCCTCATTGAGCTCCCCGCTACCTCAGGTGACGCGGCGGTGGCAGGCTTCGTGGTGTCCGCATCAGGGGACCCCGTCTACGGGGCGATGCTGCTTGGCACCAAGGACCGCGCCGACGTTTCGGTGCTCGCCATCCAGGACGCCGCTGCGGGCCTGGAGAAAGTTCCGGTGTCGGTGGGCTACTGAGCCGACCCGTTGCCCAGTATCGGCTTACTGATATCGACGCCGGTACACGGGGTCCAGCGTCTCCGGCGGAACCCCGAGCATCTCGGCGGTATATTCCACCACGACGTCATGGACCAGGTCCTGCAGTTCTTCCCTGGTTCCGGCAGTCTGTTCCACGACGCGCCGGTACACCGTGATCATGGGCGCCTCCCCGCGGCCACCGGGTGCATAGGTACCCATGGGGGCCGGGGTTCCGGAGGCCACCAGTTCTTCGAGGTTCGGCGGTATCTCATCCACGGCGAAGAGCACGCCGTCCAGTTGCTGTCCCCACATGTCCTGGAGCCTCTCCGCCGAATCGAGCACCATGTCATCGAAACGCTCGGACCGGGACCGGAAACCAGGGAGGTTGGGGAGCAGGATTTCCCCGCGCAGTCCACGTCCATGGCGGTTCCGGCGGCGCCTCCGGAAACCCTTCGCCTCCTGGGCGGCGTGGCCCGGCTGCCCGTCGGCTGTGGCGTCTGTCCACCGGATGGAGAAGCCAGGAACATGTGGCTGTGACTGCATATATCGACTGTAGTCCCGGGAATCCGCCAGCGCGACATCATGGGCGGCACCGCGCCGGCCAGTGACCTGCGGGGCAGAATCCGTGCGGCCACACGCGGTCAATGCACCGTCAAGGGGCCAACTGCGGCTAATCTGGGATGTTGTGGGTGCTATTCGCCAGTGTTCCAGATCCGCTTGCCGCCAGTCCGCGGTAGCTACTTTGACGTACGTGTACGCCGAGTCCACGGCCGTGCTGGGTCCCCTGGCCACGTACGCCGAACCCCACGCCTATGATCTGTGCGCACAGCACGCCGAGACGCTGACCGTTCCCCGCGGCTGGGAAGTCCTGCGTCTGGCCATGCCCACCTCGCCTCCCGAGCCTGGGCCCGATGATCTCCTGGCGCTTGCCAATGCCGTACGCGAGGCTGCCTCGAACGTGAACTCCGCTCCGGAGACGCCCGCCCGCCAGCACCGCCAGCCCGTTGAGCCGCCCGCCGCGGTTGAGGGAACACGCCGCGGGCACTTGCGGGTTCTCCGCGAGCCTTCCTGACCGGACCCAAAACGTCCCGGGCTCCGTAGGGCGTCCCCCGGCGCGGTAGGCTGGAGGCTGCAGATAAGTCCGCCAGCGGCGCCATGCACGGCGCCACCCAGGGAGCATCATCCATGCCAAAGGTCAGTCCTGAATTGTTGTCCATCCTGCGTTGCCCGGTGACAGGTTCACCGCTGGTCCAGGAGGGCGAGGAACTCGTGTCGACTGAGGCTGCTGCCAATGGGGAAAAGGTCCGCTACGCAATCGAGGACGGCATCCCGCTCCTTCTGCCCCCGGAACTTCTTGCGGCCGCAAACGCCGACGCCTGACAGCGCCCCAGACACCCACGCACACGGTACACCTAAGGACACCCATGACTTTCGACTACAAAATGGCTGACATTTCGCTCGCCGAGGCCGGTCGCCACCAGATCCGCCTGGCCGAGCATGAAATGCCGGGCCTCATGTCCCTTCGTGCCGAATTCGGCGCATCGCAGCCCCTCAAGGGTGCCCGCATCGCGGGTTCGCTGCACATGACGGTCCAGACCGCCGTGCTCATCGAAACCCTCACGGCCCTCGGTGCCGAGGTCCGCTGGGCTTCGTGCAACATTTTCTCCACCCAGGACGAGGCAGCGGCCGCCGTCGTGGTTGGCAAGGGTACGCCCGAGGACCCGCAGGGCGTCCCCGTTTTCGCCTGGAAGGGCGAAACCCTGGAGGAATACTGGTGGACCGCAGAGCAGATCCTGACCTGGCCTGGTGCGGACAGCAACCCGGAGCTGGGCCCCAACATGATTCTCGACGACGGCGGTGACGCGACGCTGCTGCTTCACAAGGGCGTCGAGTTCGAGGCTGCCGGCGCCGTTCCGGCGGCCACCGAAGCCGATCCTGAGGAATACGCGCTCATCCTCGACCTCCTCCGCCGCACGTTGGCTGAAGACCCCAAGAAGTGGACGCGTATCGCCGCGCGCATCGAGGGCGTCACCGAGGAGACCACCACAGGCGTCCACCGCCTGTACCAGTTGGCAGAGCAGGGCAAGCTCCTCTTCCCGGCCATCAATGTCAACGACTCCGTCACCAAGAGCAAGTTCGACAACAAGTACGGCATCCGCCACTCCCTGCCTGACGGCATCAACCGCGCCACCGATGTGCTCATGGGCGGCAAGGTCGCCGTCGTTTGTGGTTATGGCGACGTCGGCAAGGGTGCGGCGGAAGCGCTGCGGGGACAGGGTTCCCGCGTTGTGGTCACCGAGATCGACCCCATCTGTGCACTTCAGGCAGCCATGGACGGCTACCAGGTTGCCAGGCTGGAATCCGTACTGGCCCAGGGTGACATCTTCATCACCACCACGGGCAACAAGGACGTCATCCTGGCCGAACACATGGTGGCCATGAAGAACAAGGCGATCGTGGGCAACATCGGCCACTTCGACAACGAGATCGACATTGCCGGACTCGCCAAGGTTGCTGGCGTCAAGAAGGTCGAAATCAAGCCGCAGGTCCACGAGTGGGTCTTCGACTCGGGCTCGGACAGCGAGCGTTCCATTATCGTCCTGTCCGAAGGGCGGCTCCTGAACCTGGGCAACGCCACGGGACACCCGTCGTTCGTGATGAGCAACTCGTTCGCCAACCAGACGATCGCGCAGATCGAACTCTGGACCAAGAGGGACCAGCCCGAAGGTGAGCGCGAATACGAGAAGCAGGTCTACGTCCTGCCCAAGATCCTGGACGAGAAGGTGGCACGCCTGCACCTCGACGCCCTGGGCGTCGAGCTCACCGAACTGAGCAAGGAACAGGCTGAGTACCTGGACCTGGATGTTGCCGGTCCGTACAAGCCGGAGCACTACCGCTACTAAAGCCATCCACAGTTTGAGGTCCCGAAGGCCGGACACGCACCAGCGTGGCCGGCCTTTCGGCTAAAATTGGGTGTTCAGTATTGCTTGCCGGGGGACAGGAAGACAGGGCCATGACGGAAGTCGCCAAACGAAAAACAGGCAAGATCCTTGCCATTGTTGGGATCTGCGCGGCCATTGCCGCAGGCGGGATCGGAGTCGCGACGGCTCCGGGCTTGCTGGCCGGATCTTCCCAGAGTGATGCCGGAAATGCCCCGGCCACGCCAACGCCGGAAGCCAAACCGGTGGAATTGGGTGTCACGCCGCTGGACGGCGCGATTGAGTGGAACCCGGTGGTTGGGCCCCAAGTGAAGGCCGTCAACGGCAAGATCAAGGACGTTGTCCTGGCGCCGGTTGGCGGAGGCACGCCTGTCCCGGGCAAGACGAGCCCCGATGGTAGTACGTGGACCACCCTGGAAGTCCTGAAGTTCAAGACCCAGTACAGCTACTCCTTTACCGTGGTGGATACCGCCGGCAAGGAAACCAAGAAGACCCAGACTTTCACCACAGTTTCGGCGGCGTATGAGGCCGATGCTTCGATCTACCCGAGGAACGGTTCCGTCGCAGGGTCCGGCCAGCCCATCGAGATCAACTTCAGCGAGCCCGTGGTGGACAAAGCCGCCATGGAGAAGCGGGTGGCCATCACGGTTTCCTCCGGGCAGCCTGTGGCGTGGCACTGGTACTCGGACAAAAAGGTCCGCATCCGCCCCGAGGCCTTCTGGGCGTCCGGAACCACTGTCACCGTGGACATGAAGCTGCTGGGCGTCGACTTCGGCAACAAGATGATCGGCAACGGCAACATCACGTCCACGTTCACCACAGGCCCCCAGCGCATTGCGGTGGTGGATGACACCACCAAGACCATGAACGTGTACATCAACGGCCAATTGGAGCACACAGCCCCGGTGTCCCTCGGCGGGGAAGACTGGCTCTCGCCCACCGGCTACGCGGTGATCATGGAGCAGGAACGCCACTCGAACTTCAACGCCGGTACCATCGGGTTGAAGCCGGGCGACAAGGGATATTACCCGCCCCTGGTAGTGGAGTACGCCAACCGCCTGACCTGGTCCGGCGTGTACGTGCACCAGGCGCTTGAGGCTGCCTGGGGCGCCATTGGCAGGGTCAATGTTTCCCACGGCTGCGTCGGTTTGCTCCCCGAAGACGCCGCATGGTTCTTCAACAACATGAAGACCGGCGACGTTGTGCAGATCCTCAACACCGGCGCCCCGCCGGTTGAACCGCTTGAAGGCTTCGGGGACTGGAACATCCCGTGGGCAAGCTACGCCCAACGGTAGGGCTAGCGGTCAGCGTTCCGTAAAGGGAAGCTTTCGCAGTCTTTCGCCGACGGCAACATTGCGTTGCTCAGCTTGCCTCAGTCGCATGAACTCGCGATTGCGACGCTCGCCCAGGACCGCCCCGATATAGTCCGCGGGGTTGGTCCCGGGCGGCGGGGGAGGCGCGACATATCGCGACAACTCGGAGGCCAAGGCGATGGCCATGTTTGTCCGCGAGCCGGGGGCCATCCGGTACGCGTGCTGGACGAAGGTACCCGCCCGGCGAGCCGTGGCGTCCGGTACGCGGCCGATGTCCGCCATAGCCACCCAGCCCTGGAGGTACGGCGGAGCCGAGGCGAGAATGTGCGGCTCGGCAGGCACGCGCAGACGCAGCGAGTACGTACCGGCGACAATGTCGCCCAGGCGCTTGGACTTGTCGTTGAACAGGGCCACGCCGATCGCCAGTCCGCCGAAGGTCAGGTAGATCTCAAGGAACCCGAGCAGCCCCCGGATCACCGCGTGCCTGAACCGGATGGCGCCGCCGTCATCACGGACAATCCTCAATCCTGCGGCGAGCTTGCCCAGCGAGCGTCCACGGGTGAGGGTCTCGACGGTCACGGGAACTATGACGAAAGTAAAGACCACCGCGGCCAGGATCATGGCCCGCATCGCTGCCTGATCCACATCTCCGGCGGCAGATCCCACCAAGACAACCAGGAGGATCAGCAGGAGGATATGTGCGATAACGTCGATGATCAGCCCCAGCGCCCGCGCCGCGAACGAGGCCGGGCGCAGCTCCAGGACAACAGCCTCGCCTGTGATGATCGAACTCAAGCCGTCCCCCGGTCCATAGTGTGCTGCAAGGCAACCTGCAGTGCTGCGGCGGGCCAACCAGTCCCGCTCCACCGAGTCTAGCGGCGCTTGTGCCGGCATGGGCCGTGCCACGGGCTAGGGTGGTGCCGTGGACATCGATGCCTTCTCAGCCGTCAACCAGAACAAATGGTCGCGGCTGACGTACCTGGCCCAAAAGCGGCGGCTTTCCGGAACTGAAGCCGACGAGTTGCTGCGGCTCTACCAGACCGTGTCCGCCCACTTGTCCCTGATCCGTTCCGTGGCCCCCGAAACGGCATTGTCGTCGTCGTTGTCCGCCGCGCTTGCGCAGGCCCGCACGCGGTTCACCGGGGCGAGGTCCAACTTCATGGAGGACCTGGCCCGCTTCTTCGTGATCTCGCTTCCGGCAGCCTTTTACAGGGTCCGTTGGCTGACGATCTGGTGTGGCGTCTTCTTCGTCCTTGTTGGCGGTGCTTATGCCTTCTGGATCGGCACCTCACCCGAGGCACTGCGCGCCGTCTACGGCAGTGACGCGAGCGTGCGGCAGTACGTCGACGGCGACTTCATCGACTACTACTCCGAGAACCCTGCTGCCTCCTTTGCCGGGGCCGTGTGGACCAACAACGCGTGGATCTCCGCCCAGGCCGTGGCGTTCGGCATCACGGGTTTCTGGGTGCCGATGATCCTCTTCCTCAATGCCCAAGGGGTGGGCGTTGCCGCCGGAGTGTTCGCAGCTTCGGGCAAGCTCGACGTCTTCTTCAGCTACATCCTCCCGCACGGCCTGATGGAACTTACTGCCGTCTTCATCGCCTGCGCCGCCGGACTCAAGATCTTCTGGGCATTGGTCCAGCCGGGTCCACGGACGCGCTTGCAGGCCGTTGCTGACGAGGGCCGCTCGTTGGTGACGGTGGCGCTGGGTCTGGTTCTTGTCCTGTTGGTCTCCGGCGTTGTTGAGGCCTTCGTGACGCCGAGCCCCCTGCCGGTGTGGGCGAAAATCACCATAGGCGCCTTGGTCCTTGCCGGCTATTGGGCCTATACGCTCCTTCTTGGCGGCCGGGCCGCGCGGGCCGGAGAAACCGGCGACCTCGATGCCAACGACGCCGGTTACCGCGGCATTTCGGCGTAGCACCTTACAGTTACGTTTCAATCTGCCTGCAGGCGGGGTGGCTCCTGTCTCGGCGGATGGGCGGACTGTAGGCTCGAATGCAGACAAGAATGCCGGCAGCCCCCAAACGCCGGTGGATGCCTACGGAAGTGAAACCGCTGTGAGCGACAAGAGCCCGAAACCACAAGAACCGGACACGGACGTCCATGACGATCCCGACGAGCCGGCTTTCGACTGGATGAAGCCCAAAGCCTCCGGTGGAACCTCCACTGCCGCCGGGTCTGCGGCTTCCTCCGCTTCGGCAGCGCCCGCGACTCCTGCGGGTGGCCAGTCCTCGACGCCGGCTGCAGGCCAGCCAACGACGCCGGCCGGCGGCCAGTCCTCGACGCCGGCGGGTGGCCAGCCGGAGAGCCGCGCCGACCGGAAGGCGGCCGAGGCTGCCGATGCCGAACCGGAGCCACCGCTGTTCGCTGACACTGTTGCGGGCCGCCCATCGCACTATTCGGAACCGTTGCCGACGTCGGCCCTCCAGGTCCGTCCTCCCGAGGAGGAAGTGGCACGGCGTAACGCCGAGCGCGAGCAAGCCGCGAAGGTCAAACCGATCGGTCCACGGATATTCCAGGTCCTGCTGGCGGTTTTCTACCCCGTGATCCTTTTGGTCCTCGCTGTCCGGGCCGTGACCAGCCCCCTGTTCCTCTGGGTGGAGTACAACCGGCCGGGATTCCCCGGTGACGGTTACGGGTTCAGCACCGACGACCGCATGACCTACGGGTCCTACGCCGTGGACTACCTCAGCAACTGGGCTGGACCGCGTTATCTGGGCGGCTTGGTCAACCAGGACGGCGCCAAGCTGTTCAAGGACTCCGAAGTCTCGCACATGGCCGACGTCAAAGTGGTCATGCTCTCCTCGTTCGGCGCTGGCCTGTTGCTCATCATCCTCAGCATTATCGCCATCATCTATCTCCGGAAGCGCAGCGTTGGCGGCGTACGCCGTGGGCTGTTTGCCGGATCCATCGTGACCCTGGTGATCATCATTGGCCTGGCCGTCCTAGCGGTGCTCAGTTGGCAGCAGTTCTTCACGGAGTTCCACCGGATCTTCTTCGCCAACGGCACTTGGACGTTCTCGCTGGAAGACACCCTGATCCGCCTGTTCCCGGGGCAGTTCTGGTCGGATGCCGGAATCGTGATCGGCGGGCTGGTCTTCCTGGCCGCGACGTTGACGTTTATCTTCACGTGGCCCACCCGCCGGCGGCGGGGAGTGGCAACCAAGCCTTCCGCCGACGATGATTCCGAGCAGCAGGCCGAGCTTTCTTCTGATGACGTTGCTGAAGACGGGGCGGTTCGCCACTAGCCGTTGACGCTGGCCTAAAGCTGCCCGAGCAGGCTCGTCACCCTTCCCAGGAAGAGCTCCCGCAAGGCGGGGTCCGGGGCAACAGAATCGAAGACCACCGCCAGCATCACGGCCGCGTCCAGCCTGAACAACGGCCAAGCGGCGTAGGTTTCGTTGACGACTCCTCCCGCGGCAGCGTAGCCCTCCCGGAAGGCCCTATAGTCCAGCCCTTTCGCGGCAATGGCCGCGTACTCTTCGATGCGTGCGATCTCCAACTCAGGCGCGGCCGGGAGAGCATTGCTCCAGTCGAAAAGGGACAACGGCCTGCCTTGCTGCACACGAACGTTCTGGCGCCTGACATCCAGGTGGACCAGCCCGGGAGGAGCCAGGCTGCTCTCCAACGCGTCAGCCATTCGGCCGACGGGAGGTAACGGCGGCAGCTGGGTACGCTGACCCAACGCCGAGTATCTGTGGCCCAACCGCTCTGCGATCCGTACCCCAATTGGTAGGCCATTCTGGGCGACAAACGCCAGCCCGGGAGGCGGCAGCAGGTGCATCGTCGCGATGACAGCGCCCACAGCCGCGGAGTCGAGTCGGGACCCGTCGTCGTCGAGCACCTCGAGGACAAGGACCGGGTAGCCGTCCTGATCAATGAGGTCCAATGGTTGTGCGCTGGGAACGCCGTTGGTCCTTGCCCACGCCGCCAATGCCATTTCCTGACGTTGAAGGTCGCTTGCGGAAACTCCCGGATTGTTTGCGGTCTTGAAGTATGGAGTCCGTGGAACCCGGTAACCTTCTTGGCGTCCATGGCCGCTTGCGACAAAGAAAAGAAACTCCGTGCCCGAGCCGGCAAGCGTAACTCGACGAAAACCCCTGCGTGCCGCAATCCGCGAGGCGGCATGGGCCGGGCCGATGGTGTTCACTGCGTCAGTACCTGAATCAGGGCCTCGGGGTCCGTTGTGCTTGCGATGATCGTCTTGCCGTTTGTCATCTCGATAGTGATCTCCGGCCCGCCAACGACGTAGCCCCAGGTCCGAGGCCCAAGGTAGCGGAGTCCGTAACCGCTCGGAACGGCCGTCTTGTCGGTGGTCACCGTCGCTATTCCGCGGCGGGGGAGTGCCTGTTTGAAGACATTGCAGAAGGTAATCACGACGTTCTCATGGTCTACCTTGACGGTGACGCTCATGTACGCGGCAAGCAAGCCCATGGCCACCACGAGCGGCACTACAAAGAGGGCCTGAGTCTCATTCCTGAGGACCGCTGCGAGGCACAAGAGCGGCGTGCTACCAGCGACCACCAGCCCGATGATGCGCGGTACCAAGGTAGCTCGGACCCGCGAGTAGTAGAGCGCCCGCTGTGGCCCTGCCACGATTCCATCCACGTATTCCCCCAACCCTTGTCCTGGCAGGGAACGCTACGGCACAAAAGGCCTCTCACGATTGCCCTTCGGCAAATTAGGTGGCGTTTTTGGCGAAAATAGGTGGTTAAAACCGTCAACTAGGGGTTTTGACAATGTCCTCTAGGTGGTGGGGTCTACTTCGCGTAGAGCTTGTCCACCAGCGGCGCGAAATCGGTGACCACGGCCGCCCGCTTCAGTTTCAAAGAGGGCGTGAGGTGGCCCGACTCGATGCTGAGCTCGCCATTGATGAAGTCGAACTTGCGGATCGATTCGGCCGCCGAGACCAGCTTGTTTGCTTCGTCGACGGCGGACTGGACCGCCGTGCGCACGCGGGCGTCAGCAGCGGCTTCCGGGAGCGTCAGGGCTGGGGTCTTGTTCTCGGCGCACCAGTCGGCGAGCCCCTCAGGGTCCAGGGATACGAGGGCTGCGACGAAGGGACGCCCGTCGCCGACCACCACGGCCTGGCCCACCAGCTGGTGTTCGCGGAGCTTCTCCTCCAAGGGAGCGGGGGCCACGTTCTTCCCGCCGGCCGTCACCAGGAGGTCCTTCTTGCGGCCTGTGATGGTGAGGAAGCCGTCCTGGTCCAGTTCACCGAGGTCGCCTGTGCGGAAGAATCCGTCCACGAAGGCCTCTTCAGTGGCGGCGGGATTGGCGTGGTACCCCTTGAAAACTCCAATACCCTTGACCAGCACTTCGCCGTCGGGAGCCACGCGGATGGTGGTGCCGGGCAGTGGAATCCCCACAGTGCCGATGCGGGACATGGTGGGGGTGTTCACGGTGCAGGGGGCGGTAGTTTCAGTCAGCCCGTACCCTTCGAGGACGGGGACGCCCGCGCCATGGAAGAAGTGGTTCTCCCGAACGCTCAAGGGGCTGGCGCCGGAGACCGTGTAACCGACGTCGCCGCCAAAGACCTCGCGGACCTTCGGGTACAGGAGTTTGTTGAACATGGCGTGCTTGAGGCGCAGTAACCATCCGGGTCCCGTTCCCTGCCCACGGGAGGCGAGGTCCGCCGCCGTCGAATATTCAACCGCGGTGGCCGAAGCGGCCGTGAACAGTGCCTGCTTGCCGCTCATTGCCGCCTTGTGGCCGGCTCCGGCGTACACCTTCTCGAAAATGCGGGGGACGGCCAGGAGGAAGGTGGGCTTGAACGCGCCAAGGTCTGCCATGAGGCCATTTGCGCCCGCACTGTGGCCCAGGGTGACGCCTGCCGTCAGGCAGACCACCTGCACGGCACGCGCCAGCACGTGGGCCAGGGGCAGGAACATCAACGTGCGGGCGTTCTGCTGCATGAGGAGCTGCGGAAGGAAAGGGATGACGTTGCGGGCTACCAGTACAAAGTTGCCATGGGTGATCTCGCAGCCTTTGGGCTTGCCCGTGGTCCCGGAGGTGTAGACGATCGACGCGACGTCGGCGAGTGTCGCGGCGCTGCGTTGCCGCTCCAGTTCGGTATCGGTAATACCGCTTCCGACGGCGGCCAGGCTGGTCAGGTGGGGAACCTCGCCTTCGTGCTCCATCCGGATGATCGTCACGGGATCGTCGTCCATGGCTGCTGACTTGTCCACGACGCCACGCACCAGTTGTGCCTTGCCTGCGTCCTCAACGAAGATGCGGCGGGCGCCGGAGTCCACCAGGATCCACTCGACCTGGCTTGGAGAAGATGTCTCGTAGATGGGCACTGTGACTCCGCCGGCCATCCAGATGGCAAAGTCCACTACGGTCCACTCAAAGCTTGAATGGGACAGTACAGCCACGGGATCACCGGGGTTGAGGCCACCCGCGATCAGTCCCTTGGCCAGCGCGGTGACGTCGGCCAGGAAGCTGGAAGCGGTGACGTTCAACCAGCCATTGGCCGTTTTGTGGGCGTACACGATTCCGAAGGGGTCCTTGGAACTCCGTTCCAGAAGGAGGTCCGTCACATTGCTGTTCTCATCGGCCTCGACCAGAAGCTCCGTGCTTGCTTCCCTCACGACCCTCCTCACTTCCTTGCCGTTGCTGCGTACCGCATGGGCCATTCCCCAAACCCGGGTTGACCGCCTACATGGACCAGCCTAGATCCAGGAGGGCATCCACATCCTCATGCGCCAGTCCTGGTAGCTGATTACTTCGGCCGTCAATACCGGGTAGAAGAACGCGGTGGCAATAACGGCGAGCACCAGGACGAGCGCCACGATGTAGAGGCCGGACCTGCGCCGCCAGGGTGGATCAGTACTTCGTCCCAGGACCAAGCCCAGGACATAGGTGAGGGCGAGCACCAGGAACGGTTCGAAAGAGACCGCGTAGAAAATGAACATGGTGCGTTCGGGGTACATGAACCACGGGAGGTAGCCTGCGGCAACGCCGGCCAGGATGGCGCCCGCCCGCCAATCCCTGCGCCCGGCCCACCAGAACAGGAGGATTACCAGGGCGATGGTTCCGCCCCACCACACCACGGGATTCCCCACGGGCAGGATGGCGGAAGAACAGGTCTCCACCACGCAGCCGGCCGTTCCTTGCTTGGGGGACTGGTAATAGAAGGACGTGGGCCGTCCCATGATGAGCCACGTCCATGGGCTCGATTCGTAAGGATGGTCCGAGGACAGGCCTTGATGGAATTTGTAGGCTTCCAGGTGGTAGTGGATCAGGGACCGGACGGAGTTGGGCAACCAGTCCCATCCAGGGGAGGGATTCGTGGCCGCCCACTGGCGGTAGTACGCATCCTTGGAAAGGAACCAACCCGTCCATGTAGCTACGTAGGTCACGCACAACACAGGGATGATGGTGAAGAAGGCGGCGATGCCGTCCTTGATGATGGCGGCGCTTGGCCAGCTTCGGATCCCGGCAATGCGGCGGGCATTCATGTCCCAAAGCACCGTCATCAGGCCGAATGCTGCGACGAAGAACAGCGCAGACCATTTTGTTCCGACGGCCAGGCCCAGACAGATACCCGCCACCAGCCGCCACCAGCGCATGCCCAGCCAGGGACCGGACAGCAGTTGGGCTGCGGAGGGGCGGCCATCGCCCGATGCAGCCGCTTGCGCGGCGAGCCGGGAAGCAAGACGACGGCGGCCGTCGTCGCGGTCCAGGAGCAGCGCACCGAACGCGGCAAACAGCCAGAAAGCCAGGAAGATGTCCAGCAGGGAGGTCCGGGACAACACCAGATGGTGGCCGTCGATAGCTAGAAGGACACCTGCCACCAGGCCCAGTACGTGGGAACGGAAAAGCTTCAGTGCGATGAGCGAGACCAGGAATACCGTAAGTGTCCCGGTCAGTGCAGCACCGAAGCGCCAGCCAAACGGGTTGTCCGAGCCGAACAACCACATGCCGAACGCGATCATCCACTTCCCCACGGGCGGGTGGACCACGTATTCGGGAGTGTTCAGGAGGACGTCGGGGTTGCCGATGTTGAACGAATCATTGGCCTTGGCCGGCCAGCTCCGTTCGTAACCGCTCACCAAGTAGGAGTAGGCATCCTTGACGTAATACGTCTCGTCAAAGACCAGGCTGTGGGGTACGTCCAGCCGGTAGAAGCGAAGGATGCCCCCGAGCGCTGCCGTCAGGGTGGGGATCAGCCAGAACCACAAACGCAACGACGGCGGATAGTCCCGCCAGCTCTGGATGCTGCCGATGAGGCGGGACCGCAGGGCTTCGACGCTGAAGGCTTCGGCCGGACGTTCAACCCAGCGATGGCCCTCAAGTCCACGCCCGTGGTCGGGGCTGCCCGTACTGCGCCGCCGCGGAGGCTGCCAGACAGTCAGTTTACTTAGCGCCCGCTTGCCCGCAGGAGGGGCTGCCGTCTCTTCGGTATCTTCGGGCGAGGACGGCGTCACGGAAGTTCCGGAAGCTGTTGCAGGAACGGGCGGCTGGTTCACCCGCCCATGCTACCTTTCGATGCTTGGCGGAAAGCTGAAATGCCCTCGGGGCGGCGCGGGCATTAGGCTTGGCAGGTGGACGAAGAACGCGGCGTACCGGCCGAAGCCCCCCTGGATGACGACTTTCCCGACGATGCGCTGGAAGCACCGGTGCCCGGAGAGACCTCCGGGATTGGCAGGATTGTCCTGGCCGCCACTCCGATCGGCAACGTCGGCGACGCATCGTCACGTTTGATTGAGCTCCTGGGCACCTCGGACATCATTGCCGCCGAAGACACTCGAAGGTTGCATCGTTTGGTCCACGCCCTGGGTGTTGAGGTCACCGGCCGTGTCATCAGCTACCACGAACACAATGAAGCGGCGAGAACCGGCGACCTGCTGGAACAGGTGCGCGCGGGCAAGAGCATCCTCATGGTCAGTGATGCCGGAATGCCTGCAGTTTCGGACCCCGGCTTCCGTTTGGTGGAGGGTGCGGTAGCGGCAGGGCTGACAGTTACCGCAGTACCCGGACCGTCGGCTGTGCTGACCGCTTTGGCGCTGTCCGGGCTGCCGACGGACCGTTTCTGCTTCGAGGGCTTCCTGCCGCGCAAATCCGGGGAGCGCAATTCCCGGCTTGGGGAGTTGGCAGACGAGCGCCGCACCATGGTGTTCTTCGAAGCCCCGCACCGCCTTGAAGTGATGCTGCGTGCCCTTCACGAACGCTTTGGCCCTGAACGTCGCGGTGCTGTGTGCCGGGAATTAACCAAGACCTATGAAGAGGTCATCCGTGGATCGTTGCGCGAGCTCCTGGAATGGGCGGAAAACAACGAGGTCCGCGGTGAAATTGCGGTGGTGATTGGTGGTGCACCCGAACAGGCGCCAGCCAAGCCCGAGGACCACGTCGCAGCCGTCAACGAGTTGGTTTCCCAAGGTATCCGCCTGAAGGAGGCCGTGGCAGCAGTTGCCGACGACGCCCGCATCAGTAAGCGTGAACTGTACGCGGCGGTGCTCGCAGCGCGCTGACAGTCCCTGTGCAGTTGCACAAATTGGAGGACGCAGGGCAGTGCGCGGAGGCGTAGACACTCCTTCCGGCCGGGCAGTACCGTGGCAGTAATTCAAGCCACTTCTGGCAAGGAACCCTAGTGGTGCAACACTCCAAAGGCACCCAAGACGAAGGAGTCGCCATGACTGTCACGGTTGAACGCGAAAGCGAACTGCTGGCTTCCGTCCCCACTGGCCTGCTGATCAACGGTCAGTGGCGTCCGGCGGGATCCGGAAAGACCTTTGATGTTGAGGACCCGGCCACGGGCAAGGTCCTGCTCAGCATCTCCGACGCCGGTGCTGAAGACGGTGCCGCAGCCCTGGACGCTGCTGCCGCCGCACAGGCCGGCTGGGCGCGCACCGCCCCGCGCGAACGCGGGGAGATCCTGCGCCGCGCCTTCGAATTGGTCACCGAACGGGCCGAGGACTTCGCCCTGCTGATGACCCTGGAAATGGGCAAGCCCCTGGCCGAAGCCCGCGGTGAAGTTACCTACGGTGCTGAGTTCCTGCGCTGGTTCTCCGAGGAAGCCGTCCGCGTTTCCGGCCGCTACTCCGCAGCCCCGGACGGCAAGAACCGCCTGCTCGTGCAGAAGAAGCCCGTTGGCCCCTGCCTGTTGATCACCCCGTGGAACTTCCCGCTGGCCATGGCCACCCGCAAGATCGCTCCTGCTGTCGCCGCTGGTTGCACCATGGTCCTGAAGCCGGCCAACCTGACCCCGCTGACCAGCCTGCTGTTCGCCCAGGTCATGCAGGAAGCCGGTCTTCCCGCCGGCGTGCTGAACGTCATCCAGACCTCCACCGCAGGGGCCGTGACGGGCCCGCTGATCAAGGACGACCGCCTCCGCAAGATCTCCTTCACCGGCTCCACCCCGGTGGGCCAGGCCCTGATCCGCGAAGCCGCGGACAAGGTCCTGCGCACCTCCATGGAACTGGGCGGCAACGCACCGTTCGTCGTGTTCGAAGACGCAGACCTGGACAAGGCCGTGGAAGGCGCCATCGCAGCCAAGATGCGGAACATGGGCGAGGCCTGCACCGCAGCCAACCGCTTCATTGTGCACGAATCCATCGCCGACGCCTTCGCGGAGAAGTTCGCCGCCAAGATCGGTTCCCTCACCACGGCCCGCGGCACCGAGCCCGAATCCAAGGTCGGTCCGCTGATCGACGGCAAGGCCCGCGACGGTGTCCACGCCCTGGTTGCCGACGCCGTCGCAGGTGGCGCCGAGGCAGTGACCGGTGGTGCCGCCGTCGACGGTCCCGGCTACTTCTACCAGCCCACCGTGCTGAAGAACGTCGCCGAGGACGCCCGCATCCTGCAGGAAGAGATCTTTGGACCGGTCGCCCCGATCATCAAGTTCTCCACCGAGGACGACGCGATCCGCCTGGCCAACAACACCGAGTACGGCCTGGTTGCCTACGTCTTCACCAAGGACCTCAACCGTGGCCTGCGCGTCAGCGAACGGCTCGAGACCGGCATGCTCGGCCTCAACGCCGGCGTGATCTCCAACGCGGCGGCCCCGTTCGGTGGCGTCAAGCAGTCGGGCCTGGGCCGCGAAGGCGGTTCCGAGGGCATCGAAGAGTACCTCTACACCCAGTACGTAGGTATCGCGGACCCGTACGCCGACTAGGCCTCACAGGATCCGGTCCACCGCTCTCGCAACAAGAACGGTCGGCAAGAGCAAGGGCCCGGCCTGGAACCACAAGTTCCAGCCCGGGCCCTTTGCTGTGCCCTTGGCAGGCCCTAACGCCGTTGGGGGAGCAGCCCCCGGAGTGCGCGCCATGGCCGCGCCACCGCGCGTCCGGTGTGCCGGGCTCCGGAAGCCACGGCACGGAACGGCGCGCCCAGTGCATGGAACCAGCGGCGCATCAACGACGGCGGCAGCCAGGTTGCGCGGAAGCGGACCCACCAGTTGGAATTGTTCCGCAACGATTCGCGGACGACGGCGATCCTCGGCGCGGCTGCCTTGCCCGGCTCCGACGGGCGGCCGTAGCGTTGCCGCTCGAAGTCCGCGGTCAGGGATGACACGGCGGCGTGCGCGGCGTCGTCGAGGCCTCCCGTGTCACCCAGGATGGAACTGGACCTAAGGCGGGCGGAGAAATGTCT
Source organism: Paenarthrobacter sp. NPDC058040 (assembly GCF_042885775.1). NCBI lineage: Bacteria > Bacillati > Actinomycetota > Actinomycetes > Micrococcales > Micrococcaceae > Paenarthrobacter > Paenarthrobacter sp. NPDC058040. The sequence continues at coordinate 276,581 of NZ_JBHVRN010000001.1, forward strand.
GGGTGTTTCGCTGGGTACGGATGGCACGCCGTAGTCGGCCGAAAGGTCCAGCAGTTCAGCCCAGGCCAAGGCCGCCGAAGGATCCTTGTATCCAGGTGGCCGCCCTTCCTCTGGAGGCGGCCTGCGGTTCAGACGGCGGCGCCGCAGGAGCGTGCGGCTCAGCCACGGAGATCCGAGGAATGCCGCGAGTACCAAGGCAGCGGCCGCAGTGATGCCGATCGCCGGGAGGGGATTGTTTTCCACAGGTCCCGTGGTGGGCGATTCCGCGCCCGGCAGTGGCAGGGGGGTGGGAGCCGGAGTGGCAGCCGTGGTGGGGACGTCCTTCTCATCGGCGTTGGTGCTCAGGTTGCCGGAGACCGAGGACTCACTGGCGTAATCGGGAACAACACCGCGGGAGGGAGTCGGCTCGAAAGGAACCCAGCCCAGGCCCTCGAAGTACAGTTCCGGCCACGCATGGGCATCGCGGGCGTCCACCTCGTATTCGGGGAACGACCCCTGGCCAACCAAGGCCACGGACTCGCCTGTGAGCCGGCCGGGAGCGTAGCCCACGGCGATGCGGCTCGGGATGCCTTCGGCCCGGGCCATGACTGCCATGGCCGAGGAGAAGTGGACACAGTAGCCGGCCTTGACGGAAAGGAAATCGGCCAGCACGGACAAGCCGTTGCCGTCATAACCATTCTGCACGGGTGCCTGGAGCGAATAGGTGAACTCTCCCGAACGCAGGAACTTCTGGATGGCCAAGGCCTTGCCGTAGTTGTTCCCTGCTGACGCAGTCACCTTGTCAGCTGTCTCCCGGATGATTCCGGGAAGGTTGCCCGGGATGCGCAGGAAGTCATCCGAAATGGAACGCGGCGCCGCGTTGGCTTGGGACAAGGCCTGGGCCGTCACCTTGGGAGCGGCGGAAAACACCACGTAGCGCTGGGCCAAGGTGCTCGTCTCGGTGCTCATGATGCTCAATGTGTTGGGGTCCCACGTCCAGCGCCCATTGAGCCCGTTCACGGACGCGGGAGCAAACGGCGCCGGAAGGTAAGGACTTGTGAAGAGGCCTGCGTTGATCGATGTCACGGCGTTCACCACCTCGCCCTGGACGGCATACCCGGTCTCGATCTTGTCCGCTCCGGCGCGCCGCGTGGCGGTGCGGTCGTCCGGAGCCCAGGTTTCGCCGTCGAAGTGGTCGATGGTGACGGACCGCAGGTACAGCGGTGCGCTGGAACTTGTCGCGTAGGTGATGCGGCCCGAGCCTGTAGGGCTGCGGAGGCTGTTGCCCAAGGTGATCATGGGGTTCAGTCCGTTCGAGGTTCCCCAAGGGCTCAGCCGTGATCCTTGTGGGAAGGTCCCCGACTCGAAGCCGGGAATGGCCAGCGGAACCACCAGCGCGAGTCCAAGTGCCAGGACACCGGTAATGAGGGACCGCTTGAACTGGCCGGAACTTCGCGGAGCCCCGGACTGCAGCCTCGAGTCGGGTGCGAACCACTGGCTGCAACCGAGGATGAGCAGGAATCCGATGGTTGCGCCCAAGAAGCCTGGCATCCCGACACTTTGCGGCTTGATGGTGGCCGGAACCACCATCACTGCCAGCAGGCCCACACCGCTTGCCGCCGGCATGGAAAGTGGGACTGCCAGGGCGTCGATAAGGATGACCAGGAGGCCCAGGCACGCGCAGGTGACGAACACGATTCCCGCATTCGGGGCCACCGGGGCACTCTCCGAAACCACGGTTTCGCCGGCACGCTTGATGAGCCGTCCCACCGCCGCGAACGTTCCAGGCGTTGGGATGAAGCCCAGCAGGCTGTCCGCTCGGCAGAAGGTGAAAGCCAGGATGCCGGCAAGGGCCGTGAATGAACCCAGCGTGGACAGGATCGGGGGGAGGCGGAGCGAACGAAGGATGGCCAGCGTCAAGGCAACGGCCACCACGGTGGTGATCAGGGGAAGGAGCCACGCCCAGCCGCGGAAAACACCATTCAGGGACAGAGAAGCGCCCAGGACTCCCACCGAAATGGCACCGGCCATGGCCCAGGGATACAGGCCGGCACCGGGCTTCCGTGGCCGGCCGGAAGGGCTGCCCGTCGGACGGCCCTGCTGGCCTCTTGCTTGTTGCGGACCCGGGACTCCAGGCCGCGATGTCACAGTCATCGGGGCACCGCCGCCCCGCGTCTGACATCCATGGCCGCTCCGGCAGCAGCCACGATCCCGCCCTCATCGAAGCCGGACCAGGCAGCTGCAAGGGGAGTCTTTGCGCTGACGGACAGGGCACGCCACCCTCCCTGCCGCAGGATCTCGAGCACCTCGTCGTTGTTCCGGGCGGGATCCGTGACCACCAAGGCAAAAGCGTTGGCACCATATGCCGCTGCCGGGGCCAACGCCCTCGCCTCTGACACGGTCAGCGAACCAAGGAGGGCCAGCAGCGGACCCCGTAGCCGGTGAGCGGCAAGCTTGTCCATGAGTTTGTCGTCGAAGGCAGCATCCAGTCCCTCCGCCACAGTCTCAGGTGCACCCCGGGGTGGTGGAGCCTGGCGTTCCGATTCCTTCTGCTTGGCGTCAGCCCTGGCGTGCTCGGCCCTGTGATGCCGCGGACCACCCAGTTCAATGGCGGCGAGGCTTTCCGCGATGGCATGGAGTCCACCTGAACCGATGAACTCTTCGTCTCCCGGGTCCGGCGCGGAACGGGAATGGCTGAAGGCCGGGTGTCCGAAGGCATCCAGGACGCGGAGCGAATAATTCCGTTCGGACAGGTGCGCGCTGATGGACATCGCGGCCGTGACCACCCACTCAAAATTGGGCGTGGTGACAAGATCGGAGTCTTCATCGTGGCTCCCGAACACCGTGCCGGTTCCCGAGGCGAACGCCGTGAACCTTTGGTCAAGGACGATCGTGGCCTCAGGCGTGGTCACGGATTCTTCCTGCCGCACCATGAGCTGCCCATGGCGCGCAGTCGCAGGCCAGTGGACCCGGCGCATGGGATCGCCGTGGCGGTATTCGCGCGTCATGATGTCGTCGTCGCTCGGGTTGGCCCGGATGCGGGTGGCGGTGACGCCGTCGTTGCCCCGCGCCCCGGCCAGGCCCGTCGCGGGAAGTTCGACGGCGGCCGGCGTCACGGTGAGGAGGTCGCCGTCGTCGATTGAATGCCGACGCAAGGACAAACCAAAGGGGTCGCTGAACTCTGCGGTGACCGGACCGATCCTGAACTGCCCGCGCTTGCCGGAGCGCAGATGGTACTCGTAGCGGCTGGTACCGCCGGAGGCCGAACGGGCCGGAAAGCGGAACGCGGGCGGCTCGCCGAAGCGGGGCGGCAACTGCTCCTCCATGATGACGTGGCCGGTTGCGAACGAGGTTCGGGCGACTGCCAGACGGACAGTGGTTGCCGTGGCGGTTTCCACCGTGGATGGATTGAACTCCCGGTAAACCTGAAACCGCGGTTTCAGGACACGGACACCAGCCAGGGCAACCAAGGGCAGGAGGATCAGGAACACAGCCAACGTCAGCAAGTCACGGCGGCCCATGATCTGCGCGCAAGCCAGGGAGGCCGCTCCCGCAGCGAGCAGTCCCCAACCGCGGTTGGTGAACAGGTGCTTGGGAAGCCGGTCCACGAGTGCCATGCGCGCTTCTCCTCTGCGGTTGCCGGTTTTATGCGGTCTGCTTGTCCCGGCGCCACGCGCCCGGCGGTTCCTGGGAAACCGGCAGTGAAGCGAGGATGCCCCGGATGATGGTTTGAGGTGTATCGCCGGCGCTGGCGGCCTTGCGGTCGAGGATGATCCGGTGTGCGAGAACGGACTCCGCGACGTCAACAACGTCGTCGGGAAGCACAAAGTCCCGGCCGTCCAGGGCTGCAGTGGCCTTCGCGGCACGCAAAAGCTGGAGCAGGGAACGCGGGCTGGCGCCCAGCCGGAGCCGTGCACTTTCCCGGGTGGCATGGCCGATGGCCACCGTGTATTCCTTGATGGCCGTGGAGACGTAGACCTGCTGGACGGTGGCGATCATTGCGGCGACGTCGTTGGCTGTGACCACCGGAGTGACCTTGGCCAAGGGGGAAACAGCCTGGTGGGTCTCCAGCATTTCGATCTCGGCTTCCTGGTCCGGGTAGCCCATGGAAATCCTGGCCATGAAACGGTCGCGCTGAGCCTCCGGCAGGGGATACGTCCCCTCCATTTCGATGGGGTTCTGCGTGGCAACCACCATGAATGGCAGCCCCAGCTGGTAGGAGTTGCCGTCCACCGTGACTTGGTGTTCCTCCATGCATTCGAGCAGGGCGGACTGGGTCTTGGCGGAGGCGCGGTTGATTTCGTCGCCGATCACGATGTTCGCGAAGACGGCGCCCGGCCGGAACTCGAACTGGCGCGAGGACTGGTTGTAGATGGATACGCCGGTCACGTCGGAGGGGAGGAGGTCCGGGGTGAACTGGATGCGTGACACGGTGCAGTCGACAGTCCGGGCCAACGTCTTGGCCAGCATGGTCTTGCCCACGCCGGGCACATCTTCCAACAGCAGATGCCCCTGGGCCAGGAGCACGGTGAGCGCCAACTTGGCTGCATCCGCCTTCCCGTCGATGACCTTGCTGATGGCAGCCAGGATGCGTTCGCTGGCGTCGTGGAACGGTTCCGGGTCCATGACCTGCGGCTTGTGTCCGTTGAGCACGGCATCCCGGGGCAGGGTGCTGTACGCCTCGCCCTGGAAGGAGGCAGGTTCAACGGTGACGTGTCGCTTGGACTCCATGGATTGCCCTTCAGCCGTGGCCAACGTCCCCCGTTTGGCCTCCTTGTCCGTTCCAGCCTACCTAGACTTTGGGTGTCGCTGACATAGTGGCCAGCGAATTTATGTACCAAGTGGAATTTATGCGGACGGCTTCGGCGGCGCGGGGAGGACCGCGGTCCGGTTAAGGTGGGAACATGTGCAACTCCCTCGCTCCTGCTCCTTATCGCAGCAACGTCGACGCGACAGAGGCCAAAGATTCCCGCAAGGAGTACCCGCCTGCTCCTGAACCGCTTCCCGTTCCCGTGATGGACAACCACACGCACCTCGATTTCCGGCACGGGCTGATCGAAGTGAACGTCGCTGACGCCATGGACTCCGCGGAAGCAGTTGGCGTCCAAGGTGCGGTGCAGGTTGGCTGTGACCTGGAGTCCTCACGATTCACCGTTCAGGCAGTGGAAGCCGACCCGCGCCTGCTGGGGGCAGTGGCAATCCATCCCAACGACGCACCCGCCTACGCTGGACGGGGCGAGTTGGAATCGGCGCTCGCGGAGATCGAGGAGCTGGCCCGGCATCCCCGGGTGCGTGCCATCGGGGAAACCGGACTGGACTTCTTCCGGACCCACGGCGAAGGGCTGACGCACCAGCGGTATTCGTTCCGCAGGCACATCGACATCGCCAAGCGTTTGGGACTCACCCTGCAGATCCATGACCGTGACGCCCACGACGACGTGGTTCAGGTCCTGCGAGAGGAAGGCGCTCCGGAGACTGTGGTGTTCCACTGTTTCTCGGGCGGTGCCGAACTGGCGCGGATCTGCAACGAGAATGGTTGGTACATGTCCTTCGCCGGGACCATGACGTTCAAGAACGCGGACAATCTCAGGGAGGCGCTCGCGATCGCGGATCCTGCCCGGATCCTGGTGGAGACGGACTCACCTTTCCTGACGCCGCATCCATACCGTGGCCGGCCGAATGCCAGCTACATGGTTCCCTACACCGTTCGTTCCATGGCGGATGTGACAGGAAATGACCTGTCCGAGCTGTGCGCGCGGTTGGCTGAAAACACCGTCAATGCCTATGGAACGTGGGCTTGAACGCAGCCTTTCCCGTCCGGCCTGGCTCCGAGGGCTGAATACCCGGTATGCAGATTTCTTGGTCCGTTTATAACAGATCGGTTACTGTGTACAAGAAATAGCCGGGGTCGGGGAAGGCCTCCGGACAGCTGGTCCGGTTGAATCCGGACATTCCAGTTGAATGTTTTGGCGGCACAGATGCCCGCCGCACGTGTGGGACCAAGCGATCTGCCTGGCCCCATCCATTTGCGGCCGGGCATGTTTGTTCTGTGCTTATCCCCGTGCCCGGATGGTCTGAGAGTTATGGGCAAACGTGATCAAGTTCTTCACAACGGATGGCAAGTTCAGCTTCCTCAAAGTTGGCGCGCAGGCGCTGGTTCTGGTGGCCTTGGTGGCCGGCGTCGTTGCCTTTGTGGGCAACAACAAGACAGTCACCCTCAACGTTGACGGCAAAGTGAGCTCCATCCAGACCTTCGGTGGCACGGTTGACCAAGTGGTCAAGGCTGCCAAGGTCGAGTTGAAGAACGACGACCGGGTGTCGCCTGCCCTCGACACCCGCGTGGAAAACGGCTCTGTGGTCAACGTCAACCTGGCCAAGGCCGTGTCCATCGAACTGGACGGTGCCCGCAAGACCGTGAACACGAACGCTCCTGACGTTGCCGGGCTCGTCACTGAACTCGGCGTGGCCAGTTCCTCCGAGATTTCGCAGCCCAAGGACGCCTCATTGGCCGTCGAAGGTTCGTTCGTTTCGATCTCGACGCCAAAGACCATCAGCCTGGTGGCCGACGGCAAGGACACCAGCACCACAACCACAGCGTCCGACGTCGCAGAAGTCCTCAAGGACGCGGGCATCACCCTTGGTGCCAGCGACCGCGTCTCCCAGCCGAGCAATGCCCCCGTCATCCAGGACATGGTGATCAAGGTCTCCCGCGTGGACACCAGCAAGACGGCCGATGCCACGGAGGAAGTTCCGTTCGACAGCGTGCGGACGGATAGCGCCGACCTCTACAAGGGCGAAGAAAAAGTGACCCAGAAGGGCGTCGCCGGTTCCGTGGTGAAGACGTTCAAGCTGGTCCTGGTGGACGGTCGTGAAGCCTCCCGGACGCTGGTCTCCAGCAATGTGACCACCCAGCCGGTCACCGAAAAGGTGGCCGTTGGCACCAAGGCACGCCCCGCGGCCACTCCCGCCAAGGCCGTCTCGGGCGCAGCCACGGGTGCGCCGAACGAAGCCATGTGGGACAGGATCGCCCAGTGCGAGTCCGGCGGTAACTGGGCCATCAACACGGGCAACGGCTACTACGGTGGACTGCAGTTCTCCAGCCCCACGTGGCTGGCCAACGGTGGTGGCGCCTATGCCCCGACGGCAAACCTTGCCAGCAAGGCACAGCAGATCGAGATCGCCAACCGCCTCTACGCCAAGAACGGCCTCCGTGACTGGGGCTGCGCCGGCGCTGCCTGATCCCGCGCAGGCGATACGATACCTAGGTGACTGAACCGAATTCCGAACCCGCCGCCGTCGCGCCTTTGCTGGGCGCAACTGACATCCGACGGTTAGCCGAGGAAATCGGTGTCCGCCCCACCAAGACCTTGGGGCAGAACTTTGTGATCGACGGCAATACCATTCGCAGGATCGTATCCGCGGCCAACATTGACGCGTCGGAGACTGTCCTCGAAGTGGGCCCCGGCCTGGGCTCGTTGACGCTTGGGCTGCTCGACGCGGCACGCGAGGTTGTCGCCGTCGAAATCGATCCTGTGTTGGCGGGGAAGCTCCCCGAGACAGTGCGCGCTTGGCGGCCGCAGGCCGAAGACCACTTCCACCTGGTCCTCTCGGACGCCATGAAAGTGACCGAGCTGCCCGTTGAACCGACCGCCTTGGTGGCCAACCTGCCGTACAACGTCGCTGTACCTGTGGTCCTGCACTTGCTGCAGCACTTCCCGAGCCTGCGCCACGGCCTGGTCATGGTGCAGGACGAGGTGGCCGACCGCCTTGCCGCCGCTCCTGGCTCCAAAATCTATGGGGTGCCGTCGGTCAAGGCCGCCTGGTACGGGCAGATGCGCAAGGCCGGCGTGATCGGCATGAACGTCTTCTGGCCTGCACCCAAGATCCACTCGGGACTCGTGGCTTTCACCAGGCACGAACCGCCTGTCACCCACGTCACGCGGGACCAGGTCTTCGCCGTCATCGATGCAGCGTTCGCACAGCGCCGGAAGACCCTCCGCGCTGCCTTGGCAGGATGGGCCGGGGGTGCCGTGGAGGCGGAGCGCTGCCTGGTTGAGGCGGGAGTGGACCCCACTGCCCGCGGCGAGGTCCTGGATATCGCCGCCTACGTGCGCATTGCCGAAGCCCGCTACCCAAGGGACGCATGAGCACGGGCACCCGCAGCCTGCCCTTTGTGGGGGAGCGTTTCCATCCGCGCACAGTCCGTGTGAAAGCCCCCGGCAAAGTCAACGTGTCCCTCAACGTCGGTCCCTTGCGGCCGGACGGCTACCATTCCGTGGCCAGCGTCTACCTCGCGGTTTCCCTGTACGAGGAAGTCGCCGCCACCAGCACGGAGACCCCGGGCATTACGGTCAGCATCAGCCCGGACAGCACCCTCGACCTCGATGGCGTGGACATCCCCCTGGATGAGCGAAACCTCGCGCACAAGGCCGCTTCCCTCATGGCGGAGATGTCCGAAAAACCAACGGGCGTGCACCTGGAAATCACCAAGCGGGTTCCCGTGGCCGGCGGGATGGGCGGTGGATCCGCTGACGCCGCGGCCACGCTCCTGGCTTGCGATGCGCTCTGGGACAGCGGCCTGTCCCGCGAGGAGCTCGCCCACGTGGCGGCCGAGTTGGGCGCGGACGTGCCGTTTTCGCTCCTCGGAGGGACCGCCGTCGGGCTTGGCGTCGGGGACAAACTATCGCCCGCGCTGGCCAAAGCGCAGATGGACTGGGTCCTGGTCTTCGCAGAGTACGGCCTCTCGACACCTGAGGTCTTCCGCACCCTCGATGGTCTCCGTGATTCCGAAGGGGCAGAGATCCCGGAACCCGTGGACGTGGACCCCACAATCCTCCAGGCGCTCCGGAACGGCGATCCGGAAACCCTCAGCCGGGTTCTCCTTAATGACCTCCAACGCGCTTCGATCACCTTGGCCCCCCAGTTGAAGGACACCATCGGTTTGGGCGAAGCCCGGGGCGCGTTGGCCGGAATGGTCTCCGGTTCCGGGCCCACTATCGCGCTGCTGGTGCGGGATCCGGACTCCGCATCCGTCCTCGCCGAAGAACTCACGCACCGCGGCCACACTGCCATGGCGGTCCACGGTCCTGTACCGGGCGCCCGGATCATCTCCGATACTCTCCTCTAGTACGCACTCCAGCTGTAGAAAGTAGTACCCCTTGGCCCACCTTCTTGGCGGCGAAAACCTGACGGTTTCCTACGCGACCCGCACAGTCCTCGACGGCGTCACCCTCGGTTTGGAGGATGGCGACCGGATTGGCATGGTGGGCCGCAACGGTGACGGCAAGTCCACGCTCATGCGGCTGCTCGCGCAGCGATCCACCCCGGACTCCGGTCGGGTCACCAAGCGCGGCGACGTCAACGTGGGCTACCTGGACCAGGGCGACGTGCTCGACGGCGACTTGACCGTTGGCGCCGCGATCGTCGGCGACCGTGCGGACCACGAATGGGCCGCCAACCCGAAGATCCGCGAAATCATGGGCGGCCTGGTGGGGGATGTGGACTGGCGCGCCAACGTCCACTCGCTGTCCGGTGGGCAGAAGCGCCGCGTTGCCTTGGCCAAGCTCCTCATCGAAGACCACGACGTCATCATGCTGGACGAACCCACCAACCACCTCGACGTCGAAGGTGTGGCCTGGTTGGCACGCCACCTCAAGTCCCGGTGGCGTGCCAACCAAGGTGCCTTCCTGGTGGTCACCCACGACCGTTGGTTCCTCGACGAAGTCTGCAACTACACCTGGGAAGTCCACGACGCCATGGTGGACATGTTCGACGGCGGATACGCCGCCTACGTTTTGGCGCGCGCCGAGCGCGACCGGATGGCCGCCGTCGTCGAAAATAAACGCCAGCAGCTGGTCAAGAAGGAACTGGCCTGGCTTCGGCGCGGTGCGCCCGCCCGGACGGCAAAGCCGAAATTCCGCATCGAAGCTGCCAACGACCTCATTGCGGACGTACCGGAGCCCAGGGATTCGGTGGCTTTGAGCAAGATGGCGACAGCGCGTTTGGGCAAGGACGTGCTGGACCTTGAAAACGTGACCCTGGATTTCCAGGGCGGCGAGTCCGGGCAGAAACTCTTTGACAACATCACCCTGCGCTTGGCGCCGGGGGAACGCCTCGGGCTGGTTGGCGTCAATGGCGCCGGTAAGTCCACCCTGCTGAAGCTGCTCAACGGGGAGATCCAGCCGACGTCGGGCAAAGTGAAGCGCGGCAAGACGGTGGTTACTGCCGTCCTGACGCAGGACGTGAAGGAGCTCGACGAAGTTTCGGACCTGCGGGTCATCGAAGTGATCGAACGCGAAAAGCGGTCCTTCAGCGTTGGCGGCAAGGAATTCACTGCCGGGCAGCTGGTTGAGCAACTCGGTTTCACCAAGGAGAAGCAGTGGACACCCGTCCCGGATTTGTCCGGTGGCGAGCGGCGGCGTCTCCAGCTCCTGCGGTTGTTGGTGGGTGAACCCAACGTGCTCATGCTCGACGAGCCCACCAACGACCTCGACACCGACACCCTTGCCGCCGTCGAAGACGTCCTGGACGGTTGGCCCGGGACGCTGGTAGTGGTCAGCCACGACCGCTATCTCCTGGAACGCGTCACCGACCACCAGATGGCCTTGCTCGGCGACGGCAAACTTCGCGGACTGCCCGGCGGCGTGGACCAGTACCTCGAACTGCGGGAAGGGGCCCTTGCCTCCGGTGCCTTCGGCGGATCTACGGCGCCGACGGCGGCTTCCGGACCCGGTGCTTCGGCGCTGGCTGCGTCTGGACCCACCGAGGCCGAGAAGCGCGAAGCACGCAAGGACCTCAACAGGATCGACCGCCAGTTGGGCAAGATCGCGCAGCAGGAAGAAAAACTCCACACCCAGATGGCCGCGAAGTCCGAATCAGGCGACTTCGATGCCCTTGGTGAGCTCAACGCGAAGTTGCAGGAGCTGCTTGACGAGAAGGAAGGCCTGGAGCTCGAGTGGCTCGAGGCCGCCGAGGTCCTGGGCGAGTAACCCCTCCGGACGCTCTCTCACCAAACCGCCGCTTCCCGGGGGATGCTCTCTCACCAAACGGCCGCTTCCCGGGGGATGCTCTCTCACCTTTAGGGCTGGCTACGGCTGCGGTTCGTAGCCGATGAGCCAGTGGAGGCCGTGCCGGTCCTGGACTTGGCCGTCGATTGCCCCCCACGGTTTGGGCGTCAAGGGGTCGATGACCCGGCCGCCGTCTGACAGTTTGTGGAACCATTCGTGAAGTGTGGCCGGCTCCGCTGTGCCCAGCAACGAGAGCATGAGCCCCTCTGTTCGGAAGCTCGTCTCGCCATCAGCGGCGTCCGCACCGGCCAAGGCGACCCGGCCAGTGAGGACTCCGTGGGCGATGGCGTCTGCAGGGCCGTCGGATCGGCCGAATTCTGCATAGGTGTGGAGAGTCGCTTCTCCGCCGAAGACGTCCGCGTAGTAGCCAAGGGCCTCGCGTGCTGTTCCTGGAAAAAGGACGTAGATCTGGGGTGCTGTCATGAGCACATCCTACGGAGGCGTGGCGAAACCGTTATCCCATGCTGCCCACCGACGTCATGGGCTGCAATCAGCGAGAGAGCATCGGCCGGAAGGGGTGGTTTGGTGAGAGAGCGTCCGGGGGGAAGGGGTGGTTTGGTGAGAGAGCGTCCGGGGGTGGGGTTAGGGTTCGGAGCGGAGTTCGGGTTCTTTTTGCAGGCCGGTCAGGCCGTTCCACGCCAGGTTGACCAGGTGCGCGGCGACGGCGCGTTTATCCGGCTCGCGGCTGTCCAACCACCACTGGCCGGTCATGGCCACCATGCCCACGAGCATCTGGGCGTACATGGCGCCATCGGCGGCGCTGAAGCCGCGGCGGGCGAATTCGTCGGACAACAAGTGTTCAACGCGGGCGGTGACGTGGGAGAGCAGCGTGGAGAAGGCCCCCTCGGGCTGTGAGGGCGGGGCGTCGCGCATGAGGATCCGGAAACCGTCGGTGCGCTCCTCGATGTAGCCAAGAAGGGCCAAGGCGGCACGCTCCACGAGGACCCGGGGCTTGGCGTCGGTGCTCAGGGCCTCTGTGATGGAGTCCAGCAGGATCCGGAACTCGGTGTCGACAACCTGCCGGTACAGGCCCTCCTTGGAGCCGAAGTGCTCGTAGATCACGGGCTTGGAAACGCCTGCCGTGGCCGCAACTTCCTCGATGGTGGTCCCGTCCAGGCCCCGCGCGGCAAACAGCGCCCGGCCGATGCCGATGAGCTGCGCCCGCCTCTGCTGGCCGGTCATCCTGGCCCGGACCGCGGGTCCGTTGGTGCGGTGTTCCAAGGCCTCGGCGGGAGAGGTGGGCAGGGGGAGTCCAGTGCGCTTGCTCACGTGTCCATCATGCACCAAGCGCCGCGGCGGGACGCCGGACCCGCAGTTCACAACCCGGTAAAAGAGGGTCAAGTCGCGAAGCACGCAAAGGTCATGGCAAACTAGTTTCTTGTGTGTGCATCCCGGTGACCCGGGAAGGCCTCCGGACTTGCCGTTCGGACGTTGAAAGCACGCACGGTCCGCTCTGGTGTAACGGCAGCACCCCGGCCTTTGGAGCCGTGGAGTATAGGTTCGAATCCTATGGGCGGAACGGTCGGAAATGCGCTCCACTCTGTACCTGGAACGGCTTGAGCAGTGCCTGGGTCCAAAGCTTGGATGGCAGCATTCCGAAGCCGGATCATCCGGGACAAACCGAGCAAGGAGAGCCAGTACGTGAGCCCCGAAACCACCGGTCCCGCAGCAGTGATCGTTCTGGCTGCAGGTGCCGGAACCCGAATGAAGTCGCGGACTCCCAAGATCCTTCATGAAATCGGCGGCCGCTCCATGGTGGGCCACGCTCTCCTCGCCGCCCGGTCCATCAACCCCCAAAAGCTTGCCCTGGTGGTCCGCCACGAGCGCGACCGCGTTGCCGAGCATGTCTCCGCACAGGATCCCCAGGCCTTGATCGTGGACCAGGACGACGTTCCGGGCACGGGCCGCGCAGTTGAGGTTGCCGTGAAGGCCCTCGACGCCGAGGCCGAGCTGAGCGGCACCGTGGTTGTCACCTACGGCGACGTTCCCCTGTTGACCGGCGAACTGCTGGGCGAACTGGTCAGCACGCACGAGGCCGAAGGCAACGCCGTGACCGTCCTCACCGCCGTGCTGGACGACGCCACGGGATACGGCCGGATCCTGCGGGCCGAAGACGGCACCGTACTGGGCATCCGCGAGCACAAGGACGCCACCGAGGACGAGCGCGCCATCCGCGAGATCAACTCCGGCATTTACGCGTTCGACGCCGCCGTCCTTCGCAAGGCACTCGAAAGCGTCACCACGGATAACGCGCAGGGCGAGATGTACCTGACCGACGTCCTCGGTTTGGCCCGCGACGCCGGTGGCCGGGTCGCCGCCGTCGTTACTGACGACCGCTGGCAGGTTGAGGGCGCCAACGACCGCATCCAGCTCTCGGCTCTCGGCGCCGAGCACAACCGCCGCATCATCGAATCCTGGATGCGCGCAGGCGTCACCGTTGTGGACCCCTCCACTACGTGGATCGACTCCACGGTGACCCTCGACGAGGACGTCCGCCTGCTGCCCAACACGCAACTGCACGGTTCCACCACGGTGGCGAGGGACGCCGTCGTCGGACCCGACACGACCCTCACCGACGTGAACGTGGGCGAAGGCGCAAAGGTGGTCCGTACGCACGGCTCCGGCTCCACGATCGGCGCCAAGGCAAGCGTGGGCCCGTACACCTACCTCCGCCCGGGCACGGTCCTGGGGGAGACCGGCAAGATCGGCGCCTTCTACGAGACCAAGAACGTGACCATTGGCCGCGGCTCCAAGCTGTCCCACCTTGGCTACGCGGGCGACGCCGAAATCGGCGAGGACACCAACATCGGTTGCGGCAACATCACGGCAAACTACGACGGCGAGAAGAAGCACCGCACGGTGATCGGCTCGGGCGTCCGGACCGGTTCGAACACGGTGTTCGTGGCTCCGGTGACCGTGGGCGATGGTGCCTACAGCGGTGCCGGTGCCGTGATCCGCAAAGACGTCCCGGCAGGTGCCCTGGCCCTGAGCCTCGCCGCGCAGCGGAACGCGGAGGGCTGGGTTTTGGCCAACCGCGAAGGCTCCGTCTCCGCGCGCCTTGCCGAGGCCGCCCTGGAACCGCGGCTCGCAGCCGCCCCCACATCCTCACAATCCCCGGCAACCACAGAAGAGGGCACACAGGCATGAGCGAAATTACCGCACACGGCGAGAAGAAACTGGTTCTCGCCGCCGGAAGGGCACATCCGGAGCTGGCGCAGGAAATCGCGAAGGAACTCGAAACCGAGCTTCTGCCCATTGACGCCTACGACTTCGCGAACGGGGAAATCTACGTCCGTTCGGCCGAGAGCGTCCGCGGCACCGACGCGTTCGTGATCCAGGCGCACCCGGCGCCGCTGAACAACTGGCTCATGGAGCAGTTGATCATGATCGACTCGCTCAAGCGCGCCTCTGCCAAGCGGATCACGGTTGTTTCCCCGTTCTACCCGTACTCCCGCCAGGACAAGAAGGGCCGCGGCCGCGAGCCCATCTCGGCCCGCCTGGTAGCGGACCTGTACAAGACCGCCGGCGCCGACCGCATCATGTCCGTGGACCTGCACACCTCGCAGATCCAGGGCTTCTTCGACGGCCCCGTTGACCACCTGATGGCCATCCCTCTGCTGGCCGACTACATCCGCACCAAGGTTGAGGCCGACAACATCACCGTTGTTTCGCCGGACACCGGACGCGTGCGCGTCGCCGAACAGTGGGCCGAGCGCCTGGGCGGTGCCCCGCTGGCGTTCGTCCACAAGAGCCGCGACCTCACCGTGCCCAACCAGGCTGTTTCCAAGACGGTTGTTGGCCAGATCGAAGGCCGCACCTGCGTGCTGATCGACGACATGATCGACACCGGTGGAACCATCTCCGGCGCCGTCCAGGTCCTGAAGAACGCCGGTGCCAAGGATGTCATCATCGCCTGCACGCACGCCGTGTTCTCCGACCCCGCAGCCCAGCGCCTCGCGGACTCGGGTGCCCGTGAAGTCGTGGTGACCAACACGCTGCCGATCCCGGCTGAGAAGCGCTTCCCGCAGCTGACCGTGTTGTCCATCGCGCCGCTGATCGCACGTGCCATCCGTGAAGTGTTCGACGACGGTTCGGTCACGAGCCTGTTCGACGGCAAGGCATAACCCCGGCCGCTTGATACAACGGGCCATCCACCGCTCTTGGGGCGGAGGATGGCCCGTTTTCATTTTCCTGCGGGACCGCTGGTAAACTTTTGGCGATACCTTGGCGAGGGAGAGCATTCCGGCCTGCATGCAGGCAGCGTGTCTCCGTCATCGACTGGGTCTGAAACCTCCTTCGACGAAGGCGGGCCGGCGTTCAAGCCCCGGGCCCGCGGGCGTGGAAGGTCACTCCAGACCTCCGCCCTTGCTGATCACCCAACCGCCACCCGGCGGTACACCAGTAATCAAGGAGTACACATGTCTGAGCAGAAGCTCGCAGCAGAACTGCGCACCGAATTCGGCAAGGGCTACGCCCGCCGCGCACGCGTCGCCGGCCGCATCCCCGCCGTCATCTACGGCCACGGCGCAGAGCCCGTCCACGTAACCCTCCCGGCCCGCGAGACCACCCTGGCCGTCCGCGTTGCCAACGCCCTGCTGAACCTGGACATCAACGGCGAGGCCCACCTGGCCATCGTCAAGGACATCCAGCGCAACGCCATCAAGCAGACCATCGAGCACATGGACCTCCTGACGGTCCGCCAGGGCGAGAAGGTCACCGTGGACGTTCCTGTCCACGTCACCGGCGAAGTTGCTCCGGGTGCCGTTGCCAACCAGGAAGCCACCACCCTCTCCGTCGAGGCCGAGGCAACCCACCTGCCCACCGCCCTCGAGGTTGACATCGAAGGCCGCGAGGCCGGCGCGCACGTCCACGCTTCCGACGTCGTTCTTCCCAAGGGCGTCACCCTGCTGGTCGAAGCCGACACGCTCGTGGTCAACATCTCCGAGGCTGTTTCCGCTGAAGCTGAAGAAGCAGCCGAAGGCGAAGAGGCTCCGGCAGCTGAAGCAGCTGCTGAGTAGTCTTTGACTGCCTGAGGCTTTAGCCTTTCGAAGAGTGGCCGGGTCCCTGAGGGGTCCCGGCCACTTTCCTTTGCCTGACCTGTTCCACCCACCAGATTCCCTAGGATGAAAACCATGACTGACACTTGGCTGATCGTTGGCCTGGGCAACCCCGGCACTGAGTACAGCGGCAACCGCCACAACGTGGGCCAGATGGTCCTGGACGAGCTGGCCGCACGCATGGGGGGAAATTTCAAGGTCCACAAGTCCCGTGCCCAAGTGGTGGAAGGCCGGCTCGGAATCGGTGGACCGAGGGTGGTGCTGGCCAAGCCGATGACGTACATGAACGTCTCGGGTGGTCCGGTTTCGGCCCTGAGCAAGTTCTTCGACATTGCTCCGGACCACGTGATCGCCGTGCACGACGAAATCGACATCCCCTTCAACACGCTCAAGCTAAAGATCGGTGGGGGCGAAGGCGGCCACAACGGACTTCGGGACATCTCCAAAGCCCTTGCCACCAAGGACTATTTGCGCGTGCGCGTGGGCGTGGGCCGGCCTCCGGGACGGATGGACACCGCAGATTACGTGCTGCGGGATTTCGGAACGGCGGAGAAAAAAGAACTCCCGTTGCTGTTGGACGAAGCAGCCGACGCAGTGGAATTGCTCATGGCCCAGGGTTTGCTGGCCGCGCAGCAGAAACACCACCCAGCCCGTCCTTGAGCAAATCTTGAGGAAAGCCTGATCAAAGCCTTACGGTCGTAGGGACCCCAAGACCTACTAACTGTCGGCGCCCGGCGGTAGTGTGCATGGTACGCAGGGTACGCGGTGGGGACTGTCGGGATGTGTAGCGAGGGATGCGGGTGTCGGCGGAATTGCTAAACAGGAACGGGGGAGGCGCAGCCAGGGCTGCGGCTCCCGATCTTGTTGGCGGGCCGTCCGACCGGCAGACCTGGTCCCTCCTGGCCCGCAGCCAGGACCTCGCGAGGGCAAACAAGCACCTTGAATCACCCGATTCCTATGGCGTTGTCCTGACGGGCGAACGCGGAATCGGGAAGTCCGGGCTGGCCAGGGCCGTGGTGTCCTCCCTGGGTCCGAAGGTCCACAGCCTGCAACTGCGCAATACCTTGGCCAGTGGGCAGACTCCCTATGGCTGCCTCGGGTTCCTCCTGGCCAGGCTCCCGTCAGAGGCAGTGAGCACCCCCACCGGCATCCTCCACGCGGTCACGTCGCTGATCCGGGCCGAAGCCGGAGGACGCCAGACAGTCTTCATCGTGGACAACGCCGGCGGAATGGACCCCATGAGCACGGGCGTCCTGCTCAACCTCATGGCTACCGGCACCGCCAAGGTCATCGCCACAGTCCAGCGGGCCAGCGACCTCCCCGCCGACTTCCACCGCCTGGTGCTTGAAGGACAATTGGGCGAAGTCCACCTGAACACGCTCACCGAAGAACAGACCAAGCAGGTGCTTGGCTCGGTCCTGGGGCATTACGTCTCCTCAACCTTGGTGGGCTCGCTGCACTCCGCGGTCGGCGGAAACCCGATGCTCCTGCATGCCTTGTTGGACGAGCAGCGGCATTCGGGCAACCTGGTGCTCAATGACTCGGTGTGGACCCTTCGCGACCGCATCAAGCTCGAAGGCGCCACTGTAGTGGAGGACTTTGTGCGTTCGCGGCTGGCGCGTGAATCCCAAGCCAACCGGACCGTCGTCGAAATCCTTGCCTGTGCACGGCGTGCGACGCTCATGGACCTGGCCGCGATCTTCAGCACGGAAGTCCTGGTGGAGATGGAGGATTCTGGCCTGCTCAAGGTGGACCGCTCCGGAGAGCACTGGGTTTCGCTCCGGGACCCCTACCTGGGCGAAGTGGTCCGTGGATGGCTCAGCACCAGGCGCCGCCGGGAACTCCGCCTCATGCTCCTGGGGCCCAAGGAGCCGGAACTGTACGGCCTGGCGCCCCAGGACCTGCTGAGCTACGCGGCCTGGATGCACGAGTGCGAGGACGAGCCCTCGCCGTCCGCCTCCCATGCCCTCGCCGCCGGACGCGCTGCCTTGGACGAGTACGATCCGAACTTCGCCATCCAGTGCATCGTGTCCCTCGACCCCAAGGACTCCGAATGGGTGGCCGGCCAGCGGCTGAAGGCGGCGGCCTACCTCATGCTCGACCTCCCGCTGCACGCCGCGCAGGCACTGGACGAGGTTTCCGAAGCCCACCTGGCTCTCCTCGGACCCATGGACTTTGCCGAGATCACGGCGGCCAAATGCCAGGCCATGACGTGGATCGATGGCCGCTCCGCCATGGTGCCTGGGGTGATCACGGAGGCACGCGAATCACTTGCCACGATGGAAGCCACGGGAAGCCACACCGACGAGGAGCTCTCCCGGGCCCGCAACAGGCTCAACCTGTGCAATTACGAGTACCAGACGTACATGGGCGAGTACGCCGACATTGTGGAGGCCCTGGAACTGGAGCATGCCCAGGAGCCAGGTGAGGACCCCGAGCACTGGTTAAGGTGCGGATTCTTCCTTATTGAAGCCCGCTGCATGATGGGCCGGGAACTCGAGGCGCAGCAACTGGCGCGCACCATGTCCAAGCATCTGCGGGAGGCCGGCAGCACGCCCTCCTTGGAAGAAGCGTTCGCCAAGCATACTTTCCTGGTGCTGCTGCTTTCGGGCCAGTGGCGCAAGTGCATCGAACTCATGCGCCGCGCACCTTCCAAGCCCTCGCGACTGCAGTTCCGGGGCGCCGTGACGGAGCTCGGCATTGGGCTGGCATACGCTTACGCCGGCAAACCGTCGTGTGCCATCGAGCCCCTGCGTTCGGCCGCTGCGCAACTTGAATTGCGCCCCGCCATGAACCTGGTGAAGGTGGCCTACGCTGCCACTGCCTTCGCCTACGCGCAGTTGGGGAACGCCTTGGAGGCGGGCCGCTACCTGGACCTGTACCGGACGTGCCGGGGGACAGGGACCTATTTTTCCGAATCGGTCGCAGAATTCTGCGCGGAAATGGCCGGGCGCTGGATGGGCGATCCCGAAGTGAAGCAGCGGCTGCTGGCGAAGGTCCAGCTGGATGTGGCCAAGCAACGGTTCACCACCGCCGGCATTTGCCTCTTCGGCGCCACCGTTGAAGGCACGGACGCCGAGTACCGCTTCCTGGAAGACATCGCCGGCAGCCGCCAGGGTCCCTTGGCGAAGATCTCCGGCGACCTTGCCCGCGGCTCGCTGACCCGCAGCTCCCGCTCGCTCCTGGCTGCCGCGGATGCCGCCGCAGCGCTTGACCTGCTGGTGGTTGAGGCCCGCTGCGTGGCCATGGCCTTGGACTTTGCCCGTGACGCCGGCGAGACCACTACGGCACGGACGGCCCAGCTTAGGCTCGAACGACTCGAACAATCGGTATCGGCCCTGCCGATCCAACCTCGCAGCGACGCGCCGGTTCTCACCGAGAGGGAACGGCAAATCGCCAAGCTTGCTGGAAAGGGTGTCAGCAACCGTGAAATCGCAATGGATATTGGGGTGTCTGTGCGGACAGTGGAAGGCCACCTCTACCAAGTCTTTACCAAGCTGGGCGTATCGTCGCGGGGCGAGCTTAATGGCCTCCTGTAACGGCGCGACGCCGCCCTCGAGCATGGGCGCTGCCCATGCAGGCTGAGCACCTCGTAGGCCGGGAAGCAGAGCTGGACCTGGCAACGGAAATACTGAGGCAGGAGGGGGCAGGAGCCGTACTGCTCCTCGCGGACCCGGGAATTGGAAAGACTGCCATGGCAGCGGAGATCGCAGCCCGGCTGGCCGACGAAATGGTGGTGATGCGCGTCCACGGGAGTCCCGCCTTGTCTGCGGTTCCGTTCGGCGTCCTGTCCCCGTACCTGTTGGACCTGCCCGTGGACCAAGCCACCTCTCCGGTGGCCATCCTGCGCGAATTCTGGGCCCAGTTCGAGAAACGCCGCGGCAGCGCCGGTGCCCGCCTCCTGCTGGTGGTGGACGACGCGCACGACCTCGACGAGGGAAGCACGCAAATCCTGGCTGAACTCGTCACGGCCGGCTGGGCGCGGCTTGTTGCCACGAGCCGGCCGCGGCCCGGTCTGCCCGCTGCGCTGCTCCAGCTTTGGTACGACGGCCTGGCTGAACGGCTGGAACTGCACCCCCTGGAGAAGGACACGGTCACGGAACTGGCCGAAAAAACCCTGGGTGGCACGGTCATGGCCAGCACCGTGGATGTGTTGCATTCGGTGTCCGAAGGGAACCCTTTGCTGTTGAGGTCCCTCCTGGAGGATTCGAAAGCGGAGGGCAACCTGGTCCGGCGCAACGGGGTGTGGTTCCTGACCCGCGCCCTGACGGGCAATGGCGAGGGCTTGGCCGAGGTGGTCCGCAACAAGGTGCTCAGGACCAGCGAAGCCGAACGTGACGCGATGTACGTCATTGCGTTGTCCGAACCCGTCCCGGCCGCCGTGCTGGACTCCCTGGTAGGCAGGGACACCGTCCGCTCATTGATGGACAGTCGGTTGGTCCTGACCACCAATGGAGCAGGCAGCCCGTTGAAGATGTGGCACCCCATGTACGGCGAAGCCCTGCGCCAGATCGTTTCGCCGGCCCGCAGCCTGCAAATCCGCCAGAGCATGGTGCAGCACCTGATGACCGAGCCGGCCACGGCGGAGGGGTTGCTCCGGATGGTGAGTTGGGCGCTGGACTGTGGTGCCGACGTCGACGATGAACAACTGCTGCAAGCGGCGTTCCTTGCCGCGAAACTGCTGCAGAACCCCCTTGCCATGGCTGCCGCGGAGCGTGTCCGCTCGGAGGCGCTGCGGCCCCGCGCCCGTGCCGTGATGGCGATGGTCAACTACAACGACGGCGACTACCGCAGTACCGTCCGGCTGCTGGAGGAAGACGCGGGTTTCCTTGATGCTGACCCGACAGGCCCCCTGGGTGCCGGCCTCCTGTGGGCCGCGGCGCGCTCAGCAGTGGGGGACAGCTCCGAAGAGATTGTGGCAGACGTCCGGGCGGCAGCCGATGCCCTGGCCGGGCGCCACGCTGCTGACCAGGTCCTGGTAGGCGAGATCCGCCGTCACGCTTTTGCCCTTGAACTGGCCGCGCTGGCACATGACGGCCGGTACGCCGAGCTCAGGGATGGGCTGGACGCCTTCGAATCCGGGCTGGGGCAGGACGAACCCGACTTCGTCATGAGCCAACTGTTCCTCCTGGCCATGCGGTGCGAACTCCTGATGGTGGAGGGCCAGCCAGTCCAGGCGCTGGACAAGGGCAGGGATGCCTTGGTGCTGCTGGATGAGCACAAGGACGATCTCCTTTATGTCAGCGACTTCATCCTGGTCCGTTACGCCTTGGCCGCCCTCGAATCGGGTGACTGGGCCGCGGCCGAAACCGCCCTGAACCGCTATGCCGCCAGCTCGGCGATGGGGCTCATTACCTTTGGCGGGGACATCCAAACCCTCAAGGGCCTTTCCCTGCTGCGCCAAGGCCGCTTGGAGCAAGCCGGACTCGTGTTGACGCCCGCTGTTGAGGCCCTGAAGGTCAAAGACCCGCAGAGGCTCCGCAGGCTCGGGAACGCGTTGGCTTTCTACGCCGCGGCCCGCTCCGGGAACACCGACCTGGCGCGGCGGCTGGGCAGGGAGCAAAGCTCGGCCGCGGCCGGTGGAGCCTACGTGGAAGCCATGGCCCAACTCTTCATGCTCGCCGGCAGGGAACACCTGGACAAAGGCTCCGGGTTGGACAAACTGCGCCAGATGGCAGATGCCTCGGCGCTGCACCACCTCCCTGGTGTCCTGCTGCAAAACCTGGTGCTCCGCGCCGAGCTGGGGGACCTGCAAGCCACGGAAGCCCTCCAGAACACTGCGTCCACCATGGGGGGCACATGGGCGAACGGTTGGGAATCTCTGGCATCTGCCCAGATGGCCGGGGCCGGCGACGGTTTCGTCAACGCTGGAAACCTGTTGGCCGCAGCAGGAATGCCCGGCCCTGCCGCAGTGGCTTTCGACCGGGCGGCGAACGCGTTTGATGCCGAGGGCAAACGTCCCGAGGCCAGGCAGGCCGCCGTGCTGCGCGATGTCAGCGAATCCAACCTCGGCGACGCCTTGGTCCACGATCCCCACACCGAAACTGACCGCTCCGTTCCGCTGACCCGCCGGGAACAGGACATCGTGGCGCTCGCCGTCTCGGGACTGACGGACCGGCAGATCGCCGAGAAGCTCATGGTTTCCGTCCGCACGGTGGAAGGCCACCTCTACCGCAGTTACGCCAAGCTCGGCATCCGGCGTCGTGAGGATCTGGGAGCTGCCGTCCGCAGCTGACGGTCACCTTCTGAGTACCGCCTCAACAGCTACCGAAACCACTTGCGCGCGGCAGCCCAAGTGATTTGCCCATTCAATGGAGTAACGCCTGCCTTTGCCGTGCCCGGACCAAGTAGTGCCCTCCCAAAGGACTGAGTACAAGAGAGTATTGCCGCCGAAAATCCCCGCAACTAATCGAGTACCAACTACTGGTGTTCTGGTTTTCGCCACACGGTTAACTGTTCTCAGGAAGAACGGTTAGCCCCAAGCATCGCCGGGATTCCCACCGCAACACCCGCATCGGTGGTCTCGTTGAGCCGATGCTCCGGCCGTCGCAAGACGGTCCGGCCCTGGACGAAGCCGGCGGCGACAGAGTCTTCTGAGACCGAGACTCTCCCCCCAGCCGTCGCCGGCTTCTAGGCCAGGGATCCGCACTTCGCGGAACACCAAACCCCTCCCGGACCAAGGGACTGCTGCTATTGGAGTGCGCATGCTGCCGGACCCCTGGCTGGACGAAGACACCGTCTCAGTCGGGCTGAGGCCACCGGCATTCCCGGACCGGAACCAACTGCTTGAGCTCATCCTCGCAGCCGTACCGTCACCATCCACCAACGGCATTGTGGTGGTGGGGGACAAGGGATCCGGAAAGAGCCACTTGTTGCTCTCCATCCAGGCCGGCCTTCCGGAATCCCTGGACGTGCGCACGTTCGCCGGGAAACCGGAGCTTGAGACCACCAGGTTCGGGGCCTTGACGGCTGGCGAAGACTCCACGGACGAACACACGGTCCTCCCGGGGCTGCACGTCCTCCGCGCGCTCACCCAGACCCTGGGACCAGCAGACTACTTGTACACGCCTCCGCCGGGGCGTCGCCGCAGCAAGAAGCACTCGACGCCGTTACGCCGCGCCCCGCTGGTGCTGCTGGTGGACGATATCCACTACGTCGATCCGGCCTCCCTGGCGGTTCTGCTCCAGTTGATGCCGGGATTCGGTGCAACACTGGTAGCGACGGCGGACAGCCGCCGTCCCTTGCCCCAGGATCTGTACCAGATGTGGGAAGACGGATTCCTTGAGCAGTACTTCCTGCCGCCCTTTACCCTCAGCGAGGCCCACGCCCTCTGCCAGGAGATCTTGGCCGGCAAGGTCCAGCGCCGCGCGAGCAGCCTCCTTGCGGTCATGAGCGGCTTCAACGTGGGCCTCCTGAGCCTGGCAGTGGAGGACGCACGCCAGACGGGCCTCCTGGTCCTTCGCGATGGCTACTGGACCCTCGATGCCCGTGCCCACTGCCACTGGACCCGGGTGGTTGAACACATCAGGGCGGAGAATGCCAACCATCCGGAGGAGGAACGCCAGGCTCTCGAACTCATCGCGCTTGGGGAACCGGTCGCCTTGGACACGGTTGAGCGCAGCTATGGCCAGGGGGTGCTGGAACGCCTCCTGGCCGCCCACCACATCAGGTTGCTTCCAGGCCGGCCACCCATGGTCCGGACGAGTTCCTGGCTGCGGGGCGAGGCGACGCGGCTTTCCGTTCCCCGTTCGCGGAGTACCGCCCTGCGGCTTGGCATTGAAGGGCCGGCCGTGACCCGCGAGTCGGCGCCCACCATGCTCCGCTGGATGACGTGGACGCTCGACTCGGGCCTCGGGCTGTCCGATGAACTCCTGTTGTCCGCCGCGCCGGCCGCCGACCGGCCTTCAACCGCTGAGCTTGCCCTGCGGGCAGCGGAGGCCATCAAGGAGCCCGGCCTTCTGCAGGAGGCCAAGCTGCTCCGGGCAAGGGCCCTCGTTGCCGAGGGGCTGCTCCGGGAAGCGACCCCTGAACTTTGGGAATTGGCCACCTCCGGATCGCCCGGGGTGGTTAGGAACGACGCCGCGCACAGGCTGATGGCGCTGAGCCTGCTCGGAGCTGCCGCGGTTCCTGGGAGCGGCTTCGAAGACACGCCCGCCGACACGGCACGGTGGATCATGAGCGTCATCGATGAGGCCGAACGGCTCCTGGCGGCCGGCGCGGTTCCCCAGGCATTGGCGAACACGGCCGCCGCGATGGCCGCCGTGGATCAGGACCCTGCGTTGGAGATCTTCCGGCCCGGAGTCCTGCTGCGCCACGTTGTCTGCTTGCGCCACAATTTGGCATGGGGGCCCGTGGACGCGTTGCTGAATGCCCCCGGGTACCATGCCATGCCTGCGCACATGGCCGTCTGCCTGGAGGTGGCCCGTGGGTACGTGCAACTCAGCCAAGGACTGCCGCGGGCTGCGCGCCTGACGCTGCAACCGGCGGTAGCGGAACTGCCCGACGCCGGACTGCCGCCACTGCTGGGTTTCGCGGCGGCCATGCTGGCCTACTGTGAGGCGTTGTGCGGAGATCCCGTGCAGGCCAATGAGCGGATCGCCCAAAGTACGGCTGCATTGTTGAACACGCCTTCAGGGTTCTTTGGCCCGCTCAGCGAACTGTTCGTGGCTGCAGCACAGGACGCCGTCTCCCGGGGCTGGCACTCGGAAGGTGGCAGGTTGTTTGCCCTTGCCGGGGACTTCCATGGGCAAAGCCCCTTGCTGGAAGCCGAGGCGCTCTCGCTCCTGACGCTCAACGCGAGCAGCACCGCCGTCGACGATCTTGTGTTGCAGCGCCGGCTCGGGGAGCTGGGCTCCGCTGTCCAGGGTCCGGGTGGTTTGGCGTTGCGCACCTTCGCGCTGTCACTGCTGGACCATGACCCGAAGACGCTCGAGTCCGCCGGCCGGAGCCTCTCGGCGGACCGGCAGTTCGCGCACGCGGCAGTCTGCTACTCACGGGCGGCGAACGGTTATGAGGCCCGTACGCGGAGTGCGGCGAGCCGCCGGGCATCGGTGATGATGGAGCGTTTGCGGCACGCCTTTGAAAGCGAGGCCGTTCCGCCGCTGGGTTGGCTGCCGGGTACAGCCGGCCGCTGACGTGCCGGAACACACACTCCCGCGGGCGCATACCGTGGGATAATTGGGTGTCCCTGAAGGCTTTCCAAGGAGCGCCCCTTGACCGTCGTATCAACCCCCTCTTCACTGCAGCAGTCCGTGCACGCCATGGACAATGCGGAGGTTTTGCGGATCCGGAACGACTTCCCCGTCCTGGGCCAGCTGGTGAACGGCAAGCCCCTGGTCTACCTCGACTCCGGCGCCACGTCGCAGAACCCGCTCAGTGTCATCGAAGCCGAGCAGGAGTTCTACGAGCAACGCAACGCAGCCGTGCACCGCGGCGCCCACTTCCTGGCAGTCGAGGCAACCGAGGCTTTTGAGGATGCCCGCCAGACGGTGGCGGACTTCATCGGTGCCCTGTATGAGGAAACCGTGTGGACGTCGAACGCCACCGAGGGACTCAACCTCATCAGCTACGCCCTGTCCAACGCCGCGCTGTGGGCCGCGCAGGGGCGTGGCAGCTCAGCCCTGAAGGACCTCTCCTTGGGCCCCGGCGACGAGATCGTGGTCACCGAAATGGAGCACCACGCCAACCTGATCCCGTGGCAGGAGCTGGCGTTCCGGACCGGCGCCACGCTGAAGTACATTCCCATCACCGATGATGGCGCCCTTCGGCTCGACGCAGCGGCTGACATCGTCGGGGAGCGGACCCGCCTGCTCGCCTTCACTCACGCCTCCAACGTCCTCGGCACGGTCAACCCTGTGCGCGAGTTGGTGGCGCTGGCCCGTCGCGTGGGAGCCCTGGTGGTCCTTGATGCCTGCCAGTCCGTGCCGCACATGCCCATCGACGTCAAGGAACTTGACGTCGATTTCGCCGTGTTCTCGGGCCACAAGATGCTGGCACCTACCGGCGTGGGCGTGCTCTACGGGAAACAGGAACTGCTGGATGTCCTGCCGCCGTTCCTCACGGGTGGTTCCATGATCACCACGGTGACCATGGAGCGTGCCGAGTACTTGCCGGCCCCGCAGCGCTTCGAGGCGGGGACGCAACGGATCTCCCAGGCGGTGGCGCTGGCGTCCGCGGTCAATTACCTGTCCGAAACCGGCATTGACCGCATCCATGCCTGGGAATCGCACTTGGGCCAGCGCCTGGTGAAGGGCCTGGAGGGTATTGAGGGTATCCGCGTGGTTGGTCCCGCGTCCGGTTCCGAGCGGATTGGCCTGGCAGCGTTCGACGTCGCCGGCGTCCACGCACACGACGTCGGCCAGTTCCTTGACGATCGCGGCATCGCCGTACGCGTCGGGCACCACTGCGCGCAGCCGCTGCACCGCCGTTTGGGGCTGACGGCCACCACCCGCGCCAGCACGTACCTGTACAACACCACGGACGACGTCGACGCTTTCCTGGACGCGGTGTCCGGGGTGCGTGCGTACTTCCAGGCCTAACGGCGCTCCCTCAAACCTTCACGAACGGGCAAGCATCACCATGAGTCTCGACCAGTTGTACCAGCAGATCATCCTGGACCATTCCAAGCAGCGGCACGGCAGCGGGCTGGCCGAAACCGCCGCCCCCGCAGGCACCGCCACGGGGCAGTCGCACCAGCTCAACCCGGTTTGCGGTGACGAAGTGACCCTCCGCCTGGCCGTTGCCGGCGGCACCGTCAAGCAGGTCAGTTGGGATGGCGCCGGATGCTCCATCTCGATGGCCTCAGCGTCCGTCCTCAGCGAGATGGCCGAGGGCATGTCCGTGGATGAACTGCACGCCGTCATCGACAATTTCCGCGAAGTCCTGCGCTCCCGCGGCAAGGTCCAGGCCGATCCCGAGATCCTCGGCGATGCCGCGGCGTTCGAAGGAGTGGCCCGCTACGCCGCCCGCGTGAAGTGCGCCATGATTTCCTGGGTAGCTGCCGAGGACGCGCTGAACCAAGCCACGGCCTGACGCCTAACTGCGGGCGAAGACGTCAGGTACGCCGTCGCCGTCGTCGTCCCGTTGTTCCTCTGCCGCGACCTGCCGGTAGCGCCGGTTGCGGGCCTTAAGCACGACGGCGGCAAGCACCGCCGAGACCAGGGAACCTGCCAGGATGGCCACCTTGGCGTGGTCGTTGTGGGCGGAGCCGGCGCCGAAGCTCAATTCGCCGATGAGCAGCGAGACAGTGAAGCCGATGCCCGCCAGGAGCGCCAGGCCGAAGAGGTCGATCCAAGCGATGCTGGAATCCAGGCTGGCGCGGGTGGTCTTGGTGACCAGGAACGTGGTGCCGAAAACACCCACGGCCTTGCCCACCACCAGCGCAGCCACGACGCCCAACGCGACAGGATCCTTGAGGGCTGCCGCCATCCCGTCAATGCCGCCCAAGGCTACGCCCGCCGAGAAGAACGCGAACACGGGGACCGCGAATCCGGCAGAGAAAGGCCGGAGCCGGTGCTCGAAATGCTCGGCGAGGCCCTCTGCCGGTTCGTTCTTCTGCCCGCTGGCAAACACCGGCACGGCGAAGCCCAGCAGGACCCCGGCCACTGTGGCGTGGATCCCCGAGGCGTGGACGAAGCCCCACGTGGCCAGGGCCAGGGGGACGAGCAGGTACCAGGCCTTGACCCGTCGTTGAACGAGAACTGTGAAGAGCGCCAGCGGGGCCAATGCGGCGAGGAGCATGAGGGGCTGGAGTCCGGTGGAGTAGAAAAAGGCGATGATCCCGATCGCGATGAGGTCGTCCACCACGGCGAGCGTCAGGAGGAACGTCCTCAGCGCGGCGGGGAGATGCGTGTTGATGACTGCGAGTACAGCCAACGCGAAGGCAATGTCGGTGGCCGTGGGAATGGCCCAGCCCTTGAGCGTCTCCGCTCCTGATCCGAGGTTGAACAGCACGTAGATCAGGGCCGGGACAATGACTCCGCCAACGGCGGCCGCTACCGGGACAACCGCCTTGGCAGGTTTGCGGAGTTCCCCGGCGACGAACTCGCGCTTGAGTTCCAGCCCGGCGAGGAAGAAGAAGACAGCGAGCAAGCCGTCTGATGCCCAATGGCCCAGGCTGAGCTCCAAGTGCCAGGACTCGAAGCCGATCGTGAAGTCCCTGAGCGCGAAGTATCCGGCTGCGGCGGGGGAGTTGGCCCAGACCAAGGCGATGACGGTGGCCGCGAGGAGGAGGGCTCCACCGACTGTCTCCGTGCGGAGGATCGCAAGGATGCGCCGGTACTCGGGGTAGCTGGAGCGGGTGAAGATCTTGGTGGCGGTGTTCCGCGGGAGGGGCACGTTGGCTCCTTATCGGGTGCTGTGTCTCAGTCGGTTTGCGGGGAGCACAATGACTCCGCCGACCAGACTTCCCGGCACACCAATCTTCATTCTACCCAAGTAAGTAGCAGTAGAGCGCGTTATGACCGCTCATAACGCGCTCTACTGCGACACAGTTGGGTGAGGGTCAGGCGAGGAGACCTGCGACGCCGATGATCGCCGTCGCGAGGCCCAGCACCATGGAGATGGTCACCAGGACCACGTGCACCGTGAGGAACTTCGTGGCCTTGCCCGCGGCGTCGCGGGCCCGGGGGTCCTTCATGACGCGCTTCAGGAACTGGGGCCAAACAACCAATGACCATACGCCCGCCACGATCAGGATGATCGCGAGGATGGCAGGAAGCTGCACCCTAGTGGCTTTCGAGCCAGGCCTGGGCCTGCTGCGACTGGATGTTCAGGGCCTTGCCGACCATCGGTTCCGCGGCGTCGGCGATCTTGCCGCCGAGGAACGGAACGGAAGAGGTGACGTTGCCTTCGAGTTCGATGCGGGTGCTGCCGCCCTCGGCAATCAAGCGCTGGACAGCGGAGACGTCCAGGGGAGCGCCGGAGACCTTCAGCGCGATGGTGCTGGCACGCGAACCATCGGCGGCAGGAGCATCCCACTTCTCGGTCTGGGTCACGGTGAGGCTCTCACCGACGAACTTGCGGGCGATGTCCGGCAGGCGCGTCGTGGGAAGCGTGCGGACAGTGGTGGTGGTGAACGCGCCGGCGGTGTCACCGTCGATCGTGAACGATTCCAGGGAGCCGCCCACCAGTTCGCTCGTGTGGCGCAGGAAGTCTTCGTCGACGAAAACGGCAGCTACGCGGTCAACGCTGTGCGGCAGGGTGGTGGATGCACTCAGGGCCATGGGTCCTCCGTGGATTGGTGGTGTTAAAAGCTCTTTTGCTCCCACCCATCCTATGGGGTGTCGCTGGACACTCCCGAACCGGGCGTCTCCGAAGCCTCCTCCTGAAGCGCGGTGGCGGCTGCCGAAATGTTCCTCGCCATGGACGGAAAGATGAAGCCGTGGAAGGGATAAACCCCCAGCCAATACAGCCTTCCGGCCAGGCCCCGCGGGAAGAAAATGGCGCGTTGCTTGTACAGACTCCCGCCGCCGTCGGGCTCTACCGCCAACTCAAGCCACGCGCGGCCCGGAGCGCGCATCTCCGCCCGCAAGCGGAGCAGGTGGCCGCGGTCAATGGCTTCCACCCGCCACCAGTCCACCACTTCGCCGCTGCCCAGGGTCTTGGGGTGGCGGCGGCCGCGGAGCAGGCCCGCACCGCCCTGGAGCTTGTCCAGCCAGCCGCGGATCCTCCAGGCCAACGGGAGCGAATACCAGCCGTTCTTCCCGCCGATCCCTTCGATGATGGTCCACACATGGTCTGGTTTTGCGCCGCTGTGGAACGTCCGTTCGTCAAGGTACACCTTGTAGCCGGCCCAGTCGGGGTCGCTGGGCAGCGGATCGGCGTCGATGCCGGCGTTGGCCCACGTGGTCTCCACCTGGCCGTCGCGTTCCTTCCCCAGAGCCAAGGCGACGGCACGGCGATACGGCGTCAGGCCGCCGTCGGGCTGGGGAATGTAACGGTCGACGTCGTGCTCCCGCGAGACGGCGTCGTGCTGCAGCGACTGAACCAGCGGAAAGGACATGGACAACGGAATCGGAGTCACCAAGGCAACCCACAGGCCGGCCAGTTTAGGAGCCGGGACGGGCAGGGCGATCACCAGGCGCCGGGGGAGCCCGCGCTCCACGGCGTACTGGTTCATCATGTCCTTGTACTTCAGGACGTCCCGGGAGCCAATGTCGAACGAACGGTTGAGCTTGTCCGGAAGTGTGGCAGCGGCCACCAAATAGTGCAGTACGTCCCGGACAGCGATCGCCTCAATGCGGTTGTTGACCCAGCTCGGCGCGGGCATCACGGGCAAGGTGTCGGCCAAGTGACGGATCATCTCGAACGACGCCGACCCGGAACCGATCACCACGCCCGCTTGGAACACGATCGAGTCCACGGCCGAGTCGAGGAACACACGGCCCACTTTTTCCCTGGAGCGCATATGCGTGGAAAGCAGGGCATTGTCCGGGTGCAGCCCGCCGAGGTACACGATCCGGTCAACTCCCGCCTGCGTGGCCGCGCCGGCCACGAGCCTGGCCATGGACTCTTCCTTCGCTTCGAAGCCGCTGCCGGACGCCATGGAATGAACCAGGTAATAAAGCACGTCGACGCCGTTCAACGCGGTAGCCAGGCTGTGCTGGTGGTCGAGTGAGTCCTGGATAACCTCGACGTCCTGGATCCACGGAACGTCGGCGATCTTCTGCGGCGAACGGACCAGTACTTTGACGCGATGGCCCGCTTCAAGGAGCCGGGGGACGAGCCGGCCGCCAATATAGCCAGTGGCGCCCGTGACCAGCACGGTCTTGGACTGTTGCGGTTCGGAAGACTGCAAAGGGAACTCCTGGGGCTGGAGGGAGGGGTAGGCTGGAATAACCCGGCATTCATTCGAATTTCCGGGCATTTGTGTTGCCTGCCCTTGGATCCACCCTAGGAGTTTCAGCCATGAGCCTCAACGGTCTGCGCCGCGCACTGGCGGAGGACAAGACGTTTGCGCGCGTTCGTACAGAGGCCCAGCGGCCCTTCAGCGACCGCAACACCGACTACCAGATCAGCGCCCCGACCGGCATGCGGGCCGTCCTGATCGCCGAAATGGCAGATGCCCTGGCCGATGCCGCCGCCGATGGTGGCGGCGCGCCGGTGGTCCTCGCTGTCACTGCCACGGGCAGGGAAGCCGAGGACCTCACAGCCGCCCTGTGCTCCTATCTCCCCGCGGACTCCGTTGATACTTTCCCGAGCTGGGAAACCCTCCCGCACGAACGGCTTTCGCCGCGCTCCGACACCGTGGGTCGGCGGCTTTCCGTGCTGCGCCGCCTGACCCACCCGGAAACCTCGACGGCGGCCCCGTTGCGCGTTGTGGTGGCTCCCGTTCGCGCTGTTGTTCAGCCGATCGTGGCAGGCCTGGGCGACCTCGTTCCGGTGACGCTGCAGGTGGGCCAGGAACGCTCCTTCACCGAAGTTGTCCGCGCCCTGTCCGACGCCGCCTATGCCCGGGTGGACATGGTGACCCATCGGGGTGAATTCGCCGTCCGCGGTGGCATCCTCGATGTCTTCCCGCCCACCGAGGACCACCCCATCCGTGTGGAGTTCTTTGGCGACGAGGTGGACCAGATGCGCTGGTTCGCCGTCGCCGACCAGCGCTCACTGTCCGCGCCCGGCATCCACCACCCCACGGAACTGCACGCCCCGCCCTGCCGCGAAATCCTCATCACGCCGTCCGTAATGTCCCGCGCAGCCAAGCTGAAGGCAGACATGCCTGCCGCGGCGGACATGCTGGAAAAGATCGCCGGTGGCATTGCCGTGGAAGGCATGGAGTCCCTGGCCCCCGTGCTGGTGGACGCCATGGTCCCGTTCGTCGACCAGCTTCCGGCAGGGTCACTGGCAGTGGTGATCGAACCGGAAAAGGTGCGCACGCGTGCGCACGATCTCGCCGCGACCAACGAAGAATTCCTTGAGGCAGCCTGGTCAACAGCGTCCGACGGCGGTGCGGCGCCCCTTGATCTGTTGTCCCGCGCCTCTACCGACCTGCATGCGGCCAGTTTCCGTTCCCTCACCGATACCCGCTCCTCTGCCTTGGCACACGATGTGTCCTGGTGGTCCATCACCTCGCTCGCCTCGGACGAGGACCTGGTGCTGGACATCGACGTCCTCAACCTGCACGCCCGGGAACCCCGTGGCTACCAAGGCGAAGTGGCCGAGATGCTGGACTTCATTGGATCCCGTGTCCGGGACCAATGGCGCGTGGTGGTGGTGACCGATGGCCCCGGTCCGGCCCAGCGCCTGGTGGAGCTGTTCCATGATGCCGATATTCCCTGTGCCCGGGTTGACTCCTTGGATGACGAGCCGCAGCCCGGCATCATCGAGGTGACCTGCGCCGCCGTCGGACGTGGTTTTGTACTGGACGGCCTCAAGATGGGCCTCCTGACCGAAGCCGACTTGCTGGGGCGCGCGTCCGCGAGCTCCACCAAGGACATGCGGCGCATGCCGTCCAAGCGGCGGAACGCTGTGGACCCGCTGCAGCTGCATGCCGGGGACTTCGTGGTCCATGAGCAGCACGGCATCGGCAAGTTCGTGGAACTGATTCAGCGCAAGGTGGCGGGAACGTCGGCCTCGGATTCCGGTCTGCGCGAGTATCTGGTCCTGGAGTACGCAGCGTCCAAGCGCGGCGCACCGGGTGACCGGCTGTTCGTACCCACGGACCAGCTGGACCAGGTGACCCGCTATGTTGGCGGCGACACTCCTGCACTGAGCAAGATGGGCGGCGCCGACTGGGCGAGCACCAAGTCCAAGGCCCGCAAGGCCGTCAAGGAGATTGCCGGCGAACTGATCCGCCTGTACTCGGCCCGCATGGCATCCCGCGGACACGCCTTCGCCGCGGACACTCCGTGGCAGCGCGAGCTCGAGGAGGCCTTCCCCTATGTGGAAACCCCGGACCAGCTGACCACCATCAACGAGGTCAAAGCGGACATGGAGCGGGAGATCCCCATGGACCGGCTGGTGTCCGGCGACGTGGGCTATGGAAAGACCGAAATTGCCGTCCGTGCCGCGTTCAAGGCTGTGCAGGATGGCAAGCAGGTAGCGGTCCTGGTTCCCACAACGCTTCTTGCCCAGCAGCACTACGAGACGTTCACTGAGCGTTTCTCCGGCTTCCCCTTGCGGGTGAAGCCCCTGTCCCGTTTCCAGTCCAGCAAGGAAGCCAAGGAAACGGCGGAGGGCGTCAAGAACGGCTCCGTGGACGTGGTGATCGGTACGCACCGTCTGCTTTCCAAGGACTTCGAGTTCAAGGACCTCGGCCTGGTGATCGTGGATGAGGAACAACGGTTCGGCGTGGAGCACAAGGAAGCGCTCAAGAAAATGCGCACCAACGTGGACGTCCTGGCGATGAGTGCCACGCCGATTCCGCGAACCTTGGAAATGTCGCTGACCGGAATCCGGGAAACGTCCACCCTGGCCACGCCGCCGGAAGAACGCCACCCCGTGCTGACCTATGTGGGGCCATTCACCAACAAGCA
Organism: Paenarthrobacter sp. NPDC058040; assembly: GCF_042885775.1. Classification (NCBI taxonomy): domain Bacteria; kingdom Bacillati; phylum Actinomycetota; class Actinomycetes; order Micrococcales; family Micrococcaceae; genus Paenarthrobacter; species Paenarthrobacter sp. NPDC058040. The sequence goes on from NZ_JBHVRN010000001.1 coordinate 310,157, forward strand.
GACCTCGGCCGCGATCCGTCGTGAACTCATGCGCGAAGGCCAAGTGTTCTTCGTGCACAACCGGGTGTCCTCTATTGAGCGCATTGCGGCGCAGATCCGTGAGCTGGTTCCCGAAGCCCGGGTGGAAGTGGCCCACGGGCAGATGTCCGAGAGCCGCCTGGAAAAGATCATCGTGGACTTCTGGGAGAAGCGTTTCGACGTCCTGGTGTGCACCACCATCATTGAGACCGGCCTGGACATCTCCAACGCCAACACGCTGATCGTGGATGGCGCGGACAAGTATGGCCTGTCGCAGCTCCACCAGCTCCGCGGCCGCGTGGGCCGCGGCCGCGAGCGGGCCTACGCGTACTTCCTGTACCCCTCGGAAAAGCCACTCGGCGAGGTGGCCCTGGAGCGCCTCAAAGCGGTGGCTGCACACAACGAGCTCGGTGCCGGCATGCAGCTGGCCATGAAGGACCTCGAGATCCGTGGCGCCGGCAACCTGCTGGGTGGCGAGCAGTCCGGCCACATCCAGGGCGTGGGCTTCGACCTCTACATCCGCTTGGTGGGCGAAGCCGTGGCCGAGTACCGTGGCGAGGCCGAGGAAAAGGCCGCCGAGATGAAGATCGAGTTGCCGGTCAACGCCCACCTGCCCCATGACTACGTGCCCGGCGAACGGCTGCGCCTGGAGGCGTACCGCAAGCTGGCGGCCGCCATCACCAACGAGGCGATCGACGAGGTCCTGGCCGAGCTCGTGGACCGGTACGGTGAGCCGCCGCTGCCTGCGCAGAACCTCATTGCCGTGGCCCGCTTCCGGGTGGGTGCCCGCGAAGCCGGGCTGTCCGACGTCGCACTCCAGGGGAACTTCATCCGCTTCTCGCCGGCGCAACTGCCCGAATCGAAAACCATGCGCCTCAATCGCATGTACCCCGGCTCGCAGGTGAAGCCTGCCTTGGACGCCGTGCTCATCCCCAAGCCCAAGACCGCCCGGATCGGTGGCCGCGACCTGCAGGACGCCGAGATCCTCCAGTGGGCCAACAGCGTCATCGAGGCCATCTTCACCGACGTACCCGTAAAGGCTGGCTGACTTCAATGATGGGAGGACACCACGCCGCGTCGGGAGCCGCGGCGTGGATCGCTATTGCCTCGACCGGCCCGTACGCGCTGGGCTGGTACCCGCTGGATTCCACCGGCATCCTGATTGGTGCCATGGCGACGGCGGGAACCGCACTGGTGTGCGACTGGGACCACCGGCACAGCACGATTGCCAATTCCTTGCCCCCGCTGTCCAATGCGATCGCCGTCGGGATCGAGAAGGCCAGCGGCGGGCACCGTCAGGGAACACACTCCTTGCTGGGAGCCTCGGCGTTCGTGGTGCTGGCCGCCATGGCCGCCCAGTTCCAGATGGTTACCCCGGTGGGGAAGTTGTCCGTAGGGGCAGGCCTGCTGTGCATGTTCATGATCAACCTGGCAGCCAAAGCCCTGAACCTGTTTCCGAAATCCGGCTGGATCACCAACTGGCTCTTCGCGCTGGTGATGGCGGGGCTGGTTACCTGGTTCGCGCCCGCCCAATGGGGTTGGTTGCCGTTGTCCATGCTGACCGGAGTGGTGGTGCACATCGTGGGGGACATGATCACGGTGGGCGGCGTGCCGTTGCTGTGGCCGATTGTGATCAAGCCACCCAAGTTCCTGCGCAAATCGGCAATCAGCGGGGTCTGGCGTCCCAACGGGGCATTTTCTTTGCCCCTGCTGGGCCGGGCGGGTTCCCGGCGGGAATGGCTGGTCCTGATTCCCGTCAGCGGCTACGCCATGGTGGGCATGGGTGCCGCGGCCTGGGGCCTTGCCCAGCAGCACTGGCCTGCCGTGCTGGCAGCGCTGGCGCTTTAACGAGGAAGGGCACCGACAGACGGACTGTCGGTGCCCTTCCTGCGTAAGGCTTTAGTTCTCGCCGGCCGAGTCGGAGCGGCCGAGGACGGTCTGCGGAATCCAGAAGGCCAGTGCGAAGAGGCCCAGGCAGACGGCCATCGGCCACGGGTTGTCCAGCGTCAGGAAGGAGAGTGAGTAGATGGCGCCAAGGAAGAGGACGATCATCACCACGAACAGCACGATGCTCGTGCCCAGGTTGTTCTCGTTTTCAATCGGGGCAGTGTTCTTGGACAATTCATTCCTCCTCGGCCCCGCAGGGCTCAAATTCCGTGGCGGCGCGGAAGCCTCAGTAGTCGGATGAACCCTGTTCACCCTTGACGATGGCAATTCCGGAGCTCGCTCCGATACGTGTTGCACCAGCAGCAATCATAGCCTGTGCATCGGCGAGGGACCGCACTCCGCCCGACGCTTTGACGCCCAGTTCGGGGCCGACCGTCTTGCGCATGAGGGCAACGTCTTCGGCAGTTGCGCCACCGCCGTTGAAACCGGTGGACGTCTTGACGAAGTCGGCGCCCGCTTCCACGGCTGCTTCACAAGCGATCACCTTTTGCTCGTCAGTGAGGAGCGCGGTTTCGATGATGACCTTCAGGATGGCCTCGCCGGTGTGTACAGCCTCGGCAACGGCGGTGATGTCCTCCACCAGCGCGCCCTTGTCGTTGGCCCGGGCAGAGGCGATGTTGATCACCATGTCGATTTCGTCAGCACCATCCAGCACGGCTCCCCGGGCTTCGAATGCTTTGACGTCGCTCGGTGTGGCACCAAGCGGGAATCCCACCACTGCACAGGTCAGCACGCCGGAACCCTTCAGGGCGTTCTTGACGGTTTTGACCCAGATGGGGTTGACGCACACGGACTTGAATTTGTACTCGGCCGCCTCGGCGCACACCTTGAGGACGTCGGCCTCGCTGGCCTCGGGCTTCAACAGGGTGTGGTCGATGTACGAGGCGATGCCGGCTTGGTTGCTCATGGAATCCTTCCGTGCCGGGCGTGGCCGGCCCGGTGGCCGCAGGGTTGTCACTGCCCGTCAAAGGACCATCTTGCCACACACGCCACAGGCACGAGCGGAGGTACTCAAGCCGCAGCGGGCGCCTGCTCCGCCGGGTTGAAAACGCCGGCGCGGGAAGCGGAGAGCAGCCCCGAGGCGCAGAGCATGGCCGAGGATTCCGCCGAGAGGAGCAGTCCCAACCGCAGCCCGTCGCAGGACGCGGCGTCGCCGATTGCCCAGATGCCCGGCACCGAGGTGGCCAGGTCCCGCCCGACGGCGATGCCGCCGTCGTGCGCTATGGCCAGGCCCGCACTTTCGGCGAGTTCGGTCCGCGCGGTGCGCTCCTCGGCCAGGACCACCAGGTCGCCGTTCATGCTGCTGCCGTCTTCGAACAGGATGCCGGTGGCCGGCAGCGCGGAACCGGCAAGGGAAGGTACGACGGCGGTTGGCCGCAGCGTGGTGCGCACGGGACGGACACCCCGGGCCCGGAGGACGGCCTCGGCCTGTCCAGCGGCAGGTCCGGTCCCGACGAGGATGCCGAGCGGACGCCGGCCAACAACCCGGGTGACGTCCTTGACGGCTTCGCCAATGGGGCCGGCGTCGTCGATGGTGGAGTAGTTCAGGCCGCAGTACGCCCCGGTGACGGGCGGGAGCGCGGGCGCGGAGCCGGTGGCGATGACCAGCTGGTGGTAGGCGAAGTCCATGCCGTCCACGGTGGTGACAACCTTGGCTGCGGCGTCGATGTAGCTGGCGGCCTGGCCGAAGCGAATGGAAACCTTCGGCAGTTCGGCCAGTTCAAGAAGTTCGTCGGAGCATTCATCGCGGTTGCTCAGCACGGTGATGGTGCCGTCGAAGGTGCGGTGACCCTGGGGGCGTGGGCCACCCTTGCCTGCGAGCCTCCGCACCAAAGCCTGGGCGGCCGGGCCTGCGCCTGCGATGACGATGTGGAGGGAAGTTGAGGACATGGTGGGCCCTTTCGCTGATGACCTGTTTGGTGCTTGTGATCATCAGCCTAGGCCTCCGGTTTTTCGCGGGTGTTTCCCCGCTGTTGCCATCTTTGGACGTTCCGTAGCGTGGTGTTTACCGGCCGGTAATAACGTAGGTCACATTGGTGTCCAGAGCCGACGAAGCAGTTCAGTACCGCCGCAGCAGCTCGCGCAGGCCGTTGGCCGCGAACCCCGCTACGGCGGCCGCACGGTCCACGACCCCGTGGGCACCTACGGGTTCCACCGACGACAGCAGCCCCGCCGCGTCGGCAAGGGACATGGTCACTTCCGCGGTGGCATCGCCGAGGGTGAGCTGTGCGCGGCGCGAGTCCAACCAGGCGTCCGGACCGGGGTCGTCATGCAGGGTGCGCGTGACCGCGAGTTCCTGCCACCCGCCGTCGAGCCTCACGCGGCCACGGTAGGTGACATCTGAACCGGATGTTTCCACGCGCCCGTCAGCGATGAAGGCCCGGCCACCGAACCGGACGTGGTCCACGTAGCCGGTGAAGTCCGGTGGTTCACCTGGGGCCACGGTGGGCAGCACTACTGTGGCCCGGAACGCCAGGGGGTCGCCCCCGATTTCCCCGCGCAAGGTGTCGTTGAAGCGCACTCCCGGGGCGGGGTCGGTCATGGCCGTGCAGCTGGAATCCTTGGCGAGGCCCTGCGGTGTCTTCGAATCGAGGTATGCCCGTGCGTCGCGGTACCCCATGCCGATCAGGGTGTCTGCGTCCACCCTGCCCAGGTAGAACTCGGGATCCAGCGGCAAGGGATGGGAAGGGCGGACAACGTGCAACACAAACTCGCGTCCAACAGCGGCTGCGGCCTCGAAATCCGCAAGCAGCGCACCCATGGCGCTCATTTCGATCATGTGGACGTATTGCTCCAATGGCCCGTTACCCCAGTAGGGCGAGTTGCCGATGCACCAAATGAGCCAGACCTCCGTGGCACCCCGGCGCAGTGCCTCTGCCACGTTGGCGTCACGCATCCACACGGCATCGGTCCAGATCTTGCCGTCGCGCCGCAGGGGAGTGAGGAAGATCGGCAGCGACATGCCCGCTGCCATCAGCTCCGCGTCGATCTCCTTCGCGTCGAGTGCATGGCACCGTTTCTCGGTGAACTCCACCACGTTGAAGGAACCCTCGACGGCGCCCGGTTCCGCCGCGCGCCCACGGATCGCAGCGTCGTTGATCCCCAAGGCCGGGAAGACTTTGTCCAGGATGCCGTCAGCATCGCCGATGGCAGGAAGGGACCAAGGGCCCTTGAGGTAATCGCCGAACGGGAGCGCCGATCCGAAATCCTTCACGTCCACGCCGGACCAGCGCCGGCACATCTCCTTCGCGGACACCCCGGAAAGCAGCATCCCTGCCGTCATGATTCCCCCGGAAGCGGCGTCAACGTGCTGGAACTCCAGGCCTTCTTCCTCCAGGGCGCACATCACCCCTGCCTGCCATGCCACCCGCATGCCGCCGCCGGCCAGGACCAGGGACCGTTTCATCGCGGCAGGGCGGGCGCGGCTCCCAGCCGTCGCCAGTACACGAAGAGGAGTACCGCCGTCGCGAGGTCGAAGAACGCGACCAACAGCGCGATCGGGGAGAAGACTCCGTTGAGGACCCCAATGCCCACAGCGCCGAAGGCGCCGGCTTTCTGCACGCCGGACCAGAGGACCACCTCGGGGGAGGGCGCGGCGTTGAGCAGCGTGTGGAGGAGCAGTCCGCCAACCACCACCATGAACATGCCCACTGTGCCGAACAGTTGGCGGGCTTCGGGCGTTGGGTCGGCACCGAGCAACTGGAGCAGGGGGCCTCCAAAGGGGACTTCAACCACGCCTGTGATCACGGTGATGACGGCGATCGCAGCGAGGACGGCGCGCAGCGGGTCCGCGACGGCCCACGCCACGGTTCCGGGAGGGTGTGGCTTCCGGGATTCCGCGTGGGCGCTCACGAGAAGGACTCCACGAGCCGTCCCCGGTCCACCAGCAGCCAGACCATCGCCGCCCACGTGAGGGTGGAAACGTAGAAGCGGATGTCGTTGAGGAGCATCCAACGGAGGAGCAGGGCTCGCAGTTCGGCGTCGTCCTTGAAATCTCCGCCGCGGATGCGGACATTGATCGGGATGATGATGCCTTGCCCCACCACGGTCAGCGTAATGATTCCCACCAGGCAGATGACCGCCGGAATGACGCGGATGGTGCCCCATTCGGACCAGACCAGGATGCCGCCGGAAATGAACATGATGGGCACCACCACCGTGAAGAACTTGGTGGCCGCCCGGGTGGGGATGCCGAAGTGCATGTCCACGTTGTCCCGGGCCAGTGAACGCCAGGTGGGGTAGAGGAAGAATTTGAGGACCCACATGGTGCCCACGTACATGGTTGCGCCGAAGAGGAAGTAGAGCGCGTTGATGAGCAGGAGCCAGTTCACTGCCCACCACCGCTGGCCCGTTCCGCAGCACCGGGGATCCTGCTGCGGTCAGGCGGAGCCAGCCATTCCTGCCCCTGGCCAAGGTCCGTGACGCTGTCCAGCATGTCCCCGCCGCGGATGCCCGCCGCACCTGCTTCGGTGGGAGCCGTAAGGAACCAGGCTTCGTAGTGGTCGTCCAAGACTCCGTGGGCCTGTGGCAGCCAGGCGGTGAAGATCGGTTTGCTCTCCACCTGCAGCGTTTTCAAAACTTCGACGCCGGGTGCGTCACCGAGGATGAGGCGCGCCTTTGCTTGGGCTCCAAGGGCGATGTCGCCTGTGGCTTCGAAGTAGATGTCCGATTTCCAGAGCATGTTCCGGAAGGCACAGTAATTGGATGCTGCCAGTTTGAGGGGCAATCCCAAGGGGTCGGGCCGTTCGATCTCGATGTAGCAGCCCAGTTTGCCGTCCTTGTCGTATTGCGCCGACACCGTGGCATCAGTGACCACGAAGTCCAGGTTTGCCTGGTGTTTGGGCATGCCCCAGATGCCTTTCCCGCCTTTGACGGAGATCTCCGTGCTGACGGGGAGGTCCACCACGAACTGGCCCAACTTGAACGTCTTTTGGAAAAGCAGGGGAAGCAGCGGCGGTGCTGGACGGCTGCCGTGCGTGATGGCGATGGCCAGGGAGTACTCGATGTACTTTCCGATGTCCGTGGACTTGTAGTTGACCACTGTGACCACCAGCAGCCCTTTGCCGCCCAGGCTGAAGGGCCGCAACTCGGTCCCGGGCAGGATCGCCGCGGCGGCGCGCTTGTTGATGGGGAATGCGGCCATCAACACGGGGGAATCGTCGGAGTTTACGGGCATGACGTACTTGATGCCGTCTGCCTGCGCATACTGGCCCCGCAGCCGCTCCTGGCGCCGCGGGACGGGCGAGGGCATGAGTTTGAGCACGGGAGTGACCAGTTCGGTGAGGGATTTCATGAGTTCAACTCCTGCATGATGACCGGAAAAGTGTCCTGCCAGGCGTGTTCCCCGAAGAACACGTCCAAGTGCCCGTAGCCCGGGATGAGATGGAGGGAGTCCTTCCCCGGGCGGTGTTTTTGGAAGAATTCGTAGCTGCGTTGTTGGCTCTCGGGCAGGAAGCACAGGTTGTCCATTCCTGCGATGAAAGCGAACCGGGCATCGGTCCGTGGGGCCTCCGCCACGTAATTGTCCGGCAGTTCCGGATGGTCTCCAGCGGCCACCATGTGCCCGGCCTTGATACTGCGGCCCATCTCTTCGAAGAAGGTCACCGGGACTTCGGCGAACTCGCCGCTGAGCCACTCATGCGTTGCCTCGTCCAGGTTCTCGTGGGCCCACAGCGCCGGGCGGCCGCTGCCGTACGTGAAGCTGACCATCTTGCAGACAGTGTTGTCGCACTCGTGATGCGTCGCCTTGACCAGCCCGCGAATGGCCCGGGTGAAATAGCCTTGCGACTTGTAGCCCCAAGCCGGGGAGAGGTACGGCGTGAAGAGTTTCACCACGGGCGTGAGGTAGTCGATCTTGAGCCGGGAAAACGCGGGGACCACCGGATGCAAAGAGACAGCGTTGGAGACGATCGTATCCACCTGCGGCAGGAGCCCGGCCGCAGCGGACATCGTGAACGAGGTGGAACCCTGGCAGTGGATGACGGCCTTCATGGTTTCGGCGCCCGTGGCCTTGAGGACGTAGTCGACGGCGGCAGGATGGTCGTACACGGCGGCGTCGGCGAGCGTCCAGGACAGGGGATCGAGGTCGATCGATGCCCGCCAGTTCAGCATCCACACGTCCCAGCCGTCTTCCAGGAGGACATCGACCATGGTGGTCCGGATCGGTGGCCTGAACAGTTCGGCGCGGACTCCCGATCCGTGGACCAGCAGCACAGGCCCCTTGGTGGCCTCCACAGGCGAAGTGACATGGACCAGGCTCAAAGGGGTATTGTCCCGGGCACGGAACGGGATGACCTCGGTCCGGTGCTCGGCACGGGTGATGATCATGGCGTGGTTCCCTTCCGTGAGATGGTGATGGGTTCTTCAAGCAGCCGCACGGCAGGCAGGCCGGCCTCCGGAACCAGCCGCGCGCCGTCGTCGTTGTCTGCAAGCCGCCAGTCGCGGCAGATGGCGTCCACCACCAACGGGTAGACGGTCAAGGCGCCGTCCGGGGCGAGGTGGAGGCGGAGGAAGCCCTTGTGGTCCTCGATGGACTGCCCGGACATCTTCCAGGTGGACACTTCGCCGCTGGGAGTGGCCAGGATGTACAGTGCGAACGCCTCGCTGCCCAGCGCCCAGCCGCCCGCATGGACCAGCGCCAGGGCCAGCAGCACCACCACGACGTCCGGCCAGCCGCTTGGCCAAGGAACCAGGATCACGACGGCGGCACTCACCGCGAGCGCCGACAGTTGGTGCAGCGCGCCGCGGATGAAGACGACGATTCCGGCCCTGGCGATCCGCAGTGCACGGGCTGACAGCACGGTGATTCCGAGGAGGACTGGCATGGCCAGGACCAGGGCGACGATGAGCAGCAGCGTGTTCCCGTGGAGCAGTCCGCGGAGGCTGTCCACGAACGATTCGCCGCGGAAGGCGCTGAAGACAGTCCAGACGGTGAGGGCTGCAACGACGTGGACGAATCCCATGGACAGCCCAAAGCCCGGGTTGCGCACCGGAAGCCAGGAGGGAGAGAACGGGTTGGCCAATCGCGGGCCGAGGAGGTGCGAGTCGGATTGGTCCGGGTAGATGGTGGGGGTGCGGGTGAAGCGTCGGCCGGTTGGCGGGTTGTTGTTTACGCTGGCCGATGCGCCGGGTCCGGCGGGCGCAGGCAGGAGGAGTTCCTCCGGGAGCCAGTGGGCGTCGGAGAGATAGGCGCCGCCGAGGCCGCACGTGATCATTTGCGTTTTGGCAGCACCTGGCGTGTCGTCTTCGTACCGGGAGTAGTGGTGCAGGTCGCCCGTGAGCCAGAGCCGGACGTTGGCCCCCGTGGACTCGAAGTGGCCGGTGGCAGGGTTGAAGCGGCGGCGAAGGTAGTCCTGTTCGAAGAAGTTGGCTTGGCGGAATTCGTTGGGCCGTTCCGCGGCGTGGGCGGCGTCGGCGTCTACCCAGAACGGGGAGGCGACGCAGAGGATGATGGCGTCCCCGGGCTGAAGCTGGAGTGTTACGTTGCGGTAGAAGTAGTCCAGCTGCGGCTCGTCGATGTATTGGCCCAGTTGGCTGTCGAGCCCCAACAGCCACCAACCCGGCGTGCCACTGCGCTCCGGGGCCGGGCTTTCGCCGGTGAGCCGGAGGGCAAAGTAGCTGCGCGATTGGATGGTCCGCCACGCCCCGATGTTGCGTTGGCGGGTGAAGGTGCGGATGAAGCAGGTGAGGCCGTCGTACCAGTCGTGGTTGCCGGGGAGCGCCAGCATGATGGGAACCTCGTTGTGTGGCCCACTCTGCGTGGAATTCGCAGGGTTTGGGGCGTTCTGCGGGCCACGCAATGCGGGCGTCCGGTCCGGGAACGCGGTCCGATAGGGTCCCGCCATCCTGTTTTCGTAGGCGGCGGGGGAGGCAACGGGGTAGACCTCGTCACCGCCCAGCACCAACACCCTTCCCCGGGGGAGGTCCTTCCCTGCGACGGGCAGTGTGTCCTGCGCCAGCAGCGATGCCACGGTGTACGTAGCGTCGAAGCCGTCCCCGAGGTCGGCGGTGAAGTCCAGCCAGAGTTCCTTGGGGTTGGCCTCCCGGTCATCGGCGGCCGCGCCAAGCTCGCCCGGGAGCAGGGCGCCCGGCCGGGGAAGCCCGCCCGGGGGCAGTTCGCCGGGACGGGGAAGCCCGCGGCTGGTGACCGGTGGCTGGGCTGGCTGGCCGGGAACCGGAAGTTTGTCCAGGCGCAGGGGATCGCCCGGGAAACTCCCCTCCAGCTCGCGCTTGTCGCCGAAGTCCGCAAAAACCGTGGCCGCCATGACCTTCAACGCCGTCCGGGCCAAGGACATGGGAGCGAGCCACCGGACCGCGGGCTGAGGAATGAAGCCCAAAATGCCCCTGTGCTTTGCGAGCTCCCAGCTTTTCATCGCGTATCAGCGGCCTGGGCGGTTCGACGAACGGGTCGATCTGAGGGGGAACGGAACACGCCGGATGCCGCGCCCGTACACCCTCCACAGTTCGCCCGCGAACAGCTTCATGAACGCAGCCAAACCTGCTGCGGGCGCCGGACCTTCTGCCCTGAACGTGGTCAGTTGCTTGGCGAAATCCAGTGGGCGGATGTACAGGATGCCGGCCCCGACCACGCCTTCGTCTGGTCCCTCTGTATCCAGGTTTGGTGGCACGTGCCCACGAAGGATCGTCGCGTACAGGATGGTGGTGTCGGGCCAAAGGTCGAAGCCCGCTTCGTTGTGGATCTGCTTGTACCCGGTGAACGTGAAGGGTGTTCCACCGGGATCGCGCAGCCACAGCCGGTACAGCATCCGTCGCGCCGGGCGTCCGTCGTGCGATTCGTCCTCGACGAACAGGTTGAACCAGCCCTTCTCCACTGGCATCCGCCCACCGAAGTAGTCGGCGAGGACATAGCCTTCGGCTTTGGCAGGATGGCTCGGATCCTTGACGAACGCATCGATGTCCTCGGCGGTGATCGTCAGCTCGAACATGATCTTCCGGCTTCGGTCCCGGCCAAGCATGCGGCCCTTCTCGGGGTCGGTCATGCCGGGGCTGAACCAGCCATGCATCTGCTCGGTGAACCGGACGGACGTGGGGGGCATGGTGCTCCCGCCGGGCGGCGTCAGCCCACGGTTGCGTGTGGTGGGGGCATCGGCGGCGCTCGCGGGCTGCTCTTCCCGCGCGCCCTTGCCTTTGGTAGCGTCCGGCGCCAGCGCGCGGGGTGCGGTTGCTCCGACGTCGACGACGGCGGCCGCGTCGGACGGCACGATCCCGCGGTGGGCGGACGCTGACCCACCGGCCGAACCCGGGCCGCCGTCGAGGATCCGCGCGCAGGCCCGCTCAGCGAACGCCGCGATGGTCAGGGAAGGGTTCGCGCCGACGGGTCCGGGCATCGCCGCACCATCCACCACGAACAAGCCGGGGTAGCCGAACACTTCACCGTAGGAATCGCAGACAGCTTCCCCGGGATGCCTTCCGGCAGGTGCCCCGCCGATCGGGTGGACGGTGATGACGCGCTTGGCCCACCACAGTGGATTGTCCACGAAATTCCCGTCGAGGTCCTTGGCGATCGACTCCATGGTGGCCCGGACCCGCCCGAAGTACTCCTTGGACGTTGCCATGGTCCAGGCAACGGCGAGCCTGCCATCGCGCAGGGTCATGACGCCGTCGGGAATGTCCCGGCCCATGCCCAACAAGGGCACCGAACTCGCGGACAGGCGACCGTCGCCCAAGGCGGCAGCCAGGTCTGCGGAGACGTTGGAACGGCCGGCCTCGAAAAGCCTGTCCTTCAGCAACTGGCCTGCAACCCGGGCGGTGCGCAAGGCTGCGGTTCGGAGCTGCGCAGTTTCCATGAGCCAGTTGATGAACGCCGGATACCCCGCGTCCTCCACGTAGTAGCCGCGACCGTCGCCGTCGTCGTCATTCGCATCCGGGACCCTGATAGCGGTGGTGATCACCGGCCCGCGGCTGCCCGTGAGCGTCCGCACGCCGGGCCGCGAGCCGTTGGTGGCGGGTGTCTTGGCGTCCATGATGAAGGTCAGGAGATCGCCGTTGCCGCTGAAGCGCGTCCCCAAAGCGTCGCTCAGGGCAGGAAGCGAGCCCCGGTTCCGCAGCAGCAGGAAGTTGGTCCCGAAGGTGCCGGCACCGAGGATGAGGCGACGGCAATGGATGATCTGCTCTGTCAGGAGTCCGCCCTGGTTTTCGGGGTGGTGCACCACATACCGGACCTCGTACCCACCGCCGTCCAGGGGCCGGATGCCGCGGACGTCGTGGAAGGTACGGACGTCGGCGCCCTTTGCCGCCGCCGCGGAAATGTAGTTGTGGTCCAGGGTGTTCTTTGCGCCCGCGTTGCAGCCAATGTCGCATTCACCGCTGAGCGTGCACGTGGTCCTCACGGTGTTGGGGCCGTGGATGCTCCCATACTCCGGTAAAGGGAGGGGATGGTTGGTCCGGGGTTCCCCGTCTGGGGTTGGAGCGAACGTGACGGCAATGGGCGGCCGGCTGATGGACAGGCCCAGTGTGGCCGCGGTGTTTTCCATGGCCAGGGTCTTGGCCGTGTCCTTCCACGGGTAGGGGACCGGCTGCAGCATGGCCTCGGCGGCATCGTAGAACGGGTCAAGGTCTTTTCGGGTGAAGGGCCAGTTTTCGTATCCGCCGCCCGGGATAGGGGACTCGTTGACGAACCACTTCTCGTCCTTGCGCAGGAGGACGTTGGCGTAGATCAGGGAACCACCGCCCAAACCACTGGACACCAGCCCTTCCGTGCCGCGGAAGGTCCAGGCATCAAACAGCCCGTACAGACCACGGTCCGGGTCCCAGAAGTTCCGGCCCATTTCCGACGGCGACCGGGCGAAACTGCCCGGTGGGTAGGGTTTGCCGCGTTCCATGAGCACCACGGATTGTCCGGCCTCGGCCAGGCGGAAGGCTGCCACGGATCCTCCGAAGCCCGAGCCGACCACCACGGCGTCGACTTTCTCCGGAGTATTGCTGTGGCGTGCCCGATCGACGGCGGGCTCTGGGCCCTGATTCCCGGTGTTCGTGTTCCCCAGCCGAACCATGGCCGTTCCCCTCAAACGAGAGCTGACCTGGAGTTACCCGAGCCTGGCCGGGCGATGCCTCCGCGGATTATGGCCCTTATGTTCCCACCGGTCCGGGAATCTGTCCATGAGGTGGAGTAATCCGCGTGTAGTGGGCTTGGAACTCTTGATTCCTCAGTTCATTTCGATCAGGCTCTGCATATGCCGCTGAGAGTCTGATCGACGGTTTCGTGTTCGCAGCCCAAGGGGTAAGCATGGCCAGGAATCCATCCAGCAGGGCGACAATGGACGCTGCCTTTGCATCGAACATTTTCTCGCTAAGCGGGACAGTGCTCACAGCTGTGACCTACATCCTTTTCCTTGTATTTGCACCCAGCGCTTATGATCCGGCTACATACTGGGCCATCGGCTTGCTGGGTGCCATGTTCACGCTGGCCTTCGCCCTAATAATCACGGGCGGGGTGATTAGGTTGCGCAGGCTCAGGTCCTCCGCCAAGGAGGACCGCCGACGAATAGCGGCCGGACTTCCGTCGGAACGTGACAACCTAGACCGACCCTGACGGCCCTTTAGCCTCGGACGCGGCAGCCAATCACAAAATCCGCGTGTACACCATGTCGAAGTCGTGCTCCAGTGGGCCGCCCGGGTAGGTGCCGCGTTCCAGCCGGGCCGTGATGGTGTTGCCGTCTTCGCTGAAGCGGCCGACGAAGCGCTGCGGCCAGTCCGGGCCGTCCCTGAAAAGCGTCCAGAGGCCGTCCCGGAGGGTCATGTCGTAGATCCGGGCCACCCCGCGGGAATCGAAGTAGTGCTGCTGGAACGCCCCGTCCGAGCCCGTGGCACCGATGATGCTGACGGCGTTGGGGTACTCCGGCCGTTGCACCGTGGAACGCTGGATGAGGAAGCCGCCGCCTTCAAGCCACTCAAAGGATGTTCGTCCCTGCGTCTCCGCACTGGGAATCGCGGTCTCCCACGTGCCCACCAGGATGTCCAGTTGCTCCAAAGCGGGTTCTTGTTCTCGTACCATGGCCGCCCTTCCTTCCCGTGCGTGGACACGTTCAGCGTAGGACGCAGCAACGGCGGGTTCAACGGAGCCTAGTCGCCCGCGCATGCATGCTGGCAGGATGGGCGCATGAGCCAAGTTACCTGCGATCTCACTGTGTCCCTTGACGGCTTCGTGGCCGGACCTAACCAGTCCATGGAACAGCCCCTCGGCGCCGGCGCTGAGAGGCTGCACCGATGGCAGTTCGAAGAACGCGATGCCAACGCGACAGAAGTGGCCGGGATCCTCGAAGCCGGGGCGTACATCATGGGCCGCAACATGTTCGCTGGACCGGGTGATGGGCCGTGGCCGGAGGATTGGCGCGGCTGGTGGGGCGAAGAACCGCCGTACCGTGCGCCCGTGTTCGTGCTGACCACCCATGCGCACGAGCCGATGGAGATGGAGGGCGGTACCACCTTCCATTTCGTCAATGATCCCATCGAGTCGGTGCTGGCCCGCGCGCGGGAGGCGGCCGGCGACAAGAATGTTGCCATCGCTGGTGGTGCTTCCACGGCCCGTCAATTCCTGACTGCGGGACTCATTGATGAGCTGCGGCTGCACGTGGCTCCGATTGTCCTGGGGGCGGGGGAGCGGCTGCTGGACGGAGTGGGCGAGCTGAAGCTGGAGCCGCTGGAGGTCCGCGGGACACCCCTCGTCTCGCACCTTCGATACAAGGTGGGCTAGGTCGTTTCCAGGTTGGCCGTTTCCTCGATCCAGTCGACGGCGTCGTCGGGGAAGTAACGTCCGTCCGTTTCGCCGGCGGCCCACCAGGGATCGGCCGCGTCAGGACCACCCGCGGCGGCGATTTCGTCAACGATGTCCGGCCGCACGGCGTCGCCGTTGTTGTCGATCAGCCATTCCCGGGAGGCAGCCGACAGCTTGGGCCACCATTGTTGGATTGTCATAGTCGGAGTCTTCCACGCCGGGGCTGCGCGGTCGATCCTTAGGGACTGGGTTTGAATATCAGCCTCGAATCAGGCCGGTGATGATGGTCGCTACGGCGACGAGACCTGCCACTATGGCCCAGTACCGCATGGGGAGGAAGAAAAGGCTGTGCCGGTTGAAGTAGCCACGTCGGGCGGTTTCGGCCTCATGCTTCCATTGCTGTTCGGCCTGGGCATGGGCCTCCTCGACGGACTGCGGGGCGGGCAAGCCGGGGAACTGGTAGGCCCCCACTTCCACCATTCGCTGGAGCTCCTGCGCCCGAAGGTTAACGGCGGTCTCATAGGCCTCCTTGGGTCCGGTCTGGTTGAACCGTTTCCCGAGAAACCAGATTCCGACCGCCCCGGCAGCGAAGCCAATTCCCATTGCTATGGGGTTTCCGTGCGTCACTCCGCTGGCCACGCCGCCGCTTAGTACAAATATGAGAACCACCAGGATTCCCCAACCACGCCAAATAATCATTTCATGAGAGTAATTCAACGCCGCGGCGCTTCTTGACCGCTTCTGGACCGGAGCCGGTTGCCTCCGCCGTATCTAGGTGGGCC
The DNA here is from genome assembly GCF_042885775.1 of Paenarthrobacter sp. NPDC058040. Taxonomy (NCBI): domain Bacteria; kingdom Bacillati; phylum Actinomycetota; class Actinomycetes; order Micrococcales; family Micrococcaceae; genus Paenarthrobacter; species Paenarthrobacter sp. NPDC058040. Next base: position 325,637 of record NZ_JBHVRN010000001.1, read on the forward strand.
GCGCCGTCGAACGTCGCAGGACCAGTTCGGGAGTGAACTTACGGTCGGCCGGCGGCCCGTCCGGATTGGCGAGCCGCTGCAGCGCAACTTCCCCGGCAGCCACGCCGAGCTGCACCGCGTGCAGGTCCACGGAACTGAGGTCGATGCCGTGCAGACCCGCGGTCCGGGAGTTGTCATAGCCGATGAGGGACAGGTCTTCGGGGATCGAGAGGCCCTTGGTGTAGGCCGCTTCCCGGGTGCCGAGGGCCAATTGGTCGTTGTGGCAGAAGATTGCCGTTGGCCGGTCGTTTTGTTCCAGGATCATGGCGGCGGCGCGCTCTCCCGATTGCTGGGTGAAGTCGTCTGCGCACACCGTTTGGGGAACCAGCCCGGCTTCCCGCATGGTTTGTTCGTAAGCGCGGCGCCGGACCACGTGGCCGTCATGGACGGGGCCCGCCAGGTGCGCGATCCGCGTGTGTCCCAGGCCCAGCAGGTGCTCGGTCGCCGCCCGGGCGCCAAAGGCATCGTCGGAATAGACGCTGTCCACGCCTTCCACGGGGCGGGTGACACTAACGAGCGAAACCGTGCGGGCCATATCGTGCACTTCTTCGTCCGTATCCAAGAGCGTGGCGGCGATGATGATCCCCACCCTCGCTTCGATCAGGGACTCCAGCGCGCCGCGGTCCTCGCCGTCGACGGACCGCGAAACGCTCAGGATCAGCCGGTTATGTTCCTGGGCCAAGGCTGTCCGGACGCCGCTGAGGATGTCGGCGTAGATTTCGTTGCGGATGTCCAGCATGTAAAGCCCGACGGCGGACCGGTGCTTGCGTGCCAAGTCGGCGGCTACGGCGTTGGGCCGGTATCCAAGACGCCTGGCCGCCTCGAAGATCGCTTGCTTGGTTTCTCCGCTGACTCCTGGCGCTCCCCGGAAAGCGAAGGAGACCAGGGTGCGCGACACGCCGACTTCGCGGGCAACGTCACTTTGCGTTGCAGCGCGGCGCGGCTGGTTCTCGGGTGCCATGGGATCATCCTGCCATGAAGACAAAACCGAACAATTAAAGTCATTTGTTAGTTTGACCTTACATTTAAGTCTTTCGCGCGTTAGTCTTGTGTCAGAGCGGGTGGGTATGACCCGCAACACACTGACAAAGGAGTCCTGATGTCTGCTACGCAAACGCAGCCGGAGAGTGCCCATAATGCGGCCCTGCCTCCGCTGACCAACGGGCCGCACCGTAAACGCTTGGGCCTGGTAGCTTTGGTCGCCACGTTCGGCGGCCTCCTCTTTGGTTACGACACGGGCGTGATCAACGGGGCACTCCGGCCAATGACGGTCGACCTCTCCCTGACACCGCTGACGGAAGGAATTGTCACCAGTTCACTCCTCTTCGGTGCCGCTGCAGGCGCAGTCGCCGGTGGCAGGCTCTCCGACGGCTGGGGCCGCCGGAAGACCATCATCCTGCTGGCCACCCTGTTCTTCGTCGGAACCCTTGCCTGTGTTTTTGCTCCCAGCTTCGAGGTCATGGTGCTGGGCCGGATCATCCTGGGCCTCGCCGTCGGTGGCGCGTCAACGGTTGTTCCAGTCTTCCTCGCCGAACTGGCGCCGTATGAAATCCGTGGTTCCCTCGCAGGCCGCAACGAACTGATGATCGTTATCGGCCAGCTTGCAGCCTTCGTGGTCAACGCCATCATTGGAAACATCTGGGGTGAATTCGGGGGAGTATGGCGCATCATGCTTGCCGCAGCCGCCGTGCCTGCCATTGCCTTGTTCTTCGGCATGCTGCGGATGCCGGAATCGCCGCGCTGGCTGATCTCCAAAGGCCGCACCCGCGAGGCACTCGCCGTCCTCAAGACCATCCGTTCCGAAGACCGCGCCGAAGCGGAGATGGCTGATGTGAAGCACCTGGCCGACGAAGAAAAGGCCTCCAAGGCAACCTCCTGGGCAGCACTGAAGGACAAGTGGATCCTGCGCATCATCCTGGTGGGAATCGGCCTGGGCGTGGCCCAGCAGCTGACCGGCATCAACTCGATCATGTACTACGGACAGTCCGTCCTGGTCGAGGCCGGTTTCGACTCCAGCGCCGCCCTGATCGCCAACATCGCGCCCGGTGTGATCGCCGTCGTCGGTGGTGTCATCGCGCTAACGTTGATGCAGCGCGTCAACCGCCGCACCACGCTGCTCCTTGGCTTTACGCTGACCACCGTCTGCCACTTCCTGATTGGCATCGCCTCGATCGTCCTGCCTGTGGGCAACGCAGCCCGCCCGTTCGTGATCCTCTTTCTGGTGGTGGCCTTCGTCGGCTCCATGCAGACCTTCCTCAACATCGCCGTCTGGGTGATGCTGTCCGAGATCTTCCCGCTCCACGTCCGTGGCTTCGCCATTGGCCTCTCGGTGTTCTGCCTCTGGATCGCGAACGCACTCCTGGGCCTGTTCTTCCCGACCCTCGTTGCCGGGGTGGGCATCACAGGGACGTTCTTCCTGTTCGGCGTGGTCGGCATCCTGGCCTTGGTGTTCATTTACACGCAGGTTCCGGAAACCCGCGGCCGCACCCTTGAAGCACTCGAAGAAGACGTGACCACCGGCGCCATCTACCTGGTGCACAAGAAGTAGCCGGTGCTTGGCGTTAACTAGGGTAGATCGTGATCGCCGTGGCCTTGATGACGAAGTAAGCCTCGCTCCCGGGCGCCAGTCCCAGGTCCGCCGAGGCGGCCGGGGTCACGTCTGCCGAAAGGTGGCCGGCCCGAACCCGAATGAGGTCACCGTGGGGTTCGAGGTCCGTGACGGTGACTTTGAAGGTGTTCCTGGGGCTGCCGTGTTCGGCTGAGGCATAGATGGAGACGGCCGACGGCGGGAAGGCCGCGGCGCCGGGGTTGCCGGGGAGGGCGGCGTCGTCGCGGTGCCCGGCGATCTTGAGCCCCTCGTTCGAGGTGAGCCCTTGGTCCGTGATGGTGCCTGTGAGCAGGTTCAAGCCTGACAATCCCGCGGCGAAGCGGCTGCGCGGCCGCTCGAGGATGTCACGTGTGGGTCCCTGTTCGGTGATGCGGCCGTTTTCAAGGACCACCACCCGGTCCGCGAGCATGAGTGCGTCCAGGACATCGTGGGTGATGATGATCGCCTTGCGCCCGGCAAGGACCCGCTTGAGCAGACGCCTCAGCAGGGGAGCGCCATGGATATCCAGGGCAGCCATGGGCTCGTCGAGGAGGAGCAGTTCCGGATCGGTGGCCAGTGCACGGGCTACTGCGACGCGCTGTGCCTGCCCACCGGAGAGCTGGCCTGGCCGGCGGTTGGTGAACTCCGCGGCCTCCACTTCACCCAGCCAGCGCCGGGCGATCCGGTGTGCCTCCTTGCGGGATGCCCCTGCCGCGCGTGGTCCGAAGGCGACGTTCTCCAACACGCTCAGGTGCGGGAACAGCAGCGGCTCCTGGGCCAGGAGGGCAGTCCCGCGGAGGTGCGGCGGCGTCCACAGGTGAGTGCCGCCGTCGAGCGTGAACAGGGACTTTCCGCTGAGCATCGCGTGCCCTGCATCGGGCCGGAGCAGCCCGGCCGTGATGCCCAACAAAGTGGACTTTCCGGCGCCATTCGGTCCCAGGACAGCGACGGTTTCGGCGGGGCCGAGGTCCAGGGAGACTTCGAAGTTTCGGGCACGCAAGGAAGCATTCAAGGTGAAGCTCATGCCGTTGCCTCTTGGACGGCTTGGGTGCTGTAGCGGCGGTAGGAAAGCCCGACGACGGCGACAGCCACCGCTACGAGAACGAGGGAGAGGGCAACGGCGGCATCGGCGTCGGTTTCGCGTTGCAAGTAGATCTCCAAAGGCAAGGTGCGCGTAACTCCTTGGAGGCTGCCGGCAAACGTCAGGGTGGCGCCGAATTCGCCGAGGCAGCGGGCGAAGGACAAGACGGCGCCCGAGGCAAGTCCAGGCAGGACCAGCGGGATACTCACCCGTCGCAGCACAGTGGTGGGCCGCGCGCCCAGGGTGGCTGCGACGGCCTCGTATTTGGTTCCCGCAGTCCGCAGGGCACCTTCGAGGCTGACCACCAGGAACGGCAAGGCGACAAACGTCTGGGCCAGTACTACCGCCGTCGTGGAAAACGCTATCTGGATCCCTGCCACTTCAAGGGTCTTTCCGAGCAAACCCTGGCGGCCGAAGGTGTAGAGCAGGGCGATGCCGCCAACCACAGGTGGCAGCACCAAGGGCAGGAGCACGAAAGCACGCAGCAGGCGTTGGCCTGGAAAGTCCCCTCGGGCCAGGACCAGCGCAAGCGGCACTCCCAGCACGATGCAGAGGGCCGTGCTGGCCGCGGACGTGCGCAGGCTCAATCCCAGTGCCGTCAGTGAGGACTCGGAGGTGATGAGGGGGAAGAACTGCGTCCAGTTAACCTTGGCCACCATGGCAGCCAGCGGCAGCAGGACGAACAGTCCCCCTGCTGCCGCGATGGCGTAGACCCACGGTGGGATGCCGGTGTAGCCGGTTCCGCGTCGTGATGGCATCCGTGCAGCCTACGGGGTGCCGAAGCCCGCGTCGGTGAGGACCTTCTTTCCCTCGGCGCTGGTCACGGCCGCGATGAATGCCTTGGCGAGGTCCTTGTTCTTGCTGGCGCCTACGGTTGCGATCGGGTAGGTGTTGACGGCCTTGTCCGATTCGGTGAACGGGATGCCCCTGACCTTGTCTCCGGCGGTCTTAACGTCGGTGACGTAGACGAGGCCGGCGTCGGCCTCCTGCGACGTGACCTTGCCGAGGACGTCGGTCACGGAGGATTCTTCGCTGACCGGAGTCAGCGTGGTTCCCGTGGCCTTCTCGATGGTTTCCGTTGCCGAGCCGCAGGGGACCTGCGGGGCGCACACAACAACCTTCACGCCGGACTTGGCCAAGTCAGAGAAGCCGGTGATGTTGGCCGGGTTGGAAGGCGGCACCGCGATTTCCAGGACGTTCGTGGCGAAGTTGCTCGTCGTTCCGTCGATGAGCTTCGCATCGGAGAGCTTGGTCATGTTCTTGGTGTCCGCGGAAGCGAAGACGTCTGCCGGTGCGCCCTGGGTGATCTGGGTGACCAGGTCCGAGGAACCGGCGAAGTTCAGTGCAACCTTGGTGCCGGGGTTGGCGGCCTCGAAGTCCGAGGCGATCTTGGTGAACGTGGACTTCAGCGATGCTGCGGCGAAGACGGTCACCGTGCCGGAGAGCTTGGCGCTTTCAGTGGCTGTGCTGGACGGTGCCGGTGTTGCGCTGCTTCCGCTGCAGCCTGCCAAGCTCGCGGCGAGTACGCCGGCAGCCAGCAACGCTGCGATGGTCTGGGCGGCGATCCTCATATGATGCTCTTTCCTTGGGGCGTTTCGATGATGACGGTGGTGGCTTTGACCACGGCGGTGGCCACTGAGCCAAGTTCCAGCCCGAGCTCCCGGACGGCTTCGCTGCTCATGAGGGAGACGACCCTGAAAGGGCCGCACTGGAGCTCCACCTGCGCCATGACCTTGTCGGCGGTGATCCCGGTAACCAGCCCCACGAAGCGGTTACGGGCGGAGCGGCCGATGTTGGTGGGGTCGTCAGGGAGTTGCGCTTGTTCCCGAGCCAGACGGGCAAGTTCGAGTCCGTCCACTGTCAGGCGGCCGGAATCGTCCTTGAGGGGCGTCAGGGTGCCATTTTCGGTCCAACGCCGCACGGTGTCGTCACTGACACCGAGGAACCGCGCTGCTTCAGAGACTCGTATTTTGGCCATGGATCAACAATAGATCCTTGAATGCGGAACAAATGAGTCGACAACTCCGCAAATTCGAATGTGACCGAGAAGATTTTGGACTAGGCCGGGAAGTCCAGCGGGGAACGGCGTTCCATCAGGATGGTGTCGCGCCAGAGTCCGGCCATGGGTCCGTAGCTCATGCGGGCGATGCGCTCACGGCGTCCGACGGCGGTAAAGCCCGCCGTCTCGTGCAGGCGAAGGCTGGCCGTGTTTTCGGGGAAGATGCTGGATTGGATAGTCCAGATGCCCGCGGCCTCGGTAGAGGTGATGAGTTCCGCCAGGAGTGCTTTGCCGACACCCAGGCCCCGGGCCGCAGCGGCAACGTACACGGAGTGCTCGACGACCCCGGCATAGGCAGGCCGGGGGGAAACCGGCGAAACCGCCGCCCAGCCCAGAACCTCGCCGCCCTCGGCGACGGCCACGGTCCGGTGGGTCGGCAACTTGGCTGCATTGAACGCGTTCCAGTCCGGGGCAGTGGACTCAAACGTGGCGTGACCGGCGTCGATGCCTTCCTGGTAGATCGCAGCGACGGCGGACCAATCCGCGGCCTGCATGTCCCGTAGGAGGAGGGTGCCGGTCACAGGCCGGCCAGGATCCCGGCGACGTCATCCAACGCGCCGGGAACGAGGGAGAAGTAGGCCCACGTGCCGCGTTTTTCGCGGTGCAGGAGCCCGGCATCGACCAGGATCTTCAGGTGGTGGGACACGGTGGGCTGGCCAAGGTCCAGTGGTTCGGTGAGGTCGCAGACGCAGGTCTCACCGGAGGGGGAGTTTTTGATGATGGAAAGCAGACGGAGCCGGTTCGGGTCGGCGAGAGCCTTGAAAACCAGGGCCTTCTGCTTTGCCGCTTCGTCGCCCAGCACGTTCTCTGCTGCCGGCGCGCAGCAGGCGTCAGTGGTGGCTGGTTGGAGGACAGGCAGTACGGTCATCAACCCATTATGCCCGAACATTGACCACTATCAATATAGTGGCCGTCACCCCTGTCGCCCGGGCCTGGCGCCCGGTTAGGAACCGGCTTTCTCCAGCGGGTGCGGGACGAGGACGTCGTCGGCGGTCCGCGACGCCGCCGGGAACAAGACGGCGAGGAGTCCGACGCCGATGGCCGCGCCGACCAGCTGCGCGATGACAAAGCCTGGAACGGAGGCCGGTGCGATACCGGCGAAGGTGTCACTGAAGATCCGTCCGACGGTTACGGCGGGATTGGCGAACGACGTCGATGACGTGAACCAGTACGCGGCGCCGATATAGGCGCCCACCGCAGGAGCCGCGAGATGGCCCCGCTTGGTCGCGGCCAGGGCGAAGATCAGCAAAAGTAGCCCGGCCGTGGCTACGACTTCACCGAGGAGGTGCCCGCCATTGACCCGGTCCTTCGTGGAGATGGTTGTGCCGACGTCGAACATCGCGTTCGCGAGCACGCTGCCACCGATTGCCCCGGCGGTCTGCGCCACCACATAAACACCGAGATCCGGCAGGGGCAGTCCGGCGCCGGCCTTGCGGCCGAGCAACCAGTCGGCCAGGGACACGACGGGGTTGAAGTGCGCGCCGCTGACCGGCCCGAACACCAGGATCAGGACCGTCAGGCCCAGCACGGTCGCGGTGCTGTTCTGCAGCAATTGCAGGCCCACGTCGTTCGGGGACAGCTGCGCGGCGGCGATCCCGGAACCGACGACGACGGAAACAAGCAGGGCCGTGCCGAGAAACTCGGCGACGGCACGGCGCCACAACGGCGGCTGGGGGGAGGTCATGGCATCCAGCTTGACCCAGAATTTTATCTCAGTCAAAATTGAATCAATGAATACTGAGCGAATGAACCAGTTTGAAGTGCGGGTCGCCAAGCATGCCGCCCTCGCCGACCCGGCTCGGTTGCGGATCGTGGACCTTTTGAGCCTGGGCGATTACTCACCCACGGAACTGCAGGCCGAACTCGGCATTCCCTCCAACCTGCTCTCTCACCACCTGCGCACCCTCGAGGGTGCCGGGCTGGTTGCCCGGCACCGCTCTGAAGCGGACAGGCGGCGGAGCTACATCCGTTTGGCTGCGGGCGGCCTGGACGGACTCGCGCCAACACTCGCCCAAACGGCGCAGCGGGTCCTGTTCGTCTGCACGCACAACAGTGCCAGGTCGCAGCTGGCCACTGCGCTATGGCAGCAAGCCAGTGACATCCCGGCCGCATCGGCGGGCACCCATCCCGCCGAGCGCATCGCCGCCGGCGCCATCACTGTTGCCCGTCAGCACGGACTCAACCTGGATCACCTCGAACCACGCCACCTCGATAGCGTCGCCGCAGCGGGAGACTTCATTGTCACGGTCTGCGACAACGCCCACGAAGAACTGCCCGCCCTGAGCGGAATCCATTGGTCCGTCCCGGACCCAATCCGCAGCAACACTCCCGAGGCGTTCCAGTACGCCTTCGATGACATCAACCGCCGCGTCACCGACCTCGCGCCCCACCTCCACGCCGCCTGAACACCGCGCCGCACCAGCCCTGCAAACCCTTCCTGGATAAATATTGACAACCATCAATACATCGACCGATACTCGTTACATCGACGAACATCAATATATATCCGGTGCCATTCCCGCCCCTTGCCCTGTTACCCACCGAATCCCAGGAGAAACACCGTGAGCACCGAAACCACGAAGAAGCCTTCCGTTTTGTTCGTCTGCGTCCACAACGCCGGGCGGTCCCAAATGGCCGCGGCGTTCCTTACCACCCTCGGCAAAGGAGAGATCGAGGTCCGCTCCGCCGGTTCCCAGCCCGCTGACAAAGTCAACCCTGCCGCAGTGGAGGCCATGGCCGAGCTCGGCATCGACATGTCCGCCGAGATCCCGAAGGTGCTCACCACCGAGGCTGTCCAGGACTCCGACGTCGTCATCACCATGGGCTGCGGCGACGAATGCCCGTACTTCCCCGGAAAGCGTTACGAGGACTGGGTCCTGGAAGACCCCGCCGGGCAGGGCGTCGAAGCCGTCCGCCCGATTCGCGATGAAATCAAGACTCGCATCGAGGCCCTGATCGCCTCCCTGGTCCCGGCCGCTAAGTAAACCCACTCAGCGGAACAGAACAGAGGACAGCATGGATTCAGTGAAGAACCGTCGCGTCGCGGTGATCGGCGCAGGACCCATCGGTCTCGCAGCCGCCGCACACCTGCTGGAACGCGGACTTGAGCCGGTGATCCTCGAAGCCGGCATAACCGCAGGGGCAGCCATTGAACAGTGGCGCCACATCCGGCTGTTCTCCCCGTGGCGGTTCAACCTCGACGGCGCCGCTGTCCGCCTGCTCGCACCGGCGGGCTGGGAATCACCTCGCCCCACGGCTCTGCCCTACGGCGGCGAACTCATCGACAATTACCTCACCCCGCTGGCCGCCACCCCGGAGATCGCCTCACGGCTCCAGACCAGCGCGAAGGTCATCGCCGTGACCCGGCAAGGCCTGGACAAAACCCACGTCCGGGACCGGGGCACCACCCCGTTCGTCGTCCGGGTAGAGCACGACGGCGGCGAAGTCCGCGACCACGTCGTCGCCGCCGTCGTCGACGCCTCAGGCACCTGGTCCACCCGCAACCCGCTCGGCACCTCCGGCCTGCCCGCAATCGGCGAGAACACCGCGGCGAACCGGATCTCCTCGCCCCTGCCCGATGTCGCCGGACGGGACCGTGCCGCTTTCGCCGGCCGACGCGTCCTCGTCGTCGGCTCCGGTCACTCGGCAGCGAACACCCTGATCAACCTCGCAGACCTGGCCAAGGACGAACCCACCACTACGATCCTCTGGGCTGTGCGTGGCGGGTCTGCGGAGAAGGTCTACGGCGGCGGGGACGCCGACGGTCTGCCCGCCCGCGGCCAACTCGGATCCCGGCTCCGCCGCCTCGTCGAAGCCGGAACCATCGAACTCCACACCGGCTTCGGCATCGCCGCCCTGAAGACCCTCGACTCCGGCGTGACCGTCGAAGCGGTGGACGGGCGCACCATCGACGCCGATGTCATCGTCCCCTGCACCGGTTTCCGGCCCGACCTGGACATCCTGCGCGAACTTCGCTTGAACCTCGACCCGGCCGTGGAAGCACCCACGGAACTCGGCCCGCTGATCGATCCCGAGTTCCACTCCTGCGGGACAGTCCCGCCGCACGGTGCCAAGCTGCTCGCCCACCCCGAGAAGGACTTCTACATTGTCGGGATGAAGTCCTACGGACGGGCACCGACCTTCCTGCTGGCCACCGGCTACGAACAGGTCCGCTCCGTGGCCGCCGCCCTCGCCGGTGACCAGGCAGCAGCTGACACCGTGCACCTCGAACTGCCCGAAACCGGGGTCTGCTCTACCGACTCAGGCACCAGCTGCGACGTCCCCGCCGCAGCAACCACTCAGGAACACGAGGCCCAGGGCGGTTGCTGCACGGCCCCGGAACCAGCGTTCGTCGGCTTCCCGACCGGGCTGGCCCACGGCCGCTCCCTTCAAAACCAGGAGGCATGAAAGCGCCCAGCCGAGCCAGGAGACTACGCCCGCAAACGGTACCCCCGCTTCACCACGGTCTCCACGAGCTTGCCGTCCGGAAGGGAAGACCGCAGCCGGCTGACCGTCATATCCAACGCATGCACGGAGCCCCGCAGGTCCAGCAGGTCGGACAACGCCTCGCGTGAGAGCACCGCACCACCGGCACCCAGGAGGGCCCGCAGCAAGAGGAGGGGCGCCGGTGCCAGTTCCACCAACTCGCCGTTGATGCGCAGGCAGCGCCCGCGCAGCTCGATCGTCGCGCTCTTGGTCTCCAGGCGCCGCACATGGTTGAGGGACAAGTGCTCCGTGACCAGCCGGATCAGCGCACCCATGCGGTAGCGGTCCGGTATCAGGGGCGTCAGTCCGGCGTCGACCAATGGCTGTGCGGTGACCGGGCCGACGGCGGCAACCGTCACCGGACCCTTGAGCGCCTCGATGAGTTGCCGGTACAGGCCCATTTCGTGCGCGGTGCTCCACATCGCGTCCACGGCGGGAGCGCTGGTGAATGTCAGGACATCGAGGTTTCCACTGACCACGGCCTCGATCAGGCGCGGCAGCTTGTCCTCGCCGTCGGGCTTAACCCAACGGTACGGCGTCACGGTCAGCACCGTGGCTCCGGACATCCGCAGCCGCTCAAGTTGCCGGTAGTCCGTATACCCATGGAGCTGCACGGCCACGGTCTTGCCGCGCACGCCTTCGGTCAGCAACATGTCCACCAGTGTGGCGGTGGTTTCGTCACTGCTGATTCCGACGTCGGCAAGCCCGGCCGCGCGCACGGCACCGCGGGCTTTGGGTCCCCGGACGAACATGCGGCAGGCGGACAGGGTGTCCAAGAGTTGCTCGCCGATGCCGAAGGAGTCGGCGGCCTCGCACCAGCGGCGCATGCCGTAGGCCGTGGTGGCGATGCAGATGTCCGGTTTGGCCTCGATGATGGCCCGGGTGTCCTCGATGAGGCTCAGGTCCTCTTGGACGGGCGCGATCTTCAAGGCGGGCGCGTGGAGCACGCTCGCACCGCGGCGTTCCAAGGCCTCTATAAGGTCCCGGGAGCGGCGGTGCGAGGTGACACCGATGCGGAACCCGTCCAACGGCGCCTCGGTGGCCTCGGAAACATCGGGCGAAGCCGTGGCTTCGAGCTCGTGTGCAACAGTCATGGGTTTACCTTCAGGCTTCAAGGAGCGAAGCCGCGAGGCGGCTCAGTTCAGCGGATGCTTCGGCATGATTACGGTTGGCTTCAGCCACCCGGACCACCTCGCCGATGACCAGCACGGCCGGGTTGCTGCAACCCGTGGCTGCCGTTTCGATCGTACCCAGGTCAGCAATGGTGGTGCGTTGGCCGGGACGGTAGCCGCGTTCCACAACGGCCATGGGCATGTCGGACTCCATTCCGGCCCGTCGCAGTCCGGCCGCGAGTTGCGGGAGCGTACCAATCCCCATCAGGACAACGATCGTCCCGCCGAGGCCTGCCAAGTGCGTGTGTTCCTTCTCCGTGAGCGGCGCGTGGCCGGACACCACGGTGAACATGTGGCTCACTTCCCGGTGCGTCACTGGAATGCCGGCGGCCGCCGGAACGGAGATGGCACTGGTAACACCCGAGATCACGCGGACCGGAACGCCGGCAGCGACGCAGGCTGCCACTTCCTCGCCACCGCGCCCAAAGACGTAGGGGTCACCGCCCTTGAGCCGGACCACGTTCTTGCCGCGAAGTGCCGCTTCCACCATGAGCTTTTCGATGTCACGTTGGGTCACTTTGTGGTGTCCCGGCTGCTTGCCCACATCCACCAGTTCGGCGGAGGTCAACGCCGCCAGCTCCTGGTACGGGGCCAGCCGGTCGTAGAAAACGACGTCGGCATCCCGCAGGGCGTCGACGGCACCAACAGTCAAGAGGTCCAGGGCGCCCGGGCCGCCGCCCACCAACGTCACGTGCCCTTCAAGGCCCGGTGCCGGTTCGTGCGCTACCGGAATCCCGGCTTCGCGGCAGCGTTCCACCAGCGGCAGCCAGCCGGCACCGCCGTCGTCCACAACTGCCACCAGGAACGGGCGGACGGTCAGCGGGCCGTCGAAAGCAATGTCAGACGGAGTGCTGAGCCGGTGCACCACGGCACCTGCTGCCTGGTAGCGGCGGACCGCCTGGCGGGCCATCCGATCGGAACCGGTGACCAGGACATCCCGGCCGGTGAGGTCGATGGTGAGCTGCATGGTTCCCCCTAGTTATCTGCGGTGACAGCGCTGCGGACCGGAATGGTGGACGCGATGAGCACGCCGCCCTTCTCCTCGTTCGTGGCGGGGCGGATCTGGCCGCGTTCCGGTACGAAGGAGATGGAGTCGTCCTTCTGGTCGGGAGCGTTGACGAAGGAGCGGAAACGGCGCAGGCGCTCCGGGTCCTTCAAGGTCTCTGCCCACTCGTCCTCGTAGGTGTCGATGTGCTTGGACATGGCGGCCTCAAGCTCCTCGGCGATGCCCAGGGAGTCGTTGACCACCACTTCCTCAACGTGCTTCAGCCCGCCGTCGAGCTCTTCCTGCCACCGTGCGGTGCGCTGCAGGCGGTCCGCAGTGCGGATGTAGTACATGAGGTAACGGTCGATGTACTTGATGAGGGTCTCGTCGTCCAAGTCCTTGGCCAACAGCTGGGCGTGGGCCGGAGTGGCACCACCGTTTCCACCGACGTACAAGTTCCAACCGTCGGCGGTGGCGATCACGCCCACGTCCTTGCCGCGCGCTTCGGCGCATTCACGGGCGCAACCCGAAACACCCATCTTCAGCTTGTGCGGGCTGCGGAGGCCGCGGTAGCGCAACTCCAGGGCGATGGCCATCTGCACGGAATCCTGCACGCCGAAGCGGCACCAGGTGGAACCAACGCAGGACTTCACCGTGCGCAGGCTCTTGCCGTAGGCCTGGCCGGATTCGAAGCCGGCATCCACCAGTTCTTTCCAGATATCCGGCAGCTGCTCCAGTCGGGCACCGAACATGTCGATGCGCTGGCCGCCGGTGATCTTGGTGTAGAGGCCGTACTTTTCGGCCACGGCTGCGATGACACCGAGCCCCTTGGGCGTGATCTCGCCGCCGGCGATGCGCGGGACCACCGAGTAGGTGCCGTCTTTCTGCATGTTGGCCAAGGCGCGGTCGTTGGTGTCCTGCAGGGTGCCGCGTCCGGCGTCGAGGACGTAGGCGGAGTGCTGGCTGGCAAGAATGGAGGCGATGGTCGGCTTGCAGATATCGCAGCCCGCGCCGGTGCCGTACTTTGCCATGATGTCTTCGAAGGAGGTGAGCTCCAGGACACAGATGGCGTCGAAGAGTTCCTGGCGGGAGAGGCTGATGTGCTCGCACAGGGCCTTGGAGACCTCGATGCCGGACTTGGTGAGTTCGCCTTCCAGGAGCTTCTTCAGCATGGGGACACAGGAACCGCACTGGGTACCGGCACGGGTGCAACCCTTGAGCTCGCCGAGTTCCTGCACAGGGGCGTTGCCTTCGCAGGCGCCGCAAGCGTTGATGGTGTCGCGGATGGTTCCGGCAGACACGTTGTTGCAGGAGCACAGGATGGCGTCGTCCGGAAGTTCGGTTTCGGGTGCCTCGCCACCACCGGCAGCGCTCAGGTAGGCGCCCGGCTCGGCGGGAAGTTCACGACCCAGGAGCGGGCGGAGGCTCATGTAGGGGGAAGCATCGCCCACGAAGATGCCGCCCAGCAGGGTCTTGGCATCGTCGGTGGTCACGATCTTCTGGTAAACCCCACGGGCGGGGTCCGCGTACACGATTTCCAGGGAGTGCTCGGTCCTGGCGAAGGCGTCACCGAAGCTGGCAACGTCAACTCCTGAGAGCTTGAGCTTGGTGGCGGTATCGAAACCGGGGAACGTGGCCCCGCCGCCGTGCAGCCGGTCCGCGACGATCTCGGCCATGGTGTTCGCAGGGGCCACGAGGCCCAGGCACATGCCCTCGAAGTTGGCCACTTCACCGATCGCCCAGATGCCCTCAACCTCTGTGGCACAGAAATCGTTGATGACCACGCCGCCGCGCTGGCCCAGGCCGAAGAGCTGCTCTTCGCCTTCCGGGGCGCGGAAAAGCTCGTCGCGGGGCTTCACACCGATCGCCACGATCACCAGGTCCGCCGGGATGGTGCGGCCATCCGCCATCAAGACTCCGGTGACCTGGCCGGCGTCGTCCGTCACGACCTCCGACGGGAACACACCGCCGTGGACTTCGAAGCCTTTTGCCTCGATCAGGCGACCCAGCGCCTGGCCTGCGCCTTCGTCCAACTGGGTGTTCATGAGCCACGGCGAGCCGTTGATCACTACAGGGTTGGCACCGAGCTGTTCCGTGCCGGCAGCGGACTCGAGGCCCAGGAGGCCACCACCGATGGTGACGGCGTTGACTTTGCGGCCCAGCTTTTCTGTAAGCTCTGCGATGGCCTTGTTAATGGCCCAGACATCCTCCAGCGTGCGGTACACGTGGGTGTGCTCGGCGCCGGGAATAGGGAGGCGGGCTGCATCCGAGCCCGAAGCGACCACCAGTTCGTCGTACTCGTACTTGTTGCCCGCGGCGGTGAGGACACTCTTCGCGACGGCGTCGATCTTCACGGCGCGCTCGCCGGTTACCAGGGTCAGTGCCTCGTGGTCCCACATGGACGCTTCACCGAGGGTGAGGTCCACATCGGTCTGGGTGAGGGCCTTGCTCAACGCGACGCGGTCGTAGGGGAGGTGCGCTTCCTCGGTCAACACCGTAACCTGCCAACCTTCAAGACCGCGGTTGAACATGGCGTCGGCAAATCGGTGGGCAGCAGGGCCGCCTCCGACAACAACAATGCGGCGCGGGTTCTCTGTACTTGAAGTGTGTCCGGTCACTGGTGGGCCTTTCGCAGATGTTGCAGACGGATCTCCGCAACTTGTGGATCCAGCCTAGGGACGGGCAGTTTCACTTCAGTTTCCCGTTTGTTTCGTGGTCTTAACTTCTGCATCACGAACGCATTTCGCGGTGTGTGAGGTCTCTTTTACCGGCCGGACACAATCCCGGACCTCTGATGAAACACCCGCGTCCTAGCTTGGAGTAGTGGCCGCAAGCGTGGCCCGGTCCGGGGGAGTGACGGTGGAAAATGCCAGCACCCGGACACAGCGAGAGGGGCTGACATGACCGTAATTCTTGACCGCGCAGAGGACCTGGCCACCACCGGCACCTGGCACCGCGTGTGCCCGGTCGACGAGCTCGAACTTGCATGGGGCGAGGCAGCATTGATCGAAGGCCGGCAGGTGGCGTTGTTCCGCACCGCGCCTGGTGAGGTTTTCGCCGTCGCACAACAGGACCCAGCAACGTTCGCCAACGTCATGGCGCGCGGCATCATAGGTTCCCGCGGCAGCCGACCCACCATCGCTTCGCCGCTGCACAAGGAGGTCTACGACCTCGAAACCGGCGAATGCTTCACGCATCCTGAACTGGCCTTGGCCACGTACGCAACCCGTCTGGTGGACGGCTACATCGAAGTTGAGCTCTAAAGTCCCAGGGCTTCGCGGACATCCCCCAGGACATCGTCCAGGGATGTCCGCGCTGTTTGGCGTGCTGCCGGAAGTTCGGCCGCTGATTCGACGGGCTGGATGACTTCCAGGTAACACTTCAGCTTGGGTTCAGTACCGCTCGGGCGGATGATCACACGGCTCTGGTCCTTCGTCAGGTAGAGCAGGCCGTCCGTGGGCGGCAAAGTTTCGCTCCCTTCCGCAAGGTCCGTGAAAACCTCGACGGCGGAGCCTCCGAACGCTTCCGGCGGGTTGACCCGCAAGCGGTTCATCATCGCATCGAGCAGGCCCAGGTCCGCCACACGGATGCTGAGCTGGTCACTGGCGTGCAGTCCGTGGACCAGGTAGAGCTCGTCCAAGGTATCGAAGATATTCTTGCCGTCCGCCTTGGCAGCTGCGGCAAGTTCGGCGATGAGGACAGCGGCGGAGATGCCGTCCTTGTCCTTCACCAAATCCGGCGCCACGCAGTAGCCCAGGGCCTCCTCATAGCCGTACAGCAGTCCGGGAACCCGGGAAATCCACTTGAACCCCGTGAGCGTTTCCTCATGCGCGTACCCGGCGGCCGAGGCAATACGGGACAGCAGCCTGGACGACACGATCGAGTTGGCAAAGACGCCCTCGCGCGGTTCGTCCCCTGCCTTCGCTGCCAGTCGGGCCACTACATGTGCGCCCAGCAGCGCCCCCACTTCGTCACCCCGGAGCATGCGCCACGCACCCGTTGCGGGGTCCACCGCTGCCACCGCCGCCCGGTCGGCATCGGGGTCGTTGGCCAGCACGATGTCCGCGGCCAACTCCTCCGCCTTGGCGAGTGCCAGGTCCAACGCGCCGGGTTCTTCGGGGTTGGGGAACGCGACGGTGGGGAAATCCGGGTCCGGGTGGGCCTGTTCGGCCACGAGGGTCACATCCGTGAAGCCTGCGGAGGCCAATACGGATACGGCTGTCTCGCCGCCTACGCCGTGCATGGGTGTGAGGACGATCTTCAGGTCCCGGGCGGGGAAGTTTTCCCGGTCCACCAGCCCGGCCATCGCGGCTTCGTAGTCCTGGGCGATGGAGGCAGGAAGAACGGTCCAGCCATCGTCCGCCAAAGTGATCGAGTCCACGGCCGCGATCTTCGCGGCAATCCCCGCATCATAGGGAGCCACGATCTGTGCGCCGCGTCCACTTTCAGCCACCGCGTGCCTGCCCAGGTACACCTTGTAACCGTTGTCCTGCGGCGGGTTGTGGCTGGCTGTGACCATGACGCCGCCGTCGCAATCCAGCGCCCGGACCGCGTAGGCGAGGACCGGCGTCGGAAGCGCGCTTGGCAGGAGGAAGGCTTCGATGCCGGCGGCAGCGAAAATGGCCGCCGTTTCTTCGGCGAAGATGTCCGAGTTGTAGCGCGCATCAAAGCCGACGACGGCGCGGGGCCGGCTTCCCGGCGACGCCGCGCCCACCGCTTCGCTCAGGAAAGCTGCCAAGCCTGCCGCGGCCCGGCGTACCACCACCCGGTTCATCCTGTTGGGTCCGGGGCCAAGGGCGGCGCGAAGACCGGCCGTGCCAAACTGCAGCGTGCCGTTGAAGCTGTCCGCGAGTTCCTGGGCTGCTCCGGCGTCGCCGTCTTCGGCGAGTTGGGTGAGCTCCAGGAGGGCGGCCGACGTTGCAGGGTCGGGGTCCTGGGAAGCCCACTGGCGGGCATCGTTGATCAGCTGTCCAAATGCGGCATCGCTCGATGTCATAAGCACCAAACTATCCTCAAAGGGGCCCGGACAGGCAACGAGGGGTGAGATCCCGGCCCTTTGAGGGGTCGTAAATGGCGGGATCTCACTCCTCGGCGGACGCTAGAGGGTGCGGGTGTGGACGGCGAAATGCGCGGAGCCGTCCGTGCTGAACACGGAGGCACCGGTGTGATCCCAGTCCGGGAAGAACGTGTCCGTGATGACCGCCGATCCGTCCTGGGCGAAGACCTCCACGGAAGAAGAATCGAGCAGGATGCGTAGCCGCAGCTTTCCGTCGGGGGCTGGAACGGCAACCTGATGGTACGGGCTGAACTTCTCGGAGAAATTGGTGGTTCCGGCCGATGACCGGTCCACCTTCAGCGTCTTCGTCTCCTTGTCATAGGAGATCCGCAGGCCGTTCTTGCCGTCGGCGGAATGACGGAGCAGAATGCCGGCTTCGCGGGCCGAGTCAAGCTCCATGTCGAGATCGATCAGTTGGCTCCGGCCCTCGAAATCGGGCCCAAGCGACTCCATGCGGGAGCCGACGGTGAGGTTTTTGCTCTTCACCTCACCACCGGAGCCCAGGGCGTCGCGCGCCGCGGCCGCGATTCCCGAGCGCAGCTCATACCGTTTTTCTCCCCGCACCAGCGTCAGCTCACGCGGGATGGCCATGGATCCACGCCACGGCGTGGTGGGAACGTGCTGGGCGTAATCCCAGTTGCCCATCCAGCCCAGCAGCACCGGCTTGCCGCCGGGAGCGCCGGAGATACTGTTGGCGGCGTAGTAATCGGCGCCGTGGTCAAGCCACTGCGACTCAGAGAGCGGGGCGTCCGGTGCGGCCGCGTTCTCCGCGACAAACCGGGTGCCGTCGAATTCGCCCACAAAGTACTGCATGCCCGATCCTCCGGCGATGCCACCCGGATTGATGCTCAGGAGCATCACCCACTTCTTGGCCGTGGAGCCTTCGACGCTCATTTGCAGCAGCTCCGGCACCTCCCACAGCCCGCCCTGCGCGCCAACGCCGGAAAAATCGCTAAGGAAGTCCCAGTGCAGCAGGTCCGTGGACTTGAAGAGCTTGACCACCTGGGCGTCTGCAACCACCGTGGTCATCACCCAGTAGTTGCCGGGCTCGTACCACGTGACTTTGGGGTCGCGGAAGTTGTTGTTGTGCGGAGCCAGGTTCAGCACGGGGTTGCCGCGGTGCTTCTGCCAGGTGGTGCCGCCGTCCAGGCTGAACGCCACGGACTGCGCCTGGACACCCTTCGGGAGCGCGCCGTTCTTGCCGTAGGCGCTCGTGTAGAGGGCCACCATGGGCGGGTTGGTTGCTGAACCAAGGCCGGAGGCATTCTTGGTGTCCAGCACGATGCATCCCGAGAAGATCTCTTCGTCCTCGTTGGCCTCCAAGGCCACCGGCTGCTGCTCCCAGTGCACCAGGTCCGTGCTGGTGGAGTGCCCCCAGGACATGTTGCCCCACGAATTTCCGCGCGGGTTGTACTGGTAGAACGCGTGGTACGTGCCGTTGGCGTACACCAGTCCGTTGGGGTCGTTGAGCCAGTTCTTCTCCGCGGTCAGGTGGACTGCAGGGCGCCACGGCTCCGAAGCGGAAGGCTGGGGCCCTCGCCCGGCGGGGACCGGCGTCGGGCTTTCTGTTGATCGTGGCGCGGTGCAGGAGGCGGCCGTGAAAACCACGACGGCGGCACTTGCCGCGATCAGTTGGCGGCGGGAAAGGCTGGAGTTGGGGAAAGTCATAGGGGTAGTTCCTGGGGTTGGGGGTGGCGGGAGTGCGCCGGCTTGTGACCGGCGCACTCCCGCCGGGGCCTTATGGGCCGGAGGTATTACTTGTAGAGGCCCTCGCCGCCAACGCGGACGTTGGTGGGAAGGTAGCCGAACGGGCCGAGGCCGTTCTTGCCGAAGCTGCGGTCAACCTGCGTTACGCCGCCCTGGAAGTTCATCTTCACGGTGGGGGACAGGGAGCCGCCCCGGACGCCTTCAACGTTGTCGATGAACGACTGGACCAGGCCGCCGGGCTGCACGTAGTGCGAGTAGGCCTGGAACTGGCGGCCGTTCTGGCGCGGATCCGGACCTTCCGGTGCGTTGGCCGGCATGTTCAGGTCCGTGGGGGAACCGAGGGCCAGGCCGCTGTTGTTGACCGGCTGGTAGTCGGAGCGGACGCCGTCGCCAACGAAGCCGTAGACGCCGTCCGGGCCGCGCATGCCATCTGCGTACGTGAACTGGTGGCTGATGGTGAACAGGTAGTACTTGTTCTTGCCGTTCTCGTTCTGGATGAAGATCTGCGGACGCTCAGTCTGGTCGTTGACGCAGTTGGCGGACAGGAGCGGCGGGAGGAAGCTCCACTTGGTCAGGTCCTTGTTGTCCGCCACGGCCAGGCCGACGTTCGCCGTCTGGTACCAGGCGCCGGTGGTGCTGTTCACCTGGTCCACGCTCTCGGCATGGGGATCGCCCGGGCGGTAGCCAAGGTCTTCCTGCTTGCACTTGTAGGAACCGCGGGTTCCGCCAGTATTGCCTTCGAACACCATGTAGGTCTTGCCGGGGTGGGCGGGATCCTCGAACGTGTACGGGTCACGGAAGGCGAAGCCCGGGTTCTGGGCCTTGTTCTGGTAGAGCTTTCCGTCAGGTTCCAGGAGCTTGGTGTGCTGGAAGCCGTCGAAGGTCACGCCGTTCTTGTCGGCGTGGATGTTGCCCAGTGCCTTCGCAATGACGGCGTCGGGTGCGATTCCGCCGCCGCCTGCATTGCGCTCGGCCACGTCGTAGAACGTGGTGGCGGTGTAGAAGACGTTGATCTTGTTGCCCTGCATGAGGCGGGTGGAGCCGGACCATTCGGTGTTACCGATGGACGTGTTGTCCAGGAACAGGTGTCCGCCGTAGTTCCACTTGTCCTTGGCCGGATCGGCGTTGGTCTTGCGGAAGAAGTACCCGATCCGGGCGTTCCAGTGGCGCTGGTCGAAGCCGTAGCCTGCATGCCGGTCAGCGACCAGGGAGAAGATGACGTCCCAGCCCTTGTAGCTGATCTGGTTGGCCTTCTCGTCCGTCAAGGACCAGGTGTCCCAGACCCACACGTCGTCGTTCATGGCGGGGAAGTCCTTGGGGATTTCCGGCATGGTGACGTTGGGACTCATGGAGTTCTGGCCGGGGGCCACGTTGGTGTTGCTCTGCGCCATGATCTGCTTGGCATCGGCCCGGGTCCACTTGGAGGTGAAGTTTGCGGCCGGATCGAAGGCCTGCTGCGTGTGCAGGCTCGGCAGCGGAAAGCCGGGCGTGGGAGCCGGCATGGTGCTCGACGGCGGGTCGGCCGGCAGGTTTGCCTGGGCGGCCGGCGTCACCAGCAGGACGCCGCCGGCGACGCTGACCGCCGCTGCAATGGCGGCCGCCTTTCGCAAACGGCGGCGCGGCCGCGTTGGGGTTGGGTGCGTGTTCATGCTTGCTCTTCTCGCGGAGTGTTGGACTTCGTGGAGGCAGGATTCCCCTGGATTGGGGGAGTCCACTGATCGAGGCGTCCGCCCGAGCCGCTGGAGGCGTCTCCGAGGGACGCCATCGTTTCGAGATGCGGCGGCCCTCGTGAGGCGCTCGCCGCGGTTGCTCCGGCACGTCGACTTGCCGGAACACTTCCCACGCTAAACACGTGTCAGGTGCCAAAGCAAAGCCTGTTTCGCGACCCAAAAGAGGTTGTCTGACATTTATGTGCAAGCGTTTACATTCCCAACGTGCGCGCGTGGCACGAATGCGGCGGCAGGGTCAAATATTTCGCTTTAAAACAGACTTATTCTGAGAATTTACTGTGCGTTTACATGGGCTCCATGTGACTTGACGGAGCTCCCCCAAAGTGCTTCAAACGTCCGATCGTTGGACGTAAAATGTGCTTGCGATTCCCTGGGCGTTGCCCGGACGTCCAGGGCGCATTCTGGGTTGGTGCACCATGTGTGAGTTACCAAAGCGGCGTTGGCGCTCGTCCGTCACTCCTCTGCGGTTTCTGGTCGGAGTCCTTGCCCTCGGAACCATAGCCTTTGGCTGGTTGGCTCCCGCCTTTCCGTGGGGCTTCCCGGTGATCGTCCAGGCCGCGGTCCTCATGGGAGCTGGCTTCCTTGCCTTGGCCGTAGCCGTGTTCATGCCGATTGTGCGCGAAGTGGAACTCGGTCTGACCCCGAGCGTCAAACTGGGCCCGGCCATCCGGGATCGGCAGGCCGAACTGCGCAGCGTGTTCGAGCAGCAGAAGGGCGACCTGGAGTACTGCGCGCACCTCCTGTGCGGTGACCCGGAACAAGCGCGCCGCATGCTTGAGGCAGCCTGGTCCCAGGCATCAAGTGCATGGAAGGGCCCGGTTACTCCGCAGCTGCGCGTCTATACTCTGTGCCTTTACGTTGAACTGCTGCGCAAGTACGACATCTGGCTCCGCACCACCGAAGGCAGGAAGAACTCCAAAAGGGACCGCAGTATCTTGGCGGGCCTCACGCACCACCAGAGGGTCGCCGTCGTCCTTCATGAATTCGCCAAGCTGACCGTCGCCGAAATCGCAGGCATCACCGAACGCCCGGTGGCCGAGGTGGCGAAGACCTTGGCAGCGGCCGAAGCCAAGACGCAGCATCTTGCCCTGGAAAGAGGCAAGACGTGAAAACCGAGCTGCGTGAACTCCTCCTTTCCGAGGCCGCTTCCCATATCCGCACCCATCCTGCGGATATGGAGCGCGCCCTGGACGCCGGCATGGACCGGGTCCGCGGTCGCGCGCTCCGTTGGTGGGCGATCGCGATCGCCGCCGCCCTGGTGCTGACCGCAGTGTTCGTGACGGCGCGCGTTTTCCTGGCGCAGGCAACCAACAGCTTGGAATCGGTCGCCGTTGCCGCTCCCGCAGCTTCGCTCCGCCCGGCGACGACGGTCCAGCTGTCCGCGGAAGGTACGTACAGCGACGGATCCAGGCGTCCGTTGGTGGCGGGAGTCGTGTGGGCTTCTGAGAACCCGGCCGTTGCGGTGGTCGCGGTGTCGGGTGAGGTGACAGCGCTGAGTCCCGGCAGCGCCGGGCTAACGGCAACGTACGACGGCGTCCTCGGACGCATTGGCCTGACCGTCACCGCAGCGGGGGATGCCCAGGTGACCGCCGTGCGCATCGTCCCCGAATCGGTGTCCTTGGACGTAGGCGGCAAGGTCCAGTTCACCGCCCTGGGCAGCTTCAGCGACGGCTCGATCGGCACGCTCGGCCCCTCGGCCATCTGGATCTCAGACCATCCAGCCATTGCCCAAGTGGACGGTAACGGACTTCTCACGGCAATTGCCCAAGGCGTGGTCACCGTGACCGCCTCCGACGCCGGGTTCCAAGGCACGGCGAACATCACCGTCAAGCCGAAGCCTCCGGCCACGCTTACAGGGCTCGTCATCGACCCCTCCGAAGCTACGCTCAAGCAGAAGGAATCCCGGCAATTCACGGCCCTTGCCAGCTACTCGGACGGCTCCACCGAGGCATTGGCCGATGTCACGTGGTCCACGGGCGATCCGAAGGTGGCCACGGTTACCGCAGCCGGCCTCGTGACCGGCCAGAGCGTCCGGCAGGTTGTCATTGCCGCGACCCACGTGGACGGCTCGGGCAAGCAGTGGAGGGCGGAATCGAAGGTGACGGTTGAACACGCGGTGACTGCCGTCGTCGTGGGTCCAACGGGGCCGCACCTCCTGGAACCTGGCGCTACGGTCCAACTGAAGGCCACGGTGAGCTACAGCGATGGCCTGCCCGGAAACGCGACGGTCACGTGGGCATCGAGCAGACCGATCTTCGTGACCGTGAACCAGTCGGGATTGGCACGTGGGGCAGTTCAGGGAGAAGCGAGCATCACGGCAACAGTGGACGGTGTCTCCAGTGTGCCGGTGCTCATCCGTGTGGGCATCCCTGCGCCCACTCCCGGCCCTGCCAAATAGCTACAGCTTCGCAATGATCCCGGCCAGCAGCGCAGAGATGCGCTTGCCCGCAGCCTCGCCGGCCTCCAGGACTTCGGCGTGGCTCAACGGAACCGGGCTGATGCCCGCGGCGAGGTTCGTCACCAGGGAGATGCCGAAAACCTCCATGCCTGCGTGGCGTCCGGCAATGGCCTCCAACGCCGTGGACATGCCCACCAGGTCGGCGCCGATGCGCTTGGCGTACTGGACCTCCGCCGGCGTCTCGTAGTGCGGGCCGGTGAACTGTGCGTAGACACCTTCCTGCAGCGAGGGGTCCACTTCGCGGGCCACGGCACGGAGGCGGGACGAGTAGAGGTCCGTGAGGTCCACGAAGGTGGCGCCTTCCAGCGGAGAGGTGGCCGTGAGGTTGATGTGGTCGCTGATGAGAACAGGTGTGCCGGGGGTCCAGTCTTCGTTGAGGCCGCCGCAACCGTTGGTCAGCACCAGTGTCTTGCAGCCTGCAGCGGCGGCCGTCCGGACACCGTGGACCACTGAACGGACACCGCGGCCCTCGTAGTAGTGGGTCCTGGCTCCGAGGACCAGGGCCCGCTTGCCCTCTTTCGTAAGGACGGAGCGGATGGTGCCCACATGGCCCACAACGGCAGGCTTGTGGAAGCCGGGAACTTCCGAGGCACTGAGTGTCGCGGTGGTCTCGCCAATCAAATCTGCGGCTTCGGCCCAGCCGGAACCGAGCACCAAGGCGACGTCGTGCGTCTCCACTCCGGTCTCTGCCGCAATGTAGTCGGCGGCGTCTTTGGCGGCTTCGAAGGGGTCAGTGTTCAACAGCTCAGAGTTACTCACTGGTACAAGCTACCGTGCGTGCACGGATGCGCGGTAGGGACGCGCCTGCGGGTGAGGCTTGGCTGACTGGCAGCGGCAGCCCGGATGCGGGAGAATTGAGGATTGTGACCACCCAAGTTGACTTCAGTTCCCCACGAATCGCGATCCTGGGAGGTGGTCCTGGAGGATACGAAGCCGCCATGGTTGCCGCCTCGCTCGGTGCAAAAGTCACCATCATCGAACGGGCTGGCCTCGGCGGCTCAGCTGTTCTGACCGACGTCGTGCCCTCCAAGACCCTCATCGCCACCGCCGACCTCATGACCCGCGTCAGCGAGGCGGACGAGCTGGGCGTCAAGTTCGACGACACCGCTTCCAAGCCCCACGCAGACCTCAAGCACATCAACGACCGCGTGCTCAACCTCGCCCGCGGCCAATCCAACGACATCCGCGCCGGACTTGAACGCCTTGGCGTGGAGATCGTTATCGGCTCCGGAAAGCTGCTGGACAACAACACCATCGAGGTCCTCACGCTTGAGGGCACCCGGACCATCGAGGCCGACGCCATCCTCCTGGCCGTTGGCGCCCACCCCCGCGAGCTGCCGACGGCCAAGCCCGATGGTGAACGCATCCTCAACTGGGCCCAGATCTACAACCTCGACGAGCTGCCCGAGGAACTCATCGTGGTGGGTTCCGGTGTCACGGGCGCTGAGTTCGCTTCCGCCTACAACGGCCTGGGCTCCAAGGTCACGCTGATCTCCAGCCGCGACCAGGTCCTCCCCGGAGAGGACACCGACGCCGCCAAGCTCCTGGAGGGCGTTTTTGAACGTCGCGGCGTTCGCGTCCTGTCCCGCTCGCGTGCCAACGCCGTTGAGCGGACGGACGACGGCGTGAAGGTCACCTTGGGTGACGGATCGGAAGTGACAGGTTCACATTGCCTGGTGTGTGTCGGCTCCATCCCGAACACCGCCGGGCTTGGCCTTGAGGAAGCCGGCGTGACGCTGACGGAGTCCGGCCACATCAAGGTGGACGGTGTCTCCCGCACCACGGCGCCCAACATCTACGCTGCCGGTGACTGCACGGGCGTGTTCGCCCTGGCCTCCGTTGCTGCAATGCAGGGCCGGATCGCCATTGCCCACTTCATGGGCGACGGCGTGAAGCCCCTCAAGCTCAACCAGGTGGCGTCCAACATTTTCACGTCTCCGGAGATCGCTTCCGTAGGTGTTTCCGAGGCTGACCTCGCTTCCGGCAAGTACCAGGGCGACGTGGTGATGTTGTCCCTGCTCAGCAATGCCCGGGCCAAGATGCGCAACACCAAGGACGGCTTCGTCAAGATCATTGCCCGCAAGGGTTCCGGCACCGTGATCGGTGGTGTGGTCGTAGGCCCGAACGCCTCCGAGCTCATCTTCCCGATCTCCGTGGCCGTGACGCAGAAGCTCCACGTGGACGACGTCGCAAGCGCCTTCACGGTGTACCCGTCGCTGACAGGCTCGATCTCCGAGGCCGCACGGCGCTTGCACGTGCACATGTAGCAGGCGGGCTCTTCGCGTACCTAGCGAAGGTTGCCCACTGCCTCGGCCAACGGCATGTGCAACGCCGGACCATGGCCAGGCAGGATGACGGGGGCCGGGATGTCGTGGAGCCGCTGCGTCACTTCCAAGGCAGCCTTGGCGTCGTGGTGGAACATCCGGTGAAGCATTTGTGGCCCGCGTTTGCTGCTGATCGGGTGCCCGCTGACGAACGTATCGCCCACGGCAATCGCTCCCGCATCACGGAGCAGGATTGCCACGTTGCCCGGAGTGTGCCCGGGGACGGGGATTGCCTTGGGTCGTCCGGGTAGGCCCCGCAGGCGTTCTTCCGTCCACGCCTCTGCCCTCGCTGCCGGTTCGGCCTCCAGGGCTTTGGCCTTGATGACGTGGACCATCCATCGGAACACCTTGGGCCGCCAGACCCGGAGCAGGACCTGTCCAATGGTGACTTGGTGCTTCTCCTTGCCCTGCACGTGGGCGAGTTCTTCGGCGGAGCAGAGGATAGGCGTGCCGAAGGTCCGTGAAAAGTATGCCGCCGAACCGGTGTGGTCCACGTGGCCGTGGGTGAGGAGCATGGCTTTGGCGTCGGCGGGCTCCAGCCCAAGTTGCCTGATCGAGTCCAGTACCAGGGCGCAGTCTGCCGGGTACCCGCCGTCGATCAGCAGGAAGCCGGAGTCGTCACGGACGATGATCCAGTTGGACGCGGGCCCTTCGACGAAATGCACGCCGGGAGCCGGTTCGGTGATCTTCACTCAGGAATTCTAGGCTGCAGCGGCCTGGAAGTGCTTCTCGATCAGCCCCTTGATGTCCTCGTGGCAGCCGCCGCAGCCTGTTCCGGCGCGGGTGGCCTTGGAGACCTCGGCGACAGACGAGCAGCCCTCCACCACGGATTCCTCAATGCTGGCCGCACTTACTCCGGCGCACCTGCACACAGTGCGCTGGGGATCGTTGCTGTTGGCACTCCCGCCGTCCAGTTGGTCGGGCCCGTCCAAACGCAGGAGCAGCGAACGGTCGGCAGGAAGCTCCGAGGACCTTTCGAACAGCACCACTAACTCCGCGGCAGTGCGCGGCATGCCAACGGACACCAAGCCTTCCAACACTCCGCCGCGCGTGGTCATTTTCACGTAGCGGCCGTGCTCTGGATCGGCCCACTGGGAGATCTGGCGGCGGGCGCGTCCAGCCGCGGCGCCTGCTTCCAGGAGTTCCTCGTCCCACGGATCGGCCTGGTTGTCGCCGGCCACCGCGAGGTTGATGCCTCGGGCCTTCAGGACGATCACGCCAGGTTTCTCGGCGCGCAGAGCTTCCAGCGAGTCAGCCGCCGATTGCCCGTCGCGTGCCAGCACCACAAGGTATTCCGCGAGCCATTCGGCCTGGCGCCATCCCGGTCCCACCAAACCGGAGGGACCGCCGGCCGTCCGGCAATCGGTGCAGGAAGCATCGGCGCAGCGGACCTCGGCACAGTCACCGATCGCGAACATGTGGGGTTCGTGGTGGGTACGGAGGTGGTGGTCCACCAGCACTCCGGTGCCAACGGGCAACCCGCAGCCCTCAGCCAGCTCAATCCGTGGCCGGACGCCACACGACAAAACCAGCAGGTCGCCGTCGATGGCTGAACCGTCGTCCAAGAGCAGGGCCGAGAAGGAACCGTCCGGACCAGCGGTCTCGACGCCGGTGGAACGGGCGTTTCCTGCCATGCGGACACCGCTGGAGCGAAGGCTCGCCGTCAGGACAGATCCACTGCCGCGGTCGATGCTGCGGCCCAGCGGGAAGGGTCCGTTGTGGACCACGGTCGCCTGGGCGCCTTCCTCCGACGCCGCCAACGCGGTTTCCAGGCCAAGCACACCGCCGCCCAGGACCACGACGCGTTTGCGATCGGCCACTGCGGAACGCAGCACGGCCGCGTCCTGCAGATCCCGGAGCGTGATCACCCCGGCGGGCAGCACGGGGCCGGACGGATCGGGGTTCAGGCCCGTGAGGTTCGGGATGACAGGCCGTGATCCTGTGGCAAACACCAGCCGGTCATAGTGCTCGGCGGAACCATCGGAGAGGACAACATTCTGGCGGGCACGGTCGATGCGCCGCACCTTGGTTCCCAGCCGAACGTCCACGCCGTCGGCTTCCAAGGCGGAGGCGTCAGCCATGGCCAAGGCCTCGGGATTGGTCCGGCCGACCCCGAGTTCGGCCACCATAACGCGGTTGTACGCAGCGTCGGCTTCCTGGCCTATCACCAGCAGCTGCACCAGCCCTGTGCGGACGGAAGGAAGGAGTTCGTCCACCAAACGGGCGGCAACGGGACCGAATCCAACAACAACAATGCGCTCGCTCATGAGGCCTCCTTGGAGTGCAGTGACAGTCCGGCATCGGCAATACCAACGGGGACCGGGGTGGATGCTGCCCGCTGGACCCACACCCGGCTGGTCTTGAATTCCGGCATGCCTGAAATGGGATCGGTGGCCGCCTCCGTGAGCCGGTTGGCGTTTTCCTGACCGGGAAAATGGAACGGCAGGAAGACCGTGTCAGGCCGGACGGCGTTGCTCAGCTCGGCACGGCACAGGACCTCGCCGCGCTCGTTGGTTACCGTGGCGTAGTCGCCGTCGGCAATACCGCGGGAAGCGGCGGTCGCGGGGTGGATCAACAGACGTACCTGGGGTTGCGCCGCCAACAGTTCAGCTACCCGGCGGGTTTGGGCGCCGGACTGGTAGTGCTCCAGCAGGCGGCCAGTGGCAAGCGCCAGAGAGTCGTTCGCGAACGAACGGACAGCCCGCTTGGACGGAGTCACGGGCACCATGACGGCGCGCCCGTCCGCGTGGGCAAAACCGTCAGCGAAGAGCCGCGGAGTGCCGTTGCTGCCCACCGGGTACGGCCAGTACGCTTCCTCGCCGCGGTCCAGCATGGCGTAGTCGATGCCCGAGTAGTCGGCCAAGCCGCCAGCAGAGGCCAGACGAAGTTCCTCGAAGACCGTCTCAGGGTCCTCGCTGAACATCGACGGTGCCTCCAGCAGTTCGGCAAGCCGCGTCATGAGCCACAGTTCGCTGCGGACGCCCGGGGGAGGGGTCAAAGCGCGGCGACGACGGATCACCCGGCCCTCGAGGTTGGTCAGGGTGCCCTCTTCCTCGGCCCACTGGGTCACGGGCAACACGAGGTCCGCTTCCACGGCAGTTTCCGACATGAAGAAGTCGCACACCACCAGGAAATCCAGTGCCCGGAGCCCGGCAGTCACTGCGTTTGTGTCCGGCGCCGAAACCACCACATTGGCGCCGTGTACGAAAAGGCACCGGACGCCGTCGGGCTTTCCGAGCGACTTGAGAAGTTCGACGGCGGGCAGGCCCGCTCCGGGGATCAGCGCCTCGTCGACGCCCCAAACGGAGGCGACGTGGGCGCGGGCGGCAGGGTCCGTGATCTTGCGGTAGCCGGGGAGCTGGTCGGCCTTCTGGCCGTGCTCGCGGCCGCCCTGGCCGTTCCCCTGGCCCGTGAGCGTTCCGTAGCCGCTGCGTGCCGAGCCGGGGAGGCCCAGCAGGAGGCTGAGGTTGATGGCGGCCGTGGCCGTGTCGGTGCCGTCCACGTGCTGTTCCACGCCGCGTCCGCTCAGGATGTAGCTGCCACCCGCACGGGCACCCTGGGCAAGGCGGCGCGCGGTTTCGCGGATGAGGGTGGCCGGCACGCCCGTGATCGACTGGACGCGTTCGGGCCAGAAGGAGTTCAGGCTGCGGACAAGTGCAGGGTAGCCGGAGGTCCGCTCCGCGACGAACGCCGAGTCCACGAGTCCTTCGTGAACCACTACGTGGCTGATGCCCAAAAGGAGCGCCAAATCGGTACCGGGCGTCGGCTGCAAATGGAGGCCGCCGCCGTCGGACGTAAATGCGGCAGTAGCCGAGCGGCGGGGGTCCACCACGATCAGGCCGCCCGCGTCGCGTGCGCCCTGCAGGTGCTGGACGAACGGCGGCATGGTTTCGGCGACGTTGGAACCGAGCATGAGGATGACGGCGGCGGAGTCGAGGTCCGTGACCGGGAAGGGGAGTCCGCGGTCCACTCCGAAAGCGCGGTTTCCGGCGGCTGCGGCCGAGGACATGCAGAACCGGCCGTTGTAATCGATGCGGGAGGTGCGGAGCGCCAGGCGGGCGAACTTGCCCAGCATGTAGGCCTTCTCGTTGGTGAGGCCGCCACCACCGAAAACCCCAACGGCGTCGTTCCCGTACTGCTTCTGCGTGTCCTTGACGGCCGCCGTGATCAGCATGAGGGCCTGGTCCCAGGAGATCGGCTGGTGGACCCCGTCGGAGCCTTTCAGCATCGGCTCGGTGACCCGGCCGTTATGGCGCAACAACGACGCCGATGTCCAGCCTTTGCGGCACAGCCCGCCCCGGTTGGTGGGGAAGTCGCGCCCGGATACTTCCAGGGGCACGGTGGGCTTGGCCTGTTCTGCGGTCGGTGCGGGCACTGCCCCGGCCGCGGGGGCGGCCGGGGTCAGCGTCATGGCGCACTGGAGCGCGCAGTAGGGGCAGTGGGTATCGGCGCCGTTGGGCATCTAGATGTGTCCGATCGTGTTGCGCTTCTGGGCCGGGCGGATGTAGAAGGCCCAGCAGACGGTGAGCATCAGGACGTACGCTCCGACGAATCCGTAGAAGGCCGGGGTGTACGAGCCTGCAGCCGTGTTGGAGGCGTTGAGCACCTGGGGGATCACGAAGCCGCCGTAGGCGCCGATCGCGGAGATCAGGCCCAGCGACGAGGCTGCGAGGCGGGCAGTTGCGGCGCTGCTCGCTCCGGATCGGGCTGCGCGGCTGGAGGTCGCGAAGATCACCGGAATCATTCGGTAGGTTGCGCCATTGCCGAATCCGCTGGCGACGAAGAGGAAGAGGAACAGTGCCAGGAAGAGCCAGAAGTTCTTCAGCGGGAGGGTCCAGATCATGGTCAGCGTGATCACTGCCATCGAAGCGAACGCTGTGATGGTCATGCGGGCGCCGCCCATCCGGTCAGCCATGCGGCCACCGTAGGGCCGGGCCAGGGAACCGACCAGCGGACCCAGGAAGGCAAGGGAGAGTGCGACGGCGCCGAGGTGGAAGGACGAGAACTCGGGGAAGTAGTCCTTGATCAGCTTGGGGAACACGCCGGCGAAGCCGATGAACGAGCCGAACGTACCAATGTAGAGGAAGGCCATGACCCACAGGTGCGGTTCCTTGAGGGCGGCCACGGAGCCGGCCACATCGCCCTTGGCGCTGGTGAGGTTGTTCATGTACTTCCAGGCGCCGAAGGCCGCGATGAGGATAAGCGGGATCCAGATGAGGCCGGCCATGGGAAGGTTGACGGTTCCGGCCGCCATCAGCGTCACGGCGATGGGGACCACCAACTGCGCGACGGCGGCACCCAGGTTTCCGCCGGCGGCGTTCAGGCCAAGCGCCCAGCCCTTTTCGCGGGCGGGGTAGAAGAAGGTGATGTTGGCCATGGAGCTGGCGAAGTTGCCGCCGCCGAAGCCAGCGAGGGCTGCAACCAGGAGCATGACGCCAAAGGGTGTTTCCGGGTTGGAGACGCAGATGGCCAGGCCCGAGGAGGGGATGAGGAGGAGCAGGGCCGAGACGATGGTCCAGTTACGGCCGCCGAACTTCGGGACCATGAAGGTGTAGGGGATACGGAACGTGGCGCCTACCAGGCTGGGGATCGAAATGAGCCAGAAGATCTGGTTGGTGTCGAACTTGAATCCTGCAGCCGGGAGCTGGACCACCACGATCGACCAGAGCTGCCAGACGACGAAGCCGAGGAACTCGGCGAAGATGGACCAGTACAAATTGCGCTTGGCGATGGACCGGCCTTCGGCTTCCCACTGGCCCTTGTTCTCGGCATCCCAGTTGGCAATCCAGCGGCCTGGGCGGTGTTCAAGGGTGGGGGCGGCAGTGGCAGTGGACTGGATGGGAGCCAGTTCTTCTGCGGTGCGGTCAACAGTCACGGGAGTGCCTCCTTGGTGGGGGACGTTGTCCTTCAAAATTAGGTTTCGTGCATTTCGCGGACCGTCGCGGTTTGTAAACGTGCTGTGACATTTCCCTATCTGCGGGATCACTGGCGCGTGAGACGATGGTGAGGTTGTGGCGCAGACCACAATGTGGGATTTTCCTGTCAGTCCACATAATGGACCTGGTTGTCCAGTCAATGGACTGCGGGAACTATTATTGAACTCTCGAATAATCCATCGCCGGCAGTGCGCTCAGGCACCGTCCGGCGTGAACGAAAGCTGCTACTACATGTCTTCCACTGCACCCTCCAAGGAAGGTGAGTCAACGAAGCCAGTGAACTCGCGGGGCCGGGTGATCTTCGCCAGCCTGATCGGTACGACGATCGAGTTCTACGACTTCTACGCTTACGCGACCGCGTCGGTCCTCGTCTTCCCGAAGCTCTTCTTCCCCGATGCCACTGACATCAACGCACTGCTTAGTGCCTTCGCGATCTTCGGCGTTGCCTTCTTCGCACGCCCCATCGGCGCCGTGGTCTTCGGACACTTCGGTGACAAGATCGGCCGCAAGGGAACCCTGGTCGCTTCTCTGCTGACCATGGGTATCGCCACCTTCCTCATTGGCCTTCTCCCCGAGGCTTCGTTGCCGGGCTGGGCAATCATGGCGCCGGTCCTGCTGGTGGTCCTGCGCTTCTTCCAGGGCCTGGCCCTGGGCGGCGAATGGTCCGGCGCGGCCTTGCTCGCCACCGAGAATGCGCCTGAAGGCAAGCGCGCCATCTACGGCACCTTCCCGCAGTTGGGCGCTCCCATCGGCTTCATCATTGCCAACGTGATTTTCATCTGGATGAACGTTGCCCTGACCCCGGAACAGTTCCTGGCCTGGGGCTGGCGCGTGCCGTTCCTCCTGAGTGCCGTCCTGGTGATCGTGGGCCTGTACGTCCGCCTCAAGCTCGTGGAGAGCGCATCCTTCACCAAGGTGATCCAGCAGGACAAGATCCAGAAGCTTCCCCTGGGTGCCACGTTCAAGAACCACTGGCGCCCCGTTGTTGCCGGTACCTTCATCATGTTCGCTACTTACGTGCTCTTCTACATCATGACCACGTTCACCCTGTCCTACGGCACCAAGCCCACGCTGGCCGGTGCGCAGGCAGCAGCCGAGAAGGCCGGCAAGCCCATGACGGCAGACCAGATCTCTGCATTTGTTCCGGGCCTCGGCATCTCCCGCTCGGACTTCCTGTGGATGCTCATCATCGGCGTTGTCTTCTTCGGTATCTTTACCGTGGTTTCCGGTCCGCTGGCCGAAAAGTGGGGCCGCCGGAAGTTCCTGCTCGGCGTCACGGCAGGAATCTTCGTCTTCGGTGCGCTCTGGTTCACCATGTTCGGCCCGGGCCAGGCAGCTGCGATGGTCGGCCTGATCGTCGGCTTCACGCTCATGGGCCTCACGTTCGGACCCATGGCGGCCATCCTGCCGGAGCTGTTCCCGGCCAACGTCCGCTACACGGGTTCGGCGGTTGCCTACAACCTCTCGTCCATGATTGGTGCGGCTCCGGCTTCCTTTGTTGCGATTGCCCTGTGGTCTGCAGCCAACGGAAGCACTTGGCTGGTGGGCGTCTACATGGCGGTCGCCGCCGTGATCACCTTCGTCGCGCTTTGGCTGACGCGCGAAACCAAGGACACGGACTACGAGAACAACGTAGCCTGAGTACCTCTTAACGACGTCGGCCCCGCACCAAACGGTGCGGGGCCGGCGTCGTTATGGCGTATGTGCTGCTAGTCCTCGATGGTGGCGATGACAGCGCCTGCTGCCACGGTCTCACCCGCCGAGGCGGTCAGGCCGCGGACCGTGCCGGCCTTGTGTGCCGTGAGGGGCTGCTCCATCTTCATGGCTTCGAGCACCACAATCAGGTCGCCTTCGGCCACCACGTCGCCGTCGGCCGCCGCGATCTTGACGATGGTGCCCTGCATCGGGGACGTCAGGGCGTTGCCACCTGCAGCAGCTGCCGTGGCCCCTGCCGAGCGGGAGCGCTTCTTCGACTTGCCCGCCTTGGCGCCGGCTCCGCTGGAGACGGCCGAGACGCCGGCACCCAGGCCGGACGGCAGGACAACCTCAAGGCGCTTGCCGCCTACCTCGACGACGACGCGCTGGCGCTCACCGGCGTCGGATGCGTCTGCTCCGGTGCCGGTGGGCGCCCAAGCGGGGATGTTGTTGACGAACTCGGTTTCGATCCAGCGGGTGTGGACCTTGAAGGGGCCTTCAGCCGGGGCGAAATCGGGGTCGGTGACCACGGCGAGGTCGAAGGGGATGACGGTGGGGATGCCGTCCACTACCATCTCTTCGAGGGCCCGGCGGGAACGCTGGAGGGCCTGCTCGCGGCTGGAACCGGTGACGATGAGCTTGGAGAGCATCGAGTCGAAGTTGCCGCTGATGACGTCACCCTGTTCCACGCCGGAGTCCACGCGGATGCCGGGGCCGGTGGGGTTCTTCAACGTGCTGATGGTGCCGGGTGCGGGCATGAAGTTGCGGCCCGGGTCTTCGCCGGTGATACGGAATTCGAAGGAGTGGCCGCGGACCTCGGGGTCGTCATAGCCAAGGGCTTCTCCGCGGGCGATGCGGAACTGCTCGCGGACCAGGTCGATGCCCGTGACTTCCTCGGAAACACAGTGCTCCACCTGGAGGCGGGTGTTGACCTCGAGGAAGGAGATGGTGCCGTCCTGGCCCACCAGGAACTCGCAGGTTCCGGCGCCGAGGTAGTTGGCTTCCTTCAGGATGGCCTTGGACGACTCGTAGAGGCGCTTGTTCTGCTCTTCGCTCAGGTACGGCGCCGGGGCCTCTTCCACGAGCTTCTGGTTGCGGCGCTGGAGCGAGCAGTCGCGGGTGGAGACCACAACCACGTTGCCGTAGGCGTCGGCGAGGCATTGGGTTTCGACGTGGCGCGGGGAGTCCAGGAAGCGCTCAATGAAGCACTCGCCACGGCCGAAGGCTGCAACGGCTTCGCGGACTGCGGATTCGTAGAGCTCCGGGATCTCTTCCATGGTCCGGGCCACCTTGATGCCGCGCCCACCGCCGCCGAACGCAGCCTTGATGGCAACGGGAAGTCCGAATTCCTCGGCGAACTTGAGGATCTCGTCGGCGTCCTGGACGGGGTCGGCGGTGCCTGGAACCAGGGGAGCGCCCACCTTTTCGGCGATGTGGCGGGCCTGGACCTTGTCGCCCAGTGCCGAGATGGCTGCCGGGGAAGGGCCGATCCAGTTGATGCCGGCTTCGATCACCTTGGCGGCGAACTCGGCGTTTTCGGCCAGGAAGCCGTAGCCGGGGTGGATACCGTCGGCACCGGACTGCTTGGCGACGTCGATGATCTTGTCCATCACCAGGTACGACTCCGCTGCCGTGTTGCCACCGAGGGCGTAGGCCTCGTCAGCGAGGCGAACGTGCAGGGCGTCACGGTCCGGGTCGGCGTAGACGGCTACGGAGGCAATGCCTTCGTCCCGGGCGGCTCGGATGATGCGGACCGCGATCTCGCCGCGGTTGGCAATCAAGACCTTGGTGAGAGGGCTGGAAATGGGCTGCGCCGGGTTAGCTGACAAGTTGTTGACTCCTTCTGTCCTTCAGGGAGCCTAGCGCGATTGTGAGGGTTCCGCCCATATTGATGGGGGATTCCGTGTGTGAAGCGCCGTTCCTTTGTAGGGTTGCTACAAACTGCCTACTGTGCCTGCGTTGCCCACAGTTCCGTGACGCTGACGTTGGCGTGGACCAGCAGATCGCGGAGGGTTGAGATGGAAAGCCCGACGACGGCGTGCGGGTCGCCGTCCACCTTGCGGATGAAGGCCCCGCCCAGGCCGTCAATGGTGAAAGATCCCGCGCAGTGCAGGGGTTCGCCAGTGGCAATGTAGGCGTCGATCTCGTCCTCGGACATCTCGGCGAAGTGCACTTCCGCACTGGAGACGGCACCCAAGGTGGCGCCCGTGCCCTCGGCGGTCTCGTCGTCGTCGACGTCAACTGCGGTGTCCCGGCAGTCAACCAGCCAGTGGCCCGTGTGGAGCACGCCCTTGGAGCCGCTCATGCGCAGCATCCGCTGCTTTGCGACTTCGGCCGTGTACGGCTTGCCATGCGATTCACCGTCGAATTCGAACACCGAGTCGCAGCCGATCACCAGGGCGCCTTCCGTCTCGGGCAGCGACGCGACTGCCTCGGCTTTGGCGCGGGCCAACAACAGTGCGGTGTCGTGGGCATCCGTCACGCCGTAGCGTGCCTGGACCGCGTCCTCGTCGACGTCCGACACCAGGACGTCATGCTCAATGCCCGCTTCGGTGAGGAGCTTGGTGCGGGCAGGGGACTGGGAAGCGAGGATCAATCGGGTCACACCCCCAAGCCTATACGGACCCTCTCTCACCAAACTGCCCCTTCCCGCCGACGCTCTCTCACCTTTTGGCCCCTTAACGCCCGATGCTCTCTCGCTTGCCTGAAGCAAGTGAGAGAGCATCGGGTTGAAGGTGCGGTTTCGTGAGAGAGCGTCGGGTTGAAGGTGCGGTTTCGTGAGAGAGCGTCGGGCTAGTGGACGAGTTCGCTTGAGCTCGCCGAAGTGCGGTCGCTGCGGGTCAGCTTGGCACCCTCGACGTCCACGTCCGGGAGGATCCGCTGGAGCCACTTCGGCAGCCACCAGGCCTTCTCACCGAGGAGGTACATGATGGCCGGGACGATCGTCATGCGGACAACGAACGCGTCGATCAGCACACCGAACGCCATGGCGAAGCCGAGCGGCCGGACCATGGTCAGGTGGCTGAAGATGAAGCCGGAGAACACACTCACCATGATGATCGCAGCGGCCGTGACCACCGCGGCAGCGTGGCTGAAGCCCGTGCGGACGGCGTGCTTCGCGGACTCGCCATGCATGAACGATTCCCGCATGCCCGAGGTGATGAACACTTGGTAATCCATGGCCAGGCCGAACAGCACGCCGATCAGGATGATCGGCAGGAAGCTCAGGACGGCGCCAGGGTTGGCGACGTCGAACACGCTTCCCAGCCAACCCCACTGGTACACGGCCACGACGGCGCCGAACGCGGCGGCGAGCGAGAGCAGGAACCCGCCGGTTGCCAGCAGCGGAACCACGATGGAGCGGAACACCAGGAGCAGCAGGATCAGGGACAGTCCGACGACGATCGCCAGGTAGGGCGGCAAGGCCGCGCCAAGCTTGGCCGAGACATCGATGTTGCCCGCGGTCTGACCTGTCAGGCCGATGGTGACACCTGTTTGATCGCGGATTTCCATGCCCTTGTCGCGGAGTTCGGAGACCACCTTGACGGTGCTCGCGCTGGCCGGGCCCTCCTTCGGGATGACCTGGAAGACGGCTGTCCGGTAGTCGTCGCTGATGGCCACGGGCACCGCGGCGGTGACGTTTTCAACACTTCGCAGCTTGTCGGCGACGTCGTACTGCTTGTTTTTGGCGTCGTTCTCGTTGAGCCCTTCGGGGAACTCTCCGACCACGATGATCGGTCCGGTCATGCCTTCGCCGAAGCTGCTCCGGGTGAGGTCATACGCCTTGAACGCCTGCGAGTCCACCGGTTCCGATCCGCCGTCGGGCAGTGCCAGCCGCAGTTGGGATGCCGGC
Source organism: Paenarthrobacter sp. NPDC058040 (assembly GCF_042885775.1). Lineage (NCBI taxonomy): Bacteria > Bacillati > Actinomycetota > Actinomycetes > Micrococcales > Micrococcaceae > Paenarthrobacter > Paenarthrobacter sp. NPDC058040. The sequence goes on from NZ_JBHVRN010000001.1 coordinate 362,804, forward strand.
AGCGCAAGCGCGCCGAGCAGCACGATGCTGGCTACCAGAGATACCCACGGGTGGCGCGTCACGAGCCCGCCCCAGCCGCGCGTGCTGCGCTTCTCCTCGAGGGCGCGGTCGACGGCCTCGTGGCCCGGTTCGGCATTGTGCTTTGCGGCCTTGGCCCAAGCGCGCTTGGAGATGAGTCGCCGCCCGATCAGCGAAAGGATGGCGGGCGTCAGGGTCAAAGCGACGACGACGGCGACGGCCACTGTCGCTGCGGCAGCAACACCCATGACGGCCAGGAACGGCAGTCCCGGCACGACCAAGGCGGCCAGGGCGATGATGACCGTGAGGCCTGCGAACAGCACGGCGTTGCCTGACGTACCGGTGGCGAGGGCTGCGGATTCCTCGCCGTCCATGCCTGCGAGGAGCTGGTTGCGGTGGCGGTTCACGATGAACAGCGAGTAGTCGATGCCGACGGCCAGGCCCAGCATCAGGGCGAGCATCGGGGAGATGGAGCTCATGTCGATTACGCCGGTCAGCGCAAACGTTCCGCCAACGCCCACAGCCACACCGATCAACGCCATGATCAGCGGGAGGCCTGCCGCGATGAGGGTGCCGAGCATGAGGATCAGGACGAGCGCTGCGACTGCGACGCCCACGATTTCCGCGATGCCGAAGATCTGCGACACATCTTCGGTGATTTCCTTGCTCGCGTAGGCCGTGACGCCTGCCGACGAGACCTCATGGACGATGTCCTGCACCTGCTGGCGCACGGCGGGCGAGACCGCGTTAATGGAGGTCTTGAACTGGACCTGCGCGATGGCCGCCTTGTTGTCACTGGAAACGAACCTGAGGCCATCGGACGCTTCAGCCTGCCGCTTCGCGAGGGCCAGCGTAGTGGCGCCATCGGCAGCTTCCTTGGTTCCGGCGTCGAGCTTTTCCTTGCCGGCAGCGAGTTCCGCGCGTCGCGGTGCCAGCTGCGCCTCAATCTGCGCGGGCGAGAGGCCGGAAGTGGCCAGTTGCTGTTCCGCGCCAGCAAGCTGGGCTTCCCCGGCTTCGAGCTGGGCGCGGGAAGCATCCAACTGGGCTTGTCCCGCAGCTGCCTTGGCTTCGCCGTCGGCGATCTGGGTGGCTGCGGAATCCAACTGTTCCTGCGTGGTGAAGGGGTTCACCGTTCCCTGCACGTCGGGCAGGGTCTTGAGCTTGTCAAGGGCCGCGGCGACGGCGTCTTTGCCAGCCTGCGTGAAGCCGGAATCGCCGGCGTCGAAAACCACGCTGGCGGAACCGCCCGAGGCGGCGGGTAGGGCAGCCTTCAGCTTGTCCGCCATCTTCTGGGTCTCGGTGCCGGGGATGGTGAAGTTGTTGGACATGGTGCCGTGGAACGCAGCGGCGGAACCGCCCACGGCCACCAGGACGGCCAGCCACAGGGAAATGACCAACCAGCGGCGGCGATACGAAAACTTGCCAAGACGGTAGAGAAGGGAAGCCATGTCAGGACCGATCTGTGGTGGAAGGAACGGAGGGTTTGGTGTCTGGGCTCAGGGACGCCAACGACGACGGCGCGAAGCCGGCTCCCAGCAGCCCCATCGCATCGATGAGGTGCTGGCGAAGGACTGCGAGCGATTCGGGGGAGAGGTCCGGTCCGCGTTCGGCGAACCAGACGGTCATGGCCGCTTTGCCGCAGGAAATGACGGAGCCGGCCAGGGCGTGAAGGTAGAGCTCACTGACGTCTTCACCGAGCCTGCAGCGGGCAGCATCGATGATTTGTCCGGTGCAGTGCTCCCAGGCTTCGAGCTCCGAACGTGCCAGGGAACGGTTGTCCTGGGTCAGGCTGAACAGTTCCGCCATCGGTGCGACGGACATCGGGTCGGCGAGGGCCATGAGGGCTGCCTGGGCTGATTCGAGGATGGTTTCGTCGCTGGGCCGCAGTTTGAACTGCTCCAAGGCACGGTCCATGAAGCCGTCGGCAACCGATGACAGGGCTGCCTCAAGGCTTGGGAAGTAGTTGAAAAAGGTCCGGCGGGACACTCCGGCGCTGGCCGCAATGTCCTCGACGGTGAAGTTGCCAGGGCCATTGGTGCGCAGCAGATCAAGGGCCGCTGCGGCGATGGAACTGCGGGTAGCTGCCTTGTTGAGTTCGCGGCGTGAGGGGGCGGTCGCCGCCGGGTTGGTTGGGGTCACGTACTTACACTAAGTGCAACTTTGCACTCTGCGCAATTTGATTCGGGATTTGCGCGTTTTGGATCTGATCCGGCCCTCTCAAGCGGGCGGCGGGAGTTGGGGACCTAAAATGTCAGACCCCTCTGGAAGGGTGGATGTATGGACGGGATTCGGGCTCAGGGTGACGGTGCGGCGCTGGTGCGCATGGCGGCTGTCCCGGCCGCGGACGTGGCCCGCGATCTCATTGAGCAGTTGCGCGTACTGGAAGATATGAAGTCCGCCATCTCCGGACTGCAGGCCAAGATCGCAGTGGCATTCGACCAAGCACAGCGGCAGGTACAGGCCGACATGGGCGTCCCCGCTTCGGAGCGCGGCAGGGGAGTCGCCGCGCAGATTGCGTTGGCGCGGCGCGAGTCGCCCAACCGAGGTTCACGATTGTTGGGGCTGGCCAAGGCGCTGGTGACCGAGATGCCACGAACCATGGCCGCCCTGGACTCAGGGCAGCTCAACGAATGGCGTGCCACGCTGCTGGTCAAGGAGACTGCATGCCTCTCCGCTGAAGACAGGTGCGCTGTGGACGAAGAGCTCGCTGCAGACAAGGGGACCTTTGAAGGGGTTGGGGACCGTTCGATCGTCGCCGTAGCCAAGGCCGCCGCCTACCGCCGCGATCCTCGTTCGGTGACGCAGCGGGCAGCGCGGGCGGCCTCGGAACGTCATGTGGGCCTGCGGCCAGCTCCCGACACGATGGCCATCCTCACTGCACTCCTCCCTGTGGCCCAAGGTGTAGCCGCTTACAAGGCATTGAGGGAATCGGCGGATTCGGCTCGTTCGGCAGGTGATGAACGCTCGCGGGGACAGGTCATGGCGGACACCCTTGTTGAACGGCTCACTGGCACGCCGGGTGGCGTGGGCAAGATCGAGCTCCAGCTCGTCATGACAGACCGCACCCTCTTCCAGGGTGATTCCGAACCCGCACGATTGTCCGGGTACGGGATCGTCCCAGGCGGTTGGGCAAGGGAGTTGGTCAGTCTGGCCGATCAAGCGCGCCTTGAACCCTGCAGACCACCACATGCTTCGGCGCCTGCCGATCCGGCCTTTGACGTATATCTCCGTCGCCTCTTCACCGCCCCAGCCACCGCGGAACTCGTAGCCATGGATTCCAAAGCCAGGCTGTTCCCGGGTGGGATGCGGCGATTCATCGAGGCCAGGGACGCCATGTGCCGCACGCCCTACTGCGACGCCCCCATCCGGCATATCGACCACATCGTTTCATGGAGCTCGGGCGGTCCCACCAGTCTTCACAACGGCGCCGGGCTGTGCGAGCAGTGCAACCACACGAAGGAAAGCCCCGGCTGGACGTCGAAGACCCTGCCTAGTGGCTCAAACGTGCACCAAATTGACGTGCAGACCCCAACGGGCCACACGTACCGCTCCAAAGCACCGCCCTTGCCGGGGCACCGCTCCGGCTGCGCCTGCTAGTACTGCGGCTGTCCGGGGAACTGCTGACCCGGCTGGGATGGGCCCGGCTGTGGGGGCATGGGCTGCTGCGGCGAGCTCTGCTGGCCGGACGCCTGCTGCCCCGCTCCCTGCTGCGGCTGCTTGGTCAGGTAAACCGACTGCCCCGTAGCGCCAGGCTCGCCCTCGCCCAAAGGCAGCACGTAGACGGCCGTTCCGTATGCACACACTTCGGTCCAGTTGGTGCCCATCTCGGAGGTGTCGAAACGCATGGCGACGATCGCGTTCGCGCCGCGCTGTTGTGCCTCGTTGACCATGCGGGCCATGACTTCCTGGCGGCTTTCGTACAGGGCCCGGGTCATCTCGGGCAATTCGCCGCCGCCCAAGGAACGGAAGCCGGCGAGCATTTGCGATCCGATGTCACGCGAGCGGACGGTGAGGCCCATGACTTCGCCGAAAACGGCGTCGATCCGATGGCCGGGAATCTCATTGGAAGTAACGATCAGCATGAACCAGAGCCTACTCAGTAATCAGCCTTAAATGGCGCAATCCCCCGGGGAGATCTCCCCAGGGGATTGCGATGCGAAGCGGCTTGTTAGCTCTTGGCGTCGGCCAATTCGCGCTCTTCGTCCTTGGCTGCAGCCGCGTCGGCTGCGTATTCATCGGCGAAGGCTGCACCGTTGCGTGGTGCGTTGTAGAGGGATTCGTCCAGGATGCCCTGGCGCTTGGCCACGATCGCGGGGACCAGGGCCTGGCCAGCCACGTTGACGGCGGTGCGGCCCATGTCCAGGATGGGGTCGATTGCCAGCAGGAGCCCGACGCCGGCCAGCGGCAGTCCCAGCGTGGACAGGGTCAGCGTCAGCATGACGACGGCGCCCGTGGTGCCTGCAGTTGCTGCGGAACCGAGGACCGAGACCAGGACAATGAGCAGGTACTGGCTGAAGTCCAGGTTGATGCCGAAGAACTGTGCCACGAAGATCGCTGCAACAGCCGGGTAGATCGCGGCGCAACCGTCCATCTTGGTGGTGGCGCCGAGCGGCACGGCGAAGGAGGCGTAGCCGGACGGAACGCCGAGGTTGCGCTCGGTAACGCGCTGCGTGAGCGGCAGCGTGCCAATGGAGGAGCGGGAAACGAAGGCGAGCTGAACGGCCGGCCACACACCGGAGAAGTATTGCTTGATGGAGAGCCCGTGGGAGCGGACCAGGATCGGGTAGAGCACGAACAGCACCAGTGCCAGGCCGATGTAGATGGCCACTGTGAACTTGCCGAGGGAGCCGATGGTGTCCCATCCGTAGATGGCAACGGCGTTGCCGATCAGGCCGATGGTGCCGAGGGGGGCTACCCGGATGATCCACCAGAGGACCTTCTGGATGACGGCCAGGGCGGAGGCGTTGAACGTCAGGAAGGCTTCGGCCTGCTTGCCCACCTTCAAGGCGGCAACACCGACGGCGATGGCAACTACGAGGATCTGGAGCACGTTGAAGCTCACTGATGTGCTGACGGTCGTGGCGGTGTTGGCGGCTTCAGTGACGGTGGAGTTCGCACCCAGTCCGAGGAAGTTCTTGGGGAACAGTCCAATCAGGAAGGCCCACCAGTCGCCCGTCTTGCCGGCGTATTCAGCCTTCTGCGTGATGCCGGTGGCCGCGCCGGGCTGCAGCAGGACGCCCAGGCCGATGCCGATAAGCACAGACACGAGGGACGTGATGGCGAACCAGAGCAACGTGTTCCAGGCGAGGCGCGCGGCGTTGGAGACCTGGCGCAGGTTCGCGATGGAGCTCACCACGGCGGTGAAGATCAAAGGAACGACGGCGGTCTGAAGCAGCGAGACGTAGCTGGAACCGATCGTCGACAGGGTAGCGCCCAGACCGTTGGGGGCGGTTTTGGTGCTTCCTGTGTACTTGGCGATGAGGCCAAGGACCAGTCCGATGATGAGGGCGGCGATGATCTGGACGCCAAAGGAGCCGGCCCACTTGGGGAGCCGGAAACCGGACTTGCCGGATGCGGGAGTGATGGTATTTGAGGTGCTCACCGGAACACGGTAGGTGCTTCGCAAATAACATAGCGAACGGACGTTTAGAAATGTTACGTGCGCAAAAGTTATTCCGTGTGCGTTTGTGACGTTGCTCTCCGATGAGCACCTCAACTCAGCCCAGCAACGCCTTTCGCAGCACGTCCAGGCCCACCGAGCCTATGTTGAGGGCTTTGCTGTGGAAGGACTTGAGGTCGAAGTCGTCGCGGGCTTCAAGTTCGGTGCGGATTTGTTCCCACAGGCGCTGGCCCACTTTGTACGAGGGGGCCTGCCCAGGCCAGCCGAGGTAACGGGTGAACTCGAACTGCAGTTGGCCTTCGCTGATGTCGAGGTTGGCTTTGAGGAAGTCAAAGCCCTTCTCTGGCGTCCAGGTTCCGGTGCCCCAACGCTCGGGGACGGGGAGTTCCAAATGGACGCCGATATCGAACACCACGCGGGCCGCACGCATTCGCTGCCCGTCGAGCATGCCCATGTGGTCGCCCGGGTCCTTCAGGTACCCCAGCTCCAGCATCAGTTGCTCGGCGTAGAGTGCCCAGCCTTCGCCATGACCGGATACCCAGCAGACGTTGCGGCGCCAGTTGTTCAGCAACTCGCGGCGGTAAGTTGCCGTCGCCACCTGCAAGTGGTGCCCCGGGACGCCTTCATGGAAAACGGTGGTGGTTTCGGACCAAGTAGTGAAGGTGTCTTCACCGGCAGGGACGGACCACCACATGCGGCCGGGCCGGGAGAAGTCGTCCGACGGCCCCGTGTAGTAAATCCCGCCCTCGTCAGTGGGCGCGATCATGCACTCGAGGGTCTTCATGACGTCGGGGATGTCGAAGTGGACGTCGGCAAGCTCGGACACCGCCCGGTCGGAGAGTTCCTGCATCCATGCCCGCAATGCATCCGTGCCTTTGATCTGCCGGGCGGGATCGTTGTTGAGGATGCTCTTGGCCTCTTCGATGGAAGCGCCGGGCTTGATCTGGTTGGCCACCTTTTCCTGCTCGGCGATGAGCCGCTCGAGCTCCTGGACGCCCCAGGCGTAGGTTTCCTCCAGGTCCACACTGGCGCCGAGGAAGGACCGGGAGGCCAGTGCGTAGCGTTCCCGGCCCACGGCGTCCTTTTCGGGGGCGGCCGGGAGGAGCTCGTCCCGGAGGAAACTGCCCAACACACGGTACGCTTCCCGGGCGGCGGAGGCGCCGGCGTCGAGCTTTGCCTGGACCTCCGATGGCAGCGGTGAGCCGTTCACTGTCGCTTCGGCGGCGAGCTTCGCGAAGAAGCCATCCGCGGCCGCGTACCGCCCGGTCTGCTCGATGACGATCCGGACCTGGCGTGCAGCGGCTACCTTGCCGTCGGCGGCACCGGCGCGCAATGACGAGATGTAGCCGTCGATGGCCCCCGGCACGTTGGCTGCACGTCCTGCGATGTGTCCCCACTGCTCCACGGTGTCGGTGGGCATGAGGTCGAAAATGGCGCGGATGTCCTGGGCCGGCGAGGCGATGTTGTTGAGGTCTGCCGCGTCCCACCCCGACTCGTGGATCTCAAGCTCCAGGCCGAGCCGCTCGCGCATGGCGTCGAGGGTGACGGCGTCCACGTCATCGGAAGGCTCGAGGCCTGCCAGGGCATCCAAGGCCAACCTTGTGGCCTCCGCGTGGGCCTCGGCCCCGGCAGGCGAGTAGTCCTGATACTCGGTCTCGTGTCCCGGCAAACCCAGCGTGGTGGCGAAGCTGGGATTGAGTTCGATCAGCTTTTCTGTGTACGCGTCAGCTACGGCGTCGATTGCGGACTTGGCTCGTACAGGCGTGTTTGCAGTAGTCACCCGAAGAGCCTAACCGTGACGAACGCCACGTGAAAGGGTTGTTGAACTTATTCGCAGCGTGCCGCGGCGAATCAGCCGCGGCTGCGCCGCCAGGCGCCGGGACCCGGAGTGGGATCCAGGCGCAACTGCTGGCGGCGCACCCAGTGGCGCACGTTCGGCTTGGCGGCCGGTTCGGGCGTCTGGGGTACACCAACGGAAGCAACGACGGCGGCAAGCGCCGCGAGCTCTTCGGGCGTGGGATCTCCCTTGACCACGGAGAACATGGGCAGCGCCGGCTCGCTGGCCGGTACCGGGTTCTGTGCCGCGCTCACAGCGGGATGTTCCCGTGCTTCTTGGTGGGCAGGCTGGCGCGCTTGTCCCGGAGGGCGCGCAGGCCGCGGATGATCTGGACGCGGGTATCGGACGGGGCGATCACGGCGTCAACGTAGCCAAGCTCTGCTGCCTGATAGGGGTTGAGTAGTTCTTCCTCGTAGCCCTTGATGATTTCCGCGCGCCGGGCTTCGACGTCGCCGCCCGCCTCGGAAACCGCTGCGAGGTCCCGGCGGTAGAGGATGTTCACGGCGCCCTGGGCTCCCATAACGCCGATCTGTGCCGTCGGCCAGGCGAGATTGAGGTCGGCGCCGAGCTTCTTGGAGCCCATCACGATGTACGCGCCACCGTAGGCCTTGCGGGTGATGACCGTGAGCTTGGGGACAGTAGCCTCGGCGTAGGCGTAAAGGAGCTTCGCGCCGCGGCGGATGATGCCCTGGAATTCCTGGTCCTTGCCCGGCAGGAAGCCGGGAACGTCCACCAGGGTGATGATGGGGATGTTGAAGGCATCGCAGTGGCGGACGAAACGTGCAGCCTTCTCGGAAGCGGAGATGTCCAGCGTTCCCGCGAACTGCATGGGCTGGTTGGCCACGATCCCGACGGTGTGGCCTTCGACGCGGCCGTAGCCGATGATCACGTTGGGGGCGTAGAGGGACTGCATTTCCAGGAAGTGTGCGTCGTCGACGATCTGCTCGATCACCTTGCGCATGTCATAAGGCTGGTTGGCCGAGTCAGGGATCAGGCCGTCGAGTGCGAGGTCGTCCTCGTCGATCTCCAGTTCCTGGTCGTGTTCCACTACCGGGGCCTCGGAGAGGTTGTTCGAGGGCAGGAAGTCCAGGAGTTCGCGGACGAACTCGATCGCGTCTGCTTCGTCGGAGGCCAGGTAGGTGGACGTACCCGTGGTGGCGTTGTGCTGGCGCGCGCCGCCAAGGGTTTCCATGTCCACGTCTTCGCCGGTGACGGTCTTGATGACGTCCGGGCCGGTGATGAACATGTGGGAGGTCTTGTCCACCATCACCACGTAATCGGTCAGGGCCGGGGAGTAGGCGGCGCCACCGGCGCACGGACCCATGATGAGGGAGATCTGCGGGACCACGCCCGAAGCGTGGACGTTGTTGCGGAAGATGTCCGCGAACATGGCCAGCGAGGCCACGCCTTCCTGGATGCGGGCGCCGCCGCCGTCGTTGATGCCCACAACCGGGCAGCCGTTGCGGAGGGCGAATTCCTGGACCTTGACGATCTTTTCGCCGTTGACCTGGCTCAGCGAGCCGCCGTAGACACTGAAGTCCTGGCTGTAGATGGCGATGAGGCGGCCGTCGACGGTGCCGTAACCGGAAACCACGCCATCACCGAGCGGCTTCTTCTTCTCCATGCCAAAGGCGGTGGAACGGTGGACGGCGAGGGCGTCGAACTCCACAAACGAGCCGGGATCCACCAGGAGGTCGATGCGTTCGCGGGCAGTGTTCTTGCCGCGCGCGTGCTGCTTCTCGATCGCTTCCGGGCCGGAAGGCTGCTCGGCACGTGCCTGGCGGTCGCGGAAGTCGGCGATCTTTCCCGCTGTCGTTGTCAGATCGTGGCTCATCAAGTGTCTCCGGCTCTGTAGCTGATATTCCTTGGCGCAGTCCGTTTCCGGGAAAGCACTTGGTTAAGTAGCTTCCGTACAAAGAACAGGCCCTGTTGGCCAGTCTAGTGACGCCTTTGCCGCGAACCGCTGTAGAAACCCTACAATTTTCGGCGCCCATGCCCGATGGGGCTCGCCGTGGTGCAGCGGAAAGCCGCCGGGGCTGGGGTGGTCCAGGCTCCGCTATGTTACCCGTCAGTAACATATTTCCGTTAGAGTGTCCCCATGACTCCAAGCAACGACGCTTCGTCCCCTTACGCCGCCACTGGATCCCTCGCAGGCCGCACCATCATCATGTCCGGCGGGAGCCGTGGCATCGGGCTGGCCATTGCCACGCGTGCCGCGAAGGATGGCGCCAACATCGTGCTCCTGGCCAAGACCGGGGAGCCGCACCCCAAGCTCGAGGGCACGGTCCACACCGCAGCGGAGCAACTGGTCGCGGCGGGCGGCCAAGCGTTGCCGCTGGTTGGCGATGTCCGCAATGACGACGACGTCGCAGCGGCGGTGAGTGCCGCCGTCGAGCGTTTTGGCGGGATCGACGTCGTCATCAACAACGCCTCCGCCATCGATCTGTCCCGGACCGATGCAGTGGACATGAAGCGTTACGACCTCATGCAGGACATCAATGTCCGGGGGACCTTCCTCCTGTCCAAGCTGGCGTTGCCCGCCCTGCGCCAATCGGGCCATGGACACATCCTCACGCTTTCCCCGCCCCTGAACCTGGACCCGAAGTGGGCAGGCATGCACCTTGCCTACACCATGGCCAAGTACGGGATGAGCCTCACCACCCTGGGCCTCGCGGAAGAGCTGAAGGACGACGGCGTGCAGGTGAACTCCCTCTGGCCGTGCACGCTGATCGACACAGCCGCGATCCGGAACATGCCCGGCGGCCGGCAGATGGTGCAGGCCGCCCGGGGTCCGGAAATCATGGCGGACGCCGCCCACGCGGTCCTCTCCGGCGGGGGCGGCTACGGGAGCGGCAACTTCTACACGGACGAGGAAGTCCTCCGTGCCGCGGGAGTCCGCGACTTCTCGCCCTACAGCCTCGGGGCGCCGGAGGGGAACCTGGTTCCGGACATCTTCCTCTAAGCGGATTCACACGTCCCGGGAGCGGTTTGCGGCCGGGTAACTGGATAGGATTCAGCTATGGATGCCGAACAGCCCGAAAGCCGCGAACCGAACGAGTCCCAGCTTCCTCCCGCCTTGGACCACTCGGCATTGTTGGCGCCCGATTTCCTGGCGGCAACCGGCATTTCGCAGCTGAATATCGTCGAGTCCACCGGATCCACCAACGCCGACCTCGTGCGTGCCGTGACCGTTGAGCCAAAGAAATGGGCGGACCTGGCCGTGTTGACGGCGGAGCACCAAACGGCGGCCCGAGGACGGTTGGACCGGCACTGGGAATCGCCCGAACGCTCTGCAGTTTCGGTGTCCATGGTGCTGCGCCCCGTGACGGCCGAGGGCATGCCGGTTCCCACGCAGAGCTACTCGTGGCTGTCCTTGCTGGCCGCCGTCGCGTTGCGGGAAGCGTTGCAGCAAACCGCGGGAGTGACCGCCGAGATCAAGTGGCCCAACGACGTCCTGGTTAATGGACGCAAGATTGCGGGAATCCTCGCCCAAATGACGCCCCTCGGCGACGGCTCGGTTCCCGCCGTCATCCTCGGCGTGGGGCTCAACGTCACGTTGTCGGAGGACGAACTGCCCGTGCCCACGGCCACGTCGCTCGCGTTGGAAGGAACCACGACGACGGACCGCACCGCGCTGCTCAAGAGTTACCTTTCGAGCTTCACCCGCTTGTACCGCAGCTTCTGCAACGCCGAAGGCGACCCCGCAGCCGGACTCGCCGGCGGGCCGTCGCTCCACAAGCAGGTTGAATCGGCCATGGTCACCCTGGGCCGCGAAGTCCGGGCCCATCTGCCCGGCGACCATGAACTGGTGGGCCATGCGTCCCGCCTCGATGAGCACGGATCCCTCCTGGTGGTGGACCACGGAGGCCGCGAGCATGTGGTGACAGCCGGTGATGTGGTGCATCTGCGTGCCACAGAAAGCGGTTATGCGTAAGGAACTGCTTCCGGGGGAGCAGGTCCTGACCGTAACGCGACAGCAACCCCGTTCCCTGTTCTTTCCGGTGCTGGTGCTCATCCTGATTCCCGCGGTGGCCGGGTACGCCAGCGCCTGGATCGCCAAAGGAAATCCGCAACGGCTGATGCCGTTCATCACCAGTGCCTGGACGCCGTGGCTCATGGGTGCCTGCGTGGGACTTGCCGCGCTGGTGATCCTGGCTTACAGCGTCAAACGTTTCCTGCGCTGGCGGTCCCTGCGGTACATCCTGACAAGCCGCCGCATCATTGCCAAGCACGGAATGCTGCGGCGGGGCGACTGGCAGGTTCCTTTGATGTCCGTCCGCAATGTGGGCATCCAGCAGAGTTTGCTCCAGCGGACCTTGCATTCGGGGAATATATCCTTGGATACCGGGCACTCAGGAATGACGATCCTCGCGGACGTTCCCGAAGTGGGGAAATTCCGTGGCTTCATCATCGATGCTTTGGAGGATCTCCCGAGGGATGGTGTCCTCGAAGGGGAAGTGCTGCCGGATTTTGACGATGTGCCGTGGGAAGTGAGAGAAGGTGGAAGAGATGAGCGTTGAGGATCAGCAGTCCGGCGAGGACCTGGACCAGGAGTTCGACGCCGTACCCGAACCTTCAGTGGATGAGGACACAGATCCAGTACCCAGCCAGCCGGTAACCGCCGGTCCGCCCACGGGTGTGATGTCCGCGGAGCGTCTCGCCATCAAGGCGCTGGAAACGCGGTTGCTGGGCGGCGAACGCAAGCTCCGCCGTCGTGAAGTTGCTGCCGGTGCCGGTGTTTCTGTCCTGTCAGCCCGGAAATTGTGGCGTGCCCTCGGTTTCCCCAACTGGGGTGACGAGGATGTGGCGTTCACCGAACGCGACCAGGCTGCGCTGAGCACCATCCTGGACCTGGTCCGCGCCGGTCTCTTGACGGAGGAAGCGGCCATTTCCGTGACCAGGTCAATCGGCCAGATGACGGACCGTATGGTGGTGTGGCAAGTCGAAGCCCTGGTGGAGGACATGGTCCAGGAGCAGGGAATCCCGGACGCCGTGGCCCGCAAGCAGTTGGTGAACCAGTTGCCGGCCCTGGTGGATTCGCTCGAGGAGATCCTGGTCTACTCCTATCGCCGTCAACTCAACGCAGGCGTCCAGCGGCTCGCTGTCCGTGCCGAAGCCGGCCTCCAGGCCAGCGAAGAAGGCCGGGAAGGCGACGAGGACGACGCTCCACTGCCCTTGGCCCGCGCCGTAGGCTTTGCCGACCTCGTCTCGTACACCAGTTTGTCCCGCCGCATGAACGAGAAGACGTTGGCACAAATGGTGCAACGCTTCGAGAACAAGTGTGCCGAAATCATCTCGATCGGTGGCGGCCGCCTGGTCAAGACGGTGGGCGACGAAGTCCTCTACATTGCCGAAACTCCTGCCGCCGGTGCCGAGATTTCCCTCGCGCTGGCCCACGCATTCACGGAGGACGAGATCCTTCCGCAGGCCAGGGTTTCCATGGTCTGGGGCCGCATCCTCTCCCGCCTCGGTGACATTTATGGCCCCACGGTCAACCTGGCGGCCCGCTTGACCAGCCTGGCGCAACCAGGAACGGTGCTGGTGGATGCGATGACCGCGGCCGCCTTGGGCCAGGACGAACGCTTTGTGCTGGTCCCGCAGGCCTCGGAGAATGTGCGTGGTTTTGGGGAAATCCATCCGGTGATGCTGGCCCGTGGCCGGGGCAAGGGTCTGGTCCTGGACTAAGTCCCACAGCGGGCGGCCGCCTCCGGGCCCCGAGGGCAGTTCTACCCATCCCACCTTCGCTAATCGATGGATTAAACCGGTAGGCTGGGTGACTGTTCGCGTCAAGCCAGCCGCGCGAAGGGTGACGGCTGCCAATTTCACGGGGGATTGTTGATGGCACCGTCCAGGAGGCCCGGCCAACGAGCGCCCAAAAAGAGCGCAGCCGCGTTGCGCCGCAAGAGGGTCATCGGGGCGACATTCGTGGTCGCGGCCGTTGGCGTTGTTGTCACGGGCGCCATTCTCTACCCCGGATTCAAAAGCACCGAAGTGGACTTGAACGACGGCGGCGTGTGGGTAGTCAGCAAGGCCAACAACGCTGCCGGCCGCCTGAACTACCCCTCCAAGTCTTTGGACGGCGCCGTGGTTCCGGCGAGCGACGACTTCGACATACTGCAGCAAGCAAGCGACATTTTCATTGACGACACACGTGGCGCCACAATCAATCCGGTCAGCGCGGCGAATATGCGGCTCGGCGGCGACCAGAAGCTTCCCGGCTCCGCGAAGGTGAGTTTCGGCAGCAAGATGCTGGCCGTCACCGATCCGTCCAAGGGCAAGGTGTGGGCGGTTTCACCGACGTCCATCAGCGGGTTCAGTGACGAATCCAAGCCGCTGATCGAACAATCCGTGGGGATCACGTCCATTGTCGGTGCCGATGACACCATCCACACTCTGGATCCCAAAACCGGCAAGCTGACGGCCACCCGCGTGGACGCGGACGGCAACGCCGTTGACTCCCAAGTGCGCACAGACGACGGACTGAAGGCCGACGGCGAGGTCCAGCTGACGGTGGTGGGGGACAAAGCCGTCGTGCTGAACCAGGCCACCGGAAACATCGTCCTTCCGGGTGGCTCCACTGTTCACCTGGACGACGCCAAGGACGCCAAGCTCCAGCAGCCCGGGCCCGAAGCCGGTGCCGTGGCCATCGCAACCAAGAGTGCGCTGCTCCTGCAACCCCTGGACGGAGGCACGGCCAAGACCGTGAAAACGGACGGCCAAGGCATTCCGGCAGCGCCCGTCCACGTGGGCACCTGCACCTACGCAGCGTGGGGCGGGGCCAACAAGTACGTGCGCGAATGTGCCAATGAAGCGGACAGCCGCCGCGCCGACGTCCCCAAAGCGAGTGCGTCGCCGTCATACGTCTTCCGGGTGAACCGGGACCTGGTGGTCCTCAACGACGTCAACTCCGGGAACGTCTGGATGGTCAACCAGAACATGCAGCTGGTGAACAACTGGCTGGATGTCATCCCACCGCAGCAGACCTCCGACGACGCGGACAAGGATTCCGCCGACGAAGTCCAGCAGACGGTCCTTCCGGACCGCAGCAAGCCCAACACTCCTCCGGTGGCCAAGCCGGACGCGTTTGGCGTGCGGGCGGGAAAGACCACCTTGCTTCCGGTCCTGGACAACGATGCCGATTCCGACGGCGACATCCTGACGGTCAGTGCCGGCGAGCCGCTCAAGTCCGGAGCATTGTCCGCCGTCTACGGTGGCACCGGCTTCCAGATCGCGGTCCCCGCGGGAACCACTGGTTCGGAATCGTTCAAGTACACAGTGGATGACGGACGCGGCGGGACGGCGTCCGCGGACGTGGACCTGCGGATTGTGCCACCGGAAGAGAACAGGGCCCCGCAGCCCAAACCGAACCGCAACAACTCCTTGGTGGTCCAGTCGGGCAAAATCGCCAACCAGTACATCCTCACCGACTGGATGGACCCCGACGGTGACGACCTCTTTGCTGTCTCGGCCTCCAGCAGCGATCCCGCGGACCAGGTCCGGATCAGGCCCGACGGCTTGCTCACGTTCCAAGACTCGGGAGCTGGTGCTGGCCGGAAGACCCTCAACGTCACCGTCTCGGACGGCTCGCTGACAACCGAAGGCCAGATCAGCGTGGACGTCCGTGCAGCGGGTGCCTTGCCGCCCATTGCCAACGCCGATCACGTGGTGGCAGTCGCCGGGCAGGACACGGTGGTGGCACCGTTGAAGAACGACACCGATCCCCAAGGCGGCACCCTGCGCCTGGCCCAGGCCCAGCCGGACGGCCAGTCGACTGCCGTGGTAGGGCCGGACCAGCAGACTTTTACCTTCAATTCGACGGCGGTCGGCGCCCACTATGTCACGTATATGGTGACCAACGGCCCGGCGAGTGCGCAGCAATTGGTTCGCGTCGACGTCGTTTCCGGGAACAGCGACGGCGCCCCGGTTGCCGTCCGTGACATCGCCCTCCTGCCCAGCGGAGGGAGCACGGTGGTGGATGTGCTGGGCAACGATTCGGATCCCGCCGGCGGCGTGCTGGTGGTCCAGTCGGTGACGGCGCCGGACGGCCTGCCTGTCAGCGTGGCAGTCCTGGACCACTCAGTGGTGAAAATAACGGACATCCGCGCCGAAGGGCAGTTGTCCTTGAAGTACACCATTTCCAACGGCAAGGCCTCGGCTTCCGGGGACATCTCCGTCCAGGTGCTCCCGGCGCCCACCAAGCTCCAGGCGCCGCAGGCCAAGCCCGACGAAGTCACGGTCCGTGCCGGAGACGTCGTCACCATCCCGGTACTGGAAAACGACTCGGATCCCAACGGAGGTGAGCTGACGCTCGACCCCGTCCTCGCACAGCAGCCCGATGAAGCCGACGGGCGCATGTTCGTTGCCGGTAACACGCTGCGGTTCATAGCGGGCGAAGAGGCGAAGACCGTCTACGCGATCTATAAGGTCACCAATGCTTCCGGGCAATCGGATTCCCAGCAAGTCACCATCCGCATCCGGGCGCGTGACGACGCAACGAACACCCGGCCGGAACCGAAGAACCTGACCGCCAGGGTGGTTGCCGGGATGAGCGTGAAGGTTCCTGTCCCGCTGGACGGCATCGACGCCGACGGCGACTCGGTGCAGCTCATTGGCATCGACAAGGCACCGTCGCTGGGCACCGCGATCCTCCGTGACGGTTACCTCGAGTACACGGCAGGTGGAAAGTCGACCGGGACGGACACGTTCAGTTACCGCGTCCGGGACAGGATCGGGGCCGAGAACACCGGCACAGTGATCGTCGGCATCGCCCCCGCCGAAGCGGACAACCAAAAGCCGATCGCCGTGGACGACGTCATAGACGTCCGTCCGGGGCGGCGCATCGCCGTCGATGTGCTCAAGAACGACTCAGACCCCGACGGCGACCCCATCGCCTTGGTGCCAACGTTTGAGGCCAAGCCTGGGCTCCAGGTAGAAGCTTCGGCGGGCAAAGCCTTGCTGACGGCGCCCGGCGTGGCCGGAGTGGAAAGTGTCAGCTACCGGATCCAGGACGACAAGAAGGCCGAAGCCAGTGCAGTGATCCGTGTGCAGACCAGTGCCTCGGCGCCCTTGCACGCTCCCATTGCGGTGGACGACCACGTGACGCTTGCCGAGACGCTTGGCAAGACAGCCGTGGACGTACCGGTGCTGAAGAACGATTCCGACCCCGACGGCGTTGCCGAGGACTTGAAGATCTCGCTGCCCGACGGGAATCCGAATGCACGTGTGGGAACCTCGGGCAACGTGGTGGTCACCTTGGCTCCACAGGACCAGTTGATTCCGTACACCGTCACCGACATCGACGGACAGACGGCCACCGCCGTGATGTGGATTCCGGGCCAAGGTCTCCAGTATCCGACGCTCGCGAAGACTGACGTGGTTGAAGTGACGGCCGGCAAGGAAGTCACCTTGTCCTTGGCGGACTACGTGAAAGTCCGGGACGGGCGCACCCCACAGCTCACCCTGGTGGACAAGATCAAGGTCCAGGGCGGAGACCCGGTCAACGTCGCCGCAAGCAACGGCACGGCCCTGCGCTACGCCGCCCAGGCCGATTACGTGGGTCCGGGCTCGGTGACCTTTGAAGTCACTGACGGATCAGGACCGGACGATCCCGAGGGGCTCAAGTCCACGCTCACCATCCCGACCAAGGTCCTTCCCGATCCGAATGCCAACCACCCACCCACCTTCAGCGGGGCCTACCTCGACGCGCCGCAGGGGGACACCACCGAACTGGACCTGGGCAACCTGGCCAAGGACGTGGATGAGCAGGACCAAGGGAAACTGAAGTTCGAGTTCGATGGCCAGCAACCGGGCGGTTTCAACGCAAGGATTGATGGCACTCTCCTGAAGGTCACCCCCGGTGGCTCCCTGAACCCGGGCGCCCGTGGCATCCTGCCCCTGAAAGTGACCGATGGCCGCTCCGAGCCGGTCAGGGCAGCCGTGACCGTCACCGTTGTTTCCTCCAACCGGCCCAAGCCAGTGGCCAACGATGACACCGTGGACAATGCCGATGCCGGCAAGCCCCAGACCGTCAACGTCCTGGGGAACGACTTCAACCCGTTCAGCGAGCCGCTGACGATCGTCTCCGCTGTGACCGAGACAGGTTCAACAGCGGGACAGCCGTCCATATCCGGGGACTCGATTTCCGTAACGCCGGCTGAGGGTTCCAAAGGCGTCCTGGTGGTCAGGTACACCATCAAGGACAAGACCGACGATCCCGGACGACAGGCCGTAGGCCGGGTGCGGATCACCGTGCGCGACAAACCCGACGCGCCCTCCGCCCCGACGGCAACCGACGTCCGGAGCCGCACGGCCGTGCTTAAGTGGGCGCCGCCGTCGGACAACGGTGCCCCGATCAGCAAGTACACAGTGAAGGCGGCAGGGTTCCAGCAAGAGTGCCCCACCACCACGTGTACGCTCACGGGCCTGACCAACAACGTCAAGTACGTCTTCACCGTGACGGCCACCAACGACGTGGGCGAGTCGGCTGCGTCGGTGGCCTCGAACGAGATCAAGCCTGACGAAAAGCCCTCGCCGCCCGCCCCGCCAACGGTAAAGGCCGGTGACAAGGACCTCGTCATCACGTGGACCCCCGCTAAAACCGAGGGCTCGCCGGTGAAGCACTACAACCTGGAGATCTCGCCGCCGCCAGCCAACGGCATCGCGGTGAAGAACGATGTCGCCGGGCTCAGCTACACCTGGGCGGGCTTGACCAATGGCGTGAAGTACAAAGTGCGGGCGCAGGCTGTCAACGACCTCGGGCCGTCGGACTGGAGCCTGTACTCGGCCGAAGACCACCCGGCTGGCCTGCCCGGTGCCCGGCGGCGCCGTTGACGGCCGTTGTTCAGTCCGGCAATGGCAAGAACACTCTGCAGGTCAACTGGAGCGAGCCGGACATCAACGGCGACCCCATCAAGAACTACTACGTCACCATGAACGGTGGTGGGGCTGCGGCGCAAACCAAGACCATTCCCGGCAACACCCGGACCACCACCTTTGAAGCAACCAACTCCGAAACCGGCTACACCTTCACCGTCCAGGCTGAAAACAAGGCCGGCAAGGGTGGGGTCAGTGCGGCCTCGGCTCCACGCAGGGCCACGGGCAAGCTGGGAACCGTGGGCAACGTCAGTGCCACGCCGGCGAACACCGGGGGCGCGGGCGGACAAGTGACCATCAACTTCGCGGTGCTCAACAAGGACCAGCGCAATGGCTCGAGCGCCAACGAGGTCAGCTACACGTACCGGGCAAGCACCGGCCAGTCCGGACCCATCCAGCCGGGCCAGACCGTGGGAGGCTTCGGGAACGGGCAGGCCAGCAGCATCACCGTGACGGCACAGTCTTCCGTGGCGCCGAGTTCGGACGCGAGTGCGGCGGCCACGGCAACGCCTTACGGGGCACCGGGGACGCCGTCGGCGTCGGGCCAGGACGGTGGCGTCAATACGAAGTCCGTCACCTTCTCTTGGTCCTCACCCTCGCCCGCAAGCAATGATGTGAGGGCGACGAAGATCAGCGTTGACGGCGGTGGCTGGGAGACGGTGGGAGCGTCCGGCAGCCGGACGGTCAATACCGCGGGTTGGGAAGAGACGCACAGCATCCGGGTCCAGACCTTCAACTCGCTCGGCACAGGCGGCTCCATTGCCAGTGCGAGCGCGAAGTCAGGCAAGGAAGGCGTATGGCAAGGGGTTCTCAACACCGGCGTCGTTCAGCGTTCCTGTACCTACACGCTCGGCGGCATGAACTACCAACCGAGTCCCGACTTCACCTGTGATGGAAAGGGTGGCAACCAGCCGCCGTGGGAGTACCCAGGCCAGAACATGATTGTGAAGTGTTACATCGTCCAGAAGGACGTCAATAACATCACATTTGCGTGGTGGCGGATCGAGGCCGGTTCGGCGCGCAACGCCGGCCGCTACATCATCGCAGGTCACACCACGGTGGGTGAGCCGGGATCGGTTGGAGCACCGCCATGCTGACCCCGCACCAGCCTGAGGACCGGGGACTTGTACCCATCGCGCCCCGCACGACCAAGACAGTATGCTGTCAAAGCCAATGGAGAGCCCGGTATCGGGTTCGCGTGGTTGGCCGTGTGGCGCGTGGGATAGTCTTAGGCACTGAAAATTCCGCCGCTGTATGGGGGTACTGCGGAATGTCTGGCTGCCGGCACTTGCCGGTGGGCCTGGAAGCTGCTTCGTGCGGCTGGAACAACAAGGGAATTTTGGGGCTGTGACTTCTTTCTTCGGCAAGGACTGGCTGAAAAAGCGTCGAAACAAGAAACTCGTCTCTGCGACGGCCGTGACAGCGGCTGGGGCAGTGCTTGTGGCGTTCGCCGTGCTGTACCCGGGTTTCAAGACCACCGAGGTGGACCTGAACGACGGCGGCGTGTGGGTGGTGAGCAAGACCAAGAACGCCGTGGGGCGCCTCAACTACCCCAGCCGCGTCCTGGACGGCGCGGTGACACCGGCGAGCACCACGTTCGACGTCCTGCAGCATGACGGCAACGTTTTCGTGGACGACGAGTCCGGTTCCACCATCAACCAGGTGTCCGCAGCGAACCTGAAACTGAGCGGCGACAAGCAGCTCCCGTCGTCGTCCCAAGTCAGCTATGGCTCCACCGTCCTGTCGGTGACCGACCCCGCCAAGGGCAAGGTGTGGGCCTTGTCCCCCTCCACGGTTAACGCCTTCGACGAGGAGGGCTCCGAGCCCGTCCTCACCGGCTCGCAGGGAATTGTCTCCGCGGTGGGTCGGGACAACCGCATCTACACCGCGGATCCGGGCAAGGGCGAAATCACGGTGACTACGGTGGACGCCAACGGGGAACGGTCAAACTCCGACGTCACCAAGGTGGACGAGCTGAAAGGCGCCGGCGACCTTCAGCTCGCCGTCGTCGGCGACAAGCCAGTGGTCCTCGATGCCGCCTCCGGGAACCTCTTCCTGCCCGGCGGACGGAAGCTCCAGTTGCAGGACGCCCGTGAGGCCAAGCTGCAGCAAAGCGGCGAAGACAGTGGCTTCGTAGCCATCTCCACCCGTAAGGCCCTCCTGAAGCAACCACTGGACGGCTCGACGGCGGATACGGTCACCGCCGGGGGAGAAGGCGTGCCCGCGGCTCCCGTGCAGGTGAACAAGTGCGTCCACGCGGCGTGGGCAGGCGCCAACAAGTACGTCCGGGACTGCGAAAACGATGCTGACGACAAGAAGAACGATGTCCCCAAGGCGAGTGCCTCGCCGAGCTACGTGTTCCGGGTCAACCGCGACCTCGTGGTGCTGAACGATGTGAATTCCGGCAGCGTGTGGCTGGTCAACCAGAACATGCAGCTGGTCAACAACTGGGACGATGTTGTCCCGCCGAAGAACCAGTCCAATGACCAGGACGAGGAGTCCGCGGACAACAACACCATCAACGTGCTGCCGGACCGGACCAAGCCGAACCGGCCGCCGGAAACCAAGCCCGACGAATTCGGTGTGCGGCCCGGCCGGACCTCCATCCTGAGCGTCCTGGACAACGATTCCGACCCCGACGGCGACGTGCTCACCGCAGCGGTCGGCGCCAACGGTCCCAAGTCCGGCGCGCTGGAAAGCATCTACGGAGGCTCTGCCTTCCAGATCAAGGTTCCCGCCGAAGCGAAGACGGGCACGGAGACCTTCGACTACAACGCCTCCGATGGCCGGGGACTCTCGGCCGGTGGCAAGGTCACCTTGCACGTGGTGGGTACCGACGAAAACAAGCCTCCGTTCTTCAAGCGTGCAGAGCCCACCACCATGCTGGTGGAACAGGGCAAATCCGTCAGCCAGAACATCCTGACCGATTGGATGGACCCCGACGGCGACGACCTCGTGCTCCTCGATGCCAAGGCTGACAATGAGCAGGACCAGGTCAAGGTGCGCCGCGACGGCCTGCTCACCTACCAGGACTCAGGTGCCGCCCCCGGCAAGAAGAACGTGACCATTACCGTCTGGGACGGCCGGGCAACCACCACCGGTCGCGTCGTGGTCAACGTCCAGCCACCAGGGGCACTCGCTCCCGTGGTCAATGCCGACCACGTCACTGCCGTCGTGGGGCAGGATCTGGTGATCTCACCGCTCAAGAACGACGTGGACCCCAACGGAGGTGCCTTGCGCGTGGCGCACGTCGAGGCTGCGGGCCAGGCGGAGCTGGGTGCCATTACCGACGGCGGCACGTTCACCTTCCGCAGCAATACCCCGGGTCCGGTCTACCTGACGTACATCGCCAGCAACGGCCCGCAAAGCAGCCAGGGCCTCATCCGCGTGGATGTGGAATCCGGCAAGGATCCCGGCGCACCTGTCGCCGTGCATGACGTTGCCCTGCTCCCCGTAGGCGGAAGCGTGCTGGTGGACCCGCTGGCCAACGACTCCGATCCTTCCGGAGGAGTGTTGGTGTTGCAGTCCGTCACCGTGCCGGATGGTTCAGCGGCGTCGGTCAGCGTGATTGACCATAGCGTCTTGCGCGTGACCGATGTCCTCGGCTCCAAGGACCCCTTCGTCTTCAGTTACACCATGTCCAATGGCCGCTCCTCGGCCACCGGAACAGTGGGGGTGGTCCCGGTGCCGGCCCCCGCCGTCGTCGAAGCTCCACAGCCGAAACCCGACGAAGTCAACGTGCGCGTCAACGACGTCGTCACCATTCCGGTTCTGGACAACGACACCCATCCGCAGGGCGAAGAACTCACGGTGGATCCGGTGCTGGCCCAGAACATCGCCGAAGAAGACGGCAAGGCGTTCGTTTCAGAGAACACGCTGCGCTTCGTCGCCGGACCAACGCCAAAGACGGTGCGTGCCATCTACAACGCCGTGGACCCGCAAGGCCAGAAGAGCGCGGCAGCCGTGACCATCCACATCCTTCCGCTGGAAGGCGCCCAGAACTCGCGCCCGCAACCCCAGAACCTGACTGCCCGCGTGGTGGCTGGCGGAACGGTCCGGATTCCCGTGCCGTTGGACGGCATAGATCCCGACGGCGATTCGGTGCAGCTCACGGGAATCGACAGCACGCCCACCATGGGAACTGCGACGGCGGGCAGCAACTTCATCGATTTCGTCGCCGCCGGTGACGGTGCGGGCACCGACTCGTTCCGCTACAAGGTGGTTGACCGCCAGGGTGCGGTGAACACCGGAACGGTGACAGTCGGCGTCGCGCCCCGGGGCGAAAACAACCAGAAACCCGCGCCCGTGGACGACGAAGTGAAGGTCCGTCCGGGACGCCAGATCGCGGTGGACGCGACGGCCAACGACACCGATCCCGACGGCGATCCCATCCGGATCCTGACTGACAGCATCGAAGCCGACAAGTCCCTGGATGCCCACGTCAGCAAGACCAGCGGGCGCATCCTCATCACGGCACCGGCGGTTGAAGGCACGGTCAACGTGCGTTATTCCGTCGCTGACGACCGAGACGCCGTGGGCCAGGCCAGCATCCGGGTGATCGTGAAGAACGACATACCGCTGCAGGCTCCGATTGCCCGGGACGACCGCGTGACCTCGGCCCAGACTCTGGGCAAGACGGCCGTGGATGTTCCTGTGCTCAAGAATGACGAAGATCCGGACGGCGTGGGGGAGAACCTCAAGGTCAGCACCGAGGTGCCCACCGCGAGGCCCGGCTCCGAGGGCAACGTGATTGTTGAACTCACCGAGCAGCCGCAACTGGTGCCGTACACCGTGGAGGATGTTGACGGCCAGAAGTCCACGGCCATCATCTGGGTCCCCGGTGTGGGCCAACAGGTTCCCACGCTCGCCAAGGACGAGGTCATTGAATTGGTCTCCGGCCAGTCCGTCACCGTGGACCTGGCCGAGTGGGTAAAGGTCCGCGACGGGAAGTCGCCCCGGCTCACCCAGGCCGACCGGATCAAACTGATCGGCGGAGACGGAAGCGATCCCATCGCCAACAACGGAACGGCCATCAAGTACACGGCCGGTGCCGAGTACGTTGGCCCCGGCTCCATCAGTTTCGAAGTGACCGACGGCAGCGGCCCGGACGATCCCAACGGCTTGAAGTCCACGCTGAGCATCCGCACCAAGGTGCTGCCCGATCCGAACAAGAACAACCCGCCGGAACTCCTTGGCAGCGAGGTTGAGGTGCCCAAGGGAGATTCAGCGAGCCTGGACCTGGGGAAGCTGACGTCCGATCCGGACACCGACGATGTCCAGAACATGAATTATGAACTGGTCGGTTCCGCCCCGGGCGGTTTCCGGGTCAACGTTGACGGCAAAACCCTCAGGGTCTCCGCCGATGACTCTGTCCAGATCGGCCAAAGCGGCACGGTCCAGGTCAAGGCCAAGGACCGTCGGGGACTCGAAGCCCTGGCCAGCTACAAGCTCACGCTGACGGCCTCCAACAGGCCCAAGCCCGTAGCCAACGACGACGTGGAACCGGACGCCCAGTCCGGGAAGCCGGTCACCGTCAACGTGCTCGCGAACGACTCAAACCCGTTCCCGGATACGGCGCTTAAGATAGTTGCGGCTCAAACGGAGACCGGTAGCGGAAACACCGATGTGGCGGGGGATTCTGTCACGGTCACGCCCGCTCCCGGATTCACGGGAACTCTGGTGGTCGCCTACACCATCGCTGACAAGACTGGAGAACAGTCGCGCTATGCCACGGCCCGCATTCGCTTGACGGTCAAGGACAAGCCGGAAGCTCCCACCACCCCGCAGGCCCAGAGCGTCGGCGACCAGACTGCACTGTTGACCTGGAGTGCCCCGGCTGACAGGGGCTCGCCCATCACCAAGTACACCGTGTACGGCGAGGGTGGCTTCAAACAGGACTGCCCCGCGAACACGTGCACCCTGACAGGCCTGACCAACAACGTGAAGTACCACTTCGCGGTCACGGCCACCAACGCCATCAACGAGTCCGAGAGGTCACCGGTCTCGGCCGAGGTCCGTCCCGACGTCAAGCCCGACACCCCGGTTGCTCCGACGCTGAAGTTCGGCGACAGGCAGCTCTCCGTTGCCTGGGTGCCGCCGGCAAGCAAGGGGTCACCGGTCAAGTCCTATGATCTGGAGATCTCGCCCGCACCTGCCGGCCAGAACCCGCAGATCCAGAACCTCACCGGATCCAGCTATGTCTGGAAGGGACTGACCAACGGCGTGGCGTACAAGGTCCGAGTCCTGGCCAGGAACGACGCCAAGGAACCGTCCGAGTGGAGCCCGTACTCAGCCGCCGAAACCCCGGCAGGTGTACCGGCAACGCCGGCAGCGCCCACGGTGTCCGGCGCAGGGTCGGTAGGTGCCCAAAGCCAGTTGCGCGTCAGCTGGGCGGCGCCCAACAACAACGGTGACCCGGTGTCTGCCTACACGCTGACCACCTACCGGGGTGGCGCCGTCGTGGGTTCGCAGTCGGTGGCTGCCACCTCGCAGAACGTGACTGTCGCCAACTCCGAGGCGGACTACACCTTCACGGTTTCGGCAACCAACAAGGCCGGGGTGAGCGGTGTCAGCCAGCAGTCGGCCGCCATCCGTGCTGCGGGCAAACCTGGAACCGTCGGCAGCGGCTCCGTCACTGCCACCGGAACCAGCGGACAGTTGCGCGTTACCTTCACGCCGCTGACGGCCGCCGAGCGCAACGGCTCGCAGGACAACGAGATCACCTACCGCTGGCAGACGGCGTCGGGGTCCGGACCCATTGGCCGAGGTGGCGGAGACATTGGCGGGCAGCCCAACGGCAGCAACGTGGTGGTCAACATCATCGCGACGTCGGTCAAAAACAACCAGTCCGGCGACGCCAAGGCGATCGGCACGGGCAACCCGTACGGGCCGCCGAACGCGCCCAACGTCAACGGCGGCAAGTCGGGCAAGGGAGATGACAAGGTTCACTTCACTTGGAACAATCCGGCAACGAACGGGCGCCCGCTGGATCACTACGAAGTCAGCCTCGACGGTGGCGGATGGACGAACGTCGGAAATGCAAACCAATACAACCCTGATGGTGGTCGCTGGGACAAAACGCACACGCTCCGGGTCAGAGCCGTCACCGTCGTGGCCGGTCCGGCCGGCAGTGCCAACGCCACCAGCGGAGATGATCCAACACCACCGCCACCCACGTCATGGACAATTACTGCGACTCCAGTTCGCAGTTGCACCGAGCCAAGCAGGGGCACGGACAGCTTCCGGGACGGCAATCCCTCCGACTGTGTCGGGGGCGGCAAGTGGTTGAACGCCGGGGCATCGGGACAGTCCGACTACTACGTAGTTTGGTACAAGAGCTCCGACAACCCCAGCGGAATTTGGTATCACCTCACCAGCGGTATGGCCGCGGGAAACTTCGTAAGACATGACACGACTAACCGTGATGGTCAGGGCCCACCGCCAGGCATGCCCCAGCGATGAGGCAAGTTCGCTGACTATTGAGACAACAGCCAACAGAGCAGTTTGCTTGCTCCGAACCAGATAAGGACTTCAACCGATGACCATGACAAACGAGCAGGCCGCGTGGTTTGCAGAAACGTTCGACAAGCTCGTTGCCAACGTGGGCCAGGCCGTCCTGGGCAAGGAACACGTCATCCGGCTGACCTTCACTGCGATGCTGGCAGAGGGCCACGTGCTCTTCGAGGACGCACCCGGCACCGGCAAGACCTCGTTGGCTCGTGCCCTCGCGGCCACCGTGCAGAGTTCCCACAACCGCATCCAGTTCACCCCTGACCTTCTGCCCTCGGATGTCACGGGTGTGACCATCTACGACCAGAAGACGCAGAAGTTCGAGTTCCACAAGGGCCCGGTCTTCAGCAACATCGTGCTGGCCGACGAAATCAACCGTGCCTCGCCGAAGACGCAGTCGGCGCTGCTTGAGGTCATGGAAGAATCGCGCGTCACCGTGGACGGCACAACCTACGACGCCGGACGGCCGTTCATGGTGCTGGCCACCCAGAACCCGATCGAGCAGGCCGGTACCTACCGTTTGCCCGAAGCACAGCTGGACCGCTTCCTCATCAAGACGTCCATCGGGTACCCGGACCACGCTTCCACGGTGCGGCTCTTGGGCGGCAGCAACCTCAAGGACCGCTCCCGCGACCTGTCCGCCATCATCACCACGCAGGCCGTGGCTGACATGGCGGACCTTGCGGCCACCACCCACGTGGACACGGCCGTACTCGAATACATCTCCCGGCTGTGCGAGGAAACCCGCAATGCCTCCGAGACTCGCCTCGGTGTCTCTGTCCGTGGCGCCCTGGCCATGGTCCGTGCCGCCAAGGTGTGGGCTGCGGGGCAGGGCCGGAACTTCGTCCTGCCGGACGACGTCAAGGAACTGGCTCCCGTGGTGTGGACGCACCGACTGGTGATGGATCCCGAAGCGGAATTCTCGGGCGCCACCCCCGAGGTGGTCCTGACGCGCGTCCTCGCCGACGTCGCCGCACCGCAGCAACGCGCCAGCGCATAGGCCCAGCGCCAGCGCGCGTAGCTTCCGCGTCGTCCGTCTGGCTTTCCGCAGCACCGTCCCCGCACCCCGGCACGAACAAAGGTCCGCACATGTCCTCCAGCACACCCCTGAACAGGGCTGCTGATTCGCTCAAGCGCGCAACATCCGCGCTTGGCACCAAGATCCGCTCACTGGGCGGCTCCGGCAATGATCCCGGCAAACTCCACCCTGCCGCAGTGTGGGCCGAAGCCGCTGGAACGGTGGGGGAGTTGTTGGCCCCGGCATGGTCCAGGCTTCGCGCGATGTGGCTGCGGTTCGTGTGGCCTGTCCTTTCCGTGGTGAGCGTGCTGGGTTGGGTGGTGCTGGCAACGGCCATCGGACTCTGGATCGCGGGGCAGGCCTGGGGCTGGCAGGAAGCCAAGTCAGCGGCGATGGTCGCGTTCCTGCTGTTCGTGCTGGCCGTGGCATTCATCGTTGGCCGTTCGGCGTACGGAGTGGTGCTTGACCTTGCCCGCACCCGGGTGGCCGTGGGCGATGACGCGGTGGGCAGCATCGCGGTGTCCAATGCTTCAACCCGCCCGCTCCTGCCGGCGACGCTGGAACTCCCCGTGGGCTCCAATACGGCCATCTTCCACTTGCCGCGCATGAAGCCTGCGCAGGTTCATGAGGACCTGTTCACCATCCCCACAGCCCGTCGCGCGGTGATCGTGGTTGGGCCGGTACGTTCCGTGCGCGCTGATCCGCTCAACCTGCTGCGCCGACGCGTGTTGTGGACGGAGCCCGTGGACTTGTTCGTGCACCCCCGGACTGTTCCCTTGGGCGGCTCGGCCGCGGGTTTCATCCGTGACCTCGAAGGCATGCCCACTACCGAGCTGTCCAGTGCGGACGTCTCCTTCCACGCCCTGCGCGACTACGTTCCCGGTGACGACCGCCGGCACATCCACTGGAAGACCACGGCACGGACCAACAAGCTCATGGTGCGGCAGTTCGAAGAGACCCGCCGTGCACACCTGGCTATTTCCTTGTCCATCAATCTGGACGAGTACGATTCCGAAGCGGAGTTCGAGATGGCCATTTCCGTGGCCGGTTCCATTGGCCGGCAGGCCATCCGCGAACAGCGTGAGCTGGACGTCATGACCCAAAAAGGTCCCTTGCGCTGCGAAACCGGCCGAAACCTGCTGGACGACATGACCAGGATTGTCGGGGCACCCCTCCGCAAGACCGCCGTCGACCTCGCCCGGACCCTGGCCGATACCGTTCCGAACGCGTCGGTGGTGTTCTTCGTGGTGGGCAGCCACGTGACGGCGACGCAACTGCGTTCGGCGGCCGCGTCCGTTCCGCCCGGTGTCCGCAGCCTGGCCGTCCGCGTCCAGCCCGGCGCTGCGCCGTCGCGGGCCAACATCGCGGACCTGACGGTCCTCACCGTTGGCGACCTCGACGATCTCGCCATTGTTCTTCGAAAGGCGGCAGCATGAGTACCGCGCCGGAAGCACGGACCCGCAGGCGGGCGGCCAACAGCAGCGCGTCCATTTTTGCGGACGGGCGGCCCCTCTGGCATTTCGCCATTGACTGCATTGCGCTCGGTGCGTTGTTGTTCCTGGGCGTGCTCGGCTTCAGCCTGAGCTTTGGCGGGGACGCGCGCTACCTTGTGGCTGGACTCGGCGGCATCCTGCTGGGCTTGGGCATTGCCGTGCTGAACGCGCATCTCCGTCTGGGGCTGCTGATCACCACCGCCGTGGCTTTTGGTGCGTACATGCTCTTTGGCTCGGCCTTGGCGGTTCCGGATTCGGCCGTGATTGGTTTCCTGCCGAGCCTGGACTCGCTGCGCACGCTGTTGCTGGGCATCGTGTTCTCGTGGAAGGACATGCTGACTGTTGGCGTGCCCGTGGGTACCGCGAATGGCATGCTCATTGTTCCGTTCCTGAGCTCGCTGGTGACCGCGCTGGCCGCAGGCCTTTTGGCCTGGCGCCTCAAGAGCCCTTACTGGCCGCTCCTGCCCGTGCTGGCATTGTTTGTGACCGGCATTGCCTTCAGCACCAGTGCAAGCTTCCTCAACGTCGAGCGTGGTGTTTCCCTGACGATCATCTCGATTGTGTGGGCCACGTTCCGCCGCGACGCTTTGCGCCAGAGCAGCACCAAGATGGTCTCGGCCAACAGGCCGGATTACGACGCCGGTGCGGCCCGCCGCGGCAAGCTCCGCCGCCTGGGGACTGCTGCAGCCGTGATCGCCGCCGCCGTCGGCATCACTGCCGTCGCTTCGCCGCTGGTCACCGCCAGCGATGACCGGAAGGTGCTGCGCAACACGATCGTTCCGCCCTTCGACCCACGCGACTACATCACTCCACTGGCAAGCTTCCGGAACTTCGTGAAGGACCAGAAGGATGACACGCTCTTTACCGTCAAAGGCCTGCCGAAGGATGGCCGGGTGCGCCTGGCGGCGCTGGATTCGTTCAATGGCCTGAACTACACCATGGACCCGAACAGCTCGGGCAACTTCAGCAAGGTGGGCGATGCCCGTTCGCTGAACACCCTTGCGGACACGGGCAGCCCGGTAGCCAGCACCAACTACTCCCTGGACATCACCATCGAGGACTACCAAGGCTACTTCGTCCCCGGTGGACGGCACACGACGGGCTTGGGTTTCCTGCAGAGCTCCGAGGCGGCTTCGGGGCTGTACTTCAACGCCGGCACCGACACCGCGGTAACCACCAAGGGCCTGGCGAAGGGCGACGAGTACACCGTGCAGGTCTCGGATCCCGGCACGCTGGAGCATGGCCAGCTCACCCAGTACGACTTTGCCAAGATCACGCTGCCGGAGGCCCAGGAAGTCCCGCCGATCGTGGGTTCCCAGGCCAACGAACTCTCCGCCGACGCTCCAACGGCGATTGATCGCGTCCGCCAGATCGAGGCCCATTTCCAGAAGAGTGGCGCGTTCAGCAACGGCCTCGTTTCCGAGGGCCAGCTGCCCAGCCTGCCTGGACACAGCGCCGCGCGTGTGCGCAACCTGCTGTCTGCCAAGCAGATGCTGGGCGATGACGAGCAGTACGCCGTGGCCATGTCCCTGATGCTTCGGCACCTGGGTATCCCCTCCCGGGTGGTCATGGGGTTCTACCCGGATCCCAAGAGCCCCGAGAACGGCGCCGGTGACATCAAGATCACCGGCAAGGACGTTCACGCCTGGGTGGAAGTGGCCTTCGACCGGGTTGGTTGGGTGGCTTTCGATCCCACTCCGCCCAAGGACAACGTGCCCATCCCGCCGGACCCGGAGACCAAGTCCAAACCGAAGCCGCAGGTGCTCCAACCGCCGCCCCCGCCGCAGGAGCCTGCTGACTTGCCGCCGGACTCCACCCCGGACGCGCTCGACGCAGACGAGAAGAAGAACAACCCCTGGCTCTTCTGGGGTCCCCTCCTGTCCGCGATAGGTGTTGCGTTGATTCCGATTGGGATCCTCGCCTTGCCGCTGCTGCTGATCCTCCTGTTGAAGGCACGACGCCGGAAGGCCAGGTTCCGTGACGGCCACGCCGCCCAGCGGGTAGGCGGAGGCTGGAATGAAGTATTGAGCCTGGCCACGGACATGGGCGCCTCGATCGATGGCAAATCCACGCGGCGCGAGTCGGCGTCGGTGATCGCGGAGGCATTCCCGGTCACGGGAACCACCACCACGTTGCTGGCGCACCGGGCTGACGCCGCTGTCTTCGGCGCAGGACAACCCAGCGAAGCGGAGGTCAAGGAGTACTGGGAGATCGTGGATTCGTCCCTCGACGGCATCACGGGAAGCGTGGGTTTCTGGAAGAGGCAACAGGCCCGCTTCTCGCCGCGTTCCCTGCTCTCCGACGGCCGGGCCGCACTCCGGCGCAGGGAACTGCAGGGGCGGGCCCCGAAGGACCCCGAGGCCAAGTCCGTCCTCGCCAGGCTTGGCTCCTGGTTCAAGAAGGGCCGTGACGGTGAGCAGTGATACGGAAGTTTGCCCGGCCTGCCGCCATGCGGTGCGTCCGGGGGCAACGTTTTGTACCTTCTGTGGCTCCCCGCTGAACAACCGGGGTGCCCGCCGGGACAGGCATGCCCCACCGGGTGCCGGTAGTATCGCGGTAGTGTCCGCGCCAGCCGGATCCGGTCAGCCGTCCCCGGCACAGCCCGGAGGCGGTGCGGGCGCAGCGTCGAATCCAGGGGGAGGGACCACTTTGACGACGAAGCTTGAACTCGCGCCGGCATCGGCTGGAAAACGGCTAGGTGCTGCCGTGCTGGACTGGTTGGCTCCCGTCGCTGTCCTGGCCACCACCTTTGCCATCGGCGTTGCCGGCATTACCCAAACGCGGCGCAACGGATTCATTGTCTATGACACGGGGTTGCTGGTCCTCCTGGGCAGCATCGGCCTGGCTTTCACGGTGGTCTACATGATTGTGCTGCTGGCCTTGGAGGCCAAGTCCGGAAACACGATCGGCAACCAAGCGATGGGCATCCGCAGCTCCGACGCCGATGGTTATGCGCCCGGCGCCGGGGTGGTTTTCGTCCGCGGCATCGTCACCGGGGGAGTGCTGGTGCTCGGAACTATAGCGGCCGCCGTGTTGTCGGGACTGGGTCTCATCGGGCTGGTGTTGTTCGTTGCCTTCCCCTTGATGGGCCTTGGCGTGGTGTGGGCCATCCTGGTGGTGGTCTCCAACGCCTGGGACAGCAACGGCAAGCTCAGGGGCTGGCACGACAAGGCAGCCAAGTCCTTGGTGTTCGATGTCCAGGCCGGCCGCAACCCCGTGGCGACGGGCGGGATCCAGGGACCCTACAGCTTCGCCCCCGTGGACCTGCCTCCCGTTCAACCGGTGGCTTCGCCTGTGCCTGGCCAGGCTGCTGCTGTGCAGGCACGCGCTGCTGCGGTGCAGGCTCCTTCCGGCCAGCCTGCAGCGCCGGTTGCGCCAGTGCAGCCTTCCCACGACCCCAACCAGTGGCGTCCCCCGGTGGCGCCGCGGCCCGCCAACGCAAGCGCCGCCGTCGTTGTTCCACCGGCAGGCAACCCGGGACCACAAGCAGGCAATCCGCCGGTACCTGCCCACCCCGACGACGATCTGGACCGCACGCAGATGCGGCCCGGCGCCGCGCGGGCGCAAGCGGTTCTCAGGATCCGCGTGGACGACGGCCAGGATGTCCAGTTGGGCGGAACCGTGCTCCTTGGCCGGAACCCCGCACCCCAACCCGGCGAGACCACCCAGCACCTGCTGCCGGTTTCGGACCCGGGCCGGTCGATCTCCAAGACCCACCTGCACTTGCGGGTAGACGGCGACGGCGTCTGGGTGACCGACCGCAACTCCACCAACGGCAGCGCCGTCACCACACCCGACGGCATCCAGACCCGGTTGCATCCGGGCGAGGCAGTTTTCGTCCGACCCGGTTCCACCGTGCATTTCGGTGACCGTTCCTTCCACCTAGGACAAGCATGAACTCACAGCCGGCAACCCCCGATGCCGACGCCCCTGCTTCCCCCAGCGGCTCCAGTTTCCAACTGAGCTACGGCTACGGGACGGACCGCGGCCTGCGGCGCGAACTGAACGAAGATTCGTTCATCGCCTCCGATCCCGTCTTCGCCGTCGCTGACGGCATGGGTGGCCACGAGGCCGGGGAGATTGCCAGCGGCATGTGCGTCCGGACCCTGGGCAGCGCTCCGGAGCTGGCCACCGGCACCCGTTCGGCGACGGCCGGGCAATTGCAGGCGTGCCTGCTCAAAGCCGACGCAGCCATTCGCAACGCGACCGGTGGCCGCGCCGGGACCACGTTGTCCGGCGTCGTGGTGGTGGAGCAGATGGGCGTGCCCTATTGGCTCGTGATGAACATCGGGGACTCCAGGACCTACCTCCTCAGCCAGGGCGGGTTCTCCCAGGTCAGCGTGGACCACTCCGAGGTCCAGGAACTGGTGGACTCCGGAGACATCACCCCCGAGCAGGCATCGATCCACCCTCGCCGGCACGTTGTTACGCGGGCCCTGGGCACAGGCGATGAGACGGAAGCAGACTTCTGGTTGCTGCCCATCCAGGAGGGCGACCGCGTCATGGTCTGCTCGGACGGGCTCAATGGCGAGCTCGGCGCTGACCACATGTTCCGGGTCCTCAGCACCGTGGCCCACCCGCAGGACGCCGTGGATGCCTTGATCCAGGCTGCGCTCCGCAGCGGCGGACGGGACAACGTCACCGTGATTGTGGTTGACGCCAAGAACGTGTTGAACGATGCCGGCATCGCCACCACCGCGCCGCGCCCCGAGGTCGAATCCGAAGTGGAGGAGGACACCCTGCCGCGCGCCTGGGTGAACGGCACGGACACGCCGGTGGACAATGGGCCGTCCGGCGCAACGGGCCCACAGACCGAGGCCGGTGCCGATGGCAAGCAGTAAGCCAATGGGCGGCCGGTATGGCCAGGGCGATTGGTTTGGCGTCGTTCGCCAGGGGACCGTGGTCCTTCTGGGGCCGGAAGCTCCTGCGACGCTCATTGATGCAGTGTGGAACCTCCTGGCGTCCGCGCCCGAAGCCCACGAAGTCCTCCATGAAGTCACCGATGCTTTTGGTGTCTCCCTGAGCCGGATTCCGCCGTTCGGGATCATCGACGCCAAGGACGGGCTGCGGGTGTTCCTGCGCGGAGACCTCGAACTCACGGTGCAGTCGAGTGGAGTGCAGTCGAATGGAGTGCAGTCGAGTGGGGTGCAGTCGAATGGCATCCAGTCCGGCCCGGGTCAGGAAAGGGTCACTGGCCGGGACGTCACCACCTGGACCGAGCGGCGACTCACCGCCGCTGACGCGTACAGCCTGCGGATCGGTTCACGCACGACGGCGGCCGGCAGCCTGCCGCTATTGGAGGGCCTGCCGTTGCTTGAGGGCGTGGTGCGCCTGTCCGCGCTGGACGTTGTGCTCGCGGCGGAGGGGACCGCCAGTGCGGGAGCCGCGGGTGCGGGTGAGGCTGCCATTTCGGTCCCCGAGGACACCCCCGTCGCGGAGAGCGGCACGGGGCTTCCGGATCACGTTGACGCGGAGCCATCCGTTTCCTCAAGCCGTGTGTCCGATGAAACGGTGCTCGGCTTTCCGGATGCCGATCTTGGCTTGACCATTGCTCCGCACTCGCTGGCTTTCGGGCCCGTCGTGGACGCGCTGCCGGAGGAAGGATCGCCCGAGCCCGAACCTGCGCCGGAGCCTGAACCGGAGGCCGAAGTCTCCGAAGATTTCTCGGACGTGCCGGTCCATACCAGCACCACGGATCCGCTGCTGCCCACGTTGGAAACCACCACCAACTATGACCATCTGTGGGACAAGACGGTGATGCGCAACATCGAGGACGCGGCCGTGCGGATCGTGGCCGATGCGGACGAACACGATGTTCCCGCGGCTCCGGCTCCCAAGCCTGTTGATGAGGCTGAGCCGGCCCCGGCGGAAGGTGAGGGCGCTCCGGACGGTGATTCCGGCGTCGTGCCTGAAGCAGTGGTGACAGCACCGGAAGCCGCGCCCGCGCCGCTTGGTGTGCCGGCCCTGATTGACTCCGTCCCCTGGCTGCGCGGCGGCGCGGGAGCGCCAGCTCCGCAGGGCGGGCCGGAAGCGGCTGGCATCGCGGGTCCGCCAGCGGCGGTCCCGCTGGCGCAGTCCTTTCCGAACCACGATCCTGACCACGACGGCCAGACGGTCATGAAGAGCAGCGTCGCAGGCGACCTCCCCACGGCTGCCTCCACTTCGGCGCAGTCAAGTGCGCCAGCCGGCAACGGTCCCAGTGTTTTGGCACGGGTGTGCTCCCAAGGCCACGCCAACCCTCCCACCTATTCACAGTGTGCGGCGTGCGGTGTGGCGCTGACCGGGGACGCCGAGCAGGTTCCCCGGCCGCGGCTCGGTCGGATGCGGCTGTCCACGGGCGAACTGATCGACCTGGACCAGTCGCTCATCATTGGTCGGCAGCCCTCCGTGTCGAGGGTGCAGGGCGGCACCATGCCACGGCTTGTCCAAGTGGAGAGCCCGGGGGGAGACATCTCCCGCTCCCACGTCGAGGTGCGGCTGGAAGGGTGGCACGTCATGTTGTGCGACTTGAAAGCGACCAACGGCACCGTATTGATCAGGGAAGGCCAGGCCCCGCGCCGGCTTGCCCAAAACGAGATGGCCATCCTGCTGGACGGCGACATCGCCGAACTGGGTGACAACATTTCATTGCGTTTCGAGGAGATTCTTTGAGTTCCAAGAGGCCCCCCGCGCCGCCTCCACCCATCCCGGGTTTCAAGTACGTCAGCCTGCTCGGTTCCGGTGGTTTCTCCGACGTCTTCCTGTATGAGCAGGACAGGCCGCGCCGAAAAGTGGCCGTCAAAGTGCTGCTCTCCGACCTGAAGACCGAGGGGGCGCGCCGCCGCTTCGAGTCCGAGGCGAACCTGATGGCGCAGCTGTCCTCCCACCCGTACATCGTGACCATCTTCGAAGCGGAGATCACCGAAAACGGGCATTCGTACCTTGCCATGGAGTACTGCTCCCGGCCGAGCCTCGACGTCCGCTACCGCCGCCAGCGGTTCAGTGTGGACGAGGTCCTCGCCGTCGGCATCCAGGTGGCGTCCGCCGTCGAAACCGCCCACCGGGCCGGGATCGTGCACCGGGACATCAAGCCCGCCAACATCCTGGTCACCGACTACAACCGGCCCGCCCTGACGGACTTCGGTATTTCCGGAACCATCGGTGCAGACACTGATGACGACGCCGGGATGTCCATCCCGTGGTCGCCGCCGGAGCAGTTCCGCGGCGGGGCCGTGGACGGTGTTCCCGTAGACATCTGGGCCTTGGGAGCCACGCTCTACACCCTGCTGGCCGGCCGTTCACCATTCGTTCTTCCCGGCCAGGACAACTCGCAACGGGAATTGATCTCCCGGATCACCAATTCGCCCGTGCCGCGGCTTGGACGTGCCGATGTGCCGGAATCGCTGGAACTGGTCCTGGCGACGGCCATGGCCAAGTCTCCCGACTCGCGCTATTCCTCGGCGCATGCGTTTGCTTTGGCCCTGCAGCGGATCCAGGCAGAACTGAACCTCTCGGTCACGCCGTTCGAGGTCCTCGCCGAGCCAGGCCACGGCGAAGAGCACCCGGACGATAACGTGGAGGAGACCCGCGTCCGGAGCATCGCATCGATCGATCCCGACGCCTCGGGAACGGCCACCACCGGTTCGGCACCCACGTTCCCCGCCCGGACGTTCCCGTCCACGGTGCCTGGAACAGGGCCGCAGCCCACGCAGTCGCATGCTCCCCAAGTTCCAGCCCCGCCGCAATTCCACCCCCAGCAGTTCCACGCGCCGCAGCCGGCACCGGCTGAGCCCGACACAGCCGAGTCCACGGTCCTTCGCGGCTGGCAACCATCCGGCCGCGCGCACGAGTACCTCGCGGAAACGGTGAACCGCTCCGCCCCTACGTCCGAGGAAGCGGCGGAAGCTGCGCCGGCTGACCACGGCAAACGCAATCTGTGGCTTGCCGTGACGGGTGCCGCCGTACTGGTTGTCGCGATCGTCGTTGGGGTTGTCCTCGGCGCCAACACACAGCCGAAGGCCGCACCCACTGACACAGCGAGCAAGCCGCCGGCAGATGCGCTGGGAGATGGCAGCGTGCCCGACGTCACCGGGCTGCGCGCCAAACTCGACGAGGATGTCCTGGGACACCCGTCTGTCCTTTTCAGCTGGGACTATACCGATACCGGGCCCGGCGGCACCTTTAAGTGGCGCATCAAATCGGCAAAGAGCGACGGCCCCTACCAGTCGACGGGAGCCAGCCCGGTGCTCGTGTCCGGTACGCTGCCCCCGCCCATCTGCGTCCAGGTCATCATCGTCCGGGCGGACGGCTCTGCCTCGCCCGGCGGTCCTGAATCCATCGCTTGCCTGGAGAAATAGCAGGCCATGAAACAAACACACCGCCCAGCGAGGAGGCACAGATCATGGGGGATCTAGCAATAGATTTCTGTGGGGAATGGTACGAACCATCCGACGAGGACGTCTTCGACATTGGCCGCGAGGGCGATCTTGAGGTCGACGACAATCCGTACCTGCACCGGCGGTTCCTGCAGATCGCCCGTTACGACGGTATCTGGTGGCTCAGCAACGTCGGAAGCATGCTTTCGGCCACCATCGCCGATGGTTCCGGCGGCATGCAGGCCTGGCTTGCACCCGGGGCCCGCATTCCGCTGGTTTTCAGCCACACCAACGTCATTTTCACGGCGGGACCCACCACGTACGAATTTGCCGTGCACTTGAAGACACCTTCCTTCCGGCACGAAGCCAGGGACGAGGACCAGGCCGGTGACACCACCATCGGTCCGGTGGTGTTCACGGACTCGCAGAAAGCGTTGATCGTGGCGTTGGCCGAGCCGATGCTTCGCCGCGAAGGCACGGGGTTCAGCGCCATCCCGTCCTCGGCGGAGGCTGCCAAGCGCCTTGGCTGGGCCCTGACCCGGTTCAACCGGAAGCTGGACAATGTGTGCGACAAGCTGGACCGGGTGGGCGTTGTGGGCCTGCGAGGTGGCGCTGGCAAGCTCGCCACCAACCGCCGGGCGCGCCTGGTGGAGCATGCCGTGACGTCCCACTTGGTGACGCCGGCAGACCTGTACCTCCTTGATACCGAGAGTGGAGTCGACGAAGGATGAAGTTCCGCCTGACCTTGCGGCGAGACCCCGCGGAAGCCAAAGACCTCGCCGTGACGGTGGACGGCCGTGCCACGGTGGCCGATATCGCCACTGAACTCTGGGCCGCCGATCCCGCCCGCAAGGGGACCGAACCGCCGTCGAACCTGTCCATCAGCGTGGACGAAGCGTTCGTGGGCGGCGGACTCTCCGGCCAGATTCTCAGGCCAGCCGACAACCTGCTGGAGTCCGGGCTGCGACCCGGCTCACGCGTGTCGCTCGCCCAGGTGAGCGAGCAGTTCGCGTCGGACGGGCACGGCCCCGACCGCGGCCCCGCAGCGGCGACGTTGCGGGTCATGTCAGGGCCCGACGTCGGACGCGAATTTTCGCTGCCGTTCGGCACCAGCTACATCGGCCGGGACCGGGACGCCGATATCCGGCTGACCGACCCCTTGACGTCCAAGCGGCACGCTCGCATCACGGTTGGCGAAACCGTGGAGATCGTGGATACCAACTCGGCCAACGGACTCCTCATGGATGGCTTGCCCGTCAGCCGGGCCACGCTGGAGTCCTCAGACACTGTGACCCTCGGCGATACGACAGTGGGCGTTGTTTCGCTCTCGCGCAACCATTCCGGCGGGCCAACGTCCCCCTTGGTGGACTTCAACCGTTCGCCGCGCGTGGTGCCGAGGTTCGAGTCGCCCAAACGGGTTCCGCCGGCAGGACCCAAACGGCCCGAACACCAGCCGTTCCCGTACATCATGCTGATCACGCCGCTCCTGATGGGTGGCGTGCTCTTTGCGCTGACGCAGAACGTGCTCTCCGTGATCTTCATGGCCATGATGCCCCTGTTTGTTGTGGGCCATTACGTGGACCACAAGATGCAGAGCAAGAAGCAGGTCAAGGAAGGGCACAAGCAGTTCAAGGCTTCCATGCTGGCCTTCCGCGAGGACATCGACCGGCAGCAGAACATCGAGCGTGCGGTCCGCCTGCAGGAGACCCCCTCGGTGAGCGACACCGTGGACGCCATCTACAAGCTGGGCCCGTTGCTCTGGACCAACCGTCCTGAGCACCAGCATTTCCTCGGCGTGCGCTTCGGCCTCGGATCCGCCCCTTCCCGGATCCAGTTCGACGAGCCGGGCGCCAACGAAACCGAGCCCAAGTACATGCGGGAAATCCAGGAGTGCTTGCAGCAGGTCCGCGTTATTGAGGGCGTGCCGATCGTGTCCCAGCTGCGGACCTCGGGGTCCTTCGGTGTGGCCGGGGACCGGAGCGTCGTGGACGATGTTGCCCGCGGCATGGTCCTCCAGTTGGTGGGCCTCCACTCGCCGGCCGAACTGGTGATTGCCTCGCTGACGTCCCCGCGGTCCCGTGAACGCTGGGATTGGTTGCAGTGGCTTCCCCACGTCGGATCGGGCCACAGCCCGCTTTCCGGAGACCATCTCGCTGCAGGGCCCGGGGCAGGATCCTCGCTCCTGTCCCGTTTGGAAGACCTCGTGGAGCAGCGCGAGGCGCAGGCCAAGGAACCCGGGCAGCAGCCCCGGCCCGGCCTCAAGGACGAGCACGAAGACACGCCCGGCCCGGTGGTTCCCGCGGTGCTGGTCGTGGTGGAAGACGACGCTCCCGTTGACCGCGGGCGGCTCACCCGCCTTGTTGAACGCGGACCCGACTACGGCGTCCACGTCATGTGGGTGGCAGCGAACGTGCAGTCCCTGCCCGCCGCTTGCCGCGACTTCTTATCGGTCGACGGCGACCATGGCACCACCACGGGACAGGTCCGGCTCGGCCGTCACACTTACCCGGTGAGCTGTGAGAGCCTCGATGCCGGACTCGCCACCCAGCTGGCACGCATGATGTCGCCTTTGGTGGACGTCGGCAACCCGCTGGAGGACGATTCCGACCTGCCCCGTGCCGTCTCCTACGCCACGTTGATCGGCAAGGAGTTCATGGACAATGCCCAAGCAGTGGCCGAGCGTTGGCAGGAGAACAACTCCGTCCACGCCACGGCGGTGCCCAACCGCAAGGACAACGGCAGCCTCCGTGCCTTGGTTGGGTCGAAGGGCGTTGAACCGTTCTACCTGGACCTCAAGAACGAGGGTCCGCACGCCCTGGTGGGTGGGACCACGGGCGCGGGAAAGTCCGAATTCCTGCAGTCCTGGGTCATGGGCATGGCGGCCGCCTACAGCCCGGACCGGGTGAGTTTCCTGTTCGTCGACTACAAGGGCGGCGCTGCGTTCGCGGACTGCCTGCACTTGCCGCACACGGTGGGCCTGGTGACGGACCTGTCGCCCCACCTGGTGCGCCGCGCGCTGACCTCGCTCCGAGCCGAACTGCACTACCGCGAACGCCTGCTGAACCGGAAGAAAGCCAAGGACCTGCTGGCGCTCCAGCGCGAAGCGGACCCCGAGGCGCCGCCGTACCTGATCATCATCGTGGACGAATTCGCGGCCTTGGCCACCGAAGTTCCGGAATTCGTGGACGGCGTGGTTGACGTTGCCGCCCGTGGCCGTTCACTGGGCCTCCACTTGATTCTTGCCACCCAGCGTCCGGCCGGCGTGATCAAGGACAGCCTCCGGGCCAACACCAACCTCCGCGTGGCATTGCGAATGGCCGACGAGGTCGACGCCGTGGACATTCTCGGCGTGCCCACTGCGGCGTATTTTGATCCGTCGATCCCCGGCCGTGGCGCAGCGAAGACCGGTCCCGGCCGGATCCAAGGCTTCCAGACCGGGTACGCCGGTGGCTGGACCACGGACAAACCGCAGCGGCCCCGCATCGACATCGTCGAGATGGCGTTCGGTTCCGGCCCCTCCTGGGAGCCGCCGCCTGCCACGGACGTCGTGGAGGATCCTGCCGGGCCCAACGACATTGCCCGGATGACGGCCAATATCGTCAGGGCCGCCGACGTGCTGCAGATCGAGCCGCCCCGCAAGCCGTGGCTCAACGAACTCGCCACCACGTACGACTTTTCCAAGCTGCCCAACCCGCGCACGGACGAGCGGCTGCTGCTGGGCGTTGCCGATGATCCTGCCCACCAGGACCAGCCCACGGTCTTCTACGAACCGGACCGTGACGGCAACATGGCCGTCTACGGAACCGGCGGCGCCGGCAAGTCGGCGGCGCTGCGGGGCATTGCCATCGCCGCAGCCGTGACACCCAGAGGTGGTCCCGTCCACGTCTACGGCATCGACTGCGGCTCCTCCGGCTTGAAGATGCTCGATGGCCTGCCGCACGTGGGCGAAATCATCAATGGAGACGACGTGGAACGGGTTGGCCGGCTCCTGCGCTGGCTCAAGGACATCGCCGATGACCGGGCCACCCGTTTCGCGGAGGTCCGGGCCTCGACCATCGTTGAGTACCGGAATCTCGCCAACCGCCCCGATGAGAAGCGCATTTTCATCCTCGTCGACGGCATGTCTTCCTTCCGGGAAGGCTACGAGTACAGCAACCTGTCCGCACTTTGGGACATCTTCCTGCAACTCGCCACGGACGGCCGTCCCCTCGGCATCCACCTCGTTGTTGCCGGCGACCGCCCCAACTCCGTGCCGGCGTCGCTCCTTGCCTCGATCCAGAAGCGCTTGGTGCTGCGCCTCAGCTCCGAGGACGACTACATGACCCTGGACGTCCCCAAAGACGTCCTCAACGCTGCTTCGCCTCCCGGGCGTGGCTTGTTGGACGGGTTGGAAGTACAGCTCGCCGTGCTGGGGGGAAACTCCAACCTGGCCCTCCAAGCCCGCGAAGTGTCCAAGCTCAGCCAGGCCATGGTCCGCCAGGGCCTCGACCAGGCGCCGCAGATCCAGCGACTCCCGGAACTGGTGGACCTGGACATCCTCCCGGTGGGCGGACCGGACAACCCGGTTATCGGCGTCGATGACGAAACTCTCGGATCTGCTGCGATCGCTGCGAAAGGTCCGCTGCTGCTGGCGGGGCCTCCAGGCTCGGGACGAACCGTTGCACTGGTTACCCTGGCCTACGCCTTGCGCCGGTCCAATCCCCGGACGGACCTGATCTACATCGGTTCGCGTCGCTCCGCCGTGGCGTCCCTGAACATTTGGAGCCGTTCGCTGGTTGGTCCCGACGAAGTCTCGGACGTGGTGGATGACCTCGTGGATAAGGCCTCGGACAACCCGGGCACCATGGCGATCTTCATCGAGGGCCTTACCGAGTTCACCGACACCTTGGCCGAGTCCGGCGTGGGACGCCTTGTCACGGCAGCCATCAAGGCGGACCAGTGGGTTGTGGGCGAGTCCGAAACGTCAACGTGGTCGCAAGCCTGGTCGCTGGCCCAGCCCTTCAAATCCGGGCGCCGCGGCTTGCTCCTCAACCCTGGCGACGTGGAGGGCGACAGCCTGCTCAACACCTCGTTGGGACGCCTCAGCAAGGACTTCATTCCGGGGCGCGGATACATCGTGGGACGGGGCAAGGTGCGGAAGCTGCAAGTAGCCATGCCGCCGGAGAACCGCAGCTAGGATTTGCATCTGCATGGCCTCATGTAGGAGGATGCCGGAAACATTCGGACTTCCGCCACTGCCTAAAGCGCCCCAACGCCCCAGCGAGGTCATGCTCCATGCAACCCACCGTTCTTCATACCGTTATGCCCTCCAGGCTGCGTCGCCGGGTGCCCGCCGTCCTGGCGGGCGTACTGCTGGCCGCGGGCGCCTGGTTGGCGCCGCAGGGGGTCGCCCAGGCGGCACCCTGCGTTCCGTCGACGGCCGGGACGTGCCCGCCCGTGGCTGCTCCTACCGAGCCCACTCCGACGGAACCGGGGCTGGCGCCTGAGGCCGGCAAGACGACGCCGAAGCCGGTACCCACCAGGGTCCGCGAGACCCAGCAACCGCCTGCTCCCGCGGCGCCAGCTCCCGTCGTCCAGGCCCCGCAACCAGCCGTGGTGCAGGCGCCAGTGACGGTTGCGCCCGAGGTGACGCAACCGCCGTCGTCCGCTCCCGAACCAACGACGACGGCGACAGCAACCGCTGCTGCTTCGGCGACGCCGTCCTCGACGCCTAGCCCCACGAAGTCGTCCAACTGGGACACGCCGGTGGAGAAGGGCAAGGAAACCCAGGCCGCGGTCATGGCCAACACCAGCTTCTCCGGGCCCAATCTGCTGGGCCTGTTCGGGATCCTCGGTGGCGTGTTGCTGGTGGGGCTTGGTGGCTTGGCCTTCGCGCTGTGGAGCAAGAACCGACTGTCGTCGCACTGACCCTGGGTGGTTATCCACAACTTGTCTAGGCCTACTCGACTTGAATTGTCAAGACTACCTAGACTAGTCTGATGGTGAAGCGGCGAGATCTACTCAAGACACTTGAACGGATGGCGAGGATACGTGGCCTTCCGGTCGAGTATCGAGAGGGCGGCAGTCACACGGTCATCAAAATCGGTGACAAGCAGACGGTCGTTCCGCGGCACAGTGAAATTAACGAGATCACTGCCAGGAAAATCATCAAGCAAATCGGAGAATGACATGCAGCTCAACGCACGAGCCGAGCGCTCAGGTGCTTGGTGGGCGGTGGAGGTTCCGGAGATTGAGGGACTCTTCACACAGGTCAGGAGACTCGACCAAGTCGAGGGAATGGTGCGGGATGCCGCTGCTGCCCTTACTGGACAGCCCGCGGCCTCGTTTGCAGTAAACGTTCTGCCGATCGTGGATGCCGCTACGCAGGAGGCGTTGAGGCAGGCAAAGGAAATGGCTGACGCTGCCGCAGATGCACAGCGCACGGCGACGGCCCTGAACCGCGAGGCAGCACATGCCATGCAGGCTTCCGGAATGACTGTCCGTGACATCGGCGCTGTCATGCATATCTCATTCCAGCGGGCGAGCCAGATCTTAAAGGGTGCCTAGCGGCTTCTTGCCAACGCCACCCCCGCGGACGTGAGCGCACATTGTCTGAGCCATTTGGCAAGATAGACCTGTGAGCACACCAGAGAATCCAGATCGGGTCGAAACCACCTCCAGGGCCGCCGCGGCCATCGCCGCAGAGGAGGTGGCGCCGCCGTCGGAAAATCTCCGGGACGAATACCAGGAGCTGGCGGACTTGGTCCGGAAGTACCGGTACGCCTACTACCAAGAGGATGCACCGACGGTTTCGGATGCCGAGTACGACGTCCTTTACCGGCGCCTGGAGGAAATGGAAGCACTCCATCCGGAGCTGGTTTCCAACGATTCACCCACCCAGGAAGTCGGCGGCGAAGTGTCGGCGGCGTTTGCCGCCGTCGAGCATCTGCAACGGATGTACAGCCTCGACGACGTGTTCTCGCTCGATGAGCTGGAGGCCTGGGTGCGGAAGGCCGAGGCTTCCGTGGCGAAGCTCGGCGACAGGGTTCCGCCCATTGCGTGGCTGACCGAGCTCAAGATCGACGGCCTCGCCGTTAACCTCCTGTACAGGGACGGCAAACTGGTTCGCGCTGCCACGCGCGGCGACGGAACCACGGGCGAAGACATCACCCACAACGTC
Source organism: Paenarthrobacter sp. NPDC058040 (assembly GCF_042885775.1). NCBI lineage: Bacteria > Bacillati > Actinomycetota > Actinomycetes > Micrococcales > Micrococcaceae > Paenarthrobacter > Paenarthrobacter sp. NPDC058040. The sequence goes on from NZ_JBHVRN010000001.1 coordinate 406,684, forward strand.
CTCACCATCAAGGAGATCCCGCGCCAGCTGAGCGGTTCCGGCTATCCGGCGGAGGTGGAGATCCGTGGAGAGGTGTTCATCCCTTCCAAAGCGTTCATCGAGTTCAACGAGGCACTGGTGGCCGCAGGCAAGGCGCCCCTGGCCAACCCGCGCAATGCCGCCGCTGGTTCCCTGCGGCAAAAGGATCCGGCCGAAACGGCCAAGCGTCCCCTGAGCATGTTCGTCCACGGCATTGGAGCCCGGGAAGGGCTGGAAGCAGCCAGCCAGTCCGAGACGTACCAGCTGCTGGGCGAATGGGGCCTTCCCGTGAGCCCCTACTCCAAGGTCCTCGATACCTACGAAGGCGTCCTGGAATTCATTGCGCACTACGGCGAGCACCGCCACGACCTCCTGCACGAGATCGATGGCATCGTGGTCAAGATCGACGATTTCGCGACGCAGCGTGCGCTCGGCTTCACGTCCCGCGTGCCACGGTGGGCAGCGGCGTATAAGTACCCGCCGGAAGAGGTCCACACCAAGCTGCTGGACATCATGGTCAACGTCGGCCGGACGGGACGCGTCACGCCGTTCGGGCTCATGGAACCGGTCAAGGTCGCGGGCTCCACTGTTGGCATGGCCACCCTGCACAACCAGGACGTGGTCAAGACCAAGGGCGTCATGATCGGCGACATTGTGATCCTCCGGAAGGCCGGCGACGTCATCCCGGAGATCGTTGGCCCGGTGCTGGCACTGCGGGACAAACAGGATCCACCCGTCCGGGAGTTCGTCATGCCCACGGAGTGCCCTTCCTGTGGCACGCCGCTGGCACCGTCCAAGGAGGGCGACGTGGATATCCGTTGCCCCAACGGAAAGTCCTGCCCGTCGCAGTTGCGGGAGCGGGTGTTCCACGTAGCAAGCCGTGGGGCCTTCGATATTGAAGCGCTTGGTTGGGAAGCGGCGATTGCGCTGACCCAGCCCGCCGAACCGGAAACTCCGCCGCTCACCAGCGAGGCCGCGCTGTTCAGCCTGACCCGGGAGGACCTGGCCAACGTGCTGATCCGCCGGGAGAAGAAGTCCAAAGGCGTCGGTACCGGCCAGTATGAACTGGTCCCGTACTTCTACACCAAGGCCACGGCCAAGACCCCGTCCAAGCCGACAGCCACCACGGAAAAGCTGTTCGCGGAACTCGAAAAAGCGAAGAAGCAGCCGCTCTGGCGCGTCCTGGTTGCCCTGTCCATCCGCCACGTCGGTCCCACGGCGTCCCGCGCCTTGGCCACGAATTTTGGCAGCATGGACGCCATCCGCAACGCCACCGAGGAACAGTTGGCCCACGTCGACGGTGTGGGGCCCACCATCGCGGCCGCGCTCAAAGAGTGGTTCGCCGTGGACTGGCACAACGAGATCGTGGAGAGCTGGGCAGCCGCCGGCGTCCGGATGGAGGACGAACGCGATACTGCCACCCCGCGCACGCTGGAAGGACTCACCATCGTGGTCACCGGCACACTGCCCAACTTCAGCCGCGATGAAGCCAAGGAAGCCATCATCATCCGTGGTGGCAAGGCCTCGGGGTCCGTCTCCAAGAACACCAGCTACCTGGTGGCTGGCGAAAGCGCGGGCACCAAGCTGGACAAGGCCGAGCAACTCGGAGTTCCCGTGCTGGACGAGGACGGCTTCCGCGAGCTGCTGGCCAACGGACCCGCCGTGGAGGCCGAGGGAGCGGCAGAAGAAGCGTCGGTGCCGGTGGAAGGGGACGCCGAATGACCGGGCAGCAGGTTGACGTGTTGGAACTCCTGGCGGCAGCCAAGACGGCTGCCGCCGCCGGCGCGGCTGTACTCGCCCGGCGGTCCGTCACCGGTAGCGGCGGCGACGGTCTGGGCATGTCCAACAAAGGCGAGGCCGGGGACTGGGTTACTGAGTTCGATGTCGCCGCGGAGAACGCCGTCCGCCGGGCCATCAACGACGCCCGTCCCAACGACACCGTCACGGGAGAAGAGCACGGCACCACCCGGCCGGAGGATGCGTCCGGATTCCGCTGGTCCATCGATCCACTGGACGGCACCACCAACTTCATCCGAAACATCGCCTATTACGCGACGTCCGTGGCCGTGGCAGATTCCGACGGCGTGTGGCTGGCCGGCGTCGTGCACGCGCCTGCGCTGGGCCGCGTCTACTCGGCTGCCCGCGGCCACGGCGCCTGGCTCGAGGTGGCAGGGGAATACACCAGGCTTTCAGGTCCTGTTCCCGGCCGCAAGGGCCTGATCCTGGCTACGGGTTTCAGTTATGATCCCGCCACCCGAGCCAGCCAGGCCGAAGTCCTGGCAGGCCTGATGGACAGCTTCGCCGACATCCGGAGGCTGGGTTCTGCGGCGTTGGATCTCTGTTTCGTGGCGGACGGCACCGTGGACGCCTTCGGTGAGCGAGGCCTGAATGAGCACGATTTCGCTGCTGGAGCCCTGATTGCGGAGGAAGCAGGCTGCTGGGTGCGCAGGCCAAAGCTGGCCAGCCCGCTCGACGGTGGCCCCAGCGCTGAGGATCGACTGGCGGCGTGGATGTGCGCCGGGACGTTGGAGCTGTCCGGCACTTTCCCCTTGTGATGTACGCCGATGATCCGCACGCTCGCCATCGCCAATTACCGCTCCATCCGCGACCTGACCATGGAACTCCATGGATTGGATGTGGTGACGGGGGCCAACGGCAGCGGGAAGTCCTCCCTCTACAGGGCGCTGCGGCTGCTGGCAGAGTGCGCCGGCGGGGACTCCGGCAACGTGGTGGGTTCCTTGGCCCGCGATGGTGGCCTGCCCTCCACACTGTGGGCTGGACCGGAAACCATCAGCGAAGCCATGCGGCGTGGAGAGGTCCCGGTCCAGGGCACCGTCCGCAAGGACGTCATCAACCTGAAGCTTGGCTATTCGGGGGACGACTTCGGGTACTTGGTTGACCTCGGGATTCCGGTGCCGGGCGGTGCGGGCTTCGACGAGGAGACCGGACAGGTCCGGCCTTCCGCCTTCAGCCGTGATCCGGAAATCAAGCGTGAGCAAATCTTCTCGGGGCCGATTGCGAGGCCGGGTTCGCTGCTGGTGGACCGCAAGGGAGGACTGGCCCGGTTACGTGGCCAGGACGGCGGATGGACCGAGTTGTCCCGTCGCCTGGATACGTTCCAGAGCATGTTGACGGAGGTCTCGGACCTGGACAGGGCTCCGGAGGTGCTGCGGGTGCGGGACTCGGTCCGGTCCTGGCGGTTCTACGATCATTTCCGGACGGATGCGGAGGCACCGGCCAGGCAGGCGCAGCTGGGAACCCGGACTCCCGTGCTGCACCACAGCGGAAAGGACCTTGCCGCTGCTCTCCAGACCCTCCGGGAGGTGGGTTTCGAACGTCAGCTCGATGCCGCCGTCGATCACGCCTTTCCGGGAAGTCGGCTCAACGTCGCGGTCAGCGAGGACGGCAGGTTCAGTGTTGAGCTGAAACAACCCGGCATGCTGCGGCCCATGAAGGCAGCCGAGCTCTCGGACGGTACCCTGCGGTTCCTGCTCCTGACAGCCGCCCTGCTCACTCCACGGCCACCGGAGCTCATGGTGCTCAACGAACCCGAGACCAGCCTCCATGTGGACCTGATGCCGGCACTGGCTGGACTGATCGTCCAGGCCAGTGCCAGCAGCCAGGTGATTGTGGTGACCCACTCGGAGGCGTTGCTCCAGGCTCTCCGGGAAAGCGGTGCCGCCCATGAACACGAGCTCTATAAGGACCTGGGCGAGACCAGGATTAAGGGACTCGGTTCCCTCGAAGGTCCGCTGTGGAGCTGGCCCAAGAGGTGAAGGGCTAGAACGCGGACCCGATCGAGGTCAGCTCGCGTGCCTCACTGTCCGCGAAGCGGTTGTCCGGCCGGGCAAGACCATAGTGGCCCCGTAGCGTGGAAGCCGTGTACTCGGTCCGGAAGAGTCCGCGCTGCTGGAGGATCGGCACCACTTGGTCAACGAAGACCTCCAAGCCGGACGGCAGCACCGGCGGCATGATGTTGAAACCGTCGGCGGCACCGGCGTCGAACCACTCCTGGATCGCGTCCGCCACCTGTTCCGGCGTGCCGGAGAAGGTCCGGTGTCCACGGCCTCCACCGAGGCGGCCAATGAGTTGGCGCACGGTCAACTGCTCGCGGCGGGCAAGTTCGACGATCAGTGTGTAGCGGCTCTTCGCGCCTTCGATCTCGTCCTCCGACGGGAGATCTGCGGGAAGCTGGCGGTCCAAGGGCAGGTCCTCGGGTGAGAGGCGCAGGGTCTTGGCGAGCTGTTCGCGGGCGTATTCCGGCTTGATGAGCTCGTCGAGTTCACGCTCAAGGCGCAAGGCCTCGGCTTCCGTGGAGCCAATCACGGGAACGATGCCGGGCAGGATCTTGATGCCTTCCGGGTCACGTCCCACCGCGGCGGTCCGGGCTTTGAGGTCGGCATAGAAAGCCTGCGCGTCACCCAGGGTCTGGTGGGCGGTGAACACTGCCTCGGCGTACTGTGCAGCCAGCTTCTTGCCGTTCTCCGAGGAGCCGGCCTGCACGATCAGCGGGTGGCCCTGCGGGGAGCGCGGAACGTTGAGTGGACCGCGGACGCGGAAGTGCTTGCCCACGTGCTCAATCGCGCGGATCTTGGTGGAGTCGCCCCAGACGCCTTCGGCTTTGTCGGCCAGCACGGCGTCGTCCTCCCAGCTGTCCCACAGCTTTTGGGCCACCTCGAGGAATTCGGCGGCACGCTCGTACCGGACGGCGTGGGCCGGCTGGTCGTCCACGCCGAAGTTCCGCGCGGCGTCCGGACCCGCCGTGGTGACGACGTTCCATCCGGCGCGGCCACCGCTGACCCAGTCCACCGACGCGAAGCGGCGGGCAAGGTTGAACGGTTCGTTGTAGGTGGTGGAGGCGGTGGCGATCAGGCCAATCTTCTGTGTGGCGGCCGCGATCGCGGTGAGCAGGACGGTGGGTTCAAGCTTTCCGACCGGACGCCGTCCCACCTCGCCGAACAGCACAGGGGAGTCGGCGAAGAAGATCGAATCCAGCTTTCCCCGTTCAGCGGTCCGGGCCAGGTGCTGGTAATGCTCAATTCTGGTGGAGGAGAACGGATCGCTTTCCGGGAGCCGCCACGAGGCTTCGTGGTGGCCGGTGCTCATGAGGAAGGCGTTGAGGTGGAGTTTGCGGGGCGGGGTTGTCATGGGTTCTTCCTTTGCGGTTGGGATTTCAGGCGGCGGCTGTGACGCCGAGGGCGCCGAGCAGTTCGGTACGGAGGGCGGAATGCTCGACGGCGGCACCCGCTTGGCGCTCCAAGGCGACCCGGCCGCCTTGGAGCACGATGACTCGGTCGGCGAGCGTGATGGCCTCGTCGACGTCGTGGGTGACGAGCAGGACGGCAGGGCGATGCGCTGCTACGAGTTCCTTCAGCAGCGCGTGCATCTTCAAACGGGTGAGTGCATCCAAGGCTCCGAAGGGTTCGTCGGCCAGGAGCAGCCGCGGTTCCCGGACCAGCGAACGTGCCAGGGCGACGCGCTGCTGCTCGCCTCCGGACAACTCGTGTGGCCAGGCTTTCTCCCGGCCGGCGAGTCCCACCTCGGCGAGTGCGCGGCGGCCGCGAACATCGGCGTCGTGGTCCTTCAGGCCCAGGGTGACGTTGCCCAGCACGGTGTCCCACGGCAGCAGCCGTGAATCCTGGAACACCACGGATACCTGTTCCGGCACCTGGACCACGCCGCTCCCGCGGACATCGCGGTCCAGCCCGGCGAGGGCGCGCAGCAGGGTGCTCTTGCCGCAGCCGCTGGGTCCAAGGAGGGCGACGAATTCGCCCGGTGCGATGTCTAGGTTGACGCCGTTGAGGACGCCTTTCGGTCCGAAGCTGCGGATCAGGTTCCGGACGGACACCTCATTCCGGGCTGCAGCCGGTGCCGCCTCCACGACGTTCAGCCCGCCAGTGTGCGCTGCCATGACAATGCCTTTCGTTCCAGGAGCCGGACGGCTGCGTCGGAGAGGAGGCCCAGGATGCCGTAGACGGCCAGTCCCAGGACGATGATGTTGGTTTGGCCGTAGGTGCGGGCGAGCTCCATCATGTAGCCGATGCCGCTGGTGGAGTTGATCTGCTCAACCACCACCAGAGACACCCAGGCACCGGTGACGGCGAACCGCAGCCCCAGGAAGAATCCGGGAAGCGCTCCCGGCAGGACCACCCGCCGGATGAAGCCGGCCCGGCTCAGCCCCACCGTTTGGGCAAGCTCGACGTAGCGGAGGTCGATCCCGCGGAGTCCCGCATGGGTCTGGAGGTAGATCGGCACGAACACGCCCAGGGTGATGGTGAGGACCTTCATGGTCTCGTCAATGCCGAACCACAGGATCAGGAGCGGGATGAGTGCCAGCCCCGGAATAGCGCGCTTGATCTGCACAGGGCCGTCGATCAACGATTCGCCTACGCGGCTCAAGCCGGCGAGCAAGGCCAGCGCGGCGCCTACGACGATGCCGAAGAACAACCCCAGCCCGGCCCGTTGCGCGGAAATCGCGAGGTGCTCCTGCAAGCGGCCGTCGGCGATCAGTTCGCCGGCTGTGCCCACCACCGTCCACGGTTCGGAGAGGATGCGCGGATCCAGCAGGCCGGTAGCCGAGGCCACCACCCATAGAAGGACCAGCGCTGCCGGCCCCACGAGCCCCGCGAAACGGCGGCGCGGACCGGGTCCCAGCCGTCGGCTGCCCGGCCTGACGTCAGGGCGGCCGGCCAGCGCCGGGTCCAGGTGGGGTTCGACGGCGGCGCCTGGCTGAGTGCCGGCGTCGGACTTTGCTGCGGTGCGGACTGAGGTCCGCCCGGCTGCGGCTGCAGTGGTCATGCCGTAGCCCCCTTGGCAGCTGCGTAGGCCTTGCCACCGATGGCCTCGAAGCGGAGGTCGTAGAGCTTCGCGGCATCGAGCTTAGGCTTCTTCTGCTCACGGGCCAGCAGATCGATGGTTTGCTGATGCCGGGCGATCGCTTCAGTCCAGGACACAGGAAGGTCCCGCTCGCCGGCGGCGTCGATCAGGTATTGGCCGTCTTCGGCGGAGAGCCCCTGGTTCTTGATGTAGTAGCCCTCCAGCCATTCCTTGGGGTGGTCCTGGATCCAGCGCTGCGCCTGGCCCCAGATATCGACGTATTCAGCGAGGGCGGCGGCCTTTGCCGGATCGTCGAGGACCTTGGCGGGGGAGTACAAGTGGCCGGGGTCGTCGCGGAGCCCGTGCCGCAGCGTTGTTCCGCCGTCCGCGCCGTACTTGGCCAGGTAGCGCTTGATCTGCACGCCGCCCAGCGGTGCGGCATCAACCTGCTTGCTGGACAGGGCCGTGGAGTAGGCATCGCCGGTACTGGGGAGTTCAACGAGTTTCACGTCGCTTTGCTGCAAACCGGCCTTTTCAAGGATCCGGAGCACCAGGGCACCTTGTGCTTGCCCCGGGCTGTAGGCAATCTTCTTCCCACGCAGGCCCGGGAGGTCCGTGACTCCCGCGCCGGGGGCGATGCCGAGCTCGTACAGAGGATGGTTGACGGCATCTTGCCGGAACACGCTGGCGATGATGCGTACGTCCAATCCGGTCCAGGTCGCGTGGATGGGCGGAATGTCGGCCACGGAACCAACGTCCAAGGCGTTGGCGCGGAAGGCTTCCGTGGTGGCTGGTCCGCCGGAGATATTGGCGAACTTGACTGGGAAGCTGAGCTTCTTGTCCAGTCCGGACAGTTCGAGGGCAACCTGGACAGTGGGATCACCCACCACCAGGGTTGTACCGACCGGAATGGTGGTGGACAGGGGCGTGGTCACCTGGGCTGCCTGGGTGGCTTGGCCAGTGGCCGCGCTCGTGGCATTGCAGGCAGTGACGAAGGCCAGGGCAGGAAGGGCGAGGAATCCACCCAGGATTTGCCTGCGGCTGGGGGTGGTGGACTGGTTTTGGGCGCGGGGGAACGCGGATGACATAAAGAGCCTTTCACGTGCGTGTGGTCTGCCGGGCATGGTTGATCCATGTGCAGCAGCAGTGCAGATCGCTTAGTGCTGAAGGCAGGGCGGACAGCAGGAGTGCGCCGGCGTCATGCTGAAGTGGGCCTGGAGCATCGTTCCTCCTGTTCCGGGTGTTGGGTGATCGGAAAGCTGCGTGTCACACGCGCTTGTCACGAATTCGTCGGCAGCTGTCATGCGCCGTGTGGCAACTCAAACATGGGCGCAACTCCCGGCGCCAGCCTTTCGACATAAGCCCGCAACGGCGGGAAACGGGGCTTAACGCCACGCAACGCGGCTCAATTCGACGCCATGCGGGGCAACACAAAACCCCGGAAAAGACTGATAGTTCGGTCACGAAAACCGCCGTTTCGCCCAATGCAACTCCCGGTTACCACTACCATTGACAGGTGCTTTCGCCGATTACCGTCCGCCCCGCCCTGCCCGAAGACTACGACGCCGTTGCCCGCATCACGCTGGACTCCTACGTCACTGCCGGTTACTACGGCAGCGCTGACCACCCGTACCTTCTGGAACTGCAGAACGTTGCTGGCCGGGCGAAGCACGCGGACATCCTGGTGGCAGAACGCGATGGCCACATCATCGGTTCCGTCACAGCAGCTCCGGCCGGTGGCGGATTCTCCGACATTGGCTTGGAAGGCGAACTGGAACTGCGGACCCTCGTGGTCGATCCCGCAGTACAACGTTCAGGCGCCGGCCGCGCCCTGGTGCAGGCCGTCGTCGAGCAGGCCCAGGCGACCGACGGCATCGAAGCCGTGTGCCTCACCACCGGCGCCACGTGGGAGAGCGCAAATGCCCTCTACGTCCGGACGGGCTTTGACAGGGCGCCCGAACGCGATTGGTTCGTGCCGGGCACCGACATAAAGCTGTTCGTTTACAGGCTTGAGCTGCCGCAAGCCTAAAGTTTTCCTCGGATATCCCGGCAGCAGGCCGGGAAGCGACAGGAAAGGCGCGGCATGCGCAAGACATTCGGCTCGGGTTCGGTCTGGGAACAGACCCTTGGCTACTCCCGTGCAGTCCAGGTGGACAACACCCTCTTCATTTCGGCCACCGCGGCTTCCGGTCCCGAAGGCATCGTCGGCGACGACTTCTACTCGCAGACCAAGTACATCCTGGAAAAGCTCGGCGCTGTCCTGGAAGAAGCCGGCTTCTCTTACGAGGACGTTGTCCAGTCCAAGCTGTACCTCACGGACATCAGCAAGTGGGAAGACGCGGGCCGCGCACACGGCGAGGTGTTCGGCGAAATCCGCCCCACCCTCTCCCTCGTGCACGTGCTGCCGTTCCTCGATCCGCAGATGCTGGTGGAGATCGAACTCGTGGCCCAGAAGTCCGCGTAGCTCCTTGGCTTAGCCCGGGATGCCGTAGCGGTGTTCCGGGCGGCCTGTGGTTCCGTACCGCAGTTGGATTTCGACGGCGCCATCGTCCGCGAGCGAGGACAGGTACCTTTGCGCGGTGGCCCGGGAAACGCCCACCCGGTCCGCCACCTCGGCTGCGGAATATTGCTCGCCCGCCACCAGCGACTCCAGCACCGCGGCTTCGGTTGCTGAGCGCGGCTTGGCCGACGGCGTGACGTCGCCGGGGATGAGGGCCCGCTTGGCCCGTTCGATGCTGCTCTGGTCGACGCTGGGCTGTTGTCCCAGGATGCGGCGGTACCGGGCATAGGAGCGGAGCTGCTGGGACAAAGACTCGGCCGTGAACGGCTTCAGCAGGTACCCCAGGGCCCCTCGGCGCATCGCGACCCTGATGGACTGTGCATCCGAGGCCGCCGTCAGCATCACGGCGTCGACGTCCAGCTGGCCCAGGAGATCCAGGCCGGAGCCGTCGGGCAAGTAGACGTCCAACAGCACCAGGTCCGGGCGCAGGCTGTGGATCGCCTGGAGCGCCTGGGACACCGATCCGGCAGGCGCCAAGGCCATGAATCCCGCCACGGAATCAACGTAGGCCGCGTGCAGCCTTGCCACGTGGAAATCGTCATCCACGATCAGCACCCTCAAGTCCTCAGCCATTGCTGTCCTTCCACTCGGTTGTGCCGGATTCATCATGGCCCAAGGCGTCCGTCTGGCCCATGACACCCGGAATGGACGCCATGAACACTGCTCCGGGACCACCGCGGCTCCCGGTTTCCAGCACCCGGACGTCCCCGCCCCGGCGCCGGGCAAGCTGCCGCACCAGGGCCAGCCCCAGCCCGTGGCCGGCCCCCGGACGTACCGGCTGCTCCGACGTCGTAAATCCTTCGGTGAAGACCTCTTCGGCTTCCACCCCGCCCAGGCCATCGCCCGAGTCTCCCACCACAACGTGCAGGGTGCCGCCGTCGTCCAACAGTTCCAGCTCCACCCAGCGTTCCGTCGCGGACCCGGCGACGGCGGCGTTCACGGCGTTGTCGATCAGGTTGCCCAGGACCGTGGTGACGTCCTGGGGGTCCTCAACGTGGCCGCGGACCAATGTCTCGGGGCCGATGCGCAATGAGACTCCACGCTCGGACGCTTCGACGCTTTTGGCCCCCACGAAGGCCTGCAGATAGGTGTCCTGGAGCAGTTGGCCCTGTTCCAGCGGGAACTTCAGCGGACCGGTGGCTGAAATCCGTGCGAGGTATTCCTTGGCGGCATCGTGCTGGCCGATGCTCATGAACCCGGCAATGGTGTGGAGCTGGTTGGCAAACTCGTGGCGTTGGGCGCGGAGGGCGGTTGACATGGTTCCCACGGCATCGAGTTGGCGTGTCAATTGCTGCAGCTCGGTGCGGTCCCGCAACATCACCACCCATCCAAGGTCCTCCTTGCGGTGCCAGGCTTTACGGGCACTGGCCACGAGGACTCGTCCGCCAGCCACCACTTCCACGGCCTCGGCATCCTGGGCTGCGGGCTCCGTGAGGCGTTTGAGTTGCGGTGGCACATTCGCAGAGGCCCAATGCGTCCCCGTGGCGTCGGGAAGATCCAGGAGCCGGGACGCCGCTGCGTTGAAGACAGAAATCCGGCCGTCGGCAGCAACGCCGATCACGCCGTCGTCCACGCCTTGCAGGACGGCCACCTGATCGTGGACCAGCGTGCTGATTTCCTCGGGTTCAAGTCCCAGCGTCAGCCGCTGCAGGCGGCGGCGGAGCAGGAAGGATGCGAGGACTCCGGCCAGCAATGCCCCGCCCGCGGTTAAAGCGATCGGCACGATGTCCCGGGCGAGACTCTTGCTGAGGGATTCCATGGAATAGCCCACGCTGACCTCACCGACGATCGCCCCGTTGGGGGTGCCGGGCGCGTAGATCGGAACCTTTGCTCCCGCGGACGGACCCAGGGTGCCCGTGTTGCGCGTCGTGATTTCCTGGCCGCCCAAAGCAACTGACGGGTCGGTGCTGACCCGTTCGCCCAGCCGGGCAGTTTCGGGGTGTGCCAGGCGCATGCCCGTCTCATCGGTGATGACGACGAACAGCGCGCCGGTGCGTACGCGCGCTGCCTCGGCTGCCGCTTGCAGGGGCCCTTCAGCCAAGACCGATGCGGGAGGAGTTCCTTCTTCCTTGCTGATCGCCTGGACGTCCGCCCGGACATCGGGATCCGCCGCGACTGTCCGCGCGAGCGTGAGGGCCTGGTTTTCAGCTTCGGTGCCGATGCGGTCATAGACCAGCCACGCGTGGACGGCCCCGCTGAGCATGACCACCAGGAGCACTACGCCCAGCTGGAGGAGGAGTGTTTGGGTGGAGAAACGCAGGCTGACCCGGCTTGTGCGCGGCATTGTCACTCCTTTCCTCCTGCTCCATTGAAGCATTGAGCACAATGCGCAAAACGTTCGCAACGAGCAGTAGTGCGATCAAATCCCACAAACCCCGTCGCGTGACGGAGGCCACCCTACGGTTTGTAGTGCGCATCACACCGAAGTGTTGCCACTAAGTAGTAAGGAGCCGGCCGTGCTGGTTTTGCTTGGATTCGCAATGATTGCGGTATTCATGGTCCTGATCATGACCAAAAAGTTGACGCCCGTCTTGGCGCTGATCATCGTCCCCACGATCTTTGGCCTCTTCGCAGGTGCCGGCCTCGGCATCGGACCCATGGTCATGGATTCCATGAAGTCCATGACGTCCACGGCCGCGCTCCTCATGTTCGCGATCATCTACTTCGGTCTCATGATCGACGTGGGACTCTTCGATCCGCTGGTGAAGTTCATCCTGCGAAAGCTCGGCAACGATCCCGCCAAGGTGGTCCTCGGTACGGCGATCCTCGCCGCCGCAGTTTCCCTCGACGGTGACGGGTCCACCACCTTCATCCTCACCACCGCCGCGATGCTTCCGGTGTACCTCCGCCTCAAGATGAGCCCGGTTGTCCTCACCTGCGTGGCGGGCCTCGCCAACGGCACCATGAACATCCTTCCGTGGGGCGGTCCGACTGCCCGCGCCGCAACCGCCCTGCACCTTGATGTCAACGACGTCTTCGTCCCGATGGTCCCGTCGCTCATCGTCGGCCTCATCGTGGTGCTGGTCTTCTCCTGGCTGCTTGGCCTGCAGGAACGCAACCGCCTCCGCGCCACTGCACCGGAGATCTGGGGCGACGTCGCCAATCCGGCTGACGCGTTCGACGGCGGCAACGGCCGCGGCGGTTCGGTCGCCGCCGGTTCGGGCCTGGGTTCCGGCTCCGGCTCAACCAAGAACGCAGGCAAGCCGGGCACCGGCGGAGGCTCCGGCGTCGTGGTTCTGGAACGTACCGAAGAATTGGTGGACGAGCACGATACCGCCATGGCGGACACCGCCCTGGATCCCAACCGTGCCACCCTGCGGCCCAAGCTGTTCTGGTTCAACCTGGCCCTGACCGTCGCCGTCATGGTGACGCTGGTGGCCAACATCATCCCGCTGCCGTTCGTCTTCATGGTGGGTTCCGCGATCGCCCTGCTGGTCAACTTCCCCAAGGTCAAGGACCAGGGTGCGCAACTGATCGCCCACGCACCGTCGATCGTTGCCGTGGTCAGCATGGTCATGGCCGCCGCAGTGCTCACCGGCGTCCTCAATGGCACCGGCATGGTCAAGGCGATGTCCGAGTGGCTGGTCCAGATCATCCCCGCCGACATGGGCCCGTTCATGGCAGTGATCACCGGCGTGCTCAGCATCCCCATGACGTTCTTCATGAGCAACGATGCCTTCTACTTCGGCGTCCTCCCCGTCCTCAGCGAAACCGCCGCACACTACGGTGTTGGCGCCGCGGACATGGCCCGTGCTTCCATCACCGGCCAGCCGTTCCACCTGCAGAGCCCGCTGGTTCCGGCCATCCTGCTCCTCGTTTCCCTTGCCAAAGTGGACCTGGGCGACCACCACAAGAAGGTCCTGTGGCGCACCGCGGTCATCTCGCTGGTGATGCTCGCAGTGGGCGTGCTGACGGGAGCCATCGGTATCGGCTGACCCCGATCAGCCACCGCAGATGATCAGCCTGCCGGGTTCGTTGCCTGGCAGGTCTGGTCATTTGCTGTTTGTGCGGCAATGTTCTGCGGGGCTGTGGCCTCAGCGGCAGGAGCCGGGCCTTCGGCTGCCGGGGCGCCTGCCGCAGCGTCGTTCGCCGCGGGATCCTGCGCCGCCGGAGCCTGCGGGTTCGGGGCCGTGGAAGGTTCGGCGGGGGCCTTGCCCAGGTCCGCACTCTTCTGCAGGGCCGCGAAGAGGTTTCCGGCGGCGGGTTCGTCCAGGGCAAGCCTGTTCGGGTCTTCCAAGGCCGGCGCAGTTGGAACCGTGATGAAGTTGACCTTCGCGGGGTCGATGTTCTTGAGCCTGTCGGCGATGGTCAGCAACGATGCAGCCGAAGCCAGGCCCGTGTCCACGGTGAGGTTCCTGGTCATGGTGTCCGCGATGCCCAGGGCCTTGGGCGGATCGCTGAGGGTTCCCTCGGACTTGAGCTTGCGCGTGAGGGAACCGAGGAAGGATTGCTGGGCCTGGATGCGGCCGAGGTCCCCGCCGTCCGCGAAGGCATGCCGTGTTCGGAGGAACGCCAAAGCCTGGTCACCCTGCACCTGCGACGTTCCCTGCGGGAGGTCCAGTCCGGACTCGGGGTCGTTCACCGCGGAGTCCACGCACACGTCCACGCCGCCAACCGTGGTGGAGAGCTCCTTGACGGCGTTGAAGTCCGCCATCATGAAGTGGTCCACCTCCATGCCGGTCAGGTTGTTCACGGTATCCACCGCACAGCCGACGCCGGCTTCGGCCATGGCGCTGTTGATCATGACGCCTTGGCGGGCCGCGTGCTGCTGCTTGGTGTCTTGGTCCGTGCATTCAGGAACATCCACCAGCAGGTCCCTGGGGAAGCTGATGACGTTGACGTTCTTGTTGTCGGCGGAGATGTCCACCAGCATCGTGACGTCCGATTGCCCATATCCGGAGGACTGGTCGGCCGTGCCGTACTGGCCGTTCTTGCCGCTGCGTGTATCGCTTCCCAGGACCAGGATCTGGATGCGGTCCTTTGAATCGTCCACCCCACTTTCAGTGCGGTTGCTGCCCGCCCCCAACGAGCCTGTGGAGATGTTGGACTGCAGCCGCCAGACCCAGTAGCCGCCAAAGCACAGGACGCCGAGCAGGGCGGCGGAAACCGCCAGGACCACGGGCTTGAGCCAGCGCCGGCGCTTGCGGACGGGCGCGGACGACGACGGGCTAAGGCTGCCTTGGGCGAGGTTTCCCTGGCCGGGGTAGCGGGCTGCTTCTGTTGGATTGTGGTCGGGGGTATCGTGGCGACCTTGCACGGGTCGGGCCTTTCCTCGGGGTAAGAAGCCGTCAATTTTACGGAGCGATTCTGGAAGCTTCCTGAACGGAGCCGGAATCCGGGACGGGGACGGGCCACCTGTGTGACCCTCGCCGGGCCCGGACAAGTAGACTGGTTCGGAAAACCATTTGAACTTTGCAGGGGAGATCCATGGCTGCGATCAACCGTGACGACGTCGCGCATCTTGCGCGTCTGGCTCACATTGAAATGAGTGCCGAAGAGCTGGACAGGATGGCCGGCGAGCTTGCCGTCATCGTGGATTCGGTGAAGTCCGTGAGCGAAGCTGCCGGGGACGACGTCCCGGCCACGTCCCACCCGATTCCGTTGACCAACGTCTTCCGTGAAGACGTCGTGGGCCACACGTTCACGGCCGAGCAGGCGTTGTCCGGCGCCCCCGATGCCGCCGAAAACCGTTTCAAGGTCCCGGCGATCCTGGATGAGGACTAACAACCATGACTGAACTGAAGAACGAACTCATCCGCCACTCCGCCGCCGACCTCGCAGCCAAGCTGGCTTCCAAAGAGGTTTCCGCCGTCGAGGTCACGCAGGCGCACCTGGACCGGATTGCCGACGTCGATGGCCAGGTTAATGCCTTCCTGCACGTCAACACCGAAGAAGCCCTGGCCGTCGCAGCCGAGGTTGATACCGCACGCGCAGCCGGTGAGGAACTGCACGCCCTCGCCGGTGTGCCCATCGCGGTCAAGGACCTGATTGTCACGGTCGGCCAGCCGACCACTGCGGGCTCCAAGATCCTTGAGGGCTGGCACAGCCCGTACGACGCAACTGTCATCAAGAAGCTCCGCGCCGCGAAGATGCCCATCCTGGGCAAGACCAACCTTGACGAGTTCGCCATGGGTTCCTCCACGGAGCACTCGGCGTACGGACCCACCCGCAACCCGTGGGACCTGGACCGCATCCCCGGCGGTTCGGGCGGCGGGTCCGCTGCCGCCGTCGCAGCTTTCGAAGCACCGCTGGCGCTCGGCACGGACACCGGCGGCTCCATCCGCCAGCCGGGTGCCGTCACCGGAACTGTGGGCATGAAGCCCACCTACGGCGCGGTTTCCCGTTACGGTGCCATCGCCATGGCGTCCTCGCTGGACCAGATCGGTCCGGTATCCCGCACCGTCCTCGACTCTGCACTGCTGCAGGAAGTCATCGGCGGCCACGATCCCTTCGACTCCACGTCGCTGACCGACCCATTCACCAACCTCGTTGCAGCGGCGCGGCTGGGCAACGTGGCGGGCCTGAAGATCGGCATCATCAAGGAACTGCACGGCGAGGGTTACCAGACCGGCGTGGAGAACCGCTTCAACGAGTCCCTTGAACTGCTCAAGGACGCGGGCGCGGAAATCGTCGAGGTGTCCTGCCCCAACTTCAAGTACGCGCTCGGCGCCTACTACCTGATCATGCCCTCCGAGGTCTCCAGCAACCTGGCCAAGTTCGACGGCGTCCGCTACGGCCTGCGTGTCCTGCCCAAGGAAGGCCCGCTGACCATCGAGCGTGTCATGGCAGCCACCCGTGCCGCCGGTTTCGGCGACGAAGCCAAGCGCCGCATCATCCTGGGCACCTACGCCCTCAGCGCCGGCTACTACGACGCCTACTACGGCTCGGCCCAGAAGGTGCGCACGCTGATCCAGCGCGACTTCGACGCCGCCTTCGCCCAGGCCGATGTCCTGATCTCCCCGACGGCTCCCACCACGGCGTTCAAGCTGGGGGAGAAGCTGGACGATCCTTTGGCCATGTACCTGAACGACGTCGCCACGATTCCGGCCAACCTCGCCGGCATTCCGGGCCTGTCCCTGCCGGGTGGCCTGGCCGACGAAGACGGCCTGCCCGTGGGCATCCAGCTCTTGGCGCCTGCCCGCGAAGACGCCCGCCTGTACCGCGTGGGCGCCGTCCTCGAATCCATCCTTGAAGAGAAGTGGGGTGGCCCGATGCTCGCACAGGCACCTGCCCTGGGTTCTGCCGCCACAACCGCCGGAGGTTCCAACTAATGTCCGTCGATGCAACCCTGAGCTTCGAAGAGGCCATGGAGAAGTACGATCCCGTCCTGGGGTTCGAGGTCCACGTAGAGCTCAACACCAAGACCAAGATGTTCTCCTCGGCGCCCAACGTCTTCGGTGACGAGCCGAACACCAACGTCAACGAGGTTGACCTGGGCATGCCCGGCGTCCTGCCGGTGGTCAACAAGACGGCGGTGGAGTCCTCCATCAAGATCGGCCTCGCGCTGAACTGCAAGATCGCCGAGTCCTGCCGCTTCGCCCGGAAGAACTACTTCTACCCGGACACCCCCAAGAACTTCCAGACCTCCCAGTACGACGAGCCGATCGCCTATGACGGCTACCTGGACATCGAACTGGAGGACGGCACGGTTTTCCGCGTGGAGATCGAGCGCGCCCACATGGAAGAGGACGCCGGCAAGCTGACCCACATGGGTGGCGCCGCAGGCCGTATCCAGGGTGCGGACTACTCGCTGGTGGACTACAACCGTTCCGGCGTTCCGCTGGTGGAAATCGTCACCAAGCCGATCGAGGGCGCGGGCAGCCGTGCTCCCGAGCTGGCCAAGGCCTACGTCGCCGCGGTTCGCGAGATCGTGAAGAACCTCGGTGTCTCCGACGCGAAGATGGAGCGCGGCAACGTCCGTTGCGACGCCAACGTTTCCCTGCGCCCACACGGCCAGGAGCGCTTCGGCATCCGCTCGGAGACCAAGAACGTGAACTCGCTCCGCGCGGTTGAACACGCCGTCCGCTACGAGATCCAGCGCCACGCCGCCGTCTTGGATTCCGGCCAGCCGGTCATCCAGGAAACCCGCCACTGGCACGAGGACACGCGTTCGACGACGTCGGGCCGCGCCAAGTCCGACGCCGACGATTACCGCTACTTCCCGGAGCCGGACCTGGTTCCCGTTGTTGCGTCCCGCGAATGGGTGGAGGAACTCCGCGCCACGCTGCCTGAGCCGCCGGCCGAGCGCCGCAAGCGCCTCAAGGAAGCCTGGGGCTATTCGGACCTCGAATTCCGCGATGTGGTCAACGCAGGCGTCATGGACTCCGTTGAGGAAACCGTCGCAGCCGGAGCCACCGCCGACGTCGCCCGCAAGTGGTGGATGGGTGAGGTTGTTGGCCGTGCCAAGACCGCGGACGTGGAGCCCGCTGAACTCGGCGTAACCCCGCAGCTGATTGTCGAACTCAACAAGCTCGTTGAAGGCGGCAAGATCAACAACAAGATGGCTTCGCAGGTCCTGGACGGTGTCCTTGCCGGCGAAGGTACGCCTGAAGAGATCATCGAAAAGCGTGGCCTCGCAGTGGTTTCCGACGACGGCCCGCTCCTGGAAGCCATCGATGCAGCGCTCGCAGCCCAGCCAGATGTTGCCGACAAGATCCGTGGCGGCAAGGTCCAGGCTGTTGGTGCCATTGTGGGTGGCGTCATGAAGGCCACCCGCGGCCAGGCTGACGCCGGTCGCGTCAAGGAACTCATCCTTGAGAGGCTCGGGGTGGAGGGCTAGGTTCCCCGCACACCCAAGTGGGTCGCAGTTGTAGCCGTTTTGATCCCTCAGAACGGCACCAATTGCGACCCACTTTTTGTTGGTCCGGGCGCACAATTAACCCATGGCCACACTTTCTCCGGGCCTTCGCAAGGCCTTCATAGCCGGCGGCATCGCCGTCGCCCTGACCGGCGCCGGGGGCGCCGCGGTGTGGGCAGGCACCCAGCCCAGCCCGTCGCCGTCGGGCACGTCCTCCAGCAGCCCGTCGCCAAGCCCCTCGCAAGTCAAATCGGATGCCCGCCACGGGCAAGCCATCCACGGCGAACACGTGGTGAAGGACGCCGATGGCGCGTTCCGTACTGTGATCACCCAGGCCGGGACCATCGAGTCGGTCAGCAGCTCGGAGGTCACCGTGAAGAGCGAGGACGGGTTCACGCAGCGTTACGCGATCAACTCCGACACGAAGATCAGCAAGGTTTCCGCTGACCTGCCCCGGAACGGACGCGGGAAGCCCACGCTGCCTTCGGCCTCGGCAACCGACCTGAAAGCCGGGGACAGGATCCACGTGTCCGGAACCAAAAACGGCGACGCCGTCACCGCCAACAGGATCCTGTCCGGTGAACTGCCCGCCATGATGCGTGGCCATGGCGTGCGGGGCCACGGGCCGAAATAGCAGTTACAGCACCACAGTCCTGAAACCCAGGTTGCCGCTCGCGGAATCCGGCGTGTTTGAGCTGCGCGCTGCCAGCCGGTACCGGTTGCAGTATGAGTCGTGGCACAAGTACGAGCCACCCCGCATCACGCGTCCGCGCCCGATGGTGGGTCCTTGCGGATCTTGGACCGTGCCGTTGGCAAGGCAGGTTTTGTAATACTTGGGCAGGAACCAGTCGCTGCACCACTCCCACACGTTGCCGCTGGTCTGGTACATACCGTAGCCGTTCGGTTCGAACCAACGCGCGGGCGCAGTGGTCAGGAAGCCGTCCTCGACGTCGTTGCGCGCGGGGAACTCACCTTGCCAGATGTTGCAGTTGTGGCGCGCTTCACCTTCTCCGGGGTTGTGGAGCTCGTTTCCCCAAGGGAAGCGCAGGCCCTCGTACCCGCCGCGGGCCGCATATTCCCACTCGGCTTCGGTGGGGAGCCGCCGGCCCGCCCATGCGCAGTAGGCCAAGGCATCGTTGTGTGAAACGTGGGTCACTGGATGGTCCGGGATGTCCGTCCAGGCCGAGAGGGGTCCTGCGGGGTGCTTCCAATCAGCGCCGCGGACATTGAGCCACCATGGGACGTTGCCAACCCGGTTGAGGATGTCCCCGGGCCCGGCTTGGACGGCGAGGTGGAAGACGGGCGAAGTCCCGAAACTTTCCGATTCGGTCCGGTGCCCGGTGGCGTCGACGAAAGCCGCGAACTCCTGGTTGGTCACGGTGGTGGCGCTGATGCGGAAGGCCGCGACGCGCACCTCATGCACGGGGGACTCGCCGTCGTCCTCGTAGCCTTCGTTGAAGGGGTCACCCATGGCGAAGGTTCCGCCGGGGATATCGACATCGTTGCCACCGCCTTGCGGCGTGGGACTTTGCGTCCGGGGCCCTTGGGATGAACCTACGACGCCGGCACCCGCCACGGGATGGCCACCCGCCGCGCGCTGTGGCGGCGTCAGCCCCGACGTCGTATGTTCCCGGGCGCCGGCGCCCGGGCTGCAGCAATCGTTCACCCCACCATCCTACTGGGGCGATCCGACGCCGAAAGTGATGAAAACTGATTTCTACGCTCAGTTTCAATCATGATCTTGCAAAAGGCGGATGTGTCACTTATGGTTTGTTAAACGGTTAACGAACGTGGCTTGAATCACACTCAGCACTTGAGGAGACAGCATGAACTCGACAACGGAACAGGCTCCGGCATTGTCCGAAGCCCGCCGTGTCCCGGCTCGGGAGGGCGTGAAAGCGCCAGTGTCCGGCTCCCGGAAGGGCAAGGGGACCAAGCCGCCCAGCCAAAGCTTCCGCTCGCGCTTGAAGCGGGACAAGCAGATGCTCCTGATGATGGTGCCGGGAATTGCGTTCCTGCTGCTCTTCTTCTACATCCCCATCCTGGGCAACGTCATCGCCTTCCAGGACTACCAGCCGTATCTGGGCATCGGAGACAGCCTCTGGGTCGGCTGGCAGAACTTCGTGGATCTCTTCGCGAATCCGGACTTCATCCACGCATTCTGGAACACGCTGTACCTCGCGGCCTGGCAGTTGGTGTTCCTGTTCCCCGTCCCGCTGGTCCTGGCCCTGATCGTCGATTCCCTCATCAGCACCAGGGTCCGTCAGGTCTTCCAGAGCATCGCCTACCTGCCGCACTTCCTTTCCTGGGTCCTGGTGATCGCTTTCTTCCAGCAAATGCTGGGCGGCGCGGGATTCATCAACAACCTGCTCCGGGACTGGGGCATGGACCCCATCCCCTTCATGACCAACCCTGAGACGTTCCCCGTGTTGGTGGTGGTCCAGATGATCTGGAAAGACGCCGGCTGGGCCATGATCATCTTCCTCGCTGCCTTGGCGAGTATCGATGCCTCGCTCTACGAGGCGGCCGCGGCGGACGGTGCCGGGCGTTGGCGCCGGATGTGGCACATCACCCTGCCTGGCCTCCGCCCCGTGATCGTCCTGCTCCTCATCCTGCGCATCGGCGACATCCTCTCGGTGGGCTTCGAGCAATTCATCCTGCAACGCGATGCCGTGGGTGCCGGGGCCTCGGAAGTCCTGGACACCTTCACCTATTACACCGGCGTTGTGGGTGGCGGATGGAGTTCGGGTGCCGCCGCGGGCCTGGCCAAGGGTGTGGTGAGTGCGCTGCTGATCTACGGCGCGAACAAGCTGGCACACCGCTTTGGCGAAGACGGAATCTTTGCACGGAAGGTCGGCTAGCCCCAGAGGCGGCCGTACAAGGAGAACCCCATGGCAACAACACTTTTCACCCGCAAACCCCGCGAGTTGAGCTACAACCCCAAGCGACCAGTGTGGAAGGAACGTCCTTCCGCCCTGTACCAGACCGTCAAGACGGTGGTCCTGGTCCTCTTCAGCCTGTCCATCCTTGCCCCGATCCTTTTGGTGGTGTCCACTTCCCTGGCCGACAACGAGCAACTGGTCAAGGCCGGCGGCTTTGTCCTCTGGCCCGAGCGTCCCACCCTTGAGGCGTACGCCACGATTTTCAAAGGCCCCATGGTCCTGCAATCCCTCGGAGTGAGCGCCCTCATTACCGTGGTGGGAACCATCCTGGCCCTGTTTGTCACCATCACCATGGCCTACGCCACCAGCCGCTCGGTCCTGTTCGGGCGCCCCGTGGTGCTGGCCGTCCTGTTCACCCTGCTCTTCGCACCGGGCCTGATCCCGTCCTTCCTTATGATCCGCCAGCTCGGCCTGCTCGACTCATTGTGGTCGCTCATCCTGCCCGGCATCTTTGGAGCGTTCAACTTCGTCGTGATGCGGTCCTTCTTCATGAACATCCCCGGTGAGCTGATCGAAAGCGCCAGAATCGATGGTGCCAACGACTGGCAAATCCTGTGGCGCATCGTGATGCCGCTGTCCAAAGCCGTGATCGCCGTCGTAGGCCTGTTCTATGCGGTGGGCTTCTGGAACTCGTTCTTCAACGCGCTTCTCTACATCAACGACCACAGCAAGTGGCCCATCCAGCTGTTGCTGAGGAACTTCGTGGTGCAGGGAAGCGGTGCCGCGGACCAATTGGGAATCACCACTACGCCGCCGCCACAGTCCATCCAGATGGCCGTGGTGGTGGTGGCCCTGGTCCCCATCCTCATGGTCTACCCGTTCCTGCAGAAGCACTTTGCCAAGGGCGTCATCACCGGCGCCGTCAAGGGCTAGCACAACAAACTTCCACGCGTCAGAAACCAAAAAGATAACCAGAAAGGGTTATGCCATGACAAGCACTACCTCAGGACAGGCTGGATTCAGCCGCCGCGGCTTCCTTGGCCTCGCAGGCCTGGCCGTGACCGCCGTCGGCCTGTCCGCTTGCGGTGGCGGCGGGGCTTCCGGAGGTGGGGGCGCCGCTGCCTCCGCCGCGGTCAAGCTGCCCACGTACAAAGAGTTCACGGGTGTCACCCCGGACATCGCCGGCAACGCCCAAGGCCTGCAGGCCGGATACTTCAAACTGCCCGATGCCGTGCAGTCCGTAAAGGCTCCGCCGCTCAAGGGCAAGGTCACCGGGCTGACGGAAACCTTCGACACCATGAGCCCCGGCTTGAAGGACAACCCGTTCTGGCAGCGCCTCAATGCGAAGCTTGGCGGGGACCTGGAGCTGCAGATCGCCGAGGACATCGGCGATGGCTATCCCGCCAAGTTCGCCACGGTCCTTGCCAGCAACGACCTCCCGGACATGATGTGGGTACCGCCGAACCAGGGCATCCCCAACGTCGGCCCCATGCTGGAGGCAAAGTTCCAGGACCTCACGCCGTACCTCTCCGGTGACGCCGTGCTCGAGTACCCCAACCTGGCCGCACTGAAGCCGGATTCCTGGAAGACCGCCGTCGTGAACGGAAAGATCTGGGGCGCTCCCATCCCCAGCACCCCGTTCGGCCAGGTGTACCTGGGCAACCACGACATGTGGGCGCAGGTTGGTGGCTTCGAAGCATCCAGTGCCGACGAGTTCCTGGACAAGGCCAAGGAGCTGACCCGTCCCGGCGACCAGAAGTACGCCCTGGAACCGGCCTACATCAACGCGCTGCACATGGTCACCGAATGGTTCGGCGCCCCGAACAGCTGGGCCGTCAACAAGGACCGCACGCTGACGCACCTGTACGAGACCGATGAATACATGGCCGGCGTCGAGTTCACGGCCAAGATGTTCGCCGCGGGGGTCTTCTACCCCGATTCGAAGGCCACGGACATCCGCGCCCGCGTCGCGAACGGAACCGTGGGTGCCCAGGTGGTGTCCGGCCCGCATGACATCCGCAGCTACCGCGCGCTGAGCCGCACCGCGAAATTCGACATCCTCATTCCGTTCAGCGCCGACGGCAAGGTCAAGCCCACGTACGACATGGGCTACGGAACCGTAGGCTTCACGCCGTTCAAGAAGGCGGAGGAGGGCAAGATCCGCGAACTGCTTGCGCTCATCAACTACCTGTCGGCGCCCTTCGGCACGGTGGAGTACATGCAGAAGAACTTCGGCGAGCTCGGCCAGGACTACACCCTGGACGGCAGCGGCAACCCGGTCCGCACGGACACGGGCACCACCAATGCGCCGGGCCTGGTCTCGGCATTGAACATCATGTCCAGCCCGGAGAACGTCCTCTTCAACCCCGGTTTCGACGACGACACGCGCTACGTCAGCGAGCAGGAGAAGAAGCTCCTGGAGATCGCCTGGCGCAACCCCACCAACGGTTCCTACTCGGACACCAACGCCAAGGTGGGCGCCAAGATCACCAAGCAGCTCCGGGACAAGGTGGTGGACATCATCACCGGCCGCGCCAAGATCGACGAGCTCAAGGACGCCGTGAAGCGTTGGAAGAGCGAAGGCGGCGACAAGATGCGCGACGAGTACCAGGCCGCGTTGGACCCCAACGCGCCGGTCTTCCGGAGCTAGCCCGGTTCCCCGGCCAACCCGGCTTCACGGGCTAGCCTCGACACCACGGACGACGGACACCACATCTACACCCAGGGGGAACCATGGCAGGAACAAACAGCACCGGCGTCAGGCCCACCATTCGCATGGTGGCCGAACTCGCCGGAGTCTCCACGGCCACGGTTTCCTATGTGATGTCCGGTCGCCGGGGTGACGGCGGGCCAGGCGTTTCGGATCCGACGGCGGAAAAGGTCAAGGCCGCTGCGGAGCGCCTCGGCTACCGGCCCAACCAGGCTGCCCGGGCCATCCGCACCGGACGGACCAACACCGTGATCCTCTCGCTCACCATGCTCTCGGATCCCTGGTCCCTGTCCGTCATCGAGGCGGTCCAGCGTGCCGCGGAACCATTGGGAATCACGCCGATGATCCTGGGCGACGCCGACTGGGTGAAAGTCCTGGGAACGCATAGTGCCGACGCCGTGTTCGTGGACGCCGTCCGGGAGGACCAGGCTGCTTCGCTGCGAAAGCTGGCCGGGCATGGAACCACGTTGGTGGTCTTCAACGAAAAGCTGGAACCGGAGGGTTTCGACGTCATCCGTTCCATCGCGGAGCCCGGTTGCCGGATGGCCGTGGAGCACCTTCTCCACGGCCACCGGCGGATCGCTTGCCTGACTCCGGCCACTGCCGCCGGAACCTCGGGTGGCAGCCGGTACCGCGCTTACTCCGAAGCCCTGGCCGCTGCCGGGATCGAGGAACGGGAAGACTACGTTGGCCTCTTTGACGGAACCACCTCCGGAGCCTTTGCCGCTACGACCCGGCTCCTGGGACTTCCAGACCGGCCCACCGCCATCTACGCCACCACGGATTTCGCCGCCGTCAGCGCCATAAACGCCGCCCAACGCCTGGGCCTTGCCGTAGGCCAGGACGTGGACATCATCGGTGTGGGCAACACTGTGGAGGGTGAGCGCATGTCACCGTCCCTGAGCACAGTGGGTCCCGTGGACTTCTTCGACAAGCTCGCCCGGCTGCTCCTGCAGCGGGCCACGGGTGCCGTCGATACGCCGACGGTCCTCGATTTCCCCTGGCACCTCTTCGTGCGTGAATCGGCGCCCCACCGCAGCGCCGCGACCAGACTCAACTAAAGAATCAGCAGAAGGAATTTGTACACCATGGAAAAGGATTTGAAGGTCGGCATCGTGGGTTTCGGCCTGCGTTCGGGGTTGTGGAAGCACGCCCACAAGCCGGGCCAGGGGTCTGAGGTCACCATTGTCTGCGACCTCAGCGAACGTGGACGCGCCGACGCCGCCGAACGTATCCCGACAGCCCGCATCACGGACAACCTCGAGGAGTTGCTGGCCAGTGGCCTGGACGCAGTCCTGGTCCTGACTCCGGACAACCAGCATGCCGCCGTCGCGGTCCGTACGCTCAAGGCGGGCATCCCCACCTTCTGCGAGAAGCCGCTCGACGTCACGCTGGAAGCCGCCGACCTGATCCTCAAGACCGCGTATGAAACGGGCACCCGGCTCTACGTGGGCCACAACATGCGGCACATGCCCGTTGTGGTCCAGATGCGCCAGATCATCGAGGAAGGCCGCATCGGCGAGGTCAAGGCCATTTGGTGCCGCCACTTCGTTGGCCATGGCGGTGACTACTACTTCAAGGACTGGCATGCCCAGCGCGCCAACGTCACGTCGCTGCTGCTTCAAAAGGGCGCCCACGACATCGACGTGATCCACTGGCTGGCCGGCGGGTACGCCAAGCGGGTGTCCGCCGTCGGAGAACTCGCCGTTTACGGAGACGTGAAGAACCGCGGCAACAACGACGGCAAGCGCATGGGGGACTGGTTCTCCCTGGACAACTGGCCGCCCACGGAGCAGAAGGACCTGGCGGAGGAGATCGACGTCGAGGACATCTCCATGATGAACATGGTCCTGGACAATGGCGTGTTGGCCTCCTACCAGCAGTGCCACTTCACGCCCGACTACTGGCGGAACTACACCATCATCGGCACCAAGGGCCGGATCGAAAACTTCGGCGACGGCCCGGGGGAAACCATCAATGTCTGGACCTCGCGGACCTCAGGGCGCGGCGAACCGGACCAGGTCATCACCATCCAGGACGGCGAGGGTGGCCACGGCGGTGCCGATCCGAAGCTGATCGCGGAGTTCCTCCGCTTCGCTTCCCAGGGCGGCCGGACGCAGACCAGCCCCATCGCGGCGCGCCAAGCGGTGGTAGCCGGAATCCTCGCGGCCGAGTCCCTGCGCAGCGATGGCTCCGCCCGCGAGGTCCCGGAGTTGCCCGCCGAACTGGTGGAGTACTTCGACGCCGGCCAGCCCGCCTTGACCCACTTGGGTTAGCGGGGGCTTGCCAGCTCGGTCATGACGGTTTGAAGTGACTCGCAAACCGTCATGACCGATTTCCTTTTAAGCGTTTCCGGGCGGGCCAGGATGTCGATCTTGCGCACCGAATTCACACCCGCCAGGGGCCGCAGTACCACGCCCGCATCCAGGACCCGACGCGCCGTGAACCTCGGAAGCAGCCCAATCGCGCCGCCGGCCGAAACCAGCGCCGCCACGGTCGAATAGTCGTTGATGCGGTGCAGCACCTCGGCTGGCCGTCCGCTGACGGCCACGACGGCGGACAGCACGTCCGCGGGGGAGTAGCCGTCGCGGCTGGTCACCCACGGTTCATCGACGACGTCGGACGGCTCCAGTTCGCGTCGTGAGGCCAGCGGGTGTCCAGCCGGCAAGGCGATGTCCAATGGCTCATCCGCGAGCGGGATCACGGCGACTTTGTCCTCCGGCCACGGTGGGCTGTTGTCCATCCGGTGTGCCAGGACCAGGTCGTAGCGGGCAACCAGCCCCGGGAAGTCCTCTTGGGCCACGTCCTCGTCTGAGAGGCGCAACCGAGGTGAGTTCCCGCCGTCGGACGCTTGCCCGCTTGCCAGCAGCGCAGCCAACGGCGCAAACAGCGCCTGCCCGGCACTGTGGAAGGCGCTCACGCTGACAGGGGCGTCGGGTGCGTCGTGATAGGCGCCGATCGCCGCCCGCGCGTCGGCCATGGCATTCACGACGGCGGCACCCGCCTCCGCGAGCACGCGGCCTGCATCCGTCAGCACCAAGGCGCGGCCTTCCTTGCGCGTCAAGGGCACGTCCACGGACCTCTGGAGCAGGGCGAGCTGTTGCGAAACGGCCGACGGGGTGACCATGAGGGTGTCGGCTACGGCCTTCACGCTGCCCAGGTCCCCGAGCTCGCGGAGCATCTGCAGCTGATGGATTTCCATTAGCAAATCCTAAATCGTTGATTGAGAAGAATCTAGTTGTGCTAAACCGTTAACGGGCTTTCAATGGAAGTCAGCAGCAGCGAAGCAGCATCCAGCCAGTGAGGAATCCCATGAAGGCTCTCTACAAATCCGGACCGCACGCAGGGTTCGAACTCGTCGACCGTCCCGAGCCGGAAGCCGGTCCGTCCGACGTCAAAATCCGTGTCATGACAACCGGCATCTGCGGCACCGACCTCCACATACAGAGCTGGGATGCCTGGGCCCAAGGCATCATCGAGACCCCGCTCATTGCCGGCCACGAGTTCTACGGCGAAGTGGTGGAAATCGGTGAGGACGTCCGCGACGTCAAGATCGGTGACCGCGTCTCCGGCGAAGGCCACGTGGTCTGCGGGATCTGCCGCAACTGCCGGGCCGGACGCCGCCAGATGTGCATCCACACGGTTTCCGTCGGCGTGCAGCGCGACGGTGCGTTCGCGGAATACGTCGTGATCCCCGAGACGAACGTGTGGGTCCACCACGACGAATCGGTCACGCCCGAACTCGGCGCCATCTTCGATCCCTTCGGCAACGCCGTGCACACTGCGCTGAGCTTCCCGCTGGTTGGTGAAGACGTGCTCATCACGGGCGCGGGACCGATCGGGCTCATGGCCATCGCCGTCGCCCGGCACGCGGGAGCCCGCAAGATCGCCATCACCGACGTCTCCGCACCGCGCCTCGAACTCGCCCGGCAGATGGGCGTGGACCTTGCCGTCGATGTGTCGAAGATGCGCGTCCGCGAGGCACAGCAGGAACTCGGCATGCGCGAGGGCTTTGACATCGGTCTGGAAATGTCGGGACACCCCACGGCCCTGCCTGAGATGATCGACAACATGAACCACGGCGGCCGCATCGCCATGCTCGGCCTTCCCAGCCAGTCCATCGACATCGACTGGGGCAAGGTGGTCACCCACATGCTGACGCTCAAGGGCATCTACGGACGTGAAATGTTCGAGACCTGGTACGCCATGAGCGCCATGCTCTCCTCCAACCCCGCGCTGCACCGCAGCATTTCCGCCGTCGTCACGGACAAGCTGCCCGCAACCGAGTGGGAAAAAGGCTTTGAGATCGCCCGCAACGGCGTGGGCGGCAAAGTGGTCCTCGACTGGACTGAACTGTAAGAACTTTCAGGAGCAAATCAATGTACTCAGCCATCAAAGACCAACTCCAGGGCGAACTCGAGGAGATCCGCAGCGCCGGGCTCTTCAAGACAGAACGCCACATCGACTCCCCGCAGGCGAGCCACATCGCGGCCGGCCAGCTCGGCCAGCCCGCCAGTAAGGTCCTGAATTTCTGTGCCAACAACTACCTGGGCCTGGCCGACCACCCGGACATCATCGCCGCCGCCAAGTCCGCCATGGACGAGCGCGGCTTCGGCATGGCTTCCGTGCGGTTCATTTGCGGCACCCAGGACCTCCACCTGGAACTCGAGTCCCGCGTTTCGGCCTTCCTCGGAACCGAAGACACCATCCTGTTCTCCAGCTGCTTCGATGCCAACGGCGGCGTTTTTGAGTCACTGTTCGGCTCGGACGACGCCATCATCTCGGATTCCCTCAACCACGCTTCCATCATCGATGGCATCCGCCTGAGCAAGGCCAAGCGATTCCGTTACGCCAACCAGGACATGGCTGATCTTGAGGCCAAGCTGGTTGAAGCTGAAGGTTCCCGCCGGAAGATCATCGTCACGGACGGCGTCTTTTCCATGGACGGCTACCTGGCACCGCTCGAAGCCATCTGCGACCTCGCGGAGAAGCACGACGCCTTGGTCATGGTGGACGACTCCCACGCCGTCGGCTTCATGGGCTCCACCGGCGCCGGCACTCCCGAGCACGCCGGCGTTTCCGAGCGCGTTGACATCTACACCGGTACCTTCGGCAAGGCCCTCGGCGGCGCCTCGGGCGGTTACGTGTCCGGTCGCGGCGAGATCGTTGCCATGCTGCGTCAGAAGGCCCGCCCGTACCTCTTCTCCAACTCGCTGGCCCCGGCCATCGTGGCGGCCACCATCAAGGCGATCGAGCTGGTGCAGGAGTCGGGCGAACTCCGCACCCGCCTCTTCGAGAACGCTGCACTCTTCCGCCGCCGCATGAGCGAGGAAGGCTTCGAACTGCTCGACGGCGAGCACGCCATCATCCCGGTGATGTTCGGTGACGCCGTGGTTGCAGCGCGCGTGGCTGACGAGATGCTCCACCACGGCGTCTTCGTCACAGCCTTCAGCTTCCCCGTAGTGCCGAAGGGCGTGGCCCGCATCCGCGTGCAGCTCTCCGCCGCGCACAGCACGGACGACGTCGAAGCGTGCGTCCAGGCGTTCGTCAAGAGTCGCGCCGCGGTCGCCTGACCGCCTAACCCCCAACGCTCTCTCACCAACCCCCCCCCCCCTTTGGGCCCGATCCTCTCTCACGAAACCCCCCTTTGGGCCCGATCCTCTCTCACGAAAGGTCCCTTTGGGCCCGATCCTCTCTCACTCCCTTGAAACAAGTGAGGGTCCGGGGGGAAGCGGGTGTTTGGTAAGAGAGCGTCCGGGGGAAGGGGGTGTTTGGTGAGAGAGCGTTCGGGGGAAGGGGGTGTTTGGTGAGAGAGCGTTCGGGGGGAAGGGGGTGTTTGGTGAGAGGGCGTCCGGGGGAAGGGGGTGTTTGGTGAGAGAGCGTCTGGAAGGATGGAGCCATGGCTTCGAACTATGACGTGGTGATCGTTGGCGGCGGGATTGCCGGGCTTTCCTTGGCTTCGGCCCTGGCGGGGAAGTGCACGGTTGCCCTGGTGGAGGCCGAGCAGTCCCTGGCGTTCCATACCTCGTCCCGTTCGGCCCGGCAGTTGATTCCGAGCTACGGGCCGCCGGTAGTACAGGAGCTGACCGTCCGGACGCTTGACCTCTTGAAGGCCCGGGACGAAAACCTCCCCGAACCGGTCCTGACACCGCGCGGATTCATGCTGGTGGGCGACGAACCGTCGGTCAAGGCCGAAGCGAGCGGCAATATGCACAGCATCACCCATGCCAAGGCACTCCAGCTCTGTCCCGTTCTCAAGCCCGGGTCCTTTACTGCCGCCGGCCTGGACAGTGGCTCGTTCGGCTGCAACGCCCCGCTGTTACTGGAGGACCACCGTCAACAGGCGGAAGCAAAGGGCGTGGACGTCATCACGGGAGCCCGCGTCCACTCCGCCCAACGCATCGGAAGCGGCTGGGAACTGGGCGCCGGCACCGAAGGTTTCCAGTCCGGCGTCGTGGTTAATGCGGCCGGTGCGTGGGCAGATGAGCTGGCCGTCATCAGCGGCGTCGAAAAGCTGGGACTCCAGCCGTACCGCCGGACGGCGGCGATCGTGAACGTCAAGACGCCGCTCGCCCCGCAAACGCCCATGGTCTGCGCCGCGGACGATTCCTTCTATTTCCGTCCGGAAGGCAGCCAGGTGCTCGTGTCACCGTCAGAACACGTGCCCAGCGGCGCCGAAGATGCCAGGCCGTACGCCGGAGATGTGGACAAACTCATCGACACCCTCAACGCCGTAACCACCTTGGGCATCCACTCGGTTGACCGTGCCTGGACGGGCCTGCGGACCGAAGCGGCCGACGGCGTCCCCGTGGTGGGCTTCGACGCCGAGGCCCCCGGCTTCTTCTGGCTGGCCGGCCAAGGAGGCTACGGATTCCAGACGAGTTCAGCGATCGCCGAGCTTGCGGCCGGCCTCATCCTGGGCGAAACAAAAGCCGACAGTCCGGAATCCCGGACAGCGGAGCAGCTCGCGGCGGTCCGCTGGTCCATCCGGCGCTGAACAATAGGGACATGACACCAGCCAGCACACTCATCACCAACATCGGCGAACTGATGACCCAGGACCTGGAGCACAGGGTCCTGAAGGACGCCGCGATCGTGTTCGAAGGCGAGCGCATCTCCTGGATCGGTTCCAGCACCGACGCGCCGGCGGCTGATGAAAGGATCGACGCCGATGGCCGGGCCGTCCTGCCTGGCTGGGTGGATTCGCACTCCCACCTGGTGTTCGCCGGCGACCGCACGGCCGAGTTCGAGGCCCGGATGGCGGGGGAGAGCTACAGCGCGGGCGGCATCGCCGTGACCACGGGCGCCACGCGGAGCGTCAGCGACGAGGAGCTGACCCGGCTGGTCAAGGGGCGCGTGGAAGAAGCACTCTCGCAGGGCACCACGTACCTGGAAAGCAAGACCGGGTACGGCCTGGACGTTGAGAATGAGGCCCGGAGCGCCCGGATTGCGGCGGAGTTGGTGGACGAGGTGACCTACCTCGGCGCACACCTGGTCCCTGCCGGAGTGGACCCGGAGGAGTACACGGACCTGGTCTGCGGTGAAATGCTCGACGCCGTCCTGCCGCATGTCCGCTGGGCGGATGTCTTCTGCGAGACCGGTGCCTTCAACGAGGACCAGTCCCGCCGGGTCCTCAAAGCTGCGAAGGACGCCGGACTGGGGCTTCGCGTGCATGGAAACCAGCTGGGCGAGGGCCCGGGCGTTGCACTGGCCGTGGAGTTTGGCGCCGCGAGCGTGGACCACGTGAACTATCTTTCGGACCAGGACATTCGGGCGCTCGCAGGGACTTGGTCAGGATGGGATGCCAAAGCCGGCGCCGGCACGAAGGGCACGGTCGCCACGTGCCTGCCCGCCTGCGATCTCTCCACCCGCCAACCCTTGGCCCCTGGCCGGGAGCTGATCGACGCCGGTGTCCAGATAGCGCTCGCCGCCAACTGCAACCCCGGTACGTCCTACACGAGTTCCATCGCCTTTTGCGTAACGACGGCGGTCCTCCAGATGCGCTTGAGCGTCCACGAAGCCGTCCGCGCGGCGACGTACGGCGGCGCCTTGGCACTGGGCCGGGAGTCCGGGAACGACGTCGACGGCGAACGGGCGGTGGGCTCGCTCGCCGTCGGTCATCGCGCGGACCTGCACATGCTCAAGGCGCCGTCAGCTACGCACCTGGCCTACCGGCCGGGAATTCCGCTCACGCATTCGGTGTGGCGGGCCGGCCGGCAGGCTTTCTAGGAGCAGGGGCCAGCCTACTGGCAGGCTTTCTAGGAGCAGGGGCCAGCCTACTGGCAGGTGAACTTTGCGTCTGCCCAGTCGGCGTGGTCGTTGCCGTTCCCGTCTCCGGAATCGTTCGCCACGAGGTCCACGTACTGGGCTCCCGTGATGTCCACGTTCAGTGGCAGGGGAGCGCTGGTGGGGCCGAGGACTGGCGTGGCTACTTTGGCTGTACCGTCTGCCACCACGGAGAACTTGACGCTTCCGCGGGTTGGCTGGGCGTCGTCGATTCCAACGGTGGCGTTGAAAGCGGTGCAGCGGCCGCCAAGGAAGTAACGGATGGTGCTGTTGGCATGGGCGCCGAGTCCCTTGGCGAAGACTGTTCCGTTCAGCGTCAGGGGCTTGCCGTCGCCGGCGCCCTGCTCTCCGTTGGACATGTCTTTCTCCACCGGTCCCCAGCCATTCGTTGCGGTGACCCAGGGGTGGTCGCTCGCGTAGACGGTGGCCTGCGGTGGTTTGGGAAGTGTCCGGATGCTTGCCGTGGTGCTGATGGTCCGGCTGCCCGTGGGTTCCGTGGTGGTGGTGTACTTGGCCGTCGCCGTGATGGGGTAATCGCCGTCCGCCGAAGCGGGGGCAGTGACTTTCCAGGTGGTGGCGAGACTTCCACCGGCGGCCAGGGTGCCAGAGGTGGCAGGCGTGGCTGGCGTCGCCGTCCAGCCTTCGGGGAGGGCGAGTTCCACGGACACATCCTTGATGGCCGCGGGCTCGTCGGACACGAACGTGGTTACGAAGTCCTGTGCCTTGCCCTGCTGGACCACATCGCCCTGAAGTTCGGCGGAGAGCTGGGCGCACGCCGGGACAGCTTCAGAAGAACCGAGGTCTTCCACCAGGAGGTTGTCCAGGGTGAAGTCGGAGCCGTTGGCGCTGCCGGTCCTTTGCAGGCCAACAAAGTAATCGCCGCAGAAGCCCGTATCGAAGAGCTGCTCAAACCGCGTGGTCGAGGTCTTGGCGTCGACCGGCTGGCTGCCCGTCACCGCCGGTCCGGCCGCGGAGTCGTAACCCGAAACCCAGGCGTACTGCCCGGCCTTGGAGTTCTGGTAATCGAACGACACCCTGTACTTGTGTCCGGCCTTGAACGGAACTGTCGCCTCGGTGGTGCGGTACACCATCCCGGGTCCTCCGTTGGGTGCAAGGTTCTCGTCGTGGGCGATCAACGACCACGTGCCGTCCAACACCTCATCGATCACGTTGGTGTTCCAGCCCTTCTGCGTGAAGGGTTCGTTGCGTTCGGTGATGTGCGTCCGGGGATCGGTGGATCCTCCGGCGTTGCCTTTCACGAACGGTCCCCAGCCCTGGTCAACGTTTTCGAAGTCCTCGCTGAGCACGCCGGTGGTTGCCACCCGGGCGGTCTTCACCGCCCGGAAGTCGTCCACGCGTACTGTAGCGTCGCCGTCGTCCGCTTTGAGGGTGACAGTTGCCTTCGTGTTGTTGCCCGGCACGTCCACCAGTACTCGAACCCGCTGGAACGCGGTGCCGTGCTTCTCGTCGCCGGCCACATAGTTTTCGGCGTTGGAGGAATCGATGGTGACACTTTCGGTCTTGCCATCGACGGTGACGGAAAGGGTGGTGGGCCGTGTTTTGCCTGGCTGGATTTCCAGCCACGCGCTGACCGACTGCGTACCGGCGTCGAGCTTTACGTCCTGGCTGATTGACGACGGCGACGCGCCCAGCTGTGCGAAGCGGCGGCCCTTCTCGTCGCGCACCTGGGTGACGTTTCCGCTGGGATTCCAGCCCGCAAGGTCGCCGCCGTTGAATCCGGGATCCTTGAACGGGGTTCCCGAACCGAAGGAAGCGTTCTTCGGAAGCGTGTTGTTCTTCGCCGTCAGAACGTAGGGCTGTTTGGCGTCTGCGGTGACGGTGACTTGTCCGTTGACCACCGGAACATCGGCCACCTTCACGCGTCCGTTGTCCGTGAGTTTGAACAGCTCCAGGGACGTGGCCTTTGCGAAGTCAGTGGTCAGTGTCCACGTGGTGGAGCCGCCCGCGGGGTTGTAGTGGTAGAGCTTGTCCAGGGTGTTGTTTTCCTTGGAGGACCACGGCAGGAGGTAGGTGCCGCCGGAGAGGACGGATGCTCCACCTACGGTGATGTTGCGCGCTTCGGCGGTGTTGCCCGTCACCGATACCCCATCCGCGAGGTCGATGCGGTCCGCGGTCCACTTGGTGATCGGGTGGTGCTGGAGGAACTTGGCCGGCAGGTTGGAGGTCCAGATGTTCTCGCTGAACGCGTTGAAGTCGTTCTGGCCGGTCCAGCCTTCGAACTCGACGATGTGGCTCACGCCGAGCTTGGGGTCCGGGTTCCACACATCCGATTGGCTGTTGTTGATGAAGCGCAGGATCTGGGAATTGATGCCCTTGTTGGTGGAGCCGCCGTACTTCTCATCGTTGGCCCAGTGCGACCATGTGTTGTTCCGGGAGAGATGGTCGGCCCACTCGGAACCTACGCGGAAGCCGTTCTTGACCAGTTCCTGCTGCAAGCGCTCGGCAAGCCAGCCGTACTCGTAATAGACGTCCACGTAGACGAAGTCCAGGTTCTTGTCCGTGGCCTGGCGTAGTTCCTTGATCCGCTGTGCGAGCTTGCCCGAATTAAGGTCCTGCCGCTGGTTGATGTAGTACGACTGGTCCAGCCAGTTCCAGCCCAGTGCCTTGTCCGCCCTGAGCAGGTCCTCGCTGAAGGACTTGGCCTCGGGGTAGATCTCGGTGGCGTTGATGTGGACACCGAAGCTGGCGTTCCAGTCCTTGCCTTCCTTGACCAGGGCATTGAGGTCTTCCAGACCGCCGGCACGGGTGTTGAAGTTGTTGCCGTAATCGGTGTTGGCAGAGTCGTGGCCCTCGCTCGTGTAGCCCTTGAGCATGGCCACTTGACCCAGCCCGTCCGTTGCCAGGGAGATCCGCTTGACGTCGTCCAGGGTCCGGAGGAACGGATGGGTGGCCTGCGATGCGAAGTTGAACGGGATGTGGGTGATCACGTTGTCCGGGGTCTGTTCGCCTTTGTTGGCGCTGACCTGGATGGAACGCATGGCGATCGCCGCGTCCTGCCAATCCACGGAGCCGTCGGCGTTGGCATCGGTGGTGATGGCCACGCGGGTCCATGGCAATTCTTCCGTGGTGCTTGAACCCTCGGCCCGGTAGAGCCATTGGCCGCTCGCGATCCCCATGGAGACCCCGCCCGATCCGTTGGATACCGCTTGCCGCCAGAACCGGCCCCGGTCCTTGGAACCCGGCCCGGACGAGGTGTCATAGAGGGCGTTGGATTCCAGCGCTGCGCCCAGGACGGACGTGTTGGCCAGGGCGTAGGCAGAGCTCTTGGCTGAGGCATCCACGGGCGTCCCAGGGGTGATGGGCGTGAACTCATCTCCAGTGACGCTGCGGTCCACGGAAAGGTTGGCCGTGGACACCTGGGCTCCGGGCTGCGTGGAATCCACCGAGACAAGGTTGAGGCGGGGGAGTTGCAACGTCCTGACCAGGAATTCCGGGGAATCCTTGATCTCGGTGACGTTGAAGGAGACCACGTTTTTCTTCACGGACAGGCGGGCCTTGATAGTGGCATTGCCGAAGGCGGGAACGGACAGGACGTAGTCGATGGTGTCCTTGCCCGAGGTGGTGGACGTGCCGTTGACCTCGTATTCGGTGCCGTTGATGGTGATGGTTGCGAGCCGGGCAGCAGTGCCATTGAGTGACGCCTTGGTGGCTGCATCGGTGTAGGTGAGGGCCTGGGGGAACGTGGTGGACACGGCAACGCTGAGCTGGCCGGATTGCAAGGTGGCCGTACCGGGTGCGTCCGTTACGGCGGCCGCGGGGGTGGGATGCAGGGCCAGTAGGCCAAGCGATGATGAGGCGACGATGCACGCCAAACTTAGCGAAAGCATGCGTCTGGGGGATGACAAGCGGGGCATTTTGCTCCTTCTTGATTCTTCCGAGCGAGTAACAATCATGTTCTTGCGGACAGGACAAGCCTCATGCATCGGACAGAAGTTGACAAGAGTTAACGGAATATTAGCCAAATCGCACAACTTGTCACATGATCGATCGCGTGAGCGGAGGGAGTGGAGACGTGGGCGGAATCCGGCGATTTCCTGAAGTGAGTGATCCTTGTGAGATTGAAAATGATCGTTTAGTGTTTTTATAGATCAGAAAACGTCATTGCATGAGCGGGAACGGAACAAACGATGAGCAGCAACACCCTGGGTGCCTTCATGGAAGAAGAACTCGAATCACAGCCCGACGTCTGGCAGCGTGCCATCGAGCAGTCCGCGGCCGAAAACCTGCTTCCGGCGGACGGTCAGCGGGTCGCCGTGATTGGCTGCGGCACCTCGTGGTTCATGGCCCAAAGCTACGCGGCGGCCCGGGAATCCGCTGGAAAGGGTGTCACTGATGCGTTCGCAGCTTCGGAGGCTTTCCTGAACAACAACAGCCCGGAACGGCAATACGACGCCGTCGTGGCGATCACCCGTTCCGGCACCACCACTGAGGTGCTCGAGATCCTGGCCGCCCTGAAGGGCATCGTCCCCACTGTCGCGATCATCGGGGACACCTCGTCCCCGATAGTGGACCTGGCTGATGCGGTGATCGGGCTGCCCTATGCCGACGAGCGCTCCGTGGTGCAGACCCGGTTCGCCACTACTGCCCTGGTGTACTTGCTGAGCAGCTTGGGGATCGACCTGAACACCGCGATCGCCGATGCCCGCAGTGCCGTGACCGCTCCCGTGGCGCAGGAACTCCTCGACGCCGAGCAGTTCAGCTTCCTCGGCACCGGCTGGACCGTAGGGCTGGCCCACGAAGCCGGGCTCAAGATGCGCGAGGC
The DNA here is from genome assembly GCF_042885775.1 of Paenarthrobacter sp. NPDC058040. Classification (NCBI taxonomy): domain Bacteria; kingdom Bacillati; phylum Actinomycetota; class Actinomycetes; order Micrococcales; family Micrococcaceae; genus Paenarthrobacter; species Paenarthrobacter sp. NPDC058040. The sequence continues at coordinate 443,536 of NZ_JBHVRN010000001.1, forward strand.
CGTGCAGGGCTGGACCGAGTCCTACCCCGCCATGGAATACCGCCATGGTCCCATCTCCATCGCAGCGCCCGGCCGCGTGACGTGGCTCTTCGGCGACCAGCCCGAGGGCCTGGACCAGGACATGGCCGTCACCGGGGCCCTCTACATCCACACGGACAAGCACCCCCTCGCGGAACTGGCACGCGTGCACAAGGTCACGCTGGAACGCGCCCGGGTCCGCGGGCTGAATCCTGACCTGCCCCGCAATCTGACGCGCTCCGTCATCCTCGACGCTTCCGCCTAGGCCGCGGCCATGGTCCTCGGAACCGCAGCCGCAGCCGTCCTGGCTTTCGATGTTGGCGGCACGGACGTCAAAGCGGGCCTCGTGGACGCCCAGGGAAACGTCCTGGGCATGCGTCGGGTACCCACACCCCTGGACAGCGCACGCCCGGGCGAAGCTGTCCTCGACCGGCTGGCCGAATTGGCTGATCAACTTGCCACGGAATTTCCCCATGTCCCGGCAAAGGCCGCGGGAATCATCGTCCCTGGCATCGTGGACTCCGTGGAGGGCATCGGCGTGTACTCGGCGAACCTTGGCTGGCGTGACTTTCCGTTCACCGTCGAGGCGGAAAAGCGCCTGGGACTGCCGGTCGCGTTCGACCACGACGTTCGTTCGGCCGCCGCCGTGGAACACCGTTTTGGCGCCTCCCACCAGTTGAATGAGGTAGTGGTCATGGTGGTGGGGACCGGAATCGCCGCCGCGGTCTTCTCCGGCGGCAAAGCCGTCACCGCCGGAGGTTTTGCCGGGGAACTCGGCCACGCCCAGGTTCCGGATCCGGCCACCGGTGGTGTGACCATCCTCGAGGCGATTGGTTCCGCCGGTGCCATCACCCGGCGGTATAACGCGCAGTCTCCAGACCCCGTGGGCGGCGCGAGAGAAGTCCTGGTTCGGGCCCGCGGGGGAGAACCCCTCGCGGCCCGGACCTGGCAGGAGGCCGTGGATGCCTTGGCTTTTACTATCTGCCAGTGCGTCAACATCATCGGAACCGAGGCTGTGGTCATTGGGGGCGGCCTCGCCGAAGCTGGAGACGAACTGCTGGAGCCGCTGCGCCAAAAGGTAGACCACGCCCTGGACTTCCAACGCCGGCCCCGCATCATCAAGGCGCAGCTCGGCCAAGACGCTGGCCTTCTCGGGGCGGCCCTCAACGCACGCGCCCTTCTGGACCGCAGCCTCGTGGGAGGGGCACAGTGAACCGCATCGTCACCGTCACGCCCAACCCGGCCATCGACATGACCTACACCGTCCACGGCATCACCGAAGGCGCAAGCCACCGCGTTGCCACACCGCTGAGCCGCGCCGGTGGCAAAGGACTCAATGTTGCCCGGGTGGCCCATCAGGTGGGACATCCGGTCTTGGCCGTCGCCCCGACAGGCGGTGCTGCGGGCCAAACGCTCGCTGCAGAGCTTTGGACCAGCGGTGTACCGCACAAGCTGGTCAACGTCGCCGCGGAAACCCGCCGCAGCATTGCGCTCGTTGACACCGTCGCCGGGGAGACCTCCATCTTCAACGAGGAAGGCCAGGCCCTCCTGCCGGATGATTGGCGCTCACTGACCGCCGCCGTCGTGCGTGCCGTCCAAGGCGGTGACGGCCACGGCCCTGCCGCCGTGCTGGTCGGTTCGGGCAGCTTGCCGCCCGGCGCACCCGAGGATTTCTACCCGTCGCTGGTGCGGACAGCGCACGACGCCGGCATCCCGGCGATCATCGACACCTCCGGTCCGGCGATGATCGCCGCAGCCCGGGCAGGGGCCGATGTCCTCAAACCGAACCACCATGAACTTGCCGAAGCGACGGGGGAGGAGAGCCTCGAAGCCGCAGCGCTTTCGTTGATCGCCTTGGGTGCCAGGACTGTGCTGGTGAGCGCCGGCGCTGAAGGGATGCTCGCCTTCGACCACGCCACCCCTGGCGGCTACTGGAGCGCCCGGCTGCCGGCTCCCCTCAGCGGGAACCCCACCGGAGCTGGCGACGCCGGTGTGGCGGCTGCCGCCGTCGCGCTTGCCCAAGGCGTTACTGAACCGCGCGAGCTCCTCAAACGAGCCACGGCCTGGTCTGCGGCCGCAGTGCTGATGCCGGCCGCCGGTGAAATCTCACCCCGCTACAAGGAACTTGAACAACAACTGATCGTGACCTGGAAGGAGACCCGGTGACCCTGGTCAACACGCGGGAACTCATGGACAAGGCCGCAGCCAACGGAATAGGCCAAGGGGCTTTCAATGTCATCCATGTGGAAACAGCCGAGGGGCTGGTGGCCGGCGCCGAAGCTGCCGGAGTTCCGCTGATCCTGCAGATTTCCGAGAACTGCGCCAAGTACCACGGCGGCCTCGAACCGATCGGCCTCGCCGCCTTGGCGATCGCCCGGGATGCCTCCGTGCCCGTTGCCGTCCATCTGGACCACGCCGAATCCGAAGACCTGGCGCTGGCCGCCGTCGATCTCGGCTTTGGCTCCGTCATGTACGACGGCGCCCACTTGCCCTACGACTGGAACGTCGAAGTTACCCGGCGCGTGGCGCGGTACGCGCATGAGCGTGGCGTGTACGTTGAAGCCGAACTCGGCAAAGTCGGCGGCAAGGACGGCGCACACGCGCCCGGTGTCCGCACCGACCCCACCGAGGCAGCAGCCTTCGTCGAAGCAACCGGCGTGGATGCGCTCGCCGTGGCTGTCGGTTCGTCACACGCCATGACCGAACGCAGCGCCGCGCTGGACCTGCACCTGATCACCCGGCTCAAGTCCGCCGTCGGGAAACCTCTGGTCCTCCACGGTTCCTCCGGCGTCACAGACGAGGTGCTCGTAGCCGCAATCGGGGCCGGTATGACTAAGATCAACGTATCCACACATTTGAACGGGTTCTTTACCCGCGCCGTCCGTGAGTACCTCGATGCCAACCCTGCAGTGGTGGATTCCCGGAAGTACCTCAAGGCCGGCCGGGACGCCCTGGTGCTGGAATCTGCACGTATGCTGACGCTGTTCGCCAAAGCGAAATAGCAGGATCGACGCGAAAGGCTTGTCATGACCCGCACCGATCGGCTGACCGCCATCCTGGACCTCCTGGCCGAATCCGGCCACGTGGAAGTCGAGGACATCGTGACGCGGCTCGGCGTGTCACCCGCAACGGCCCGTCGCGACCTGGACAGCCTCGCCAAACAGCGTCTGCTCAGCCGGACCCGTGGTGGCGCCACCACTGGATCCGTGGCTTATGACCTGCCCGGCCGCTACAACCGCGACGACCACGCCGAGGCCAAACAGGAGATCGCGCAGGCTGCGTCATCGCTGATCCGTCCAGGAGCGGTGATCGGCCTCAGTGGCGGAACCACCAACACCGCATTGGCCCAGTTGCTGTCCACCCGCGAAGACCTGAACGCGCCGTCCAACAGGCCAACTCTCACCGTGGTCACCAACGCCATCAACATTGCCTCACAGCTTGCCGTGCGTCCCAACATCAAGATCATGGTCACCGGTGGCATCCTGAACCCCCGCTCCTACGAACTCGTGGGGCCCTACACGGACGTCATCATGCAGAAGGTTGCGCTGGACATTGCGTTCATCGGCGTCAACGGCGTGGATCCCGACCTTGGCCCCACCATCACGGATGAGGGCGAGGCCATGGTGAACACCGTGATGGCCCGCCGGGCCACCGAATCCTATGTGGTTGCCGATTCCTCCAAGGTAGGACGGCGCTCCTTCGCGGCCATGGCTGGTTATGAGTTCCGGCACCTGATTACGGACGCCGGGATCACGCCGGAGGACAGGGCCGCTTTCGAAGCCAAGGGCACGGAAGTCATCGTGGCGCCCGCAGGGATTACTGCCTAGCTCCGTCAGAACCGCATCGGGGGAGCATCGAGCACGGAATCGTCCACGTTCCGGGGCACCCACTGGCTGAAGGGCTCATCCAACACGTACTGCTCGTCAGCGGTCCGGATCAGCGTCCGGAGTTCGGCGTTGCCCGGGTTGTTCAGCGACTCGAAGTACTCCACCGTCCAGTGGAACCAGCGCATGCAGAACAGTCGCATGGTGAGTCCGTGCGTGACCAACAGGGCGTTGGGTGCGTACGTCGGCTTTTCCCAGTGCCGATACAGCGTTTCCATGAAGGACGAGACGCGGTCGTAGACATCCGAACCGGACTCGCCTTCCCGGAAACGATAGAAGAAGTGGCCGTAAAGATTGCGCAGCTCCTTTTGGTCCTCGATGTCCCCGGCAATCTGGAAGTTGGCCCAGTCCTGTTCCCTGAGCCGGGGCTCCTCGATGACGCGTTCGATCAGTGGGCCGAGGTTCATGGCTTCGAGTGTCTGGTAGGCACGTAAGTACGGCGAGACGTAGACGCATACCTGCTCTCCGTCGAGCTTGCGTCGCAGGCGTTCCCCGGCAGCCCGCGCTTCTTCAACGCCTTTCGCTGTCAAGGGAATGCGGTAGTCGGGCACTCGATTGTAGATGGAGGTGTCCGCATTCGCTGCGGACTGGCCGTGCCTGACCATGAAGATTCTGCCGGGAGCGCTCATCCCACCAAGCATAGGGTTCCTCCAAGGAACTGCAGGCAAGATAGGAACATGCTCGTAGCCTCCCGTCGCCGCCTGCGCGCCGAAGTCCTGATTGTGCTTGGCCTCTCGCTGGGCCAATCCGCTGTCTATTCGGTGGTGCAGCTCCTGGACAAATTGACCCGCGCTCCCTTGTCCGAGGCGACGTCAACCCTCAACAGGTCCCAAAGCACGCGGGAGTACTTCGACCTCACGTACCAATTGCTGGACATCCTGTTCGCCTTGGTTCCCGTGGTCCTGGTGTTCTATTTCCTGTCCCTGCACGCGCCCGGGGGGTCGGCGTTCGCCCGGCTCGGCTTCAACTTCGCCCGGCCGGGCAAGGACGCGGTGCAGGGACTCGGCCTCGCGGCGGCGATCGGCATTCCGTCGCTGGGCCTGTACGCCGTGGGCCGCGCATTGGGGATCACCACGGCGATTGTGCCCAGCGGACTTGATGCGTATTGGTGGACCGTGCCTGTGTTGGTTCTTTCGGCCATCCGCCACGCGATCGTCGAGGAAGTGATCGTGGTGGGCTACCTCCTGGACCGGTTCGGCAAGTTCGGCTGGAGCACCCCGGTAGCGATCGTCGCCAGCGCAGTCCTGCGCGGAAGCTACCACCTCTACCAAGGGTTCGGTCCCTTCATCGGCAACGTCGTGATGGGCCTGGTGTTCGCGTGGATCTACACCAGGACCAAGCGCGTGATGCCCCTGGTGATTGCCCACGCCTTGTTGGACATCGTGGCCTTTGTGGGCTTCAGTCTGTTCGGCAAGTCGGTAGGCTTGGGCTAGTGCCCCAGTTGTGCGGGCGTGGGCTTAAAGGTATTCGGCCGCCATCTGCAGGTGACGTCATTGGCACCCGCTGATGGCGGCCGAAGTTTATTGCAGGGTGCGTCAGATAGTGACGGCGCCCGAGGCGGTTTCGAAGGTCACGGACATGATGCCGGGCGTACCGTGGGGAGCCATCCACTGGACAGCAACGTCCTCAAGCGGCTTCTCCACGGGTTCGCCCAACCATTCGGTGACGCGTTCCGCCGAGCCCGCGATGGTGAGGCTGGACATCTTGACGTCGCTCTCGTAAACCTTGGACGGGTGCAGGCCGGGATCTCCTTCCCACTTGAGCAAGTACGGAACCTGCGGATCCGCGATCAAGCCGAGAATACCGATCTGCTGCCATACGAGTTCGCGGCCGTCCGGGAACTTACGGTTGCCCGGTACTGCAGCACGGCCCAGGCGTTCTTCGAACGGAGCGAGGTCGTCAACGGCGACGCACCAGCCCATCCAACCGCCGCCGGCCGCCGAGCGTGCCCGGACTGCCTGGCCGAAGGGTGCCTTATCCGAAGCGGGGTGGTCCAAGACCTCCACGACTTCAAGGTATTTGTTGTCCGCAAGGGGAATGATCATGTTCCGGGTACCGAAGCGCGGGTGCACTCCGCCCCGGACTGCGTCCACTCCCAGTGCTGCGGAAATTCGTTCTGTCGTGGCCAGAAGGCCATCTCGTTCACAAGCGTAAGAGACGTGATCCATGCGCATGGCTTCATCTTGGCACTTTGTGATTCGGGTCTCAGCTAAGTCAAGCCTAACTAAGGTGGGATGTTATGGAAGCGTCATGCCGGGACGCCGCAAAGACGCGAAATGACCGAAAAATACTGTCTTCGTCACAAAGCTGTGCAATGCTCCCGCCGCTTCCTAGACTGGCCGCAGTTCCAAGCATCCGCTGCCCACCAAACCCATGCGCTGTACGAAGAGGAGAACGCAATGTCCCAGGGATGGTCCTTCGAAACCCGCCAGATCCACGCCGGCCAGGAACCGGACTCCGCCACCGGAGCCCGCTCGCTTCCGATCTACCAGACCACGTCCTTCGTGTTTCCCAGCGCCGAGAGTGCGGCCAACCGCTTCGCCCTGGCCGAGCTCGCCCCGATCTACACCAGGATCGGCAACCCGACGCAGGACGCCGTGGAACAGCGCATCGCCAGCCTGGAAGGCGGCTTGGGTGCCCTGCTCCTGAGCTCCGGCCAAGCCGCGGAAACGTTCGCGATCCTTAACATCGCAGAGGCCGGCGACCACGTGGTGGCAAGCCCCAGCCTGTATGGAGGCACCTACAACCTTCTGGCCCACACGCTGAAGAAGTTCGGCATCTCCGTGACATTCGTCGAGGACCCGGACAACCTCGAGCAGTGGCGCAACGCCGTCCAGCCCAACACCAAGCTCTTCTTCGGCGAAGTTGTCTCCAACCCGCGCCAGGATGTCCTGGACATCGAAGGCATCGCCAAGGTTGCCCATGAGGCCGGCGTCCCGCTCATTGTGGACAACACGCTGTCCACGCCGTACCTGATCCGTCCCATCGAATGGGGCGCGGACATTGTGGTCCACTCCGCCACCAAGTACCTCGGCGGGCACGGTGCAGCGATCGCCGGCGTGATCGTGGACTCCGGCAACTTCGACTTCGGCCAGGACCCGGAGCGCTTCGCCAACTTCAACACCCCGGACCCGAGCTACAACGGACTCGTCTATGCCCGTGACCTGGGCAAGGACGGCGCCCTCGGCGCCAATCTCTCCTACATCCTCAAGGCCCGCGTCCAACTCCTCCGCGACCTTGGCTCGGCAGTCTCGCCGTTCAACGCCTTCCTCATCGCCCAAGGCCTGGAAACGCTGAGCCTGCGCGTGGAGCGTCACGTAGCGAACGCCACCAAAGTGGCGGAATGGCTCGAAGCCCACGACGACGTCGAATCCGTCGCCTTTGCGGGGTTGCCGTCCAGCCCTTGGTATGACCGCGGGCGCAAGTACGGTCCCCGGGGTACGGGCGCCGTGGTGGCCTTCAACATCAAGGGCGGCGTGGAAGCCGGCAAGCGCTTCGTGGACGGCCTTGAGCTGCACTCACACGTTGCGAACATCGGCGATGTCCGGTCCCTGGTCATCCACCCGGCGTCGACTACCCACAGCCAGCTGACCGTGGAACAGCAGGCCGTCGCGGGAGTCACCCCGGGCTTGGTGCGCCTGGCGGTCGGCATTGAACACGTGGACGACATCATTGCCGACCTCGAAGCCGGCTTCCGCGCCGCGAAGGGCGCCTGAGCCGCACCCGCAGTGAAAAGCGGTGGCGCCGCCAGGTCGACGATAATTCGCCTGGCAGCGCCACCGGGTGCTCTTTCGTGAACGAAGCTGCCCCAAACCGTCACACAGCTGTCACATTCTTCGCCAGAACAGCTGTGTCTTTCCTAAACTCTTACGTATTAGGTCATGAGTGCCAGTGACAGCCCCGGCTTGCTGGCCGGCAACCCTCCTCCGCGGTGGGGTGCCCCGGGTGAAGACCTGGCCTGCCGCATGAAAGGCGGTGGGCAAGCGCGAGGTTAGGTGTCAAAGGAATGACCATTACTGCTACAGCCCTTCCCACATCCGAAGAAGCGGACGGAACCGTCAAGTACGCCCACGTGGGCCCGCTGGAACTTGAAGCCGGCGGCTTCCTTCCCGATGTTGTCCTGGCCTACGAAACGTGGGGCCAGCTGAACGCCGATGCCTCGAATGCCGTCCTGGTGGAGCACGCCCTGACTGGCAGCACCCACGTAGCCCGTGGTGCCACGGATGAGGACGGTTGGTGGGAGCAGTTGGTTGGCCCGGGCGCCACGATCGACACGGACCGGTTCTTCGTCATTTCCATCAACATCGTGGGCGGCTGTTACGGCAGCACGGGACCGTCCTCCGAGGCCCCGGATGGAAAGCCGTGGGGTTCGAGGTTTCCGCTGGTCACGCTTCGTGACACCACCGAGGCTGAATCCCGCTTGGCTGACGCCCTCGGGATCCGTGCCTGGCACTCCGTGATCGGCGGTTCCATGGGCGGCGCACGGGCACTGGAATGGGCCGTGACGTTCCCCGGACGGGTCAAGCGCTGCGCCGTCGTTTCGGTGGGCGCCTACAGCACGGCGGAGCAGATCGCCTTCGCGCAGTCGCAGACGCTGGCGATCCGCCAGGATCCGAACTTCAACGACGGCGACTACTACCACGGCGCCGCACCCGAAGCCGGTCTTGCGTTGGCCCGTCGGATCGCCCACATCACGTACCGCTCGGCGCTGGAGCTGGACGTCCGCTTTGGTCGCGAAGCCCAGCACCAGGAGACTCCGCTCGCGGCAGCGATCCTGGGAGAACGCGGACGCTACCAAGTGGAGAGCTACCTCGACCACCAGGGCACCAAGCTGGTACGCCGCTTCGACGCCAACAGCTACATCGCCATCACCGAGGCCCTCATGAGCCACGATGTCACGCGAGGACGCGGAACGCTCCAGGAAGCCCTGGGCCGCACGACTGCGGAGTTCTTCATCGCGGCCGTGGACACGGACAGGCTCTACTTCCCGGCCCAGTCCCGGGAACTCGCTGAGGCGTTGCCGGGGGAGGTTCCCGTGCACGTCATTGAAGCGCCCATCGGCCACGACGGGTTCCTCACGGAAATCGGCCAGCTCTCGGCACAGCTGAGGGAGTCCTTCTTCGCCTGAGCGTCAGACCAGCTTGGCCTCCATGCCGAGGAAGCTGCCGTAGCGTTCCACTTCGGCTTCGAGGGCCCGCTGGACCGATGGCGTGTCGGGCTGGTTCAGGCGCACGTCCAGTTCACAGGTGTCACCGGCGAAGCCGTGGCGCCACCAGCCGCCCAGCCTGCCATCCAGCAGTACGACGTGCATGGGTCCACCGTTTTCCGGGAAGTACGGAGCGACCCCGCCAAGGTAATGCCTGGATTGCGAGTAGCCCATGACGTACTCGTCGTAGCACTGGATGAGGTCTATGCGGGGGAGTGCGGCGGCCGGGCTGCCGTCGCCTGCCTCGCCGGGCCCGGCCAGTTCCCCGGCGGCCAGGTAGAAGTCGAGCCCGTCGACGGCGAGGGTTGCCAAGGCGCCCGGGGCGATGTCCCTGGCCACGTCGAGCCCGCGGCGCACGTCCTTCATGGTCAGCCCGGACCACGCCGAGCAATCCTTGATGGTTGCCGGACCACGGCTGGCGAAGTACCGCAGGGCCAGTTGCCCCAGGGCCTGGTCACGTTCGGCCGCATCGAGGACAGCTGGACCCGGGTGGGGAACGCGCTCGTCGAACAACGCATAGGTTTGTTTGAGGGCGCCCCCGGCCGAACGGATGGGTGTGCCGCTGACCAGGATCCTGCTGATCTCGGCGTGCATGAGGTGGTAGACGAATCCAAGTCCCTTGCCCGGGAATCCGGCTTCCTCCAGCACGGCGGCGAGTTCCTCACGGGTCTTATGGGCGCCGCCGGCTACGGCGTCAGCCAGGATGCTGCCGCTCCGTTCGGCCGAGGAAGCGTCCACGCCCGTCTGCCGGTACATCCCCTTGTTTCCCTGGTGCAGCCGTTCTGCCGAGAGGGCCATGAGCCAGCCGAGATCGTCCCGGTGCACAAAATGCCACGTGGGCCGGAGGATGTGGGTGCGCAGGATGGTGCCGTCCGACACGGAGTCCTCCACAGAGGCCGCGCTCGTGCCCGGGGTCCTTTGCGCCAGCGACCACCGGGCGTAGGGAAACTCCTGGGCCTGGACCGCCAGGAGGTTGCGCACGGCGCCAGCGGCATCGGGGGCGAAGGGCGCGCGCAGTTGTTGCCGGCGCAGCCGGAGCCGCACGACGTCGTCGGGCTGCAGCGCCACCACGTCAGCCGCGCGGCAATCCGGTGACATTCGGCCCGAAGACGGGTCCCGGCGTCGGGCGTTTCGGCGTGATGCCGTCCCCCGAGGACTGGTGCCGCAACCTGCGGATGACCCATGGGACAAAGTACTCCCTGGCCCACACCAGGTCCGATGAACGCGCTTCACGCCACGTGCGAGGTGGCAGGGGCTTGGGGACCAGCGGTTCCAGGGTATGGGGGACATTCAACGCTTCAAGGACCATCATGGCTATGGTGTGGTGGCCCAGCGGTGAGAAGTGAAGGCGGTCCTCGTCCCACATCTGGGTATCAGCCAGTTGCCGGAGGGACCACATGTCGGCCACGATTGCGTCGTGCCGGGCAGCGACCGTCCGCAGGTTCTCGTTGTAGATGGCGACTTTGCCGCGGATCCGTCCGAGGACCGAGGAGGCCGTATCCGGCCCGTTGAACAAGACCACGGTGGCGCCGCCCGAACCGAGTTCCTGGACGGCGACGTCCAATTTCTCGGCCAGCAGGTCGGGATCGCCGCCGGGCCGGATGAGGTCATTGCCGCCGGCAGAAATGGAGACGAGGTCCGGCTGAAGTTCCAGGCAGAGACCAACCTGCTCATGAACGATCTGCTGCAGCAAGCGGCCCCGGATGGCCAGGTTGGCGTACGCGAAGTCTTCGTGGCCGCGCCCGAGTTCTTCGGCTACGCGGTCCGCCCAGCCACGGAAACCGCCGGGATTCTGCGGCTCGGGGTCGCCGATGCCCTCCGTGAACGAATCTCCCAATGCCACGTAACGGCTCCAGGGGTGTGTTTGGACTGCCTCGCCCGGCGTCACCAATGAACTCATTCTTCCTATCCTGCCTCGTGACCGCGAACCTACGCGACCGTAGGTTGTTACCCGTGGGTAACTGCAAGAATAGACCCATGACTGAAGCCGTTGCATTCCCCGCGCCCGTTGTCCAGTGGTCCCATGACGAAGCCGACCGGGCGGGCAAGCCGCTCCTGGTCCTGCTGCACGGCTACGGCTCCAACGAGGACGATCTCTTCAGCCTCGCCGGGCTGCTGCCTGCCGACTTCGTGGTGGCGTCACTGCGCGCGCCGATGCCGATGGGGCCGGGCTTCACGTGGTTCCCGCTCACGGCGTCCATCGACTACTCCCTCGACGCCGTCAAGCTCGCCGCCGAGTACGCGCTGGAGTGGCTGGACACCGTCAAGGCCAACCATTCCTCGGTGACGCTCCTCGGGTTCTCCATGGGCATGGCCATGGCCACCACCATGCTCCGGTACCGCCCTGCGGACTTCGCCGCCGTCGTCGGGCTTTCAGGTTTTGTGGTCGACGCCGGGGCTGACGCAGCCTTCCGGGATGGCGAACTGGACGGCTCGGTGCCGTTGTTCTGGGGCCGCGACCAGCAGGACCCGGTGATCACTCCGGACAAGATCGAGTACACCATGGGCTGGGTGCGCAAGCACGTGGACCTCACCAAGGTGCTGTACACCGGTATGTGGCATGGGATCAACCAGCAGGAGATCGGTCATGTGGGCGAGTTCCTCACCCACAAGGTGCTCAGCTAGGCGTTGCCGGCGATCCTGACGGTCTGCCCGTTGACGGTGACGGTGTCGCCCGGGTGCAGTTGGCGGCCGCGGCGTTCTTCGATGTCGTCGTTGACCTTCACAAGGCCGTTCTTGATGAGCTCCGCGGCCTCCACCCCGTCCTCCACGAGGTTGGCCAGTTTCAACAGCTGGCGAAGGCGGATCATGTCATCGCGGATGGGGATTTCTTCGATTTCGGGGTTGCTCATACAGCAATGATGCCTGAAGTAGTGTGGTGACGGTGCCGCAGCCTACCCGTCGTTCCAGCCTTCCGCTTGCCCTTGGACTGCCACTGGCCGTCGTGACGGGGCTGGTGCTCCCGCTCCAGGGACGCATCAACGGGGCCCTCGCGGTCAACGTCAACGACGGCATCACCGCTTCTGTGGTGAGTTTCACCACCGGACTGGTGGTGATCGGTGCGATCTCGCTGGCCACGCCCAAAGGCAGGGCCGGTCTGGCCCGAATAGTTCCCGCGGTCCGCAGCCGCAGTTTCCCACCGTTCTACGTCATGGCCGGTGCCGTGGGGGCGTTCTTTGTCTTCGCCCAGTCCTACACCGTGGGGCTCCTGGGTGTGGCGTTGTTCACTGTCGCCACCGTGACAGGACAGACCCTGAGCGGGCTGCTCGTAGACCGGCTGGGGATAGCCCCGGGAGGCAAGCGTTCCGTTACCGGCATGCGGGTGGTGGGCAGTGTCCTCACCGTGGCGGCAGTCGCCTGGGCCGTGTCCCCACACTTTGGTGGAGCGTCCGACGTCGGCGCGCTGGTTTTGCCGATCCTCCTGCCTCTCCTTGCGGGTTTCCTGATGAGCTTCCAGCAGGCCATGAACGGCACCGCCACAGTGCACTACGGCACGCCCCTTGCCACCACCTTGGTCAACTTCCTGGCCGGCTCCGTGGTGTTGTGGATTGCTTGGCTCCTCAAGGTCGCGATCACGGGACCTGGGAATCCCTTGCCCGGTGAGCTCTGGTACTACCTCGGCGGCCCGCTGGGCTGCGTGGCGATCGGGCTCGCGGCGTTGCTGGTCCGCAGCCTCGGCGTCCTGGTCACGGGCCTGGGCATGATTGCCGGCCAGTTGGTGGGTTCCTTGATGCTCGACGTCGTGATCCCCACGTCCGGGACAGTGGTCGCCTTGCCCACGGTGCTCGGTACGTTGCTGACGCTCGCTGCGATCGTCGTGGCCACGCTTCCCTGGCCCAAAGGCGCCTTCGCCGGAGGGGCGGCCGCGAAAGGCCGGTAGGCTAGGAGACGCAGCTTCCTGCACTGTTCAAACCACCGCGTCAAACCACCGCGGACCGCACCCAGCGGCCCTGTAGAAATCTGGAGTACCCATGGCAGCAAAATCCGTCCTCGACCAGGTCATTTCCCTCTCCAAGCGGAGGGGCTTCGTGTTCCAGGCCGGTGAAATCTATGGTGGCTCCCGCTCCGCGTGGGATTACGGCCCCCTGGGTGCGGAACTGAAGGAAAACATCAAGCGCCAGTGGTGGCAGAGCATGGTCCGTGGCCGCGAGGACGTGGTTGGCCTGGACTCGTCCGTGATCCTGCCCCGCCAGGTGTGGGAGGCGTCCGGCCACGTGGAGGTGTTCTCCGACCCCCTGGTGGAGTGCCTTTCCTGCCACAAGCGCTACCGTGCAGACCACCTCGAGGAAGAGTACGAGGAAAAGAAGGGCCGTCCTGCCGAGAACGGCTTGGCGGACATCGCCTGCGCCAACTGTGGCACGCGCGGCCAGTGGACAGAACCACAGGAGTTCTCCGGCCTCCTCAAGACATTCCTCGGCCCGGTTGCCAGCGAAGAGGGCCTGCACTACCTGCGCCCCGAAACCGCGCAGGGCATCTTTGTGAACTTCAACAACGTGCTCACCACGTCCCGGAAGAAGCCGCCGTTCGGCATCGGCCAGATCGGCAAGTCCTTCCGTAACGAGATCACGCCCGGAAACTTCATCTTCCGTACCCGCGAGTTCGAACAGATGGAGATGGAGTTCTTCGTCGAACCCGGTACGGATGAAGAGTGGCACCAGTACTGGATGACCGAACGCATGGCCTGGTACACGGGCCTGGGCATCCGTGAGGAAAACCTGCGCTTCTTCGAGCACCCGCTGGAGAAGCTGAGCCACTACTCCAAGGGCACCACGGACATCGAGTACCGCTTCGGTTTCCAGGGCTCGGAGTGGGGCGAGCTCGAAGGCATCGCCAACCGCACGGATTTCGACCTCTCCACGCACGCCAAGGCTTCCGGCACTGACTTGAGCTACTTCAACCAGGCCACCAACGAGCGCTACACGCCGTTCGTGATCGAGCCCGCGGCGGGCCTGACCCGCTCCTTCATGGCCTTCCTCATCGACTCCTACACCGAGGACGAAGCGCCCAACGCAAAGGGCGGCGTCGATGTCCGTACCGTCCTGAAGCTCGATCCGCGCCTGGCACCGGTCAAGGCTGCCGTCCTGCCGCTGAGCCGCAACGAGGACCTGTCCCCGAAGGCCAAGGCCCTGGGCGCCCAGTTGCGCAAGAACTGGAACATCGACTTCGACGACGCCGGTGCCATCGGCCGCCGTTACCGCCGCCAGGACGAGATCGGTACTCCGTTCTGCATCACTGTGGACTTCGACACCCTCGAGGACCAGGCCGTCACCATCCGTGAGCGCGACACCATGAGCCAGGAGCGCGTCTCCCTGGACAAGGTGGAGGCTTACCTGGCAGCCCGCCTGATCGGCGCCTAAGCGTGGCACTGGAATACCGTGAGTGGAAGGAGGGCGACGACCTCGCCCTCCTGGAGATCTGGGGCGACCCGGAAACCCTTCCTGCGGAGCAGTTCCGTGCCGCGTTGGCGCCGTCGGGCAACCAGCCATGGCGCCGGTGCATCGTCGCGGAAGACGTCGTGGATGGCGTCCGCATTCCCGTGGCCGCCGGTGTAGTCCATGAAGCCTCCCTGCACCCGGAGCGGTTGTGGGCCTACATCGAGGTGGCCAAGGACCATCGCCGCAGCGGCATCGGTGCCACCCTCCTGACCATGCTCCGCGCCGAAGCCGGGAACTCGCCGTCGGGCGTTTCCGCGCTGCGCTCCAAGGTGGAGCCGGGCACGCCCGGGGCCGCCTTCGCGGAGGCGGCAGGGCTGGGACCCATCCAGCGCTCGCAACTCGTGGTGGTGGAGCCTGAGCCACTGAAGCTGCCGAGGTTCGGCGACGGGTCCGAGGAAGCTGCCGCCGAGCGCGTGGAGGACCTTGCCACCGGGTCGGTGGAGTTGAGCGACGTCGTGGGGCGCTACTACTCGGCCGTGCATTACTGGGACAGCCCGGGCGAACTCAGCATTGCCACGGTGCAGCGGCTGTTCCTGCACGACCTCACGGGCGCGCACGGCGCAATCGTCCTTCGGGCACCGAAGGCCAGTGCTTTCGGGACCGGTGTCCCGGCGTCCAGGAAGGGCAAGATCCAGGCGTTCGCCATCAGTTATGCCCAGGGCAACTCCGAGGAACCCTCCGACGTGTTCGTGGGGCACGATCCAGCCTTGGGGGCGGAAGAGGCAGAATCAGCGGTGCGGGACTTGCTCGCGCTCATCGCCTACCAGCACCCCGTGCTCCTGGAAGTGGATGAGTCGATGGTTGCGCTCCGGGCAGTCTTGAAGCCTTTGCTGGAGTCCGGCAAGGCACACGTTCGCGGCGCAGACACATTGATCGTGATCGACTGACGGCAGAACATCAAGCCCTCCTGAGCACCGCTTGGAATGGGGTGACTGTGGCTCCGCCACGTAGGGTTGAAGGCATGAGGTTTAGCTGCTGATGGGCCACGGTCACTCCCACGTTGACAGTTCCGAGCCGACTCCGGAAGCCATCGCATCACGTAAGCGGGCCAATTGGCTGCTCGCTGCAGTGCTGGTTCCACTGGGAGTCCTGACCATCGTGGCCATGATGGTCATGTGGCCCTCGGGCAGCCGCGAAGGAATCTCGTTCGCGAGTCCTTACGAGGCTGCCCCCGGGGTCACTTTCGATACCGGCAAGATCCAAAGGGTGGTGCAGGAGAGCTGCACACAAACCGGGCAGACGGATTCCAGCCAAACCGGAAGCACCCAGGCAGGTTCCGAGTGCACTTTCGCCTTCACGGAGCCGGACAAGGGCGGCGAACCCGTCAAGGTGGTCATCAACCCGGACGTCGCCAAGTCCCACGGCGTGGACGTAGGTGATTCCATCCGGTACCTGAACCTCTCGGGTGTCCAGGGGGCAGCGGCAGGCAACGGTTCGCCGTCGTACGTCTTTGTGGACTTCGTACGCAACGTGCCCATCGCCCTGTTGGCCGTGCTGTATGCCGTTGTGGTCATTGCGGTGGCCCGGTGGCGCGGCTTCCGCGCCCTCCTGGGCCTGGTGGGTGCCTACGCCGTCCTGGTCAGCTTCATCCTTCCCGGCCTGGTGGAAGGGAAACCGCCGCTGCTGCTGGCTTTGGTGGGGTCCACGGTGATCATGATCGGCGTGCTGTACTTCGCCCACGGATTCTCCGCACGCACGTCCACGGCCCTTCTGGGAACCATCTTCGGCCTGGGGATCACTGCGCTGTTGGCTGCCTGGGCCACCGATGCGGCCAACCTCGCAGGCGTCGGCAACCACGACGCGGCCACCCTCATCAACATGTCGGACAAGATTTCCATCTCCGGCATCATCCTGTGCGGCCTTATCATTTCCGGCCTTGGCGTCCTCAACGACGTCACCATTACGCAATCCTCCGCAGTGTGGGAGCTGTACGAGCTGGCACCCAATACCAGTGCCCGCAAGCTGTTCACCTCTGCCATGCGGATCGGCCGCGACCACATCGCCTCCACGGTGTACACGATCGCCTTTGCGTACGCCGGGGCAGCGCTTCCCATCCTCATCATCGTGATGCTCTACGACAGGCCCCTTGCCGAGGCCCTCACCAGCGCCGAACTGTCCGAGGAAGTCATCCGCACGCTGGTTGGCTCCATCGGCCTGGTCCTCGCCATACCGGTTACGACGTTCATCGCGGTGCTGGTGGTCAAGGCGACCGGCCCCAAGCGAGCCACAGGACCGTCCTCCGTCGACCCCGACGACGTCGCCGATACCGGCGCGCTCGCAGCCGCGGCCGCCGTCGTTGGTTCCGAAAGCGGAACGCCCGACGCCGGGACGCACCACGGCGGCAACCCCGCCGGCGCTTCGAAACCGGCCCGTCCGGGGAGCCGGCGCGCCCGGCGCGAGGCTGAGCGGAGCTCCGACGGGTAAGCCATGACATTTGTCATCCCGCACCGGTGACAGCCAGTAGGGGATGAGCGGCCGGTTCGCGGCTTGACTGGGTAGTGACACAAAACCACTGCC
The DNA here is from genome assembly GCF_042885775.1 of Paenarthrobacter sp. NPDC058040. Lineage (NCBI taxonomy): Bacteria > Bacillati > Actinomycetota > Actinomycetes > Micrococcales > Micrococcaceae > Paenarthrobacter > Paenarthrobacter sp. NPDC058040. The sequence continues at coordinate 460,596 of NZ_JBHVRN010000001.1, forward strand.
AGGGAGAGCGATGACAAGCGCAGGCGTACCGGCCGTCCAAGCCGCCGGACTTCATAAGAGTTTTGGGAAGGTCCACGCCGTCCGTGGCCTGGACCTGACCGTGCAGCAGGGCGAGGTGGTTGCGTTCCTCGGCCCGAACGGGGCGGGCAAGACCACCACCATCGACATGATCCTGGGACTCAGCTCCCCAGACCAGGGTGAGGTGTCCATTTTCGGGCACTCGCCGCGGGGAGCCATCGCCCGGGGACAAGTTGCCGCCGTCATGCAGACCGGCGGCCTGCTGAGGGACATCAGCGTCCGCGAAACCGTGCAGTTGACCGCTGCCATGTTCGAATCGTCACGTCCCGTCGATGAGGTGCTTGGCCGCGCAGGCATCCTGGACATCGCGGACCGGCGGGTGGAGAAATGCTCGGGCGGGCAGCAACAGCGGCTCCGTTTCGCCATGGCGCTTGTTTCCGATCCCGGCCTCCTCATCCTCGACGAGCCCACCACGGGCATGGACGTGGCCGGACGCCGGGACTTCTGGACGGCGATCCGCGCCGATGCCACGAAGGGCCGGACGGTCATTTTCGCCACCCACTACCTCGAAGAAGCAGATGCCTACGCGGACCGGATCGTCCTGGTCCGGCAAGGCACTGTGGTGGCCGACGGTACGGCCGCCCAGATCAAGAACCTGGCATCGGGCCGGACCGTGAAGGCCGCACTGCCGGTGGAGGACAAGGCGCTGCTCACTGCCCTGCCACCGAGCGATGCCATGGAGTACGACGGCGGCCGCCTCACCGTCCGCACGTCCGACTCGGACTCCGTGGTCCGTTACCTGCTCAACAACACCCGGGCCCATGACGTGGAAGTGGTGGCCAACAACCTTGAAGAGGCCTTTGTGGCACTGACCGCCGAAGACAGCAATGCCGAACCCGTATTCGAAGGAGACCGGGCATGAGCCAGGCAACGGCAATCCAGGACCGCAAGCCCTCGGCCGGGGGAGTCAACCCGACGTTCCTGTGGATCGAAATCAAGCGCATGCTCAGGAACCGGCGCACCATGATCTTTACGTTGGTGATGCCGGCCGTCTTCTTCTTCATGTTTGGGCTGCCGAACAAGGACGAGCACTTGCCCAACGGCCACAGCTACGGTGAATACATCCTGATCAGCCTCACTGTGTACGCGGCCATGACCGCTGCCACCGGAGCCGGCAGCCAAGTGGCGGTTGAACGGGCGCAGGGCTGGAGCAGGCAGTTGCGGCTCACCCCTTTGCTGCCCGGTGCCTACATCGGTGTGAAGGCAGCCGCAGCATTGACGTTGTCGCTGGTGGCGGTCATCGCCCAGTTCGTCATCGGCGCGCTCGCCGGGGTGACCATGGATGTCCAGGCCTGGATGACTGCGGGCCTTGTCGCTTGGCTTGGGTCCTTGGTCTTCGCCGCGCTGGGATTGTTCGTCGGGTACCTGATGCCGAGCCAGAACGTCATGCAGATCCTTGGCCCGGTGCTCGCCATCCTGGCCATGCTCGGGGGCTTGTTCATGCCGATCGAGGTCATGGGGGATACCTTCGGCCAGATCGCCAAGTTCACTCCTGCCTACGGAATCGGGCAGCTGGCAAGGAGCCCCATCACCGGCGAATTCGATGCGATGTGGATTGTGAACGTCGTGGTTTGGCTGGCGATTTTTGCCGGCGGGGCAGCCATGGCCTTCCGCCGGGACACCAACAGGGTCTGACCGGCCAAAGTCTTGGCTAGGGTGGGAATCATGAAATCCCGGGTCTTCGGTGACATGTTCCGTGGGCCTGGGCCCCGCCGCTGGTTCCTTGGCGCCGGATTGTCAGTCCTTCTCTGGGCCTGGCCCACCTGGAACCTGGTGTGGTCGGTGGACGAGCCACTCGTATGGAAACTCGCTGCCTCGGCTTCCCTGGTTGCCTTCTTCCTGGCCTATGCCTTCCTGCCGATGTTCGGTTGGCGCAGGTCCGCCCGGACGGGCCTGGCATCGGCAGGAATCCTCTTTGCCCTGGACGGCGTGGCGATCCTTCTCTTGGGACGGGAAGCCCTGTGGACGTGGCCGTTCCTGGCTTGCGCCATCGCCATGACCGTCCTGCCGCCACGGGTGGACTTCGCCATCATCATGTTCCTGGCCGGCACGTCCCTCGCCGTGGAACTGTCCGACGGGCACCCGGAGCAAGCGTTCTTCCAACCGGCGTTGATCCTGTCCTTGGGCCTCATGATGACGTCCTTCGCCCGGCTGATCCGGCAAACCACGGAATTGCGTGCCGCGCAGACGGGGTTGGCCGACGCCGCCGTGGCAGCGGAACGGAGCAGGGTTGCCCGCGACATGCACGACATCCTCGGCCACTCCCTGACCGTCATCGCCGTCAAGGCCGAGCTGGCGGGCCGGATGCTGGAAAGCCCGTCCGGCACCGACCGCGCGGCCCAGGAGATCTCCGATGTCCAGGACCTGGCCCGAGGCGCCCTGGCGGATGTCCGTGCCACGGTGGCCGGCTACCGCGGCGTAAATGTGCTTGCCGAGCTGGCAGCGGCCCGGACGGCCCTGGAATCGGCGGGCATCGACGCCGAAATCCCGTCCACCTCCGAGGAAGTTCCGGCGCGTCACCGCGAGTTGTTCGGCTGGGTACTGCGCGAAGGGATCACCAACGTGGTGCGCCATTCGGGCGCCGACCGCTGCCGGGTCCGCCTGTCGGCGTCCACCGTCCTGGTGGAGGACGACGGCGTCGGGCCTGCCTCGGACGACGCCAACGGAAACGGACTGGCCGGAATCCGGGAAAGGGTGGAAGCGGCCGGAGGCTCGGTCAGTGTGGGGCAAAGCGACCTGGGAGGATTCAGATTGGCGGTACAGGTATGACCATCCGTTTAGTGATCGCCGATGACCAGGCATTGGTCCGGGGCGCGTTGGCCGCGCTGCTGGGATTGGAGCCGGACATCGAGGTGGTGGCGGAGCTCGGTGACGGTACAGGCGTGGCCGAGGCGGTTGTGCAACACTCGGCTGACGTGGCCATGCTCGACGTCGAAATGCCGGGGCTGGACGGCATCAGCGCCGCGGCCGAAGTCCGGAAGGCCGCTCCCTCCTGCCGGGTGCTCATGGTCACCACCTTCGGCCGGCCCGGCTACCTCAAGCGCGCCATGCGCGCCGGCGCCTCGGGGTTCGTGGTGAAAGACACTCCGGCACGCCAACTCGCCGAAGCCGTAAGGCGGGTCAACCAAGGACTCCGGGTGGTGGATCCCGCGCTGGCTGCCGAATCGCTGACCTCCGGGGACAGTCCGCTGACCGAACGCGAAACAGAGGTGCTGAGGGCAGCGGCCGACGGCGGTACGGTGGCGGATATTGCCAAGGCAGCAGTGCTGTCCGAGGGAACCGTGCGGAACTACCTGTCTGCGGCCATGGCCAAGACCGGCGGCCGAACGCGCGCCGAAGCGGTGCGGATTGCGGCCGGCAACGGGTGGTTGCTGTAGGCAAGGCTGCCGATTTGCCCCGATTTGCAACAATGGATAGGTGACTGTAGTAGCGACACCTCCCACTCCCAAGCTTGAGCTCCCGCCATTGCGGCTCGGCGGGATCACCGTGGACACCCCAGTGATCCTCGCTCCGATGGCAGGCATTACCAACTCTGCCTTCCGCAGGCTGTGCCGTGAATACGGTGGCGGCCTGTACGTGGCCGAGATGGTGACGTCGCGGGCGCTGGTGGAACGGACCCCCGAATCGCTGCGCATCATTTCGCACGACGATGACGAGAAAGTCCGTTCCGTGCAGCTCTACGGCGTGGATCCGGTAACGGTTGGCGCGGCCGTCCGCATGCTCGTGGAGGAAGACCGCGCGGACCACATCGACCTCAACTTCGGTTGCCCCGTGCCCAAGGTCACCCGGCGCGGTGGCGGCTCTGCTTTGCCGTGGAAGATCGATCTCTTCACCTCGATCGTGCAGACTGCAGTCAAGGAAGCGTCCAAGGGCGGCATCCCCTTGACCATCAAGATGCGCAAGGGCATCGACGAGGACCACCTGACCTACCTCGACGCCGGCCGGATCGCGCGCGACTCGGGAGTTGCCGCCGTCGCACTCCATGGTCGGACGGCAGCCCAGTTCTACTCGGGCCAGGCGGACTGGTCCTCCATCGCGCGCCTGCGCGAAGCCCTGCCGGACATCCCGGTCCTGGGCAACGGCGATATCTGGTCCGCCGAAGACGCCGTCCGCATGGTGCGGGAGACCGGCGTCGACGGTGTAGTGGTGGGCCGCGGCTGCCAGGGCCGGCCGTGGCTGTTCGGCGACCTGCAGGCCGCTTTCGAGGGCAACGACCAGCGGCACCGCCCGGGCCTGCGCCAAGTGGCCGAGGGCGTCTACCGCCATGCCGAACTCATGGTGGAGACCTTCGGCAACGACGAATACAAAGCACTCCGCGAAATCCGCAAGCACATGGCGTGGTACTTCAAGGGTTACGTGGTTGGCGGTGAACTGCGCGCCAAGCTCGCTACCGTCCCCACCCTGGAGGTCCTGCGCGAACTCCTGGACCAGTTGGACCTGGACCTGCCCTACCCGGGCGTGGATTCCGAGGGCCCCCGTGGCCGTGCCGGCTCACCCAAGCGGCCCGCGCTGCCGAAGGACTGGCTGGGCAGCCGGCAGTTGAACGAGGAACAAAGCGCCGACATTGCCGCAGCGGAACTGGACGTTTCGGGCGGCTAGCTTCCATCGTGTAAGACTGGCTCAAGAGGCACCAGACCACGGCGCTTGAAGGAGGCAGATACCCATGGGCACCGAAGCGACAATCGGCCGACCCGGAACTGCGCATGACTACGTGCAGGCAATCCCCGGTTACTCCGAGGCGGATTCCGCGCGTTGGGTCGAAGAGCCGAGCAAGAACACGTACCGTTCCGACTTTGAACGGGACCGCGCCCGCGTGCTGCATTCCTCAGCCCTGCGCAGGCTCGGAGCCAAGACCCAGGTAGTGGCCCCGGACACCGACGACTTTGTCCGGACGCGCTTGACCCACAGCCTGGAAGTTGCCCAGGTGGGACGCGAACTTGGCCGTTCCTTGGGCTGCGACCCGGACGTCGTGGACACGGCTTGCCTGAGCCATGACCTTGGACACCCGCCGTTCGGCCACAATGGTGAATCGGCGCTGAACGAGGTGGCCCACGCTATTGGCGGCTTTGAAGGCAACGCCCAGACACTGCGCTTGCTGACCCGTTTGGAACCCAAGGTCTTGGCCGACGATGGCCGGCCTGCCGGCCTCAACCTCACCCGCGCCAGCCTGGATGCTGCCTCGAAGTACCCCTGGTCGGCGCTCGACGCTCCGGTGATCCACGGCCACCGGACCAGCAAGTTCGGCGCGTACGAGGACGACCTTCCAGTCTTTGAGTGGCTGCGCGAGGGGGCCCCCGGCAACCGTTCCTGCATCGAAGCCCAGGTCATGGACCTGGCGGATGACATCTCGTACTCGGTCCACGATGTCGAGGACGCGATCGTCGCCGGCCATTTCCAATTGAAATGGATGGAAAACCCGGACCACCGGGCCCGCGTGGTGGGCTACACCAAGCAGTGGTACCTCCCGCACAACGAGCCGGCGGAGATCGATGCTGCGCTGGCCCGGCTCGAGGCCACCAAGGTGTGGGTCCGTGAAGCCGACGGCAGCCGGAAGTCGATGGCCGCGCTGAAGGACATGACCAGCCAACTGATCGGCCGGTTCTGCCAGAGCGCCATGGAGACCACCCGCGCGCACTTCGGCCCGTCCAACCTCACCCGCTACGGCGCCGAGCTTATGGTGCCCGAGCAAACGGTCACGGAAATCGCCGTGCTCAAGGGGCTCGCGACCACCTTCGTCATCTCCACGGATCACCGGCAGCCGGTCTACGAGCGCCAGCGCGAAGTCCTGCACGCCCTGGTAGGCGTACTCAACGCCACCGGCGACCGCCATCTGGAGCCGATGTTCGCAGCGGACTGGCGTGCCGCCGTCGACGATGCTGCCCGCCTGCGCGTGGTGATCGACCAAGTGGCCTCGCTGACCGACGGTTCGGCCTTGGCGATGTACGAGCGCTTGGTGGGGAGCCTGCCGTCGCTGTGGTAGTTTCCCGCCCCGGCCGCCGGACTAGGATGGTCTAGTGGCTGGCCTGATCAAACGTGAAGATATCGACGAAGTACGCCAGCGCACGGACATCAAGGAAGTAGTTGACGGCTACGTCACGCTCAGGAGCGCCGGGCTGGGCAGCTTCAAGGGTTTGTGCCCGTTCCATGACGAGCGTTCGCCGTCTTTTACCGTCCGTCCGCAGGTGGGCCGGTACCACTGCTTCGGCTGTGGCGAGGACGGTGATGCCATCTCCTTCATCCAGAAGATGGACCACAGTTCCTTCCACGAGGCCGTCGAGAAACTTGCCGCACGGATCGGCTACGAATTGCGGTACGAGGACGGTGGCACGGGACCGAGCCGGGAAGAAGTCGGCAAGCGCCAGCGCCTCCTGGACGCCCACAAGATTGCTGACGAATTCTTCCGTGCCCAACTCCTGACCCCCGGTGCCGCCGAAGGCCGGAACTTCCTGGATGGGCGTGGCTTCGATCGCGCAGCGGCGGAACACTTCGGCGTGGGCTACGCGCCGCAGGGCTGGGACTCGCTGCTGAAGCACTTGCGGGGCCGCGGCTTCACCGATGCCGAACTCAAGCTGACGGGGATGTTCTCCGAGGGCAACCGCGGCATTTACGACCGCTTCCGCGGCAGGCTCATCTGGCCCATCCGCGATATCGCCGGAGACACCATCGGCTTCGGGGCCCGCAAGCTCTTCGAAGACGACCAGGGCCCCAAATACCTGAACACGCCCGAGACGACGCTCTACAAGAAGTCCCAGGTGCTCTACGGGATCGACCTCGCCAAGCGGAACATCGCCAAGGACCGCCAGTTGGTGGTGGTTGAGGGGTACACCGACGTCATGGCCTGCCATCTGGCTGGAGTCGCGACGGCGGTGGCCACTTGCGGTACCGCATTCGGTACCGAGCACATCAAGATCGCCCGGCGGTTGCTCTCCGACGACGGCACCGGGGGAGAGGTGGTCTTCACGTTCGACGGCGATGCCGCCGGCCAGAAAGCCGCCCTGAGGGCCTTCGAGGAAGACCAACGCTTCGTGGCGCAGACCTACGTCGCCGTGGAGCCCACCGGCGCCGACCCCTGTGATCTCCGCCAACTCAAGGGCGACCCGGCCGTGCGCGAACTCATTGCCAGCCGCAAGCCGCTCTTCGAATTCGCCATCCGCGCATCGCTGCGCAAGCACAACCTGGACACCGTGGAAGGGCGGGTCGCCGCGCTCCGGGAGGCCGCGCCCGTCGTCGCGCAGATCCGGGACTCGGGAATCCGCCCGGCCTATACCCGCGAACTCGCCGGATGGCTCGGCATGCCCATCGAAGAGGTCAGCCGCTACGTAGGGGCCGCGGCCAAGCGGGCGGCCGCCGGCGCCACCCCGAACCCAGCCGCCGAGCAACAGCCGACGACGGCGGCAGCACCGGCGTCGAACGGTCCGGTTTTCAACCGTCCCGACCCGCGCGACCCCGTGGCGGGGATGGAGCGGCAGGCGCTGGAGGTTGTGCTTCAGGAGCCCTCGGTGCTCGGTGAGGGGAACTGGGAGCGCTTCGAGGCCTCGTACTTCGCCACTCCTGCCTACGCGGCCCTGCATGCCGCCATCAGGGCCACAGGAGTGGCGCAGGCAGCCGATCCCGTCGCATGGGTGGAAAAGGTCCGCCAGGAAGTTCCCGAGCCCCTGCGGCCGCTCGTGTCCGAACTGGCAGTGACCCCCTTGCCGGCCAGCACGCCCGAAGCGATGCAGCGGTACTGCCGGGATATCCTCGCCCGGCTTTTCGAGTTGCAGATCACCCGCATCAAGGCTGACAAAATGGGCCAATTGCAGCGCCTCGACTCGGCGGCCCATCCTGAAGAATTCCAGCGGCTGAACCGCGAGCTGATGCAGCTGGAAATGGAGCGCCGGGCGCTGCGGTCGGAGGCCTGACGCTCGATTTCGCTTTTCGCCCGGGCCCTGTTAAGCTAATTACCGCTTCAATCCTCCGTAGCTCAATTGGCAGAGCATTCGACTGTTAATCGAAGGGTTACTGGTTCAAGTCCAGTCGGAGGAGCGTGCAAATACCCCCGTTTCGGATCGCCGGAACGGGGGTATTTTTATACCCCCAGGGGGTATCCGGCTCCGATTTCGTTTTTCGCCCGGGCCCTGTTAAGCTAATTACCGCTTCATTCCTCCGTAGCTCAATTGGCAGAGCATTCGACTGTTAATCGAAGGGTTACTGGTTCAAGTCCAGTCGGAGGAGCGCACGAACCCCGCACCGGCCTCAGCTGGTGCGGGGTTCATTTTTTTGGTTCGCGGATTCTGCTAGACGAAGTCCATCTCCACCTGCAGGAACCGGGACGCTTCGGCTACTGCGGCCAGGAAGGCTTCCTGTTCCGTTGGCGGGGTTCGTGGCTCGCGCGGATGCCACTCGTGCGGAGCGGAGTAGACGCGTGTGAAGCCGCCGCCGGGTGGTGCATAGAAGATGCCGAAGCGTTGGACCGGCCATTCGGGGGATGTCTCGGGTGCCACCAGCAGGGCAGCGTCCGCCTCGGGATTGAACCACTGGGCGATGGGGCGGCGCCGGTCGTCGGTGAACAGGCCTGCGGCGTAGAGGGCCGCCGACTGCGGACTCGTCACGGAGCACAGCCGATCCCACCACAGCGGCAGGATGCGTTCATCCCGACGCTGCCACGGTGCCGGTAGCGGCTGCAGCTCTTGCCAATGTGGCACACCTCAACTTTATCGTCCGCACACGGGGCACAACAGGGGCGTGCCGCGTGTCAGCGCGACAATCCGAGCCGTGGGTACAGGACCTCGAAGCCCTTGACCAGGCCGGCGTTCAACGCGATGCCCACGTGTCCGCCATTGGGCACCTCGTAGTACGTCACCGTCATTCCGGACGCCTTCGCCGCGGCGGAGACGGCTTTGGCTGCCGCCACGTAGACAACATCGTCAGAACCGGCGGTAAACACCGCCGTGGTGTCCGGGAATTGCTTCCCCCTCATGATGTTGATGGGCTTCTGCGCATCGTATGCTGCCTGGTCGCCGTGGAAGATTTCGGCGAGGTTGCCTGCGGGGTCCTCTGCGCCGGGAAATTCCTCCCCTGAGATGTCAACCACGTTGCCCCACATCTGCGGGTACTTCACGGCGAAGGAAATGGCGCATTGGCCGCCGTTGGAGTACCCGGCAATGGTCCAGTGGTCCCGGTCCGGAAGGATGTTCAGGTTTTCCTTGGCCCAGTTGACCACATCCACGTTGATGTACTTCTCCACGTTGCCGTAGGTAGCCGTGTCCAGGCAGAGGGTGTCGTCCTGGTCCGGGCCGATTTGGTCGGCCACGATCGCTATCGGGGCCAGGCCATTGTTCTTCCCGGCGAAATCATCCAGCGCTGCCGCCACGTACTGGGGGTCCGGCAGCCCGGGCTGGCCCATCATGAGGACGTAGAGCGGCAGGCGGGGCGGGTTGGCAGTCAACGCGGCCGGCGGCAGGTAGATACCGGCCGGCCGGGCGTTGAATCCGGAGGCCGTGGCAGGAATCACTTGCGTACCTACCTTGCCCTGGGCCGGCATGCCCGCCGGGGGCTTCCAGTTCTGCCACAAGGGTCCCGAAGGGATGGCAGCGTCAGGGTCGGGCTTGTTCAACGTGATGGGATCCTCAGTGGGAATGCCCAAGGCCGAACCCAGGGTGTTGTTCAGGCCGAACTCCGTGTTGACGCCCAAGGCAGTGACCAGCAGAAAGACAGGAATGGAGATCGCCGCCACGACTTTCCGCCACCGCGGACTGTGGCGGAACGTGGCGATCGCGAGTCCCAGGGCGGCGAAGCCCGTAATGACCCAGAACCAAACCCGCGGGGTGAGACCCACATGGAAGACATCCATGACGTCCTCTACGAGCCATACGGTCAGCCAACCCACCAGTGCGGCGATGGAGATGCCCAGTACGGCAGTGATGGCCCAACGCGATGACGGTCGCAGGAAGAGCAGCAGGAACAACCCCACGCCGATCACCACGGCGATGGTCATGACCACAGGACCGGTGATCTCGATTTTCAGGAGGTCGTTCATAGTGGCTGCGTCCGTCCCGCCACGCTGCAGCAGGCTCCGCTCATGCAGCCGCCTCCCGGGCTACCATTTGGCGCAGCAACCCGGCGCTTTGCGCGGGGGACAGTCCCGGCAGGTACGCAGAGCCCACGGCCAATCCGATGGCCGGCAGGGACAGGGGATCGCGGTAGTACATGTACAACGTGCGGTGCTCCGGCTGGAAACGTGATTTGAAGGCAGCGAGGGACTTGAAGCCGTACATGGGTTCCAGGGCATTGCCCAGCAGTGCCAGGACGCGGTCCAGCGCACTGTGGTCACCGTCGTCCGATCCGGCGCCCGTGTTGGCCAAAGGCGAGCCTGACAGTGAGATCTGCGGGACGTCTTCCTTGAAGTGGGACACGGCGGAAGCGATCAGGAACTCCATGACCCCCTTGAAACCCGTGGTGCGGCGCCGCATGAAGTCCAGGGTCCAGCCCGTCACTACGCCGTCGGTGAAGACCGGCAGCCAGCTGGTCACGCCATGGACCAGGCCGTCGTCGTCCACCGCAACGCAACAGAGCACTTCAGGGTCCTTGAGCTCGTCCAGCCCGCCCAACGTGAAGCCCATCTCCGGCAGGGCCTTGTCTGCCACCCATTCCTCGGAGATTTCGGCCAATTGCGCCCTGATTCCGGGAGGCATGAGGTGGTAGTGGTGCCACTGGTCCTTGATGGACAACTTGTCCGCGCGGTTCAGGGCGGTCCGAACGTTCTGCCATTCCTTGCCCTTGAACGTCATTGTCTGCACGTTCAAGAGGGTTTCTTCGGCCACCTCCAGCCTGCGGAAGTTCCGGGGGAGAAGGGCCGCGTCCAATTCATCGGTGGCCGAGTAGAAGCACGGCGTCAGGCCCAGTGCGGCACAGTGGGCCAGGAATCCCGTGGCTGCGTCGCTGTGGTGTTCTTTGGCGCCGAAGGGACCGGCTACAGTCAAGGCCACTCCGTTGTGTACTTGGTAGGCAAGGCCGGCGTTCCGGTCGGGGGTGAACCAGTACTGGTTGTTGTCCCACAGCGCCATCCAGGAAAGGGAGCCACCGCCGTCGTGGATGAGTTCGCGGGCGTGCCCGAGGTCCGCGGCCGGGTCCGTGGCCAGGGTCCGGAACCGCTGGAAGTTGTTCAATACCAGCAGCAGGATGCAGAGCCAGATCACGTCCCCACCGAGTCCGTACAGGATGGTGCTGAACAGGCCTTGGGGGAGCTCGGTCACGAAGGGAACAGGGAACGGGACCAGGATGTGCGTCAGCTGGCCCAGGAGATCCCAGGGCGTGGAGCGTTCCGGGTTGCCTTCGACAAACCAGAACACCACGTAGAGGCCCACGGCTGCGACGGCCATGGCCAGGGTGGTCCGGCCCAGTACCCGGTAGCCGGCATCGCTGGATTCCACCCGGAACTTGTGGCGGTTGGCCAGCAGGAGGGCTGCGATGATCAGCGGTGCGAGGACCGCCGGTACCGCATACAGCAGCAGGAATCCAACGTCGTCGCTCCCCAGGGTCACTTCGGGGTCCGTAACGTACTGCAGGATGGTGAAGATGGTCACCGCGGCCAGGTACAACTGGATGGCCAGGGTGAGCCGGTAGGCGAGTCGTCGGCCGCGACGCAGCCCTTCGGCGCACACCAGGAGCAGCAGGACCGGGATCAGGGTGAGGACCGTTGCCCCGAAGCTCTGCACGCCCACCACGCTTTGCAGCGTGACGCAGCTCTTGTCGTTGTCGCAGGCTTCCTGAACCTCGTCCACGGTGGGACTGGCCTGCAACATGACCTGCGAGACCACCGAGAGCGGACCCACCTCCAGCGTTCCGGTCAATTGGGTGAGGAGCGGACCCAACGCGAACACGCCAACTACGGTGCCCACCAGGAACCGCGTCTCGCGAAGGCTCGAAGAATGGAAGGACCCTGCCTTGCGCCGCAGGACCAGGGACCGGATGCCCCAACCGGCCAGGATGCCGATCACGGCACCGGCGAGGGCCTGCAGCGTCTGGGCCACGCCCACAAACAAGGCGAACATCAGCGTGGCGGCCAGCAGCCACGTCCTGAGCCGCCGGCGCCACAGGGCCTCAAGCGCCGCCGTCGAGCATCCCAAAGCCGCCGCGGCCCCTCCGTAGGCGCCAACGACGTACTCTCCGCCCAGGAAGCTGAGCCACTGGTCGCTGTTGTCCGTGCCGAACTCAACCAGGACAACAACCACCATGGCGCTGAGCGCGGTCCCGGCCACGAAGGCCGCCAGGGCAAGCCAGGGGCCCATGGTCCGCTCGGCGATGCCCACGCCAACCAGGATGCAGACAGTGCAGGCCAGGTAGTCCAGGAGCGATGAGGCAAAGAAACCGGAAGTGAAGACGGACCACCAGGGCCCCGGTTCGACGGCCAGGCCGATGCCCACTTGCTCCAGCAGCGGCTCGCCGGGCCCGGCCAGCACGCTTCCAGTCGCGATGCCGATGATCCACAGGACCGCAATGAGTCCCAGGGTCAGTGGCAACCTTCGCAGAATGGTCGCGCCGCGTACGTTGCCCCTCAATCCCACAGCCGCACTCATGTGATTCCCCTTCACAGGTGTTGCACGGGTAACCCCGGCTGGCCACCATTCTGCCTTGCCGGTGCGCGGATGGGGAGGTGTTGCTACTGCCTGTTCCAGGGACCCGGGTTGACGCGGTACAGGAGGGCGGCTCCGACTACCGCGCCAAGGATGGCGCCGAACAGTGCGTTTCCGGCCGCACGGCCCAGCAGCATTCCGACGACGGCGCCAAGCACGGCTCCGAGGAAGAGTCCCCGGCCGTTGCGGTGCGGTTTCCTGGTCATGGTCCCAGCCTAAGGGCCGCTAGTGGATGGACGGCACGGTGCGGGGACGGACCACGAGCCAGAGTGCCGCGATGGCGCCGGCGATGCACACCGCCTGGACAGCACCCATGGGAACTGCTGAGCTGACGCCCAGCCAGCCGACGATCGGGGGAACAATGCCGGCCATAAGGAACTGGGCGGCTCCCAGCATCGAGGCTGCGGTCCCGGCTTGGGCTCCGTGGTTGGCCAGGGAGAGCACCTGGACACACGGGAACATGAAGCCGGTGGCGAAGATGTAGAACCACAACGGGATGAGGATGCCCCAGAGGCCCACGTGCAGGAGGTCCAGGACCACAATGAGGGCGGCCATGAGCAGAAGGAACACGGTGGCCCCCGCGACGATCCACTGTGGAGCCACCCTCCTGATCAACCGGGAACTGATCTGGACGCCCGCCACGATGCCCAGGGAATTGATGCCGAAGAGCAGTCCATATTCCTGCGCGGAGAAGTCGTAGATGTTCTGGAAGAGGAACGTCGAGGCCGAGAGGTAGGCGAACAAGCCACCGAAGTTCAGGCTTCCTACCATCAACATGCCCACAAAGATGCGGTCCGTCAGGACCGTCTTGTACCTCTGGCGGACCGTGACGTCGGAGGTCCCGCGCTGCTCCGCGGGCAGAGTTTCCTTGATGAAGAACACGGCGGCCAGGATCACCAGCGTGCCGTAGCAGGCGAGGAAGTAGAAGATGCCCGGCCAGGGGAGGACCAACAGCAGCTGGGAGCCGATGATCGGTGCCAGGATCGGGGCGAGCCCGTTGACCAGGGACATCCGGGAGAACATCCGGACCATCGCATAGCCATGGAACAGGTCGCGCACCATGGCCATGGCCACCACGCCGCCGCCGGCGGCCCCAATGCCCATGAGCACGCGGAAAAGCGAGAGGAGCCCGATGTCCGTGGACAGGGCAGCGCCCAGTGAAGAACCGATGTGGAGGGCCGTGGCAAGGATCAGCGGAAGGCGCCGGCCGAACTTGTCGCTGAACGGTCCAACCACCAACTGGCCCAGTCCAAAGCCCACCGTGGTGCCCGTCAGCGTCAGCTGGATCGCCGCTGCCGACACGCCAAAGCTGTCTTCCAGGGCAGGGAAAGCAGGGAGGTAGAGATCCACGGTAAACGGGCCCAGCGCTGTGAGCGCGCCGAGCAGAAGAATGTAGACAAGTTTTTCGCGTCGGCTCAGGGAATCGCCCGGAGCAATGGGGTGCGTCACGATCATCTATCCTATGGCCGACACATCATATTTTTGGAGCCCTTTCGGGCGCGCCGCCCTGCCAAGCACGGAAGTTCAGCCGGAACCTGAATGATAGTTTTGAGGACAGGTGCCCGCGGCCTGGTTCATCACCGCGTTCACCCATCACGAAGCCCAGAGGAAGCAGTTAGGCGGAACCCATGAGTGGACGTCACACCAGCCGGTCCGGCAGAGGTCCGGCCATCCGTACTTTGCCGAAGACCCTCAAGCTCGTTGCCCGTTTGGCTCCCAGGCAACTGAATGACGAAATCGCGCTGGCCAAGGTCGAGCTCAAACGCAAGGCCACACAGGTAGGGGTTGCCGGAGCATTCTTTGGCGTGGCGCTGGTTTTCCTGGCGCTTCTGGTGATCGCGTTGGTGGTGGCCGCGATCCTTGGATTGGCCACCATCATGCCTGGTTGGCTCGCGGCACTGATCGTCTCGGCTGTCTTCCTCGTGATCGTGGCACTGGGCGCCCTTATCGGCGTCGCCAAGTTCAAGAAGGCCATGCCGTTGGTTCCCGAGGACACCATCCGCGGGATCAAGCACGATCTCGGTATCGCCAAGGAAGGCTCGGCCTTCGACGAGTCCATCCTCGATCCGAACTCGCCCGCTGCCGAGGCAGCCGCTGCCGCCAAGAAGGCCGAAGCGGAAAAGGCCAAGGCGGAGAAGGCAGCAAAGGAAGCTGCCAAGGAAGCCGACGCTGTCAAGGCACCCACCGAGGCTGAGCTGCGCCGCCGCCTGGACAAGCGTCGCGAGCACCTGACCGGGGTACGCGATGAGCTGGGCGAACAGCTGGACCTCAAGAAGCAGGGCCAGCAGCTTCTGGACACCGCCAACCAGAAATTCCAGGAAGGCCGCGAGTTCGCGGCCGCACGGTTCGCCGGCGTCGGCGAATCCGTACCGGAGGACCTTGCCGGGCGAATCACCGCCCGCTGGAAGGACCTGGCCGCCTTCGGAGCTGCCGCAGCCGTTTTCGTGTTCGCATTGCGTAAGTTGCTGAAGAAATAGCACCTTTGACGCACCGAAAACACTGAAAACGAGGGGAAGGGGGACACCATGAGGCTGATCGGTGCTGGATCACGCCCTGACCGTCCCCCTGTGGACCACGACCTCATCTTCACGGTCCCCAATGTCCTGACGGTCCTGCGCTTTATGGGCGTGCCGCTGTTCGTCTGGCTCGTCCTGGCCCAGAAGGAGTACGGCTTCGCTGTGCTGGTGCTGGTGATCATGGGCAGCACGGACTGGATCGACGGCTACATTGCCCGCCGCTTCGACCAGACCTCCAAGCTGGGCAGGATCCTGGATCCCATGGCGGACCGGGCCGCCCTCATTGCCGTGGCAGTCACTTTGGCGATTGCCGGCGTCGTGCAGTGGTGGTACCTGGCCGCGCTGGTAGTGCCGGACGCCATCCTGCTTACCGCGACGCTGTTCTACTTCCGCAGCCACCCGGACCTGCCCGTCAGCATCATTGGCAAGATCCGGACCGCCTTGCTCTTGGTCGGTACCCCGTTGCTGGTCCTGTCCAAGCTGTCCTTGCCATTCACGGATGTCTACTTCGTGGCCGCCTGGACGTTCCTCAGCCTGGGGCTGGTGGGTCACTGGATTGCGGCCTACAACTACTTCTGGGCCATCCTGCGGAAAGGCAAAGAACTGCAGAACGACGACGGCGGACGCGGCTGATGGTCTGGCTTGCGGTTTTCCTTGCGGTACTTGGCGCATTTTTCCTTGCCGTCGGTGCCCAGCGCCAAGGCAGCGCGGTCAAGGCAGATACCGGTGGGTTGGCGCTCAGCTCCAATGGTTTCCTGCGGCTGCTGCGCAATCCGCGCTGGATGTTCGGGTTGCTGCTGCTGTGCCTCGGCATGGCGTCGAACGCGATCGCGCTGGTCTCGGCACCCTTGACCGTGGTCCAGCCGATTGGCGCGATCGCGTTGGTCATCACCACGGTGGTGAACGCCAAGGACCAGGGCCTCAGTATCAACCGGGCCACTGTGGTTGCCATCAGCGCCTGTGTCACGGGATCCGCGTTGTTCGTGTTGCTGGCCGTCTTTGTTACACAGGAAAACCACCATGTGAGTGGCGAGGACGAACTCACCATCGTGTTGCTGCTGGCGTTGGCCGTTGGCATTTTTGGGACGCTGGCAGTTTTGTTCAAGCACCGCATGAGCGCTTTCGTCTACATCCTCGGCGCAGGCGTGCTCTTCGGGTTCGTCGCCGTCCTGACCCGCATCATTGGCAAGCACCTGCTGGATCCCAACGGCCTGTTCCTGCTCAACGTGCAGTGGTACACGCTCATCGCCATCGCTGCCGCCGGAGGCCTCGGCTCGTGGTTCGTGCAGAGTGCCTATTCCAGTGGTCCACCGGACCTGGTGATCGCCGGACTGACCGTGATCGACCCCATGGTGGGCATCGCGATCGGCATCGTCATCCTTGGTGAGCTTCGTCCCGATGTCCACGCCGTCATGGCAATCGCCATGGCTGCGGCGGCTGTCCTTGCTATCGTGGGGGTTATTGCCCTCAGCCGCCACCACCCGGAAGTCACCAAGCGCAAGAAGGACGCGAAGGGACCACACCGGAAGGCTTAGGGGAGTGCAAGACCTTGCGCCACCGCCTTGGCGGCCCGGCGAAACCGGCGACACCGCAGCATTGCCACCATTGATGCTGTCCGCACCGTGACCATCAGGAGTTCTCCACAGTGACCATTCCCGACACCAACAAACCCCTTACCATCCTGATCGCGGCGGACACGTACCCGCCGCACGTCAACGGCGCCGCACAGTTCGGCTACCGCCTGGCCAAGGGAATGACGGCGCGCGGTCACAACGTGCACGTGCTGGCCTGCCGGCAGGACAAGGGCAAGAGCTTCACGGAATTCCGCGACGAAGCCACAGTCCACCGCCTGCGTTCACACAGCGTCCCCACGCACGAGTACTTCCGCATCTGCTTCCCGTGGGAAATCAAGAAGGAAATCAGCCTCCTCTTCGACAAGGTCCAGCCGGACGTGGTTCACATCCAGAGCCATTACATGATCGGCGAGCACGTCCTGTACGAGGCCGTCAAGCGCGGCGTGCGAATTGTTGCCACCAACCACTTCATGCCGGAGAACCTGAACCCGTTCCTGCCCTTCCCGCAGTGGTTCAAGGACATCATTGGCCGGATCTCGTGGAAGGACATGGGCAAGGTGATGGGCCAGGCACAGGTTGTCACCACGCCCACGCCCCTGGCCGCCAAGGCCATGCACCAGCACGCCTTCCTCCGCAAGGTCCTGCCCTTGTCCAACGGCATCGATTCCGCGGCCTACGAACTGCAGCCCGGCGAGACCATGGATCCGCATCCCAACCCCACGGTCCTCTTTGCCGGCCGCCTGGCCGAGGAGAAACACGTCGATGTGCTGATCGACGCCGTAGCCAAGACGCCCCGGGAACTCAACGTCCACCTGGAAATCGTTGGCGGCGGCGAAGTCAGGCCTGCACTCGAGGCGCAGGTGGCCCGGCTGGGGCTCGGCGACAGGGTAAAGTTCCTGGGCCTGGCGAGTGACGAAGACCTGCGGGCCGCCTACATCAAGGCTGACATCTTCTGCATGCCGGGTACTGCCGAATTGCAGTCGTTGGTGACCCTGGAGGCAATGTCGGCTTCCACTCCGGTGCTCCTGGCCGATGCGATGGCCCTTCCGCACCTGGTCCGCGACGGCGAGAACGGGTACCTGTTCACGCCGAATGACAGCACCGAACTGGCAGCCAAGATCACCAAGCTCGTTGAACTGCCCGAGGACCAGCTGAACGCCATGGGCAAGGTCAGCCGCGAAATGGTTGAACCACACAGCATCAATGGAACCCTGCAGACCTTCGAGGATCTCTACCGCGGTGCCACCTACGAGGACAAAGTAGTGTGACCAAAGCACTCCTTCACAGCTATTAGTATTGCTAGAGTGCTTTGCCCGGAAATGCTGCCTAACCGCGGTGTGGACGGGCATCACGGGGCTATAGCTCAGCTGGTTAGAGCGCGGGACTCATAATCCTAAGGTCCTCGGTTCAAGTCCGAGTAGCCCTACATTCACGGGAGCCGTGGTTGACGTTATGGAACGTCGGCCACGGCTCTTTTGCTGTCCAGGGCCCTTTACGTTGCGGCGAATGTCCAGCGTGGGGTAAGTTACTCATCAGTAACATATACCCGTCGGTAACTTTTCCGCGCTCTGCCGTGGTCTTCGCGGGCCATTTCTTGAAGGAGAGAACATGTCCAACGCCGCCTTCGAACCCTCCAGCCTTCCCTACGCCGATGGCGACTTCTACGCTTTTGAACAATTGCTGACCGGCAAGGAGCAGGACCGCCTGGCGGAGGTCCGCGAATTCCTCGCACGCGAGGTCAAGCCCATAGCGGTGGACTGCTGGAACCGGGGCGAGTTCCCCATGGACCTGGTTCCCAAGCTGGCCGAGCTCGATCTGGTGAGTCCGGTGCGTCGGCAGGGGTACTCCAACCTCTTCGCCGGTATCCTCCATGCCGAAGTCACCCGCGCAGACGCCTCCATCGCCACGTTCATGGGCGTGCACGACGGCCTGTTCACGGGCTCCATTGAAGCTCTGGCTTCCCAAGAGCAGAAGGATGCGTGGTTGCCCGATATCTACTCGCTGAAGAAGATCGGGGCGTTCGGCCTGACAGAGCCCTTGGGCGGATCGGACGTTGCCGGCGGCACGCGCACCACGGCCCGCCGAGAAGGGGATAGCTGGGTACTTAACGGCGCCAAGCGCTGGATCGGCAACGCCACCTTCTCCGACTGGGTGGTCATCTACGCCAAGGATGTGGCCGACAACCAGGTGAAGGCGTTCTTGGTGGACACCTCCCTGCCGGGTTACTCCGCCAGCAAGATCGAGAACAAGATCTCGCTGCGCACCGTCCAGAATGCCGACATCACCCTGGACAACGTGGTGGTGCCGGACTTCTTCAAGCTCGCACATGCCAACAGCTTCCGGGACACCAACAAGGTCCTCAAGGTCACGCGCCTGGCCGTTGCGTGGCAGGCTGTGGGGCTGCAGCTTGCGGCCTTCGACATTGCCCGCAGCTACGCGGTGGAACGCCGGCAGTTCGGGCGCCCCTTGGCGGCCTTCCAATTGATCCAGGGCCAGCTGGTCCAGATCCTGGGTAACGCCGTGGCATCGATGGGCATGATGGTGCGCCTCGCCCAGTTGGAAGACGCGGGCGCGGCCCGGGATGAGCAATCGGCTTTGGCTAAGGCTTTCACTACGGCCCGCATGCGCGAAAGCGTTGCCCTGGGGCGCAGCATCCTGGGCGGCAATGGCATTGTCACGGACTACGGCATGGCCAAAGTGTTCGCTGACGCGGAGGCCATCTACTCCTACGAGGGAACCTACGAGATCAACACCTTGGTGGCCGGCCGTGCCATCACTGGCGTCTCGGCGATCGTCTGAACCTGCGCTGGTCCGGCATTCAGTTCAACGGCAGCAGGATGGACGGCCGGAGGTCCTTAACCATGGCCAGCGGATTGATGTAGTCCTCGCCGCGGCGAACGCCCCAGTGCAGGCAGGGTCCCGGGCAATGGCCTGGTCCGGAAGCGGCGGCCACGGTGCCGACGGCATCGCCCTTGGCCACGCGGTCTCCCGGCTTCAGCTCGCTGGACACTGGCTCGAAACTGCTGCGCAGCCCGCCGCCATGGTCGATCGTGAGGACGGGGCGGTCTACGACCACTCCTGAAAAGGTGACCACGCCATCGGCGGGGGAAGTGACCTGCGCCCCCTCGGTGGCGGCCCCGCCGTCGTGGTTTGCTCCCAGGTCCACGCCGCGGTGGCCGCTGAGCCATGGCTTGTCAGGTGGATCAAAGGTCCGCAGGACCGCCGGCTTGGGGGAGAGGGGCCAGGCCCAGCGTTCATGCGCCGGAGCCGGCGTGGCCGAGCCGGTTAGAAAGGCGGCAAGGATGAGCGAAATGAGCTTCGTGAGGGCCATGGATCAAGGCTTCCGCGCGCCGTCGCGAATGGCGATGCGCGGGGTGCCATATGTGGACAACCAGGCCCGGCCGGGCGGTCAAACAGGTGGGCCCGCTGTAGTACACTAAGTGGAGCAGTTTGCTGTGCCCTCAGGCTTGTTCAGAAGCATGTCTCATTCAGATGTGCGGGGGACTCAGATTGACTACGCGTATCCAGCCCTCCACCAGCGAAGCCTTGTGGCTTCAGGCTGCGGAGGATTGTGCCTCCTGCGGTCCGGCCATGAACCCATGCCGGATGGGAAGTGCAATGGATGCCAGGAGCCGCGCCCGTCCGGGCAGCGACTGAACAACCGTCAACTATTGGCAGGGTAAGAGCGGCCCCAAGGGCTCTCTCATGAATGACCTGCCGGAAGGAGCGTCGGCATGCCCGTCGTAACCATGCGCCAGCTGCTTGACAGCGGCGTCCACTTTGGACACCAGACCCGTCGTTGGAACCCGAAGATGAAGCGCTTCATCTTCACTGAGCGCAACGGCATCTACATCATTGACCTCCAGCAGTCGCTGTCCTACATCGACCGCGCCTACGAGTTCGTCAAGGCTACTGTCGCCCACGGCGGCACCGTCCTGTTCGTCGGCACCAAGAAGCAGGCTCAGGAAGCAATTGCCGAGCAGGCTACCCGCGTTGGCCAGCCGTACGTCAACCAGCGTTGGCTGGGCGGTATGCTCACCAACTTCCAGACCGTCGCCAAGCGTATCCAGCGCATGAAGGAACTCGAAGAGATCAACTTCGAGGACGTCGCCGGCTCCGGTTACACCAAGAAGGAGCTCCTGCTCCTCAAGCGCGAACTCACCAAGCTTGAGTCCAACCTCGGTGGTATCCGCAACCTGACCAAGGCTCCTTCAGTTCTGTGGGTTGTTGACACCAAGAAGGAACACCTTGCTGTCGACGAAGCCAAGAAGCTGAACATCCCGGTTGTTGCCATCCTGGACACCAACTGCGATCCCGACGAAGTCGACTTCCCGATCCCGGGCAACGACGACGCCATCCGCTCCGTCAACCTGCTCACCCGCGTTGTTGCCGACGCCGTTGCTGAGGGCCTCATCGCCCGCAACCAGCGCGCAACCGGCACCACCGAAGCTCCGGAAGAGCCGCTGGCCGAGTGGGAGCGCGAGCTTCTCGAAGGCAGCAAGGCAGAAGCAGCGGCCGCTGAAGCAACCGAAGCTCCTGAGGCTCCCGCCGGCGAAGCCGAAGAAGCCAAGTAAATCCGTACCTTCCCTGATGCCGGACACGGCGTCGGGGGCCAACTGACAGGATGGCGGCCCACCCGGTGGGTTGCTGTCCTGTCAGTCACGTAAACACAAAATTTCTAGACAGAGGGGTTCACATGGCGAACTACACTGCTGCTGACATCAAGGCCCTGCGTGAGCGCACCGGCGCCGGCATGATGGACGTCAAGAAGGCTCTTGACGAGGCCAACGGTGACGCCGAGAAGGCCATCGAAATCATCCGCATCAAGGGCCTCAAGGGCGCTACCAAGCGCGAAGGCCGTTCCACTGCCGAGGGCCTGGTTGCTGCCAAGGTCACCGGTGGCGTAGGCGTAATGATCGAGGTCAACTGCGAGACCGACTTCGTCGCCAAGGCTGACAAGTTCATCCAGCTGGCTGACAAGGTCCTCACCGTAGCTGTCGAGTCCGGCGCTGCCGACCTCGACACCCTGCTCGCCACCGAGGTCGACGGCAAGAAGCTTGCCGACGTCGTCATCGAAGAGGGCGCTGTCCTCGGCGAAAAGGTCGTTGTCCGCCGCATCTCCCGCGTTGAGGGAACCACGGTTGACGCGTACCTGCACAAGACCTCCAAGGACCTCCCGGCACAGGTCGGCGTTCTGTTCGCTGTTGACGGTGAAGGCGAAGCCGCTGCCACCGCCGCACACGACATCGCTGTCCACGTTGCCGCCATGGCTCCGAACTACCTCACCCGCGAGGATGTACCGGCCGAACTCGTTGAGTCCGAGCGCCGCATCGCCGAGGAAACGGCCAAGGCTGAAGGCAAGCCGGAAGCTGCACTCGCCAAGATCGTTGAAGGCCGCGTGACGGGCTTCTACAAGGGTGAAGTACTGGTTGACCAGGCATTCGCCAAGGACTCCAAGAAGACCGTTGCACAGGTCCTCGAGGAAGCCGGCGTCAAGGCAACCGCAGTAACCCGTTTCCGCGTCGGAAACTAGCAAGTCGTGAAAAGGGGTGGTCACTTCGGTGGCCGCCCCTTTTTCATGCACCCGTCCGGGTAAGTACCTGCACGGACCCACAGCACTGTAATCTAGCCAAAGTCCACCAACGGGAAGGCACCATGGAAACCGAGAACACTGCAATCCAGCCCGAGAAGACCCGCCGTCGTGTACTTCTGAAACTTTCCGGCGAGGTCATCGGCGGAGGCAAGCTCGGTGTCGACCCCGAAACCGTCCGAGCCATAGCCAAGCAGATCGCCGCCGCCGTTTCCGACGTCGAAGTAGCCATCGTGGTGGGTGGCGGCAACTTCTTCCGCGGAGCCGAACTTTCGCAGAGCGGCATGGACCGTTCCCGCGCCGACTACATGGGCATGCTCGGCACGGTCATGAACTGCCTCGCCCTCCAGGACTTCCTGGAGCAGGCCGGCGTCGAAACCCGCGTGCAAAGCGCCATCACCATGGGCCAGGTGGCCGAGGCCTACATTCCCCGCCGCGCCATCCGCCACATGGAAAAGGGCCGTGTGGTCATCTTCGGTGCAGGCGCCGGCCTGCCCTACTTCTCCACGGACACTGTTGCCGCGCAACGTGCCCTTGAAGTCCACGCCGATGTGGTCCTGATGGCCAAGAGCGGTGTGGACGGCGTCTACACCGCCGACCCCAAGAAGGACCCGGCAGCCGAAAAGCTCGATGTCCTCAGCTACGACGACGCCCTGCGCCGCGACATCCGAGTGATGGACCAGACGGCCATGACCATGTGCAAGGACAACAAGCTCTCCATGGTGGTGTTCGGCATGGAAGGCGAGGGCAACGTTACCCGTGCCATCCGCGGAGAAACGCTGGGAACGCTGGTTACTCCGTAGCAGCGGCTAGGATATTTCCAGGACCATCCGCCCCTGATGGCGGAACTTTACTGTGCATGGCAGCCCCAAGCCGGGCAGCGACTATTTGAGGAGAGAACCCCGTGATCGAAGAAACCTTGCTCGAAGCCGGCGAGAAGATGGACAAGGCGGTTGAGGTAGCCAAGGACGATTTCGCCACGATCCGTACGGGCCGGGCAAACCCCGGTCTCTACAACAAGGTGATCGTGGAGTACTACGGCACGCCTACCCCGCTGCAGCAGCTGGCCTCCTTTGCCGTGCCCGATGCCCGCACCATCCTGATCACCCCTTACGACAAGTCGGCCCTGCGCGACATCGAGAAGGCCCTGAGTGACTCCGAGGTGGGCGCCAACCCGTCCAACGACGGCAACGTCATCCGCGTGACCATCCCGGAGCTCACCAAGGAGCGCCGCAAGGAATACGTGAAGATCGTCAAGGGCAAGGGGGAGGACGCCAAGGTCTCCGTCCGCAGCATCCGCCGCAAGGCCAAGGACTCCCTGGACAAGCTCGTCAAGGACGGCGAAGCAGGCGAGGACGAGGGCGCACGTGCCGAGAAGGAACTCGATGCCCTCACCAAGCAGCACGTCGACAGCATCGACGAGCTGCTCAAGCGCAAGGAAGCCGAGCTGCTCGAGGTCTGATGAACCAGGCAGAGCCGGCGCCCGCTGGGCGGGTCCCGACACGCGACACCCGCAAGGACGCCAGGCGTTCGCGCGGGAACCCTACGCCGAAGGCGGGCCGCAACCTGCCGGCCGCCATCGGCGTCGGGCTTGCCATGCTCATCGCCGTGCTGGGGGGACTGCTGTTCCTGCCGCTCGGGTTCGTCCTCTTGGTGACGGCGTTCGCCGTGATGGGTGTCTGGGAAATTTTCCGGGCGCTTGAAGCGCAAGGCACCCGCATGCCGGTGATCCCCGTGATGGCGGGCACCTTGGGTTTGCCGGTGTCGGCGTTCTTTGGCGGGCTTGAGGGCCTGCTTTTCACCATGGTGGCCAGCTGCGTGGCGGTGTTGCTGTGGAGGTCCATCGAAAGTGCCGCGGGCGCTCCGCGCAGTGTTTTTGCCGGGGTGTTCACCCTTGCCTGGGTACCGTTCCTGATCAGTTTCGCGGCCTTGCCCCTGCATTCCAGCGGCGGTGCCACGCCCGTGGGATTCTGGCCCGACGGTATTCCTGGCGGCGCCTGGCAGATTGCCACCATGCTGCTGCTGGTGGTGGCCAATGACACCTTTGGATACATCGTGGGAGCGTCCTTCGGGAAGCACCCCATGGCTCCGAAAATCAGCCCCAAGAAATCCTGGGAAGGTTTCGCGGGGTCTGTCGTTGGAGCGATGGTCATCGGCGTGCTCGCCTGCCTCTTCATCCTGGACAAGCCGTGGTGGGTAGGCCTGGTGCTCGCCGTCGGCATGGTAGCCGCTGCGACGGCGGGAGACCTTGCCGAGTCCATGGTCAAACGCGAACTCGGCGTCAAGGACATGAGCAGTATCCTCCCAGGCCACGGCGGCGTGATGGACCGCCTGGATTCAATCGTGTTCGCAGCCCCTGTGGCCTATGTTCTGTTCGCGCTGCTCAGCGGCGTCTAGCAACCCAACGAAGGATAATTGATGGCTTTGGATATTCGACGCCAGATTCCCGCAACCTTTGACCGCGTGGAGCGGAACAAGTACGGCTACAACGCCAAGCAGGTGGACGCCTTCCTGAACCGTGCCCGTAGCTCGTTCGAGAACCCGGTTGGGGCTTCCGGGCCGGTGGCCAGCAGCGATGTACGCGATGTGGCCTTCGACCCCGTCAAGGGCGGATACGATGCCCACAGTGTGGACGCTGCCCTGGACCGTCTGGAAGATGCTTTTGCGCGCAGGGAACGGGACGAGCTGATCAACCAGCAGGGCGAGGAAGCGTGGCTGCGCCAAATCGGCAAGCTCTCGGGTGTGCTCCGCGGACGACTGCACCGCCCCGACGGGGAGCGCTTCCGCCGCCCGGCAAGGAAGAAGTCCCGGAGCTACAACGTCCAGGACGTAGATGCGTTGTGCATCGAACTCATCGGCTACCTGGAAAACGACCAGGCCCTGAGTGTCGATACCGTTCGCCGGGCCGTGTTCCGCGCAGCGAAGGGTGACGCGGGGTACGAGGAAGCCCAGGTGGATGCCTTCCTGGACCGCGTCGTTGAACTGATGGCAGCCATCGACTGAATCACGTTCCCGGTCTCTCGGGACCGGAATGCATCGGTGGATTGTTCCGCCACACCTCGTCGTACCGCCGCTTGCCGCGCAGCATTGACGTGGCGAAGAACGCCAGCGCGGCCAGGACGGCTATCGCAACCGCAAGTTGCATGGCCAGCCCGGCCACCAGCAACGCCGAACCTGCCAGCAAGGCAATCAGTGCGGCATTGACCGTGCCCATGAACACCATGCTGCTTCCGGCCACCTGGTTGAAGTCACCCCGCTTGCCCAGGAAGTAGTAGGTCCGTTTGGCGCCCGCTTCGTCGTCCGTGAAAGCAGCCATGAAATAGGGCGCAAGGCCGGGATCCATGTCAACGTAGGCCGCCCGCAACCTGTTCATGGCGATGACGTACATGAGGTCTTCCATTCCGACGCTCATCACGCGGACGTGCGTGAGCAGTCCCACCACCACGTCGATGCTAAGGATTGTCAGGGCGAACGCCCGGAAGGCATCCGAGAACTGCGTGGCGTTCCCCACCAACGCAACACTGAGCAAGCTTGCTGATGTAAACGTGAGGAACATACTGATACGGGTGAGGACCTCGCCCTGGGTGGTGCTGCGGGACGCGAGCAGGCTCCAGTGTTCCGTTGCCAGCAATTGCGCCCTGATGCTGGGTGAGGACGCGGGCTGGGTTGCGGCGGCTGGTGGTTCGGTATCGGCCGGTCCCGGCTCTTGGGACATGGCGACATTGTCCACCTTGCAGGGTCCCCGGACAACAGACTCTTGTCAGGGCCGTTCCGTGGCCACCGGCCGTTCGGGGACATGGAGCCGGGACATCACCCGGTTTACCGTCACAGGAACCCGTTTCTTGGTGGCCATGGAGACGCCGATGGTCGCAGCGAACGCAGCGGGGACGCTCCATGCGGCAGGCTGGGCAAGCCACGCGGGAGCTGCTGCAGTTCCCAGGACCGTCCCTGCCACCATGGCTCCGCCACACAGCAGGCCGCCGGTCACCATGCCGGCTATGGCTCCGGCATCGGTGAGCCCGCGCCACCAGATCCCCAGGAGCAGCACGGGGCAGATGGTTGAAGCCGTAAACGCGAACACCAGCCCTACGCTTCCGGCCAGCGCCAAAGTGTCGGTCATGAAGGCAAAAGCCAAAGGCACGACGGCGGCCAGCAGCGCCGCGAGGCGGAAACCGCGGACGCTGCCACCAAACAGGTCCTGGCTGATCACTCCGGACAGGGAGACCACAAGTCCGGACGTGGTGGACAGGAACGCAGCGAATGCTCCCGCTACCACCAGTGCCGACAGGAAATCGCCCGCAGGGCCGCCCACCAGTCTTCCCGGAAGCAGCAACACCAAGGCATCGGACTGCCCGGCCCTGGCGAGATCGGGGGCGAACGCACGGCCCAGGGCCCCGGCCAACGTGGGAAAGAGATAGAAAACGGAGAGCAGGCCGAGCACGATCAGGGTGGTGCGGCGGGCCGATTGGCCGTCGGGGTTGGTGTAGAAACGAACCAGCACATGGGGAAGTCCAAGGGTTCCAAACAGCAAGGCAACCATCAAGGAGATGTTTTGGTAGCCACTCGCTGCAGCCTGGCCGGTTGGATTCACGGGCAGGGGCGCCTGCACCGGAGTGCCGCTTCCTGCGAGCGCCAGCAGGACGAAAACAACGGGTACAGCCAGGGCGGTCAGTTTCAACCAGTATTGGAAGGCCTGGACAAACGTGATGGACCGCATGCCACCTGCCACCACCGTGAGGCACACAACCAGCACAACCGCCGTCGAACCTACCCACGACGGCAGCCCGGTGGTGATGCGGATGGTGAGGGCGGCGCCATGCAGTTGGGGCACGATATACAGCCAGCCGACCGCGACCACCACAAGGCTGGTAACCCGTCGCACCACTTTCGAATCGAGCCGCGACTCGGTGAAGTCGGGGATGGTGTAGGCGCCCGACCGGCGCAGGGGAGCGGCGACAAAGAGCAACAGCATCAGGTAACCGGCGGTGTAACCCACCGGGAACCACAAGGCATCCGTCCCGGACAGCAGGATGAGTCCGGCCACGCCCAGGAAGCTCGCCGCGGACAGGTACTCGCCACCGATGGCGGACGCGTTCCACCACGGGCGCACCGTGCGGGAGGCAACGTAGAAGTCTCCCGTGGTGCGGGAGATGCGCAACCCGTAGAAGCCGATGGCCGCCGTGGCAAGCGAGACGGCGACGAAGGCGATCAGGCCGACCGCAGGGTTCACTTGTCCTCCACCAAATCCCGGTACCGGGCCTCGTTCCGTGCAGCCGCGCGGGTGAAGAGCCAGGCGCTCAGGCCAATGACCGGATAGATGCCAAGTCCCAGCAGCAGCCAGTCGAGCGGTACACCCAACACCCGGGTGTCAGCGACTCCGGGACCATACACGAGCAAGAGGGCGAAAGCGGCGAGGATGAGCAGGAAGCCGCAGCCCACCACCAAGGCAAGGCGCAATTGGGACCGGATGAGCGAGCGGACAAAAACCTGGCCGGCGTCGGATTCCTCGGCAGCTTCGCCGGAGTACAGGGACCTGCCCGGAGCCGTCCGGGCCCCCTGCCGTGGCGCCGTCACGCGAACGCGAGTCATCCTTGCGGCCGGGGGCGGGTTGCTTGCAGCTTGTCGCGCACGGCGGGCAGGTGGCGCCGGCTGATGGGCAGTTCGGCGCCCGCAACCGTGACGCTGGGGCCGGTCGCCGAGAGTTTCAAATGCCCCACGTGGTTGAGGGCGATGAGGTAGCTGCGATGGATACGGATGAAGCCTGCCTCCGCCCACTGCTGTTCAAGGTCGCTGAGCGGCACCCGGATCAGGTAGCTGGCCTCGGATGTGTGGAGCCGGGCGTAGTCACCCTGGGCCTGGACGTAGCTGACGTCGTCCCGCCGGATCATTCGGGTGGTGCTCCCGAGGTCTACGGTGATCATTTCAGGCGCGGCAGCGCCATCCTTGATGAGTTCGCTGATCCGGTCCACGGAACGGGCCAGGCGTTCGGCCCGGAGTGGTTTGAGCAGGTAGTCGATGGCGGCGAGGTCGAAGGCCTCCAGCGCGCAGTCTTCATCGGCGGTGACGAAAACGACGGCGGGCGGGTTGTTGCTCCGGGAAATGGCGCGCGCGATGTCCAGGCCGGACAGGGCAGGCATATGGATGTCGAGGAAGACGGCGTCAACGGATTCCGTTTCCAGGGTCCGGAGGGCCTCGGCGCCGGAGGATGCACGATGGATGGCGCCAATCCGGCCGTCACGCCCCAGCAGGAAGGCCAGCTCCTCGACGGCGGGGAGTTCGTCATCAGCGACGAGCACGTTGATCATGATTAAAAGACTAGCCTCACGCGTCATGGCCCGGTTGTGACTTGGGCACGCGCATGGTGATCAGTGTGCCCTCACCGGGAGCGGTTTCAATCACCAGTCCATGATCGTCGCCGTAGACCTGCCGAAGCCGGGCATCGACGTTCCGGAGCCCCACGTGGTCCCCGTCCGTGTGTCCGGCTAGCACTGACCGCAGGTGCTCCGGGTCCATCCCGACGCCGTCGTCCTCGATGGTGACCTCAGCGAACGCGCCGGAATCGTTGGCACAGATGGTGATGTGCCCCGGTCCTTCCTTGGCCTCGAGGCCGTGCCGGACGGCATTTTCGACGAGCGGTTGCAGGCTGAGGAAGGGGATCACCGTACTGAGCACCTCCGGGGCCACCCGCAGGCTGACCTGCACCCGTTCGCCAAAGCGTGCGCGCTCCAGGAGGAGGTAGCGGTCGATGCAACGCAGCTCCTCGGCCACGGTGGTGAAGTCCCCGTGGCGCCGAAACGAGTAACGGGTGAAGTCGGCGAACTCCACCACGAGTTCGCGGGCGCGGGCGGGATCCGTATTGATGAAGGACGCGATGGCGTTCAGGGAGTTATAGATGAAGTGGGGGCTGATCTGGGCACGCAAGGCGCGGACCTCGGCCTCCATGAGCAGGGTCCGGGATGACTCTAGTTCGGCCAACTCAAGTTGGGTGCCGATCCAGTCCGCTACCTCGCTGGTGGCCCGGACCAGTCCCGCGCCGGCGCTCGGTGCCAGGGCCGCAACGGAGCCCACCACCCGGGAATCTGCACGGATGGGTGCGATCACTGCGCTGTAGCCTCCAGCGGTGTTCGCCGCCTGCGGGACAACCGCGGTCCGCCCGCTGCCCAGGACTTCCGCTGCAAGGCCCATAAGGAGGGGCCGCAGTTCCTCTGCCGCCCCGTCCCAAGCCATGACGGACTCCGTGTCGGTGATGGCGAACGCGTCGCAGGCCAGGAGGGCACGCAACTGCTTGCTGGCTTTCGCGGCTCCGACTGCCGTCAACCCGCCCCGCAAATGCTGCCCGGCGCGGGACGCCGCGTGGAGGGTGTTGTAGGTTGCCCGCTCAGCGTCGGTCCCCAGATCCCGGAATGACCGGACTACTTTCAGGCCGACACCCACCACCACGGCGACTGCCAGTACGATCACGGCGACCGCGGCAGCGGTGAAAAGCGGGGAATCGGGCATGGAGCCTAGCGTAGCCAATCCCGTGAAGGAACGACGCCGGTTGTCCGTCCCCGCCGCCGTTGGGCGCAGCATCGTGACCGCTGGGCGACAACGGTGCCCGATGTGCTGGAACGTGCCATGCTGCCCGTTCGATAGTGATTGCAGTCACATTGGCGTGCGGATGGAGTTGGAATGCGCACCGGGCTGATGTGGACACATCACAACCAGGAGGAACCCATGGGTAATGAGGCCCAACCCCAGGACGCTCCGGCGTCCGTGGACTTCCAGGAAGTCCAGCAAACGGAACGGTTCAAGACACTGCGGAAGAGGCACAGGAGCTTCGTCTTCCCGATGGCGGCAGCATTCCTGCTGTGGTACTTCGCCTACGTCCTGCTGGCCGACTATGCGGTGGGATTCATGTCCATCAAGGTCTGGGGCAATATCAACGTCGGCCTGATCCTTGGCCTGCTCCAGTTCGTCACCACGTTCGGCATCACTGCGTGGTACGTGAGCTACTCCAACCGGAAGCTGGACCCCATCGCCGCCGAAATCCGTGAAGAGATCGAAGGCCACGAGTTCGACAAGTCCAGCACCATCACCCGCGGGGGAGCCCTGTGAACACCATGGTCCCGGCAGTCGAAGTTGCTGCCCTGAAAGACACCACGCTCCTGAACATGGGCATTTTCGCCCTCTTCGTCGCGGTCACCATGGTGATCGTCTTCCGTGCCAGCCGGAACAACAAGACGGCGGCAGACTACTACGCGGCCGGCCGCTCGTTCACAGGTTCCCAGAACGGCACCGCCATCGCCGGAGACTACCTCTCCGCGGCCTCCTTCCTTGGCATCACCGGCGCCATCGCCATCAACGGCTACGACGGTTTCCTCTACTCCATCGGCTTCCTGGTGGCCTGGCTCGTGGCCCTCCTGCTGGTGGCCGAGCTGCTGCGGAATACAGGCAAGTTCACCATGGCTGACGTCCTGTCCTTCCGCCTGCGCCAACGCCCGGTCCGTATCGCTGCCGCGCTCTCCACCCTCGCGGTCTGCTTCTTCTACCTCTTGGCCCAAATGGCAGGCGCAGGGAGCCTCATTTCGCTTCTCCTGGGCATCAGCGACTGGGGCGGACAAGCGCTGGTGATCATCGTCGTCGGCGCCCTCATGATCATGTACGTCCTGATCGGCGGCATGAAGGGCACCACCTGGGTACAGATCATCAAAGCCATCCTGCTGATTGCCGGCGCCGCCGTCATGACGGCCTGGGTGCTCGCCATCTACGGGTTCAACCTTTCCAACCTGTTGGGATCCGCGGCGGAAGCGGCAAACAACCCGGCCGTCCTGAATCCGGGCCTGCAGTACGGAAAGACGGAAACGTCAAAACTCGACTTCATGTCCCTGGGGCTCGCCCTGGTCCTGGGAACAGCTGCCTTGCCCCACGTCCTGATGCGCTTCTACACGGTGCCCACGGCGAAGGAAGCCCGCAAATCGGTGGTTTGGTCCATCTGGTTGATCGGCCTGTTCTACCTTTTCACCCTGGTCCTCGGTTACGGTGCTGCTGCCTTGGTCGGTGCGGAAACCATCAAGTCGGCCCCCGGCGGCGTCAATTCGGCGGCTCCCTTGCTGGCCTTCCACCTCGGCGGACCACTCCTCCTGGGCTTCATCTCCGCCGTCGCCTTCGCCACGATCCTGGCTGTGGTGGCA
Organism: Paenarthrobacter sp. NPDC058040; assembly: GCF_042885775.1. Lineage (NCBI taxonomy): Bacteria > Bacillati > Actinomycetota > Actinomycetes > Micrococcales > Micrococcaceae > Paenarthrobacter > Paenarthrobacter sp. NPDC058040. The sequence goes on from NZ_JBHVRN010000001.1 coordinate 492,141, forward strand.
GGGCTGACCATCACGGCGGCCGCCTCGTTCGCCCATGACATCTACGCGAACGTCATCTCCAAGGGGAAGGCCGACGCCACCACCGAGGTCAAGGTGGCCCGCCGCACCGTTGTGGTGATCGGCATCCTCGCCATCCTCGGCGGCATCTTCGCCAACGGCCAGAACGTGGCCTTCCTTGTGGCACTGGCCTTCGCCGTCGCGGCTTCGGCAAACCTGCCAACCATCGTGTACTCCTTGTTCTGGCGGAAGTTCACCACCCAGGGCGCGGTGTGGAGCATGTACGGCGGCCTGGCAGCGGCCATCCTGCTGATCACGTTCTCGCCCGTTGTTTCGGGTGCAAAGACCTCGATGATCCAGGGAGCGAACTTCGCGTTCTTCCCGTTGAGCAACCCTGGCATTGTCTCCATCCCGTTGGCCTTCTTCCTCGGCTGGCTGGGGACCGTCCTGGACAAGCGCAAGGAGGACGCAGCCAAGCAGGCCGAAATGGAAGTCCGCTCGCTGACCGGCGTGGGTGCCGAGAAGGCGGTGGACCACTGACCTCTTGACGGAGGTGAGCCCCCGTTGCCGCCTGGCAACGGGGGCTCCTTGGTGCACGTCACTTCTTCAGTGCCAGCCACTCCTGCAGCTGCTTCAGCGGCCACGTGGTGACGATGCGTTCCGTGGGGACGCCTGCCGCCTCCGCGCGCTCCGCGCCGTACTGGAGGAAATCCAACTGGCCCGGTGCATGGGCGTCACTGTCGATGCTGAACAGGCAGCCGGCGTCGAGGGCCATCTTGATGAGCCGTTCCGGCGGGTCCTGCCGTTCCGGACGTGAGTTGATTTCGACGGCGACGCCCCACTCGGCGCATTCCTTGAACACCTTCGCTGCGTCGAATTCGGACTCCGGCCGGGTGCCCCGGGAGCCTTGGACCAACCTGCCGGTGCAGTGTCCCAGCACATTGGTATGGGGATCCGAAATGCCGCCCAGCATCCGCGTTGTCATGGTCTGGTGATCGGACCGGAGCTTGGAATGAACGCTGGCAACCACCACGTCCAGCTGGTCCAGCATCTCGGGAGTCTGGTCCAGGGTGCCATCTTCGAGGATGTCCACCTCGATGCCCTTGAGGAGCCGGAAACCATCCTGTCCTGCGTTGATGCCGTCCACGATTGCCAGTTGTTCTTCGAGCCGCTCCGCGCTGAGCCCGTTGGCGATGGTCAGGTTGGGGGAATGGTCGGTGAGCGCTTGGTACTCCCGGCCAAGGGTTCGGGCAGCCGCCACCATCGTTTCTATGGGTGATCCGCCGTCGGACCAGTTGCTGTGGCTGTGCAGGTCGCCGCGGAGGGCAGCTGCGAGGTGGTGGCCGTTGGCCGCCAGCGGTTGTGTGCCCCGCTCCCTGAGGTCCTCCAGGTAATCGGGAACGCGGCCTTCCAGGGCCTGGGTGATGACTTCGGCGCTGCGGTTTCCTACGCCCTTGAGGCTGGTGATCCGGCCAGCCGTGACCAGCCGTGGCAGTTCGTCGGGCGGCAGGTTCCGAACGACGTCGGCCGCTTTGCGGAAGGCCTGGACCTTGAAAGTGGGTGCCAGGCTGCGTTCCAGCCAGAAGGAGATTTCATCGAGCGCCTCAACGGGGTCCATCGATCCATCATCCACGAACGGGGCGCACCATCAACAGGGCAAGGCCGATGATGCGCCCCTTCGGACCTGCCCACCCTAGTGGTGGTGGCCTGGAGTGAGCGCCGGATTCACGCCCTCCGACGGAGCCTGGCCGTGTTCTCCGTGAGGGACGGCGTGCTGGCCGGCCATTGAGGCAGCCAGTCCCGGCGTCGCCACTGAGGCAACAACGACGGCGGCTCCGAACGCGGCTGCCAGAAGCCGCCCGGTCCTTGGCTGGCCGTGGGTGCCGCCGCCGTTGGTTTGGTGTTGCCGCCGCAGCCAGCCTGCTCCAGCCAGGGCCATGAGGGTTACCCCCAGGGCAGCCAAGTGGCTGATGTCCAGTGAACGGGAGGGGGCCGTGAGGCCCACAGCCAGAACGGCGACGTGGATGGCTGCAGCTGCAGCCAGGGCCGGAAGAACCAGCCGTGGAAAGACCAGGGTGTTGCGATGCAACCCCCACAACGACCACGCCAGGAAGGCCAGCCCGGCAACCAGGGCAAGGAGGCCCCCGATCAGCGGGCCGGTCCCGGATGAAACGAGATAGCCGGCAGACAGGGCAAGGTCCACCATTCCGGCGGCCATCGCCGCGAAGTAGACGAACAGCAGCGTTGCCGCTTTGAGCGTCGAGTGGTCCTGTCCAGCCATGCTGCTTGCCGTGCCTTCCTGATGGTGTGTTTGCTGGGGCTGCATCGCGTGGATCAGGCTCGGGCTGTAGCGGCAGCCACCTTGTCCTGGGAAAGGGCAACGCCCAGCAGGACCACGGCGCTGGCCAGGTGCAGCACGTTGTCAGCACCGTTCAGGGCGATGATGTTCAGCGAGCTGCCAACCAGGAAGAGGCCGAGGATGCCCACCAGCAGGTAGACGCCGCCTACGGTGGTGTTCACGGTCTTGGACAGCGTGACGCTGTTCAGTCCGGCGTAGAGCAGGGCAGCGCCGATGGCCAGGTGGATCACGTTGTGCAGGGGGTTCACGGCGAAGATGATCAAGGTTGCACCCTCGGTGGCGAAGAACCCGGTTCCCGCGGTGACAAAGAAACCGAGCACGCCTACCAGGAGGTATACGGCTCCGAAGATGGTGGCGATCAAGCGATTGGGCGAAGTACGCATGGTCCGAACCTTTCGGTGGTGGCCGGTGTTTCCGGCCTGTTCGCGAAGCTCCGGGTGGAGCTTTCACGAGTGGTTCGGACCATGCGCCCAGGTGGATGGGTGTTGTTGGTGAATTTTTTGTTTGCTCAGGGGCGAAGCCGGATGCTGCTCATCTTGAGGTCGTTGGTCCCCTCGAAGACGTACCGGAGCTCGATGCTCTTGCCATCGCATTGCAAGGTGCCCGAGATGTCCGCTTTGTTGTTGCCATTCGTATTGTTCACGTTGACTGAGTTGTAGTTGGGCTTGCAGGAGCTGTCCAGTTCCAGGCTCGCAATTCCGTCCACGAACGATTGCTTGTCCAACTGGTCCTTGAGCTCTTGCTGGAGGTAGTCGTCATAAGCCCGCTCCGTATCTCCGGCGATGACCAGGTTGGTGAATTCATCCGCAAGGGAGCGTGCCTTGGAGGTTGCGTTTCCCACGACGTTGACCAGCACCAGGACGCCCACGACGGCCAGGACGATCACGCCCGCCACGATGCCAAGGACAATCCACAGGACTTTCCGCTTCTTTGCCGGCGGTACGGGCTGCTGGCCGTATTGGCCAGGTGGGTACTGCCCCGGCGGGTATTGGCCTTGGGAATAGGGGTTTTGGGTGCCGCCCGGGTTGGCGTATTGAGGCCCGCCGTAGGATGGGCTGCCGGGTTGGGAGCCGGCGTACGACGGCGGTTGTTGCCACTGCGGCGGCGTTCCGGGCTGTTCGGGGTAGCCGGGTTGTTGTGGAGGATACTGCCCGGGTTGGGTGGGGTTGCGAGGGATGTCGTCGCGGCCGTTCGGTTCTTGCGGGTTGCTCACTGCGTGCCCCTTTCAGCCGGGAACCTCTGGCCGGCCCCCGATGCGTCCAACTGAATCAAACAGCATCCTTGCGTTCCCGGGCAAGGGGTCCAGCCGGCGGGTTGTCAGGCCTCCGAACGCCGGCCGAGAAGCGGCTGCACGCGGTAGGGGATCATTTCGCGCATTGCCAGGGCGGTGTCCGTGCGTTCCACCCCGTCGCAGGCCAGGATCTTGCCGTTGATCCGGTAAAGGTCCTCGGCATCCAGGGCCACAACCCGCAGCAGAAGGTCCGCCGAGCCGGTGAGCCCATGGCCTTCGAGTATCTCCGGGATGTCCGCCAACTCCCGGGCCAAACTGGCGAGCTTTTGTTGCTGGACATGGACGCTGATGAAGGCGGTCAACGGATATCCCAGGGCCACCGGATTGATGCGCCGCTCGAACGACAGGAAAGCATGCTTCTTCTCGAGCTGAGCCATGCGGGCTTGGACGGTGTTGCGGGACAGGCCAAGCTTCTGGGCCAAGGCCACCACGGTGCCTCGCGGATCTTTCGCCATCGCTGAAAGGAGCCGGGTGTCAGTGCCATCCAAAGGTTGCATAATGCGCAAGATTAGCACGGGTGGAAGCCTCCAAATAGGGCATAATGCTCATTTCTGGCGTGGGTAGTTGTACCCGATGCCCGTTGTGAGTAGGGTCACAAATAACCCGGGCGAAGGCGCCAGGGGGCCGGTCTGCGGCTGGATCACAAGTCCGGCTAGGGCCGACGAACACGAGCCGGAAGGTCGCGATCACCTGTGTTGACGGATAAGGCGGGAAAGGGAGTGGACCATGTCGCTCCGGACCCGGAACAAAGTGCACATCATCCATTGCGGACTGGCGGCAATCTGCTGCAGTTGATATCTCCCGACGGTGAGCGGATCAGCCACCCCGAGTTTGACCTGTGGGTCAAGGACATCGGTGACGAACAACTCTGCGCCCTTTATGAGGACATGGCAGTTATTCGCCGCATAGACACCGAGGCGACCGCCCTGCAACGCCAAGGAGAGCTGGCCCTTTGGCCGCCGCTCCTGGGCCAGGAGGCATCGCAGATCGGTTCCAGCCGTTCCCTCCGCGATGACGATTTTGTGTTCCCCAGCTACCGCGAGAGCGGCGTGGCGTATGTCCGCGGGGCACACCTGTCCGAGATCGCCAAGGTGTGGCGCGGCAATGCATTGTACAGCTGGGACCCGCAGCGCATCAACATGGCAACTCCCCAGATCATCATCGGTTCGCAAAGCCTGCACGCTACCGGCTATGCCATGGGGGTCCAATTGGACGGAGCCAGCACGGCAGTCCTTGCCTATTTCGGAGATGGCGCAACCAGCGAGGGCGACGTCAACGAGGCCATGGTCTTCGCCGCGAGCTTCCAGGCGCCCGTCGTGTTCTTCTGCCAAAACAACCACTGGGCCATCTCGGAACCCGTACGGGTCCAGTCCCACATCCAGCTCGCTGACAGGCCCACGGGCTTCGGCATTCCAAGCATGCGGGTGGACGGCAATGACGTCCTGGCGGTCATGGCAGCAACACGCGTAGCACTGGACCGGGCACGCAAGGGCGGCGGGCCCACGTTTATCGAGGCTGTGACCTACAGGATGGGTCCGCACACGACGGCCGATGATCCCACCCGATACAGGGACGCCAACGAACTCGAGGACTGGGCGGCCAAGGATCCGATCCTCCGCCTGCGCAGGTTGCTCGAGGCCAAGGGGCTGTTCACGGAGGCTTTCGAAGCCCAGGTGAAAGCCAAGGCCGACGCCGTCGGCGCCGAACTGCGCACCAGTTGCACCACCATGCCGGACCCGGAACCCCTGGACGTGTTCAACCACGTGTACAGCACGCCGAACCCGTGGATCGAGCGGCAAAAGGACCACTACTCGCGTTACCTGAACAACTTCAACGGGACCGTCGAGGAAGGTGCCTTCTGATGTCCAAGCTCACTTTCGCCCGGGCCATCAACGCCGGCCTCCGCAAATCACTGGAAAACGACCCCAAAGTGGTCCTCATCGGTGAGGATATCGGCTCCCTTGGCGGAGTCTTCCGCGTGACGGATGGCCTGCAGAAGGACTTCGGCAAGCACCGCGTCATCGATTCTCCGCTGGCCGAGTCCGGCATCATCGGAACCGCCGTTGGCTTGGCGTACCGCGGTTACCGCCCGGTCTGCGAGATCCAGTTCGACGGTTTCATCTACCCGGCCTTCGACCAGATCGTCAGCCAGGTGGCCAAAATGCATTACCGGACCCAAGGCCGGGTCAAGATGCCCATCACCATCCGTGTTCCGTTCGGGGGCGGGATTGGGTCGCCCGAACATCACTCGGAATCGCCCGAGGCCTATTTCACCCACACCTCCGGGCTACGGGTGGTGGCCGTGTCCAATCCGCAGGACGCCTACACCATGATCCAGCAGGCCATCGCCTCCGATGATCCCGTGCTGTACTTCGAGCCCAAGCGCCGGTACCACGACAAGGGGGACGTGGACGAGGGTCTGGACCTTTCTGCTGCCTTGCCCCTTGACAAGGGAGCAGTGGTGAATCCCGGCTCGGACGTCACGCTGGTTGCCTATGGTCCTCTCGTGAAGACGGCTAAGGACGCTGCGCAGGCTGCTGCCGATGAGGGCACATCCGTGGAAGTTATCGACCTCCGTTCCCTGGCTCCCGTGGACTATCCCGTGGTTGAGGCCTCCGTTCGCAAGACCGGCCGCCTGGTCATCACGCACGAGGCCGGGCAATCGGGTGGACTGGGCGCCGAAATTGCCGCGAGCATCACGGAGCGCTGCTTCAACTACCTCGAAGCGGCCCCGGTCCGGATCACGGGCTTCGATGTTCCGTACCCTTACTCGAAGGTCGAGATGCACCACCTGCCTGATCTGGACAGGATCCTCGACGGCGTTGACCGAGCCTTGGGACGCCCCAACTCCCTGAGCGGACTGGAAGGATGAGCGCCACCATGATCAAGGAATTCAGGCTGCCGGACCTTGGCGAAGGACTGACCGAGTCGGAAATCCTCAGCTGGAAGGTGGCCGTGGGGGACACCGTGGCGCTGAACCAGGTCATCGCTGAGGTGGAAACAGCCAAGGCCGTGGTCGAGTTGCCGTCGCCGTTCGCCGGCGTCGTGGCAGCGTTGCATGAACAGCCGGGCACCGTGGTGGAGGTCGGCAAACCGATCGTTTCGTTCGAGGTGGACGACGCCGGTTCCGCCAACGGCGGCAAAGCCGCCGACGGCGGGGCAGAGTCGGCGGCCACAACTTCGGAGGCGCCCGCGAAACGCGAGCCGAACCTGGTGGGCTACGGAGCCGTCGTCGAACATGCCGGACGGCCCACCCGGCGTGCCCGCGGCCGTGCTGTGGCGCCCGCGCTGCAGGACCACGCGGCAACCGAAACGCAGGCACCTGCCGCGCCGACCGGGATCGAGCAGGCACTTCCCGCCGTCGAGCAGGCGCCGGGGGAGCGGCCGCGTTCCACTCCGCCCGTGCGGAAGTTGGCCCGTGACCTCGGGATCGACCTGGAAGAAGTGACCGGAAGTGGGCCGCGTGGCCTCATCACGCGTGAGGACATCCAGAACTTCGGCGGGAAGCCGTCCCAGGAGGCAGCTTCCTCAGCGCCCGCTCCGAGCGGCGAACGTGAAACGCGTACCCCGATCAAGGGAGTCCGCAAATTCACCGCGGCGGCCATGGTGCAGAGTGCCTTCACAGCGCCGCACGTCACGGAGTTCCTGACTGTCGACGTCACCGCCACCATGGAACTGCTGGCGCGGCTGAAGGGCAGCAAGTCGTTCGAGGGCGTGAAGCTGACTCCGCTTACGGTCGCGGCCAAAGCGGTGCTGATTGCGCTCCGAAACAACCCGACGCTGAACTCGCACTGGGATGAGGGCCGCCAGGAAATCGTGCAGTTCAATTACGTCAACCTCGGCATCGCCGCGGCTACGCCCCGTGGCCTGACGGTTCCGAACATCAAGGACGCGCACCAGCTTTCGCTTCGCGACCTCGCCATCCAACTCTCGGAGCTTACGGACACGGCCCGCGCCGGGAAGACCACTCCCGCAGACCTTTCCGGAGGGACCATTTCGATCACCAACATCGGCGTGTTCGGGATCGACGCGGGCACGCCCATTGTGAATCCGGGGGAGGCCGCAATCGTGGCCTTGGGTGCCGTCAGGAAAGCGCCGTGGGTGGTCGGCGACGAACTGGCCGTCCGTCAGGTGATGTCCCTGAGCTTGTCCTTCGACCACCGCTTGGTGGACGGCGAACAGGGGTCCCGGTTCCTTGCCGACCTTGGGTCCATACTCTCCGATCCCGCCGTGGTCATGACCATGGTCTAGGTCTGTGGCGCGTTCTGCTGTTTCGCCGGGCTCAGTCTTCCGTCGGAGTGGTGCGGTTCGAGTGGACATCGCGCCAACTGTGTTCGGGATCGAATCCGAGCACGCGGCGGGCCTTGTCGATGGACAGCATGGTTTCGTGCTCGCCCAGATCTTTAACGACTTCGACGCCGGGGAACACCTCGGCGGCGAGGCCGGCACTGTTTCGGCCCATCACGGTGTCAGCGGCGGCGATGATGAACGCTTCGAAACCGGGGTCCGCCGACTCCAGGGCACGGGCCACGGCCTGTGCGCCATCCCGGGCGTCAATGTAGCCCCAGAGGTTCCACTTGCGGAGGCTCGCGTCGGAGTCGAATGACGGGAAGGCATCGTAGTCTTCAGGGTCCATGACGTTGGAGAACCTTAACGCTGTGATGCTGAGCTCGGGATCCCACCGGGTGAACTGGACGGCCATCTGTTCTTCAAGGTGCTTCACCAGGGAGTAGGTGCTTTCCGGGCGCGCCGCGTACTCCTCATCCACCGGGATGTAGGGCGGCGGGGTGTCGAACGGCAAGCCGAGCACGGTCTCGCTGGAGGCGTAGACAACTTTCTTGATGCCTGCCCGCCTGGCCGCTTGAAAGACGTTGTACGTGGACACCATGTTGTTCTCGAACGTTGCGGCGTCGGGCACCAACCCGGGGGCCGGAATGGCTGCCAGGTGAACTACCGCATCGAGTCCGCTGTGCCGATCGTCCAGGCCGAGGATCACGTCCACTACCTGTCCGTAGTTCCGGAGGTCCACCTGGACGTACCCCGGACCCCGTTGACCCGCTTTGTCCATGTTGAGCACCTGGTGGCCGTCTTGCGTCAGTCGGCGAACCACGCTCCTGCCCAGTTTTCCGGTTCCGCCAGTGACGGCAATTTTCATGATGGTTTTCTCCTTGGTGGTCGCTGTTCTTTTCAGCCTAGGGGTCGCCGCGCACGAAAACAGCCCGCCAGCGTGGCCCTGTGAGTCCTAGGAAAACCAAGCCCCTACAAGCGTGCCAGTTCGCTTGCTTCCGTCCGCGGCGGATCAGGTAATGGGCGCTTCTGGCGCTTTCGTTCGTGCCCGGACAGTGGTGGCGCGGTTGAGTGGTAGCTGTGGCCGGTGGGTGTGGTCAGTCTGAGCGTGTGGCGTTTGCCCGGTTGAGGTTTGACGCTCCATCCCGGATCTTCTTTGGTGTGGTTGCACGCTTCGCAGAGCCCTGCCCCGTTCTCAAGGCTCGTAGTCCCACCGGCGTGCCAGGCCAGAACGTGATCGAAGTGCCGGATGGGCGCGTCGCAGTAGGGGGTGCGGCAGGTGTCATCACGGGTCTCGATAAACCGCCGCATCCCCCTGGGAAACAGCCTCGCCCGCGAATCCATGGCCAACAGTTCACCGGTGTCGGGTGCTGTGTAGAGACGTCGGAGCCAGACATCGAAATCCGAGGCGTCGCGGGTCGATTCGCCGGCAGGCTCGTTTTCTCCCACGGGGTGTTGCAAGGTCCCCTGCCCGGCTGATCCGTTCCTGGCCAGCTCCCTCGCCCAGCCTGCAGGGACGATCCCGTAGCCCTTCAACCGGGCCGGCTCGGAATCACCTTGCAACAGCGCACGGTCGGTCATCACGAGTTCTACCTGCACCCCGGCGATCCCGCCCGGCGTGCCAGTAACCCGCTCCACCAGGGTATCCGCCATGGCCTGCCCCTTGGACCGTGTGTCACCTTGGGAGCGGGCCGTGCCCGCTGCCCGGGTCAGGGCAGCATAAACAGCCACACCCTGCGCAACCGGCAACAACGCCGTCAGGTAAGTCATGGTGTCAGGTGCCGGGCGGAGGCTCACATGCCGTTCGGTGGCTGCGTGGGCTGCCCGCTGGGTTACGGACCGGGGATCACGGCGGTAAGCGGCGGCTTTCGCGGCGGCGATGATAGCTTTGTCTCCTGCGCCGTCGAAGGTTCCCGTGTCCGGGGCGAGCTCCTCATCCACCGCGCACCGGTCCTCCGCCGGCAGGCAGGCCGTTTCCTTCACCAACAGCGTCGCCCGCCACTCATTGAGCTGACCGGTTTCGAGAGCTCTGAGGGTCCGCGGCATCTCAGTAACCAACGCCTTCGCCAACCCCAATAACCGCGAACCTTTATTCGGGGACTCCCGCCGCGCCAACGCTACCTGCGCCGCGACACCCTTCCCCTGCTCCGACACGGGAACCCCCGCCGCGGCCTGCTCACGACGCTGCGCCAGATCAAACGCCACAGCCACCCTCGCCTGCGCCGCCGCCACCGCAGACTTCAAATCCTCCAAACCCCGCAACTGATCAACCAACCCAGCACTCTCACGGACGGGCTGCAAAGAACCCACAGCAGCCATCAAATCCCCAAACGAGGATGCCCAAGTGCGGAGAGAGTCGGCAGCGCGGCCAGAAGGAGAGTCGCCATTGCCGTCACTCTGCCCCGCCGAAGTCTCGTCCATGTCTTCAAGTCTTCCAGCGGCATCGGTGCGGCATCAGGCCTCATTCGCCCTATGTGGAAAACTGCCGCAGGGGAGTCACCGCATTGACGGCGCGTGCTCTCGGTAGGGTGGCTGGGCCAATCGCGGTCCTGACTAGGCCATCAGCGCAGCGAAGGCCATCTGCTCCAGGATGGGCCGGGCGGATTTGGCTGCGATCCGGCGGCCGTGTTGGCGGACCGAGTGGGGCGTCGAGTTGATCAATCCGAAGGCTGCGTGGGCCCTGACCCGTAGCTCCGCGGTGTCGGTGGCTCCGTGGACCTGCCCCAGGACATCTACCCAGGTCTCCACATAGCTGCGCTGCAGCGAACGGACTTCCGCTTGGTCGGATTCGCCCAGGCTGGAAAAATCGCGGTCCTGGACTCGGATGACGTCCGGGTTTGTGAGCGCGAAGTCGACGTGGAATGCGATCAGCCCGCGAAGTGCGGAGGCGGGATCTTCGGCCTCCGCAATGACTTGCTGCCCGCCGCTCAGCAGGTCGCGGCTCACGCTGAGCAACAATTCGGCCAGCACGGCCTGCTTGCCGGGAAAATGCCGGTAAACCGCGGGCCCGCTGACCCCGGCGGCAGACCCGAGGTCCTCAAGCGAGACCCTGCTGAACCCGTTCTCGGCAAACAGGCTGGCAGCTGCGGAGAGCAACGCGACGCGACGTTCTTCCTTGGCCTGGCTTCGCTGCGTGGTGGCGGCACGGGTGCCGTCCACATCGGAGTGGCGCGTTCCAACCACGTTTTCCTCCTTGGCGACGGCCCCGTGGAGGGGCTGTGCTGGACATCACAGTTAATAAAGACTAACCTAAATTTCAGTTACGTGGCACTAACCGAAATGGCCTGGGCGAAACAAAGCAGGCCGGGAATGGATCAGTAGTCGATGGAGACAATCGCCAGCGTGGCACGGGCCGGCACCGCCTTTGAAGCCAACGAGGCAGCCCAGCGGGAGCTAGTGAGGGAACTGGCGGAACGGCTCGAAAAAACGGCCCTCGGCGGCCCGGAGAAGTCCAGGGAGCGGCACATCGCCCGGGGCAAACTCCTGCCACGCGAGCGCATCGATTACCTTCTGGACGAGGGCAGTCCCTTTCTGGAGATCGCGCCCCTGGCCGCCAACGGCATGTACAACGACGATTCCCCGGGCGCGGGAGTTATTGCGGGAATCGGTTTGGTGCATGGGCGGCATGTCCTGGTGATCTCCAACGACGCCACGGTCAAAGGCGGCACGTACTATCCCATGACCGTCAAAAAGCACCTCCGGGCGCAGGAAATTGCCTTGGAGAACAAACTTCCCTGCATCTACCTTGTGGATTCCGGGGGAGCCTTCCTCCCGAAGCAAGATGAGGTGTTCCCGGACAAGGAGCACTTCGGCCGGATCTTCTACAACCAGGCCAGGATGTCTGCGGCGAAAATTCCGCAGATTGCCTCAGTCATGGGTTCGTGCACGGCGGGCGGAGCCTATGTTCCCGCGATGAGCGACGAGACGGTCATCGTTCGCAACCAGGGCACCATCTTCCTTGGCGGCCCACCGCTCGTGAAGGCCGCCATTGGCGAGATCGTCACAGCCGAGGAACTCGGAGGCGGTGACGTCCACGCCAAGATCTCCGGGGTGGTGGACCACTTGGCGGAGAACGACCAGCATGCCCTGGAGATCGTGCGCGACATCGTGGCGACGCTGCCCAAACCGGCGCCACCGGCATGGGACGTTCTCGACGTCGTCCTCCCGCCCGTCGTCGATCCCGCAGGGATTTACGGCGTGGTTCCAACAGACGTCAACGCCCCCTACGACGTGCGCGAGGTCATCGCCCGGCTCGTGGACGGCTCTGAGTTCCACGAGTTCAAGAAGAACTACGGCACCACCCTGGTCACAGGGTTTGCCCACCTGCATGGCCATCCCGTTGGAATCGTGGCCAACAACGGGGTGCTCTTCAGCGAATCGTCGTTGAAGGGCGCACACTTCATCGAACTGTGCGATCAGCGCGGCATTCCGCTGATCTTCCTGCAGAACCTTTCCGGCTTCATGGTGGGCAAGGACTACGAGCAGGGCGGCATCGCCAAGAACGGGGCGAAGATGGTCACTGCCGTTGCCACAGCCCGGGTTCCCAAACTGACGGTGGTCATCGGCGGCAGTTTCGGGGCAGGCAACTACTCGATGTGCGGCCGGGCCTACTCGCCCAGGTTCCTCTGTATGTGGCCTGCCGCCCGGATTTCCGTGATGGGTGGCAACCAGGCCTCCAGCGTCCTGGCCACGGTCAAGCGGGAACAATACGAGGCCCGCGGAGAGGAATGGTCCGCTGAAGAGGAAGAGGCCTTCAAGGCCCCCATCAAACAGCAATACGAGGACCAGGGAAGTCCCTACTACTCCACGGCCCGGCTTTGGGACGACGGCATCATAGACCCGGCAGACACCCGCCGGATCCTCGGCATGGCCTTGGATGTCGTGTCCCGCCAGCAATTGCCCGAGACCGCTTTCGGCCTTTTCAGGATGTGACCATGACACTGCCGGCAACCACCGCTGCACCCATGAACAAAGCAAGCACCAGGCCTTTCACCACCGTCCTTGTCGCCAACCGCGGAGAGATCGCCTGCCGGGTCATCCGAACGCTGAAGGACATGGGCATCCGTTCGGTCGCTGTGTACTCCGAGGCCGACCGGCACGCGAAGCACGTGGCGCTCGCGGACACGGCTGTTGCCATCGGGGGGACGGCCCCTTCCGAGAGCTACCTCAAGATCGACGCCATCATCGACGCCTGCCGCAAGACCGGCGCGCAAGCGGTCCACCCCGGTTACGGCTTCCTGTCCGAGAACGTGGACTTCGCCAAGGCCCTGGCAACGGCCGGCATCACATTCATCGGCCCCGGAGTCGAAGCCCTCGAAGTCATGGGGGACAAGATCCGCTCCAAGAACCATGTGATGGGTTTTGGCGTTCCATGCACACCCGGCATCGCCAAGGCCGGTCTCACGGACCAGGACCTCATCGAGGCAGCCCCGGGCGTGGGGTTCCCGTTGCTGATCAAGCCCTCCGCCGGGGGTGGCGGCAAAGGCATGCACGTGGTGGAGCGGCCTGAGGATCTCCCCGCGATCCTGGGCACGGCCCGTCGGGTAGCGGCCTCCGCGTTTGGTGACGACACGCTGTTCCTGGAGCGGTTGGTGAGCATGCCCCGGCACATCGAAGTCCAGGTCCTTGCCGACAACCACGGAAACGTCATCCACCTTGGCGAGCGCGAATGTTCGCTCCAGCGCAGGCACCAGAAGGTGATCGAGGAAGCTCCTTCGGCACTTTTCGATTCGCTTCCGGATGGGGAGGCGCAAAGGGCAAGGATCGGAGAAGCGGCCTGCAACGCGGCTCGTTCCGTAAACTACAGCGGCGCCGGCACCGTGGAATTCCTGGTCTCCGATGAGCACCCGGATGAGTTCTTTTTCATGGAGATGAACACGCGACTCCAAGTGGAGCACCCCGTGACTGAGATGGTGACGGACCTCGACTTAGTGGAATGGCAGGTGCGGATCGCCGCCGGTGAGCCGCTCACGGTGGCGCAGTCCGACGTCGTGCTTAACGGCCACGCCGTGGAGGCGCGCGTGTACGCCGAGGTGCCGGAGCGGAACTTCATGCCGTCGTTGGGACGGGTGGAGTTGCTGGATGAACGGGGCACCGACGCAGAGGTCCGGATCGACTCGGCCATGCGGGCCGGACTTGAGGTAACCGGCGACTACGATCCCATGCTCGCCAAGGTCATCGCCTGGGGTTCGGATCGCTCCGCTGCCCTGGATACCCTCGATGCCGCACTGTCCAGGTACACGCTGCTTGGGCTCGACACCAACGTCGAGTATCTGCGGCTGCTGATCAACGATCCCGAGGTTCGCGCCGGGCACCTGGATACGGGGCTGATCGAGCGGAAGCTGCCGGGCATGGCCTTCAGGCACGTGGGCGCTGACGAGCTGACGGCCGCCGGGGTGGCCCTCTGGCTGGGGCGGCGCGGTTCGCGGCAGGCCGGACATGCCTGGGCCAGCCCCGACTCCTGGCGCCTTGGCGCGCCCGCCGCGTGGACCGCGACGTTCGGCTGTCCCGATGGTGCAATCGCGACTACCTCGGTCACCGGTCAGGAGGGGCAGCTGACGGTGATGGTCGACGGCGGCCCTGACGCTGGGCGCTCGGCCACGCCCGTCGTCGTGCTGGACCATCGCGAGGACCGGCTCGAGTTGGAAATCGACGGCGTCCCGCTCACGTTCGCCTTGAGCGTCGCCAACGGCGTCCTCTACCTCGGCACCGACGGCTGGTCCTGCCGCCTTGAGGTGCTGGACCGCGCCCAACGCCTCAAGCGGATCCTGGCCGGCATCCAGCGTGAGGACGGTACCGCCGATCCCGAAGTGCGCTCGCCGATGCCCGGAACCGTCGTTTCCGTGTCTGTGGCTGACGGGGACGCAGTCCAAGAGGGCCAGGTCCTCTTGGCGGTCGAGGCCATGAAGATGGAACACCAATTGGTGGCGTCTGTGGCCGGCACGGTCCGCCTGACCAGCAAGACCGGCGACCTGGTCAAAGCAGACCAGGTCCTCGCCACCATCCACGTTGCAGGACGCCCCGAAGAACCGGCGGTCCCAACAGAACAGGCAGCCACAGACACGGCCAACACAGACAAGGCCAACACAGACAAGGCCAACACAGACAAGGAAGTCCAGCCATGAGCGCCTTTGAATTGAATGAGGAATACCAGGACCTCAGCGACTCCGTCCGGGAGTTCGCCGACGAAGTAGTGGCTCCCGTATCCGCCAAGCACGACGAAGAGCACAGCTTTCCCTACGAAGTGGTGAAGCAGATGGGGGAGATGGGCCTGTTCGGGCTGCCTTTCCCCGAGGAGTACGGCGGCATGGGCGGGGACTACTTCGCCCTCGCCCTGGCCTTGGAACAGTTGGGCCGCGTGGACCAGTCGGTGGCCATCACCCTGGAGGCAGGGGTCTCCTTGGGAGCCATGCCCGTCTTCCGCTTCGGCACGGAGGAACAGAAGCAGCAGTGGTTGCCACAACTGGCTTCCGGCCAGGCGCTCGCCGGTTTCGGGCTGACCGAGCGGGAAGCAGGCTCCGACGCCGGCGGAACGAAGACCCACGCGCACGTGGAAGACGGACAATGGGTGATCAACGGCAACAAGGAGTTCATCACCAACTCGGGCACGGACATCACCAGGCTGGTAACGGTCACTGCGGTGACCGGCAAGGAGGAGCGCCCGGACGGGAGCGTCAAGAAGGAGATTTCCACCATCCTGTTGCCAACGGATACGCCCGGTTTCAAGGCGGAGAAGCCGTACAACAAGGTTGGCTGGAACGCCTCCGACACCCACCCACTGACCCTGGACAACGTCCGTGTCCCCGAAGCCAACCTCCTGGGCCAGCGCGGCCGCGGCTACGCCAATTTCCTGTCGATCCTCGACGAAGGCCGCATCGCCATCGCGGCCTTGGGCACGGGCGCGGCCCAGGGCTGCGTGGACCTGTCGGTGAAGTATGCCAAGGAGCGCAGCGCGTTCGGGCAGAACATCGCCAAATACCAGGCCATCCAGTTCAAGATCGCGCGCATGCAGGCCCGCGCCCACACGGCACGCCTGGCCTACTACGACGCAGCCGCCCGGATGCTGGCAGGCAAGCCGTTCAAGACCGAAGCGGCCATCGCTAAGATGGTCGCAGGCGAGGCGGCCATGGACAACGCGCGGGATGCCACCCAGGTATTTGGCGGCTATGGCTTCATCAACGAATTCACCGTGGCGCGCCATTACCGCGACTCCAAGATCCTTGAGGTCGGAGAGGGCACCACGGAAGTCCAGTTGATGCTCATCGCCCGCGAGCTGGGTCTGTAACCGCAGGGGAAGGATCAAGGATGATTGACAAGGTTGTTGCCAGCGCCGCGGAAGCGGTGAAGGACATCCCGGACGGTGCTTCGCTCGCCGTGGGTGGATTCGGTTTATGCGGCATACCAGTCTCCCTCATAGATGCCCTTCACAGCCAAGGCACCACGGACCTGGAAACCGTGAGCAACAACTGCGGCGTGGACGACTGGGGCCTCGGGATCCTCCTCAAGGATGGCCGCATCCGCCGCACCATCAGCTCCTACGTGGGCGAGAACAAGGAATTCGCACGTCAATACCTCGCCGGGGAGCTGGAGGTGGTGCTGACTCCGCAGGGAACACTTGCTGAAAAGCTTCGGGCCGGCGGCGCCGGAATTCCCGCCTTTTACACCAAGGCCGGCGTGGGAACCCAAGTGTCCGAAGGCGGCCTCCCGCAAAAATACGACGCCGACGGGAACGTTGCGCTCGCGTCTTCGCCCAAGGAAGTCCGCACCTTCAACGACGCCGACTACGTCCTGGAAGAGTCCCTGACACCGGACTTCGGGTTGGTCCATGCGTGGAAGGGAGACCGCCATGGGAACCTCGTTTTCCATGCAACGGCCCTGAACTTCAACCCGCTGTGTGCCATGGCGGCGAAGACCACCATTGCGGAGGTCGAGGAACTGGTGGAGCCGGGGGAACTTGATCCGGAGCACATCCACACGCCAGGCATCTTCGTGCAGCGGGTGGTGGTGGCGCCTTCCAGCGAGAAGCGGATTGAGAAGCGGACCGTCGCCTTGCCGGCATCGGCAAGCAGTGAACAGGCAGGAGCCTAGTCATGGAATCGAACAGCCTGCAGGATATCCCGCCCCGTCCCGAAGCCGTGCGGCACGAGTACCGTCGTGCCGACGTCGAACATCACGAAGCCAAGGGCTGGACCCGCAACGAGTTGGCCGCCCGCGTAGCCAGGGAGCTGGTCAACGGCCAGTACGTGAACCTCGGTATCGGCATGCCCACGCTCATCCCCAATTACATCCCGGACGGTGTGGAGGTGATCCTTCACTCGGAAAACGGGATCCTGGGTGTCGGCCCATATCCGGAGGAGGACAAAGTCGATCCGGATCTGATCAACGCCGGCAAGGAGACCGTGACCACCAACGCAGGTGCCGCGTTCTTCGACTCGGCGACGTCTTTCGGCATGATCCGCGGTGGGCATGTGGATGTCGCTGTCCTGGGTGCCATGGAGGTGGCAGCCAACGGCGACCTCGCCAACTGGATGGTCCCGGGCAAAATGGTCAAGGGCATGGGCGGAGCCATGGACCTGGTGTTCGGGGCGAAGAAGGTCATCGTCATGATGGAGCACGTGGACCGCAACGGCCGGCCCAAAATCGTGAAGGACTGTACCCTGCCACTGACCGGCAAGGGATGCGTGGACCGCATCATCACGGACCTCGCGGTGATCGACGTGGTGAAGGACCAGGGCGAGCCGCGTTTGGTGCTCCGTGAGTTGGCGCCCAACGTGACGCTGGACGACATCCTGGCTGCCACGGGTGCCGAGCTGTTCGAAGAAGACCAGGAACTGACTGTATGAGCCGGGTTGTGGAGCAGCGGGGGCTGTATTACGACGAACTGGATGAAGGCGTGGTGTACGCCCACAAGCCGGGCAGGACGGTGACCGAAACGGACAACGTCCTGTTCACCACCCTCACCATGAATTCGCAGGCCTTGCACTTGGACGCTGCCTGGAGCGCGGGGCAGCCCTTTGGCCAACGGCTCATGAACTCGATGTTCACGCTCTCCACCATGGTTGGCCAGTCAGTGACCCAGCTGACCCAGGGCACCATCGTGGCGCAGTTGGGGCTCACGGATGTCACGTTCCCGCACCCGCTCTTTCACGGCGATACGCTGTACACGGAAACGGTGATCACCGGCAAGCGGCTCTCTTCCTCGCGTCCCGGGCAGGGGCTGGTGACCATGCAGCACACCGGACGCAACCAGGACGGCGAGGTGGTGGCAGTGGCCACCAGGACCTGCCTGATGTGGACCAAAGAGGCCCACGCCGCCCAATCGTCCGTTTCCGCACAGTAGAACTCCAAAGCAGCAAGGATTTTCATGCCCTCTTCCGACGTCGCTCCCTTCACCATGGGCCCGGCCCTGCTGTTCTGCCCGGCCGACCGGCCCGAACGGTTCGGCAAAGCTGCCGACCGTGCCGACGCCGTCATCCTGGATCTCGAAGATGCCGTGGCGCCCGGGGACAAAGAGCGGGCCCGGCGGGCGATCGTAGAGCAATTGGCGGACGGCGGCTCTCACCTGGACCCGGCCACAACCATTGTCCGGGTGAACCCGGTGGGCACCGAGGAATTCCGCCGGGACCTTGAATGCCTGGCGGAAACCCCCTACCGGACCGTCATGCTGGCCAAAGCCGAGGATGCCGCGCAGTTGGAGGCCCTGGATGGTTACCGCGTCATTGCGCTCTGCGAGACGGCAGCGGGCGTGGTCAATGCCGCGTCGATCGCCGCC
Organism: Paenarthrobacter sp. NPDC058040; assembly: GCF_042885775.1. Lineage (NCBI taxonomy): Bacteria > Bacillati > Actinomycetota > Actinomycetes > Micrococcales > Micrococcaceae > Paenarthrobacter > Paenarthrobacter sp. NPDC058040. The sequence continues at coordinate 510,846 of NZ_JBHVRN010000001.1, forward strand.
GAACCGAACGTCGTGGCATTGATGTGGGGCGCCGAAGACCTCCTCGCGTCGTTGGGCGGCCTTTCCAGCAGGAACGACGACGGCGGCTACCGGGCGGTGGCGCTCCACTCGCGTTCGGCTGTGCTGCTTGCCGCTAAGGCTGCAGGCAAGGAGGCCATCGACGCCGTGTATGTGAACATCCCGGATCTTGAGGGATTGGGTGTGGAGTCGCGCGATGCCATTTCCAGCGGATTTGGTGCGAAGGCTTGCATCCATCCTTCACAGGTGGCTGCCGTACGGAAAGCCTATGCTCCTGCCCCGGAAGCCGTTGCCGCTGCCGCAGAGTTGTTGGAGGCTGCCTCCGCGGCTGGATCCGGAGTGTTCCAGTTCAAGGGCAAAATGATCGACGGCCCCATTCTTAAGCACGCCCAAGCCACACTTCGCCGCGCAGCCCTCGCGCCAGATGGCAGTTAATGACAATGTTTCCCCAAAACATTGTCATTAACTGCCATCTCGGCGGGCTGTCTGAGCGTTAGGCGCGCACCGTCGTCGCGAGTTCCGTCAGTTCAACCGTGGCGGGGCGACTGGCCGTGCTCTTGATGGTGACTGCTTGGCCGGTTTTCGCGGATTCGAGGACGGATTCCATGACCTCCAGGGCGTGGAACGCAAGTTCCCCACCAGCCCGCGGCTCCTGTCCGGAGGGTGTGGCGGCGAGGTCGGCGATGCCGAAGCCACGGCCTGAATCCACGTAGCCTGCCGATACGGGCAGCGTCTCCCAATCTGCTGCTCCCAGGGCAAACAGCTGGACATCGCCGTCGAAGTGGTTGGGATCCGGAACCACCAAGGAACCCTTTTCACCATGGATCTCGATGTTGGGGCTCTTGGTCTGGACAGCGTCGAAGCTCATGAACAACGTGGACAGTGCGCCGGAGGCATGCACCAGCACGCCGGTGACGTGGGAGTCAATGTCCACGGGTACTGTCTGGCCCTCGCGGGGTCCGGAGCCGATGGTGCGTTCGGTGCGGGTGTGGCTGGCCGCACCTATCACTGAAACCACTGGGCCCAGAAGGGTTACGAGTGCCGAGACGTAGTACGGGCCCATATCCAACAGTGGTCCGCCGCCGGGCTGGTAATAGAAGTCCGGGTTCGGATGCCACCGTTCGTGACCCGGAGTGGCCATGGTGGCGGTAGCGGAGATGGGGGCTCCGATCAGGCCATCGTCAATGGCCTTGCGGGCCGTCTGGATCCCTGTCCCCAGCACAGTATCCGGTGCACACCCCACCGTAACTCCGGCAGCTTTGGCCGCAGCGAGCACCTGCTGTGCCTCTGCGGTGGTGGCAGCCAAGGGCTTCTCGCCATACACGGCCTTACCCGCGGCAATGGCTTTCAGCGCGATGTCGGCGTGGGCGGCAGGAATGGTGAGGTTGAGGACCAGGTCCACGTCCTCGGCTGCCAACAGCCCGTCCACGGACAACGCTCGGACGCCCTCATAGGAGTCCGCGACCGACTGCGCACGTGCGTGATCGAGGTCGGCAACAGCCACCAGGTTGACCGACTCCAGGCGGCGGAAGTTGGTGAGGTACTGCTCCACGATCTTGCCGCAGCCGATGATCCCTACGTTTAACGGCTTGCCCACAGCATGCCCCTTTCAATGATGGTGCGGACGTTGGAGTCCTCAAGGACCTCCACGCGGTGGCCGGGCGTGCAGACGAAGATCCTGCCCTTGCCCCACTGCCGGGTCCAGATGGCCGGGGACGTGACTTCCCGGTTCCAAGGGTCCCATTCGCGGACCTTTTGGGTGGTGGTGGCCAGGACATCGATGTAGTCATCGGCCAAGACCCAGTACTGCTCGGTGACCAGATCGAAGTCCGCCAGGCCTGCTGTGATGGGGTGGTCCGCAGCGGCGGGAAGCATGTTTACGGTGTAGGGGACGTAGTTGTCCGACTGCTCGCCAATCAGCTCGTCCGGGTGTTTGCCCGGGTGGCAGGCAAACTGGCCACCGATGAGATGCAGGTAGTCCGAGTTGTTCCGGTATGAATCGGCGATGCCACCATGCCATCCGGCGAGCCCGGTGCCGTTCTCCACTGCAGTCCGCAGCCCCTCGAATTCGTCCCTCTCGATGGTGGACATGGTCATGCACTGTACGATCAGGTCGACGCCGGCCATGTACTCCGGGTCGGCGTAGATCTTGGGGGACTCTTCAACGCGGACCTCGAATCCCTGGGCTTTGAGGTACGGGATAAAGAGTTCGGTGGCCTCAACTGGCTGGTGTCCGTCCCAGCCGCCTCGCACCACCAGTGCGCTCTTGGTGTTCTTTGTCATGGTTTCCTTCGTTTCGGGGCGTATCCGTTGGGGTCTTAGCGGGTGGCGAAAGCAGCGTCGAACGCCGCGGCCGGCGGTTGGATCGTGGCGAGGTCGCGGACCATGGCAAGCGCTTGCGGGGCGCCGATCAGCCGGTCCATTCCGGCGTCCTCCCATTCGATGCTGGTGGGTCCTTCGTAGCCGATGGCGTTGAGGGTGCGGAAGATGGGTTCCCAGTTCACGTCGCCGTGGCCGGCCGTCACGAAGTCCCATCCGCGGCGGGGATCTGCCCAGGGCAGGTGGGATCCAAGGCGTCCGTTGCGTCCATTGAGTTGCCGTACTGATTCCTTGACGTGGACGTGGAAGATCTTGTCCGCGAAGTCCTGGAGGAACATCACTGGGTCCAGGTCCTGCCAGATGAAGTGGGAGGGGTCGAAGTTCAAGCCGAAGCCCTCCCGGTGCCCAACGGCTTCAAGGGTCCGCTTGGCAGTCCAGTAGTCGTAGGCGATCTCGGACGGGTGGACCTCCAAAGCGAAACGGACGCCTACCTCGTCAAAGACGTCCAGGATGGGATTCCACCTCTCGGCGAAGTCCTGGTATCCACGGTCGATCATTCCCTCCGAGGCCGGCGGGAACATGGCCACGCATTTCCAGATGGACGACCCCGTAAAGCCGGTGACGGTCTTGACGCCCAGCTTCGCGGCGGCGCGGGCCGTGGTTTTCATCGCTTCCGCGGCCCGCTGACGGACTCCCTCGGGGTCTCCGTCGCCCCAGACTCCGGGGGAGAGGATATCCCGGTGCCGTTCATCGATGGGGTCGTCACACACGGCCTGACCGGTGAGATGGTTGGCGATGGCATGGACGGACAGGTGGTGCTTGTCCAGGATGTCGAGCTTGTTCTGCAGGTAGGCGTCGTCCTCCACAATCCGCTGGGGGTCCAGATGGTCGCCCCAGCACGCAATCTCCAAGCCGTCGAAACCCCATTCGCCGGCTAGCCTGGCCACCTCCTCGAACGGGAGATCTGCCCACTGGCCGGTGAAAAGGGTGATGGGTCGCGTCATGGTTCTTCCTTTCAGACGTTCTGCCAGCGGCTTGCGTTGGTGGCGCTCGCCTCAACGGCGGCGAGCACCTTTTGTACCTGCAATGCATCAGCGAACGACGGCGAGGGCTGCTCGCCTGCGTGGATGGCGTTCACCAGGTCCACCACTTGATGCGTGAAGCCGTGCTCATAACCGAGGCCGTGCCCCGTGGGCCACCAGTTGGCCGTGTAGGGGTGCGACGGCTCGGTGACCATGATCTTGCGGAAGCCTGCGTCGGGTTCCAGCGCCGCTTCGTAGAACTGCAGCGAATTCATGTCCTCGAAGTCGAAGGCCAGGGATCCCTTGGTTCCGTTGAGTTCCAGTCGCATGGCGTTCTTCCGCCCCAAGGCGAACCGGGTGGCCTCGAAGATACCGATAGGGGCTGTGCCTGCCCGGTCTCCGGTGCCGGTCGCGCCCGAGGTGGTGCCGGCGTCGTGCCTTCTGCCGAATCGCGCGGTGAACAGCGCGGCGTCGTCAACCGTCACCGGGCCCTTGGGGCCATCGGCTCCGCCCTGGCCGCCGAGGCCCACAAAGTCGCCGGCCACAGGGCGCTCTTTCACGAAGGTTTCCAGCAGCGCTGAAACTCCCGTGATGTCCATGCCGGTGATCCATTGGGCGGCATCGATGCTGTGGGCACCAATGTCCCCCAGGGAACCGGATCCCGACTTCGATTTGTCCAGCCGCCACGTCAGTGGGGCATTGGCGTCGGAAAGCCAGTCCTGCAGGTATTGGGCCCGGACATGGCGGATCTCGCCCAACCGTCCCTCGTCCACCATGCGTTTGGCGAGGGCCAAGGCAGGAGTACGACGGTAGCTGAAGCCACACATGGACAGCACTCCGCGAGCAGCCGCAGCCTGTGCAACCACCGTCATCTTTTCGGCCTCGGCCACGGAGTTTGCCAGCGGCTTCTCGCACAGCACGTGCTTTCCGGCCTCCAAGGCCGCAATGGCGATCTCGCCGTGGGTATTGCCGGGGGTGCAGATATCGATCAGGTCGATGTCGTCGCGGTCGATCAACCTCCGCCAATCCGTTTCCACGGAGTCCCAGCCGTACTTTGCGGCTGCTGCCCGCACGCCTTCTTCATTCCGGCCGGCGACGGCGGTCAGTTGCGGGGCGAGGGGAAGATCGAAGAACCGCGGTGCGGTACGCCAGGCGTGGGAGTGGGCGGCGCCCATGAAGGCGTAGCCCACCATGCCCACCCGGAGGGGTCGTGTTTCTGTCACCAGAAAACCTTTCTACTTGCTGAATCCGGCCGTGAGGCCGCTGAGCAGTTGGCGGCGTCCCACGACGTAAAGCACCAGGATGGGGAGGGTGCTCAGGACAACCGAGGCCAGAACGGCGGGGATGTTGACGCTGTACTCACCCTGGAAAGTCCATAGGGCCAGCGGCAGGACCCGCAGGTTGGGGCTCTGCGTGAGCACCAGTGGCAGCAGGAAGCCGTTCCACACATGCAGTCCGTTGTAAATGGATACGGTCACGATCGCCGGACGGGTCAGTGGCAGCGCCAGCCGCCACATGGTTTGCCATTCGCTGCAGCCGTCAAGCCGCATCGATTCGAACAGCTCGTTGGGCACGTCCCTGATGAAGTTGGACAGGATGAGGACTGTCAACGGGATGGCGAACGCGATCGAAGGCAACATGATGGCCAAGAGGCTGTCGTAGAGGTTCAACCGGATGATCATCAGATAGATCGGAATGATGGTGGCCTGCAGCGGAATGGCAAGGCCCATGAGGAACATGCCGTTCACTACCTTCAGGAAGCGGCCGCGGCCACGAACTATTGCGAAGGCGGCCATGAAGGAGATCAGCACTGTTGGGATGACCGCACCCAACGTGACGATCGCGCTGTTCATGAAGTACCTGGCGAAATCGGACTCGATGACCAACTGATAGTTCTCGAAAGTGGGCGACACCGGGGGAGCCAGCGGGTTCTGGCCGAAGTAGCCCTCGGAGGTCTTCAAGCTGGTAATCACGATGTAGTAGACCGGAATGATGATGATGGCCAGCCATACCCAGCCACCCAGGCCGCCGGGTATGTTGAGCCGCCTCAGCCGTACCCCGAGGCCTTGGCGGTTGGCTGCAGGTGTGGCCGGGGAAGCCTCCGTTTGCGGTCCCTTGCGGTTTGTCAGAACTGTGCTCACGCTACATACCTTCCAGTTGGCTGCCCTGTTTGTCCTTGCCACCGAGCCGTTGGAGAACCAAGGCCAGGACCAGGCCGATGACCACAAGGATGACGGCGATCACGCTTGCGGGACCCATGAGATTGGCGCGGAAGCCGCGCAGATACATATCCAATGCCAGGATCCGCGTTGAGTTGCCGGGACCGCCGCCAGTCAGGACGAAGATCAGGTCAAAGTAGGTCAGCGACCCCACCACCATCAAGGTGGAGGACGTGATGATCGTGTACTTCAACTGGGGGAGCGTGATGTGGAAGAACTGCTTGATGGTGCCTGCTCCATCGATCTGGGCTGCCTCATACAACGACTTCGGAATCTGGCGCACGCCACCTTGGTAGATCAACGTGTGGAAGGGGACGAATTGCCAGGCGATCACGAAGATGACAAGGCCCAGCGCGAGTTGGGGAACGCCCAGCCAGTCCTGTGCCAGGAAGGGCAGGCCCAGACCCATGGCCAAACCGAAGTTCGGGTCCAGCAGAGCCTTGAATGCGATGGCCACAGCGGCCGACGAGAGCAGCAAAGGCAGGAAGTAGAGGACCGCCAAAGCGGCACGGTACTTCTGGCTCCCCGCGGTGAAGACTCCCAGCAGCAGGCTGATGGGAGTTTGGACCAGCCAGGACACGATCATGATCAGGAAGGTCAGGCCCAAGGCGTTGTAGAGGCCGGGGTCCGCAAGGACACTGAACCAGTTGTCCAGTCCGGCCACGCCGATTGCGCCGATGCCGTCCCAGTTGGCAAAGCTCAGAACGAGTACGCCTGCCAGGGGGACCAGGGCAAAGGCGACAAAGAAGACCAAAGCAGGCACGGTCAGCCATGCGAGTGCGGGATTCTTTCGCCCCTCAGTTGCGTCGACAGTCCGGTGGGCGCCCGTCCTGGCTGCTGTTGAGGTGCTCATTTGCCCAGCGTTGCATTCATGTTCTCGGCGAACTGCTGCGGAGTGATCGACTTCAGGAACAGCTGGTCGATGTTGTTCAGCAGGGCCTCCGCGGCGGTGGGGCTCAGTGCCTGGTCCCAGGACTGCTGGAAACTGGGAGCATTCTTGGCGAGGTCGTAGACAAAGTTGAGGAAGTCCTTGTCCGGTGAGGACGACAGCTTGTCCTCGATGCCGTTGACGATGGGAACCGAACCTGAGTTGATGTAGGCGTCAATAACGGTGTCGGTCATGATGCCGTCCTTGAAGAACTTCTTGGCAGTCTCCTTCTCCTTGTCGGAGGCCTTCGAAGAGATGGACATGTACTGCGCGGGGTTTCCCACGCCGCTCTTGGGGTCGCCCTTCCCGCCAGGGATGGTGGGGAACTGGACGAAGCCGAGCTTTCCGTCCTGGACAAAGTTTTGTCCGTCCTTCTTCATGGATCCGTACGTCCATGATCCGTGCAGCATCATGGCGGCCTTGCCGGTGAACAAGAGCGCCTGATCCGCCTTCGAATCTGCGGTGATGGAAGAGAATCCCTTGATGAAGCCATCGGCGGAAACCAGTTCCTGGATCTTGGTGCCCGTTTCAATCACGGCCGGGTGCTTCCAGGCGTCGGGCTTGCCCTCGAAGATGGCGTTGAACACTTCGGAGCCGCCAATGCGGTCCAGGAGGTACTCCAGCCACATCATGGAGGTCCAGCGTGACTGGCCGCCGAGCGAGAACGGTGCCACGCCCATGTCGTTGAAGGTCTTCACGAGCGACATGATGTCGTCCCACGTCTTGGGCGGTTGGACACCTGCCTTGGAGAAGAGTTCCTTGTTGTAGAACAGCACGATCGGGGCGACGTACTGGTTGGGGAGCGCATAGATCTTGCCGTTGACCGTCGCTGCTCCGAAGGAGGAGGGGAAGAACTTCTTCTTCAGGTCAGGGTTGGCCTCGAACCAAGCCGTCAGGTCTTCCACTTGGTTTGCTTCGGCGTAGGTCTTCAGGCCACCGCCACCCCAGCCGTAGACGATGGTCGGGGCCTGGCCGGCGCCAATGGCCGTCTTGATCTTTGTCTTGTAAGCATCGTTCTGGAAGTAGGTCACGGTGATCTTGTTGTCGGGGTTGGCTGCCCCGAATGCGTCCACGGCCTTTTGCATGGTGGTCTGGTTCGGCTCACCCGTGAGGAACCACATGCTGGCGCCGCCCCCTCCGCTGGTTCCGCCAGGACCTGACGTTCCGCAGGCGGTGGTTGCCATGGCCGCGAAGGGCGTGAGGGCAGCGAGGGCCAGGAACGAACGGCGGGAGGACTGGAATTGCTTCATTGCTTCTCCATGGTTACTCGGGGTGCTTGAACAAGAAGATTCCGAAAAACTTCGAAATATTTCGTGACCATGATTTAGATCACGGTCTAAACTAAAGGTGTTTTGACGGAGCGTCAAGCCCGAAAAGAACGGACAAACCAGTGGACAACGTCGCCCTACCCATACACTGGGCGTTATCCAGGCAGCCGAAATATTTCGAGACCGGGGGAACCATGAACACCAGCACGCGACCATCCAAGCTGACGCTGGCCGCAGTAGCCAAGGAAGCGGGAGTGTCCACGCCGACCGTTTCCAAGGTGGTCAACGGCCGCGAGGACGTGGCCGAGGCCACGCGTGCCCGGGTTCTGGCTGCCCTGGAGCGCACAGGCTACAAGTCACCGCTTCAGCGCAAGGGCCTTCCCACGCGACGCGCCGTGGAAGTCGTCTTCGATTCCCTCAACTCCGCGTATGCCGTGGAAGTGCTCAACGGCATCATGGAGCAGGCGGCGGCCTCCGACATGGAAGTGGTCCTCTCCGTGACCAGCCGCGAAGGATCTTCGCCATTGGCGCCGGAAGAACGCGCCCAGCGGCTGATGGCCGAGGGCCGCAGCGGAATGATCGTGGTGACCTCCGCCTACAACTCCGCGGAGTTGGAGGCCTTCCAGCGGCGGCAGATTCCCATCGCCGTCGTCGATCCGCTCAACCCGCCACCGGCGGATGTCTACAGCGTGGGCGCCAGCAACTGGGCCGGCGGGAAGGCCGCCACCACGCACTTGCTGGAGTGTGGGCACCGCCGCATCGCTTTCATTGGCGGTCCTGAAGGGGCCGAGTGCAGCCAGGCGCGCCTGCACGGGTACATGGCCGCGCTGATGGCTGAGGGAATCGCGGTGGAGGATGAATACGTCTCGACCGGCCCCTTCCGGCCATCCAACGGGGTCAAGGCCATGCAGCGCCTGCTGGCGCTGGACAACCCGCCCACTGCCATCTTCGCCGGAAGCGACAGCATCGCCCTGGGTGTGCTTGCCGAAGCACGGAGGCAGCATGTGAGGATTCCGGACGACATGAGCCTGGTGGGCTTCGATGGAACCCATCAGGCTGAGCAATCGGTGCCGCCGCTGACCTCGGTCTCGCAACCGCTGCAGGATATGGGCCGGTCAGCCCTGCGCTTCATCCTGCGGCAGATCAGCGGCGAGGACATCGATTCCCGCCGCGTGGAACTTGCCACCCATTTGGTGGTGCGTGAGTCAACGGCGCCACCGCGCGACGCCGGACGGCGCTGACCCCTTCAACTGCCTTCTCCGTTCACGGCTTCGCCGGGTTTCCGTCACGTTCTGGGCCTTTCGGTCACTTGTGGTTTGTGACCGGTGCGATCGCGGCCAGCCCTGACCATTCCTTGGCCAGTTCCAGGCCGGATGTGATCGCCCAGGTGAAGCCAGAGAAGGAGAATGACGTGCCTGATCCTCAAAACAAGGGGTCCGCGAAGCAGCCGCCGAATCGCTACCGCTTGAACGTGCCGCAGGCGGACGAAGCCGTGATTGCGTGGCTGGAACTGCAAGACAACCAGTCTCTTTCCATCCGCATGCTGATCCGGGACAGCATCGTCCGCCAAGGCTACGTGGACGTCGTCAACAGGCCCGTCGTGCAACTCCCTGCCGGGAGCGGCCGGCCAGCGGGCAGTGCCGTCGTCGAGGCTTCCGGTGCCGGAAACCCGACCCCTGCTCCGGCGTCCGCCGATCCCGGGCCGTCACAGGAAGACCCGCCCGCTGCGGCACCCGTGGACGTCAACGACATCTTCGCCCAGCTCCGGCGGTAACGGCACCGAAGTCACGCCGTCTGCACAGCCGAACCACACCCACGCACACTGAAGGGACTTTCCCATGACCATTTCCACAAATCTCACCGGCGGCATCGATGTTGGCAACGGCTACGTCAAAGGCATCATCCGGGGGCCGCTCACTTCGGGTGGCTCCGATGGCGACGAGATCGACCTTCCCAGCGGCGTGGCACTCATCACCCGGTCCAACGCACTTCCTACGCCCGACCGGGAGGCATCCGCCCGGATGGAGGGTGACTTCTACAACGAGTTGGACGTGAGCTTCGACTCGTCGCTGATCGGGGACCAGTACCGGCGCCTCTTCGGCCTCAGGGCGCTGAGTGCCCAGGGAGCTTTCGAGGAATTCGATGTCATCGGGCACAGGAGCAAGGCCCAGCAGGAGCTGAGCAAGATCCTGGTCATGGGCGTGTTCGCGGCCAAGGCCGTCCGTGACCACGTGCGCGCCAACGGCTCACTGCCGCCGGCGGAGGAAATCCTGAGCGTGCGGGCCCGCGTGGCGTTGGCCCTGCCCATCAACGAGTACCTCTCGCACCGGACCAGCTACGCCGCTGAGTTCATGAACGGTGTGCACACCGTGACGGTGCACAATTTCGAGACGCCCGTGACCGTCAAGCTGCGCTTCATGGATGTGCAGGTCATTCCGGAAGGTGCATCGGCCCAGTACGCCATCACTGCCAAAGGCGAGCCCTTGATGGAGGCGATGTTGGCCGATGTCCGCCGCCGGGGTTTGGTCCTGGAAGGCATCACCCCCGGTGACGTCCTGGCCGCACAGCACACCATCGGCATCGACATCGGAGAAGGCACCGTCAACTTCCCCGTCTTCACCGCGGGCCAGTTCAACGCCGATGCTTCCACGACGTTCAAGAAGGGTTACGGTTCAGTGCTCACCGATGCGATGAAGGCGATGCGCGATCGCGGCTTCCAAACGGGCTTTACTTCCCGCAAGCAACTCTCCGAGTATCTGCACGCCGGTCCTTCCCCGTTGAAGCTGAATTTCTATGACCGAGTGAAGGGCTTCGTCGATGAGGAAACCATGTTCTTCGCCAAGGAAGTAGCCGAGCAGTTTGGGCGGGTGTTGGCCGTCGTAGGGGCCACAACGGAGGTGGCCTACGTCTATGGCGGGGGCGCCGGGGCCGGTGCCGTGAAGGAATACCTTTACAGCGCGCTCCTCGCCAAGGCGGCCGAGATGAACAGCGAGGATTCGTTCCCCACCTTGTACTTGGATTCGAGCTACTCACGGCACCTCAACCGCGAGGGCCTCTACATCGCGGCCGAGACGGTGGAACGCAGGGCCGTCTCGGCGCCCACCAGCAAACGAAGCAGCAAGCGCCCGTTGGCGGAGGAAAGCCAGGGGTTGGTGGACGCCGCGGTGTAATGGAGGGCGGCCGCTACGGCAACCACTGCCGCCTGGAATCCAGCGACAACGGCGGTATGGCCTCGTACAACGGCACGCGCACCCAGCGGTGCCCCGATTCCCGGAACTCGGCACGACTGGAGAAGCGGTACAGGTAGGTGCGCACCCGCACCCAACGCGGGCGTCCGCCGTCGAACGGGTCCTGGCGAAGCAGCCCAAGCGTTGGAGCGTCGGCCCTCAGGAGCTTGTCCAGGAAGGCGTAGAACCAGTCCTCGTGGACGGTCCGCAGGGGCAGGAACCACATGAGCCAGTCCAGGCGGAGGTGGTAGGGCGCCCACTGCCGTGGCAGGCGCCGGACGTCGCCGGGTTTGCCCTTGAAGCCATACTCCTGCCACAGATGGTCGGCGGCGTCCGGCTGTTCTTCGAGCGTCCCCTCCACCACCACTTCGATGCGCTGCTTGGTGACGGTTCCGAAGGCACCGTAGGCGTTGACCAGCCGCCACCGGTTGAAGCTCGCATTCATGAGTTGTCTGCGGGAGAACAGGTTCCGGAGGGGACGGTAACTGAGCACCAGCAACAGTGCCGTTACGGCAAGTACGACGCCGGTCCACCACACCGTGGGTTGCGCATCCCGGTGCCACTCAAGCGGAATGAAGGGAAGGACTGCGTGGGCCACGGGGTCGCTCACTGCGGCAAACGCCAGGACAATCGCGGACCAGTTGAGCCAGGCGAAGTTGCCTGTGGCCACCAGCCACAATTGGGTGACGATGATGATTCCCGCGGCGATACTGGCCAGCGGCTGGGGTGCGAACAGGAAGAAGGGGACCACCAGCTGGGCGAAGTGGTTGCCCACGACTTCCACCTTGTGCAGCGGCCGCGGCAGCAGGTGCGCCTGGCGGCTCAAGGGTCCTGGCATGGGTTGGGTTTCATGGTGGTAGAACATGGCGGTCAGGTCCCGCCACTCCTTTCCGCCACGGATTTTGATCATGCCGGCGCCGAACTCGAGCCTGAAGACAAGCCACACGACCAGCAGCAGGATGGTGGTTGGCGGGGGAGTCTGGTCGGAGCCGAGGAAGGCGACAGTGAATCCGGCTTCGAGGAGGAGGATTTCCCAACCGAAGCCGTAGAACGTTTGCCCCACATTGACGATCGACATGTAGAGGAACCAGAGGGCCAGGAAGGCCAGCATGGGCACCCACGGCGGACCCGTCTGCGGAAGGCCGAGTACGAGGGCTGCTGAGATGGCAAGGCCGGCCCGGCAGACCCACCGCAGTAGGCCGTCCGAGTAACGCCAGCGGAAAAGGGTGGGGCGGGCCATCCTGCGGGCCATGTCCAGGAAGTCCGGAACTGGAAGCAGGCCCCTTTCGCCCAGGAGCGCCGGGAATTGGTTCAGCGTGGACAGGAAGGCGAGGAAGTACAGCGCCGCGGTTCCACGTTGCAGGACCTGCCGCGCGAACTCGTAATCCTGGGCATCGAACCAGGAGAGCCACTCCACGATTTCCACGGTACGCGCGCAGGCGGTGGGGTCAACAGAGTCCCCGGATGGCGTTCACTGTGCCGCTCAGCTGCTGGGATACTGGAAACATGCAGCCGCGAAAGATCGTCATCCTCGGGTCCACCGGTTCCATCGGCACACAGGCGATCGAGGTGGTCGACGCCGCTCCACACCTTTTCGAGGTGGTCGCACTCAGCGCCGGCGGTGGGAACCTGGAACTGATCGCGCAGCAAGCCGTCCATGTGCGCGCGCAGGCAGTGGGAGTCGCACAGGGAGATGGCGCCCGGTTGCGCCAACTGATCGCCGGATTCGCCGACGTCGCAGGCCTGGCCGCCTATGCGCCGGAAATTTATGTGGGGCCGGACGCCTCCACGCACATTGCCGCCATCCCGTGCGACGTCGTCCTCAACGGCATCACGGGCTCCATCGGGCTGGCTCCGACGCTGGCCGCCCTGGGTTCGGGTGCCACCCTGGCGCTGGCCAACAAGGAATCGTTGATTGTGGGTGGCTCTCTGGTCAAAGCGGCCGCCCGGCCGGGCCAGATCGTTCCCGTCGACTCGGAGCACTCGGCCATTGCCCAGTGCCTGCGCTCGGGCACGGCAGGCGAAGTGGACAAGCTGATTCTTACTGCTTCGGGTGGTCCCTTCCGCGGTCGGTCCCGCGAACAACTCCACGAGGTCACCCCGCAGGAGGCGCTGGCGCACCCCACCTGGGACATGGGGTTGATGGTCACCACCAACTCCGCGAGCCTGGTCAACAAGGGGTTGGAAGTGATCGAGGCACACCTGTTGTTCGACGTCCCCCTGGACCGGATCGATGTTGTGGTGCACCCACAGTCTGTGGTCCATTCCATGGTCCAGTTCGTGGACGGGTCCATCATCGCCCAGGCTTCTCCACCGGACATGCGCCTGCCGATTGCCCTCGGACTTGGCTGGCCGGACCGTGTTCCGCGGGCTGCCCAGCCGTGTGACTGGACGCAGGCCACCAGCTGGACCTTCGAGCCGTTGGACTCCATTGCGTTCCCGGCCGTTGACCTGGCCAAGGACGCCGCAAAACAGGGCAGTACCTTCCCGGCCGTGTTCAATGCCGCCAACGAGGAAGCCGTGGAAGCCTTCCACAGAGGCCGCATCCGCTTCACCGACATTGTCGATACCGTGGAGTCCGTCCTCAGCGAACATTCAGGATCCTCTGAGCTAACGGTGGAGTCCGTGTTGGATGCTGAACTGTGGGCACGCGCCCGCACCCATGATCGTTTAGCCACCAGCACCCTGTAGTCCCCAACCAGCCAGACTTGATGGAAGCAGTCCCAGCCGCATGAGTCCCGTCCTACTTTTCATCCTCGGAGTCGTTTTCGTCGCCATTGGTGTCGCCGTCTCCATAGCACTTCACGAAGTGGGCCACCTGGTTCCCGCGAAGCTCTTCAAGGTGCGCGTGACCAAGTACATGATCGGCTTTGGGCCCACTTTGTGGTCGAAGAAAAAGGGCGAAACCGAATACGGCTTCAAGGCCCTTCCCCTGGGCGGATACGTCGCCATGATCGGCATGTACCCGCCGAACAAGGAAGACGGCGGCGTCCGTCCTTCCAGCACCGGAATGTTCCAGACGCTGGCCTCGGAAGCGCGTTCCGTAGCGCACGAGGAGGTAGGTCCGGGCGATGGGAACCGGGTGTTCTACAAGCTCCCGGTCTGGAAAAAGATCATCATCATGCTCGGTGGCCCTGCCATGAACATGCTCATAGGACTCGTGCTCACCGCCGTCCTGCTGATGGGTTTCGGCACGGCACAGGCAACCACCACCATCGCAGACGTCTCCAAGTGCCAAGTCGCGGCCGGGCAGACCGTGGACCCCGACTCCGCCGATTGCAAGCCCACTCCGGCGGCCGCCGCCGGCCTCCAACCCAATGACACTGTGAAAACCTTCGACGGGAAGCAAGTCACCAGCTGGGATGAACTGACTGGATGGATCCGGGCCTCGGCAGGCAAGGATGTTCCGATCACGGTTGAACGCAACGGATCCTTGATATCCACCACAGTTACCCCAGTGCTCTCGTCCCGTCCGGTCATCGGCACTGACGGCCGCCAGGAGCAGGACGCCAGCGGTGTGCTGAAGTACCAGGAAGTCGGCTTCCTCGGCATCGGCGCCCAAAGCGCGTTGGTGCCCCAACCGGCGTCGAGCGTTTTGCCCATGGCGGGAGAGAACATCAAGCAGATTTCCGGTGTGATCTTCAACCTGCCTGCCCGCGTGGTCGGTGTGGCCAAGGCGGCGTTCAGCGAAGAGCCGCGCGACCCGAACGGTCCCATCAGCGTGGTGGGCGTCGGACGCGTGGCCGGCGAGGTCGCGGCCATGGAACAGGTGCCACTGCAGGCCCGGATCGGGACGCTGGTGGGGTTGCTTGCAGGCCTCAACTTCGCGCTGGCTGTTTTCAACCTCATCCCGCTGCTTCCGCTTGACGGTGGCCATGTAGCCGGTGCCCTGTATGAGGGAGTCCGACGCCGGGTGGCCAAGTTGCGCGGCAAACCAGACCCCGGTGCGTTCGACATCGCCAAGCTGCTGCCCGCCACGTATGTGGTGGCCGCCCTCCTGATGGCCATGGGTGCGCTGCTGATCTACGCCGACATCGTCAAGCCGGTCAACATCTTTGGCTAGGGGCCCGGTGATCTCCTTCCCGATGGCGGAACTCCGATCGGGGCGGGATAGGCTAACACCATGACTGTTTTCGCTGTTGAGTATGTTTACGTCGCCGAATCCGGCGCCCTCCGCGATGAAGCCCGCCCCGCGCACCGGGCTTGGCTCGGCGATCTGGCAGGGGAGGGCAAGCTCCTCGCGAGCGGACCCTACGGCGACGGCGCAGGCGCACTGCTGATCTTCAAGTCCCAGGACGAAGCCGAACTCAATGAGCTCCTCAAGCAGGATCCGTTCGCTGACGCGGGTGCCATCGCCGGAATCCGCACCACGGAATGGTCCCCGATCATCGGCCTCCTCTCGGACCACGCGTCCTAGTCCGGGCATCCACCACCAGATACACCCCAAACCCAAGGAGTCCACGTGACCTCGGTCAGCCTGGGAATGCCAGCAGCCCCACCGCCCGTCCTTGCCCCGCGCCGTAAGACGCGGCAGATCAAGGTTGGGTCCGTTGGTGTTGGCTCTGATTACCCCATCAGCGTGCAGTCCATGACCACCACGCCCACCACGGACATCAACGCCACCCTCCAGCAGATCGCCGAGTTGACTGCCTCCGGCTGTGACATTGTGCGTGTGGCCTGCCCGTCTGCGGACGATGCCGAGGCACTGCCGATCATCGCCCGCAAATCCCAGATCCCCGTCATCGCGGACATCCACTTCCAGCCTAAGTACGTGTTCGCCGCCATCGAGGCCGGCTGCGCTGCAGTCCGGGTGAACCCCGGGAACATCCGCAAATTCGATGACCAGGTCAAAGAAATCGCGGCCGCGGCCAAGGACCATGGCACCTCCATCCGCATCGGCGTCAACGCCGGTTCGCTGGAGCCCGGCATCCTCAAGAAGTACGGCAAGGCCACCCCGGAAGCACTCGTCGAATCGGCAGTCTGGGAAGCCTCCTTGTTCGAAGAACACGGATTCCACGACTTCAAGATCTCCGTGAAGCACAACGACCCCGTGGTCATGGTTGCTGCCTATGAGATGCTCGCCGAGAAGGGCGACTGGCCCCTGCACCTCGGCGTCACGGAGGCCGGCCCCGCGTTCCAGGGGACCATCAAGTCCGCCACCGCCTTCGGTGCTTTGCTGTCCCGAGGCATCGGCGACACCATCCGCGTCTCCCTCTCCGCACCGCCGGTGGAGGAGATCAAGGTGGGCAACCAGATCCTGCAGTCCCTGAATCTGCGCCCGCGCAAGCTGGAAATCGTGTCCTGCCCGTCGTGCGGCCGTGCCCAGGTGGATGTGTACACGCTGGCCGAGCAGGTCACGGCAGGGCTTGAAGGCATGGAGATCCCGCTGCGCGTGGCCGTCATGGGCTGCGTTGTCAACGGACCCGGCGAAGCCCGCGAAGCGGACCTTGGCGTGGCGTCAGGCAACGGCAAGGGCCAGATTTTCGTGAAGGGCGAAGTCATCAAGACCGTGCCCGAAAGCCAAATTGTTGAGACACTGATCGAAGAGGCGATGCGCATCGCCGAAGAGATGGGGGAGGCCGATGGCGAAGATGCTGTCAAAGGTAGCCCCGTGGTTAGCGTCTCGTAACGGGACCGGCCTGGGCGTCAGGGTGCTCGGCGGTGCCGACACCCTGGCCCTTCGCGCGCTCGCGAACGAAGACCCCGTATCCAACGTCTTCATCCTCGCCCACCTGGACAGCGTGGGAACAGCGGCGCCCACCAGCGGTGGCGCCAGCGTCATCGGCGTTTTCGACGACGACAGGCTGCTGGGCGCTTGTTGGGCAGGTGCCAACCTGGTCCCTGTGCAACTGGACCCTGAGTTGGTTGGCGACGTCGCTGCTGCGGCCCATCAGTCGGGTCGCCGCTATGCATCCATCTTCGGGCCTGCAGAAACAGTCCTGGCCCTCTACTCGCGGTTCGAACAGTTGGGGCACTACGCCCATGAAGTGCGTTCGCGCCAACCCCTCCTGACCATTTCAGGTCCTCCCGCCATTCCAGCCAACCCGTCACTGACGTTTGGAACCATGGCGGACTTCGAGCTCATCCTTCCGGCCTGTGCCGCCATGTTCGAGGAAGAAGTGGGCTACTCGCCGTATTTGGGCGGTCAGGATTTCTACAGTCGGCGCGTCGCAGGGCTGATCCGGCAAGGTCACTCCCTTGTTCATATCGACGCCCGCGGCACAGTGGTTTTCAAAGCCGAACTCGGCGCCGTTACCAAGGATGTGACCCAGGTCCAGGGCGTCTGGATGAATCCGGAGCTCCGAGGCAACGGCCAGAGCGCCGGCTATATGGCCGCCGTCGTCAATCTTTCCCGGACGTTCGCGCCGGTGACGAGCCTCTACGTGAACGACTACAACTCCAAGGCCCGGGCGAGCTACGACCGCGTGGGCTTCAAGCAAGTGGGAACGTTCGCCACAGTTTTGTTCTAGCGCCCTTTCCCTTCCCGGGCCCGGGAACTTGTAGTCTTATCCCGCTGACGCTTGTCAGCACATCACTCGAACTTCCTTTGGGGAACAAATGAATAAGAATGCTCTGCGCGGATTCGCCGTGTCAGGACTGTTGGTCATGGGGCTCACGGCATGTGGCGGTGCAGGTACTTCCACGGAGGCAGCGTCGGCTCCGGCCAGTGAATCGGCGACGGCGGCACCTACGCCCGCTGAGGTTCCGTTCCGGACCTTTACCAAAGCCGAGCTGGGAAGCATCGTGGGTCAAGTCCGCGACACCAACGACACGAAACTGCTGGTCATGCCCGATGACAAATTGACCGACGCCATGAAACAGGTCAGGGACCTGGTGGCCAACGCCAAGGTGGAGCCCGCAGTCTGCGCCGACTTCGTCACTGGCGGTGGGGTGCAACTCGAAGAGGGTGCCACCATCAGTATCGGTGCCTCTGCGAGTTCAACGGCAGAAACCGCGCTCCTGCTGTCTGTGTTCAGCGGCGTGGCCGAGGACAAGGTCAAAGCCGTGGGTCAGAACAAGGCCAAGGAACTGGAAGCCTGCGGAACCATTCAGATGACCATGTTGGGCACGGCTGTTGAAGCGACCACGAAGACTTTGGCTACGTCTGCAAAGACACCCGGGGCCGTTGCCTACCGCAGCGTTGCTTCGGCCGGTGGTGTGTCCCAGACCCAGCTGTTCGTATCTGCCGTTAAGAGCGGAGTTGTACTGGTAGCCCAGTCCACGGGAACGAAGGTGGCCGATACGGACCTCCCCAAACTCGAGGCCATGCTGGACCAAGCCGCAGACCTCATTAAGTAGCACCCACCGGACTGGCGGCAGGGGTTGGATCCCCCTCCGTGGAGCAACCACTGCCGCCAGCTACGTGGCTGGGTCCAACTCTCCCGTCAGGTACCGCTGGACAGTGGGGGTTACCATGCGGACGACGTCTTCTTCCGCGGCGGACGCCAGGGGTTCCAGCCGCACCACGTAGCGTGCCACCATCAGGCCGATCAACTGCGAGGCCACCAGGTTGCCCCGGAGCCTGGCCTCCTGTTCGTCGCCGGGCAGACCCGTGGCGATCCGGGAGAGGACCGTCCTGCTGACCATTTCACGGAGCAGGGCTGTCTTCGCCTTGGAACCAATGGTGCCCCGGACGAACGCCACCAGCGCGTGCTGGGCCGGCCCTTCCCAGAGCCGCACCACGTTTTTGACGATCGCCTCAGCACGGGCAGGGGGATCCAAGGCATCAACGCCGGCCAGCACAGCGGCGGGGTCCGCCGGCAACTCCACGCTGGCGGCAAACAGCTCGTCCTTGCCCTTGAAGTAGTGGTGCACCATGGCCGGGTCCACTGAGGCTTCCCTGGCCACGTGGCGCAGGCTGGTGCCATCGAATCCTTGTTCGGCGAAGAGTTTGCGGGCCGCAGTGAGAATGGCTTCCCTCGAATGGTCGCCAGCGCCTCGCCGGCCACGGCGCAGGGGCTGGAGGCTCATGCGGTCTGCCTGCGCAACGTCAGTGAGGCAAGAACCAGGACACCCACCACTATTCCTCCCATCACCAGCGTGTCTTGCCAGAGTACCTGCGTGGCTTCGGTATTTCCTGCGACCTCCTGCAGTGCGTCCACGGAGAAGGTCAAGGGGAGGAATCCGGAGATCGTATCCAGGACATCGTTCATGTGGTCCCGCGCCACGAACAATCCACACAACAGGATCTGCGGCACCACTACCACCGGCATGAACTGTACGGCTTGGAACTCGGTCCGGGCGAAAGCCGAGCACAACAGCCCCAGGGCCACGCCCAGGACGGCATTGATTACGGCGATCATCACCACAAAGCCAGGGCTGCCCTTGATGTCCAGGTTGAACACCCAGTACGCGACGGCCGTGGCCACCAACGACTGCAGGGCCGCCATGATCGAGAAAGCCAGGGCGTAGCCGAACAGCAGATCCGCTTTGTGGATGGGCGTGGTCAAAAGCCGCTCCAGCGTCCCGGACGTGCGTTCCCGCAGCATGGTGATGGAGGTAACCAGGAACATCACCACGAAGGGGAAGATCGCCAGCATCATCAGGCCAACGCGGTCGAACGTGCGCGGGAGGCCCGGAGGCAAGCTCTCATTCTCGAAAAGGAAGTACACGGCTGTCAGCAAGAGGGCCGGAACCACCAGGATGAGTGCGATGCTGCGGTGGTCGTGGCGCAACTGGCCCAGGACGCGCGTGGCCGTGGCAAGGGTCATGCGGGGATTCATGACGCCACCGTCCTTTCGGGGTGGGCCGGAGGGGCGGCAGGCTCCCGTTCGATTCCCTTGATCATGGTCAGGAAGGCGCGCTCCAGGTCTTTGCTCCGCCCGCGTTCGGCAAGTTCGTCCGGCGTCAGTTGTGCCAGCAGAAGCCCCTCGCGCAGCAACAGGAGCGAAGAGCAATGGGATGCTTCCTCCATGACGTGGCTGGACACCAGGAGCGTGGTTCCGGCCTCGGCCATGGTGGCAAACCGTTCCCACAACTCCGCGCGGAGCACCGGGTCCAAGCCCACCGTTGGTTCATCCAGGACCAGCAGCCTGGGATGGGCCACCAAGGCGCAGGCAAGCGAAACGCGGCTGAACTGTCCGCCGGACAGGTCCGCGGCCTTCTGGCGGGCAAAGTCCTGGAGTCCGACGGCGGCAATCGCCTCAGCGACGTCGGCCGCCGTCGCGCTGTGCATCGCGCCGAAGTACCTGACGTTCGCCTCGACGCTCAAGTCGCCGTAGACGCTGGCTCCTTGGGTGACGTACCCGACGTCGTGCCTGAGCGCCGCGTTGCCTGCAGGCCTGCCCAGGACCGTGAGCGTGCCACGCGTCTGCCGCTGGACGCCCACGATGCCGCGCATGAGCGTTGTCTTGCCGCTGCCCGACGGGCCCAAAAGCCCGGTGATCCGCCCTCCGTCCACGGTGAAATCGAGCCCCCGAAGAATCTTGGTCCGGCCACGGGAGATGTGCAGTCCTGACGCCTCGATGGCAGTGGCCGGCGTCGCTCCAGCGTGCTTGGCGACGTGGGACATGGCGACCTCCCAGCTGGTAATTCATCACCTGATGAAATAAAAGTAGGCCGGTGTGTTCAGCTTTTCAAGGGCCCCGAGGGACCGTGAATCCTTGAAAAGGTGTCGCCAATCACATACATTCGTCCCTAGCCGTGTCGTTGGGGTGCGGGTGGCGAGGGGGAAAATCATGACTTTGACCTTGAAGGTTGCTACACGCAGCTGTGCCATCCGCGAGTTCGGCAATGACCAATGCTTCCCAGTCGCAGGCGATCCCATTCCGCTGGAGGGAATGGGGCACTAGTCCCCGGACACAGTCTGCGGCCGGCCGGCCGTTGAGCCACGCCATTGCAGGATGACCAGCCGGGTTCGGCCAGGGGCTTCCAGACGCAAGGGCGTGGCTCTTCTGTGTCCCGCGTTCCAGAGGGGCAGCCCGCAGCCGGTAGATTAGTACACAGTTCTTTTTGCCCTGACTGCCATAGAAACGGATAGGTACCCGTGGTCCTTCGCCTTTCCCAGTTGTTCCTGCGCACCCTGCGCGAAGATCCCGTCGACGCCGAGGTCGCCAGCCACAAGCTCCTGGTCCGTGCCGGCTACATCCGCCGGGCCGCTCCCGGCATCTACACGTGGCTCCCGCTGGGCCTGAGTGTGCTGCGCAAGGTCGAGGAAATCATCCGCCAGGAAATGGCCGCCATTGGTGCCCAGGAAGTCCACTTCCCGGCATTGCTTCCCCGCGAACCGTACGAGGCCACCAACCGCTGGACCGAATACGGCGAGGGCCTGTTCCGCCTCCAGGACCGCAAGGGCGCCGACTACCTCCTCGCGCCCACGCACGAGGAAATGTTCACGCTGCTGGTCAAGGACCTGTACTCGTCGTACAAGGACCTGCCGCTGAGCCTGTACCAGATCCAGAACAAGTACCGCGACGAAGCACGCCCCCGGGCAGGCCTGCTCCGCGGCCGCGAGTTCATCATGAAGGACTCCTACTCCTTCGACGTCGATGACGCCGGTTTGGACGCCAGCTACGCCGCGCACCGCGCTGCCTACCTGAAGATCTTCGACCGGCTGGGCCTGGAAGTTGTTCCGGTCGCGGCTACGGCCGGCGCCATGGGTGGATCCAGGAGCGAAGAGTTCCTGTTCCCCACGGAGATTGGCGAGGACACCTTCGTTCGCTCCGCCGGCGGATACGCCGCCAACGTGGAGGCCGTCACCACCGTTGTTCCGGCGGACATCGACTTCAGCAACGCGCCCGCCGCAGAGGTCCTGGACACCCCGAACACGCCCACCATCGACACCTTGGTGGACGCCGCGAACCAGCTTGCGTCCCGCAGCGAGGCCGACGGCGGTGCCTGGACGGCCGCCGACACCCTCAAAAACGTCGTCCTCGCCGTGACGCTGCCCACGGGTGAGCGCCAGATCGTCGTGATCGGCGTGCCGGGCGACCGTGCAGTGGACCTCAAGCGCGTTGAGGCCAACATCGGCGCCTTCCTGCCCATCGCCGGCGAAATCGGCCTCGAAGCAGCCAACGAGGAAGACCTCAAGAAGCTGCCGTGGCTGGTCAAGGGGTACATCGGCCCCGGCCTGTCCAAGGAAGAACCCGTCCTTGGTCTCGAAGGTTCCTCCAAGCTCCTGTTCCTGGTTGATCCCCGCGTTGTGCCGGGAACCGCCTGGGTCACTGGCGCCAACCAGGACGGAAAGCACGTCTTCGGCCTGGTGGCTGGTCGCGACTTCTCGTGGGACGGCGTGATCGAAAGCACCGAGGTCCGTGCGGGTGACGAAGCTCCGGACGGCTCCGGTCCGCTGGAGACGGCCCGCGGAATCGAAATGGGCCACATCTTCCAGCTCGGCCGCAAGTACGCCGAAGCCCTGGACCTGAAGGTGCTGGACCAGAACGGCAAGCAGGTTGTGGTGACCATGGGCTCCTACGGTGTTGGTGTTACCCGGGCGGTGGCCGCATTGGCCGAGGCGAACCACGACGACCGCGGCCTGGTGTGGCCGCGCACCGTGGCGCCGGCTGATGTCCACGTGGTGGCCGTTGGCCGTGGCGACGAAATCTTCGAGGCTGCGGAGAAGCTTTCCGCCGAGCTGGAGGAAGCCGGCCTCGAGGTCATTTACGACGACCGTCCCAAGGTTTCCCCGGGCGTGAAGTTCGGGGATGCCGAATTGCTGGGCGTGCCCACCATCCTGGCTGTCGGCCGCGGACTGGTTGACGGCGTCGTTGAGATCAAGGACCGCCGCAGCGGCGAAGCCGAGAACGTCTCGGTGGACAAGGCCGTGGACTACGTGGTCAACGCCGTCCGCAGCCGTTGATTTCCGGCTTCGAGTCGATCCAGGCCACCACGCTCATCCTGATCGTGGTGGCCGGATTCGCAGCCGGTTGGATCGACGCCGTGGTTGGAGGCGGGGGACTGATCCAGCTCCCCGCCCTGCTCCTGGTACCGGGCATCACGCCGGTCCAGGCGCTGGCAACGAACAAGATGGGCTCCATTTTCGGCACCACCACGAGTGCTGTCACCTTTTACCGGCGCGTTGGACCCGACCTCAAGACGGCCATCCCCATGGCCGTTATCGCTTTGGCCGGCAGCTTTGGCGGAGCCATCCTGGCGGCTTCATTGCCGGCCAGCGTGTTCAAGCCCATCATCGTGGTGGCGCTCATCGCCGTCGCAATTTTCACCGCCCTGCGCCCCAACGCCGGTGAGCTGACGGCGCTCCGGCATGATGGCCACAAGCATTATGTGGTTGCGTGCCTGATCGGGGCAGTCATTGGGTTCTATGACGGCCTGATTGGCCCGGGCACGGGTTCGTTCCTGGTCATCGCCCTGGTGTCGGCCATGGGGTACGCCTTCCTCGAAGCCAGCGCCAAGGCGAAGATCGTCAACATGGCCACCAACGCGGGCGCCTTGATCTTCTTCCTGCCGCACGGCTCCCTGCTGTGGGGCGTGGGGCTGGTGCTCGGCCTTTCCAACATGGCCGGCGGCTACCTCGGTGCACGGACGGCGGTGGCCAGGGGAAGCCGCTTTGTCCGCATCGTGTTCCTTGTGGTGGTTGCCGCCCTCATCATCAAGCTCGGCGCGGACGTCCGGAACGACAACTTCGCCTAGGCGTCAGGTGGCCGCCTGGCCTGGGTCGGGGAGATCATGGGCGGCCGGGAGGCCCTCCAACGTCTTTCCGGCGAGCGTGCTGGCCACCCAGAGGGAACGGGCCAAATCGCCGGAGTGTCCTGGTTTCCGGGCGTACCACAAGGCGTTCTCCACTTCCCTCGCGACGCTCCATTGACGGGCGGTTTCCGGGTCCAGGCCCGCGGCGAGGCTGAAGTCGGAGCACCGCTCACGGAGTGCGGCTTCCGGTTGGCTTGCCGGCAGGTCCCGGATGCGGTTCCACAGGACCGGTGCAACCGCGAACTCGGCTTCGCCCACCTGTGGCTGGGGGTCGATGGCAAGGTATTCGGCGCCGTCACGCGAGGCAAGGATATTCATGTAGTGCAGGTCAGTGTGTACCAGCACGTCCCTGCCGGAGCGGCGGCCGACTGCTCCTCGCGTCTGGCAGACCTCCAAGGCCGCCTCCAGCAACCATCGGGGGAAGGGCCGGTCAAGCTGTTCCCAATCCTGCGGAAGTTCGTCGCTCCAGCGTTCCGCAGTGGCGGCCACATGCTCAAACGCCCGCCACTCGGCCCGCTCATCGGGGCTGATGGAGAGACGGCGCACAATGCCACCCCATGTGTCGCGGGCGATATCCAAGGGGGCGTCCTGCAGCCAGGCCGCCGCGTCAAGGCGTTCAAGGAGCATGGAGCAGCTGACCCCATCCGACTCCAGCATCCGGACCGCGCCGTGACCATTCCACAGGGACAACGCGTACCGCTCCACTATGGCTTCGTCGTGGGGATACGCAATCTTGAGGGTGCCCTGGACGTCACCGCGCAGCACGGGAATCACCAACGCGCCATGGCCGTTCCAGGGTTCGGCGCCGGGAGGCAAGTCAACAGTCAGGTCCCACCGGTCCAGGGAGTCCCGGATGAGCCCCGGAAGGCTCGCCAGCCAGTCGCGTCCTGCGGAGTCGCGGTTGTACCGGGCATGCAGATCGCCCGGAATAGGGATCACGGCGTGGATTCTCACGCGATCAGCCTAGCGCCGGGAAGCTCCCGGGCTGTCAGAAAACGCCGCTGGCGCCCAACAGGCTGCCGATCGAGAACGTGGCGGCCAAGGCAAGGGCACCGCCAAGGACCACCCGCGCGGCGGCCCGGAATCTCGAGGCCCCGCCGATCCATGCGCCCACTGCGCCCGTGATCGCCAATGCGAGCAGCACCGCCGCGAACGTCAATGGCACGCGCAGGCCAGGAGGCGGAAGCAGGATGGCCAACATCGGGAGGATGGCCCCAAGGGTGAAGGCAACCGCGGAGGCAAAGGCGGCATTCCATGGGCTGACGATGTCGTCCTCATGGATATTCAGTTCCGCGGACAAATGGGCGGCCAGCGCGTCATGCTCAGTCAACTCCCGGGCCACCGTCCGTGCGGTTTCCGGGCTCAGTCCCTTGGCCTGGTAGATCGCCGTCAGCTCTTCCAGCTCTTCATCCGGCTGTTCTGCGAGTTCCCTGCGCTCCTTTTCAATGAGGGCTTTCTGGGTGTCGCTTTGGCTGCTGACCGAGACGTACTCGCCCAATGCCATGGAGATCGCACCACCCACCAGTCCGGCCGTCCCGGCGGCCAGGATGCTGCCTGTATTGGTGGTGGCACCGGCAACGCCCACCACGATCGCGGCAACGGAGACGATCCCATCGTTCGCCCCAAGTACCCCGGCACGCAGCCAATTGAGTCGGTGGGCGAGGTCGTCGCGGTGTGGTTCATTCTCGTGCATCGTGGCAGGTTCTGCTGAGGCCATGGTCCCAGCCAAGCACCGCCATGGCGTCTCCGCCAGCATGGAAAGGCTGGCCTATCCCCGGCCGGTTGTGGGCGAAGGCAGTTGCGGCAAGTTCCCGACGTCGAGGGTGAGTCCCGGCAGGGACGGAAGCGCTGCGCCCCAAGCGGCGCCGCGGCGGGCCGCGGCAAGAAGCGCGTCCATGGACCACTCCCGCATTGGGCCGGTTGAGAGGGCCACGAGGTCGCCGAACACCGGCAGGGAGTCCGCTTCCAAAGCGCCCAAGGAAGCGGCGGGGTCGGCGGCGAACTGCGTCGGGAGGCTGTAGCCGGCCTCGCGGGTGGGAACGTCGCCGCAATTGATCCTTGTGAGGGATTCGGCCTGTTCCAGGAGGCGCTCATGCATGTCGAGCCCCTTGGAGGCGGTCACGGCGGCCGATGCATCGAGCCGCTTCAGCGCTACCTGATGGACATACACAGCCTGGTGCTCGAAACGGACAGCGGCAGCCAAGGCTGCATCGGTTGTGGCCTCGGTGGGCGCGGGCGTTGGACTGACGGAGGGGCACGAGGCCTGGCCCTGCGCGGATGCGGTTGCGTTGGTGACCTGTTCTGCGGCCGGGGCGGGCAGCTTCAACAGCTTCGCCAGCCTTTCGGCGTCGAGCACTTGGGAGGTTCCGACGGCGGCAAGCAGCCGGGCGATGCCGGCGTCGGACTCTTTGGCGTCCTCGAGTCGCTTCCGCCCGCTCGCTGCCAGGTCGGCGATGAAGGACGCGGCCGTAGGTCCTGCCACGGAGGCAAGGCTGGAAGCAGCTGTTGCCGAGCCGGACGCTGCCGGCATGAACAGTGCGCGCGCATGCGTTGTCAGCAATGTCACAGAAGCCGTCCACGTATCGGCTCCGACGCCGGGTGCGGGCGATGCAGCGAGGGAGGAGGCCGAATCACGCAGGGAAAGCGCGTCCTCGAAAGCGCTGCTCCGTGCCGTTTCCGAGAAGGGAATGGCCGCCGGAGCCCCGGAATCCCGGGGAACAAGGACGATTCCGGTGCCGATCACCAGGAGTGCGACGATCGAAACGAGCACGATCCGGGCCCAGTGGCGGGGTGGCCGTTTTTCACCTTTTTGCTCGTTCACAACACACCATGGTGTCACGTGTGCGGCAAACTCCGTGCACCATGTTGTTCTGAAAATCGTTAGGCTAGTACTCACAACAACATCTATCGGGAGGCGGCGGGCAGCGTGAGTGACTCGGAAGCCACGACTTCAACAGACCGTACAGACACCAACTCGACGGCCACCATCCGCAACCCGGAAGAAAGCAGGCTCAAGGCCCTGCTGGAACCGGCTGTCCTCGCCAACCGCCTTTACCTCGAGGATGTCGCCATCCACGTCGCAGGCTCCCACCGCACCGTCCACGTCGTCGTGGACCTCCCGCAGGAAGAAACGGGGGGAGTGAGCCTGGATGCAATCGCGGATGTCTCCCGCGGGCTGTCCGATATCCTGGACAACGATCCCCACGACGACGGACGCCCTTACGATCTCGAGGTGTCCTCGCCCGGCGTGGGCCGCCCCCTGACCGAACCCCGCCACTGGCACCGCGCCCGCGGACGCATGGTCAAGGTGAATGTCATCCAGGGCGAGAACCTCACCGGCCGGATCGCATCGGTGGACGAAGACGCCGTGACGCTCATCCCCGAGCACGAGGTCAAGAAGGGCATGAAGCCCAAGCAGGGCGACCCCATCACCATTCCTTTCGACAGGATCCGCCACGGAAAAGTCGAGATTGAATTCAGCCACCTCCACGAGGCCGGGCTGGCAGACGAACACAATGGACCTTCCGAGGAGGCCTAATGGATATTGACATGAGCGCACTGAGACTCCTGGAGCGTGAGCGTGAAATCCCGCTGGACCTCCTGATCCCCACCATTGAGCAAGCGCTCCTGGTGGCCTACCACAAGACGCCCGGCGCCTTCGAGAAGGCACGTGCCGAGCTCGACCGCAAGAGCGGCCATGTGACCATCTGGGCCACCGAACTCGACGACGACGGCGAGGCCGTGGGGGAATTCGAGGACACCCCGGCCGGCTTCGGCCGCATTGCCGCCAGCACCGCGCGCCAGATCATCCTCCAGCGCCTGCGGGACGTTGAGGACGACAATGTGCTCGGTGAGTTCAAGGGCCGCGAAGGCGAGCTCGTGGCGGGCATGATCCAGCAGGGCAACAACCCGCACATGATCCAGGTCAACCTCGGCACGGTGGAGGCCCTTCTTCCGCCGCCCGAGCAGGTTCCCGGCGAGAAGTACCTCCACGGCAGCCGGCTCCGCGCCTTCGTGGTGGATGTCCACCGCGGCGCCAAGGGCCCGTCCATCACTCTGTCCCGTTCGCACCCCGGCCTTGTCCGCAAGCTCTTCGAAATGGAAGTTCCGGAGATCGCTGACCGCTCGGTGGAGATCGTCGCCTTGGCCCGCGAAGCCGGGCACCGTACCAAGATCGCCGTCAAGGCCAACGCCGCCGGCGTCAATGCCAAGGGCGCCTGCATCGGGGAAATGGGTTCGCGTGTCCGTGCCGTCATGACGGAACTGAACGACGAAAAGATCGACATCGTCGACTTCAGCGACGATGCCGCCACCTTCATTGCCAACTCGCTGTCGCCGTCGAGGGTGACTTCGGTCACCATTACGGACGAGGCCACCCGCTCGGCCCGCGTGGTGGTTCCGGACTACCAGCTCTCGCTGGCCATCGGCAAGGAGGGCCAGAATGCCCGGCTCGCAGCGAAGCTGACTGGTTGGCGGATCGACATCGTCTCCGACGCGGCACCGGCGAAGGCCGACTAGGAAGGACGGCGCGACGCCACCACGCCGGTCTGGAAAGCCCCCGGTTTCGGCTGTCCGGGGTGGGGGGCTAGAATAGATGGAACCGGGCTTACGTCCGGTATCCGTACGTAGAGGGGCATGTGCAGCTTGGGACACATCGTGGCTGAACTGCCTGGACGTGGCCGTGACCAAGTGGCCGGTCCTGTTCGCACCTGTATCGGATGCCGGAAGCATGGCTCCCGGTCCGAGCTTGTCCGGCTGGTCGCCCAAGGCAGCGGTTCTCCCGTTGTCGTGGTGGATGAACGACGCCGGATGGCCGGCAGGGGTGCGTGGCTGCACCCCGACCAAAAGTGCCTGGCATTGGCGATCAAGCGGCGCGCTTTCGGAAGGGCCCTTCAGGGCGCTGCCGAAACCACCGCCGTCGAACGCCGTTTCATGTCCGGCATGCCACTTGTGGAGGCCCCGGCCGCCGCAGGAAAACCGTCCAAACCTGAAAGCGGGTCAGAAATCTGATGGAAACCCGATGAGTTCCCAGCGATGAGTGCGTAACGATGACAACTTTGTTGCGCTCTGCAATGGGCCTTTCCGCCGTGGAAGCGGCAAGGGCCTGCAGTAAGAAGTAGACGGTTCGTGCCTGGCTCGGTGCGGACCGAGACAGGAGAAATGTGGCCAAGGTCCGCGTACATGAGCTCGCCAAAGAGCTCGGTATCACTTCCAAAGATGCAGTAACCAAACTGCAGGAATTGGGCGAATTCGTTCGCTCCGCCTCTTCCACCATTGAGGCCCCCGTCGTGAAGAAGCTTCGCGACGCCTACCCGGGTGCAGGTGCCGCAAAGTCGGCAGCACCCGCCGCCCCCGCTGCAAGCCGTCCCGCAGCTCCCGCTCCGTCCCGTCCGGTTGCTCCGGCTCCGGGTCCGGCGACCCCCAAGGCTCCCGCAGCTCCCGCTGCGGCAGCCCCTGCGGCTCCGGCAGCGCCCGCTCCCGCAGCGCCTGCGGCACCGGCAGCCCCTGCTGCTTCCACCCCGGTTTCGGCAAAGCCGGGAGCCCGTCCTGCCCCGAAGGCTGACGCTCCCGCTCCCGGACGCCAAGGTGGCCAGGCTCCCCGCCCCGGGGGTCCGCGACCCGGCAACAACCCCTTCGCTACCTCGCAGGGCATGCCCCGCGGCCGTGGTGGCGACGGCGAGCGTCCGCCGCGTCCGGGCAACAACCCGTTTGCAACTTCCCAGGGCATGCCCCGTCCGGGTGGCCGCTCTGAGGGCGAACGCCCCGGTGGTCCGCGCCCCGCGGCCGGTGCAGGCGGTCCCCGTCCCGCTGCCGGTTCCGGTGGCCCGCGTCCGGGTGCACCGCGCCCTGGCGCTCCCCGTCCGGGTGCCCCGCGTCCCGGCGGCGGCCCTGGTGGAAACCGTCCTACTCCGGGCATGATGCCCAACCGCACCGAGCGTCCGGCACCTACGGGTGGCCGTCCCGGTGGTCCGGGCCGTCCTGGTGGTCCCGGCCGTCCAGGTGGCGCACCCGGTAGCGGCACCGGTGGCGGGGCTCCCGCCGGCGGTGGCTTCGGCAAGGGTGGCCGCGGACGCGGTGGTACCCAGGGTGCATTCGGCAAGGGCGGCGCAGGCCGTGGCAAGCAGCGCAAGTCGAAGCGCGCAAAGCGCCAGGAACTTGAGCAGATGAGCGCTCCGTCGCTGGGCGGCGTAACCGTACCCCGCGGCGACGGCGAGACGATCATCCGCTTGCGTCGTGGCTCGTCCATCACGGACTTCGCCGAGAAGATCGATGCGAACCCCGCTTCGCTCGTGACGGTGCTGTTCCACCTCGGTGAGATGGCCACTGCCACACAGTCCCTCGACGAAGACACGTTCGCACTGCTCGGCGCCGAACTCGGCTACAAGCTGCAGGTTGTCTCTCCGGAAGACGAAGAGCGCGAACTGCTCGACTCGTTCGACATCGACCTCCAGGGTGAACTGGATGCCGAAGGCGACGACGTCCTCGAAGCCCGCCCGCCGGTAGTTACCGTCATGGGCCACGTTGACCACGGTAAGACGCGCCTCCTCGACGCCATCCGCAACTCCAACGTTGTGGCCGGCGAGCACGGCGGCATCACCCAGCACATCGGTGCTTACCAGATCAGCCACGTCCACGAGGGCACAGCCCGCGACATCACCTTCATCGACACCCCGGGCCACGAGGCGTTCACCGCCATGCGTGCTCGTGGTGCGAAGGTCACGGACATCGCGATCCTGGTTGTCGCAGCCGACGACGGTGTCATGCCGCAGACGGTTGAAGCGCTCAACCACGCACAGGCCGCCAGCGTGCCGATCGTGGTTGCCGTGAACAAGATCGACAAGGAAGGCGCCAACCCGGACAAGGTCAAGGGCCAGCTGACCGAGTACGGCCTGGTTCCCGAGGAATACGGTGGCGACACCATGTTCGTCGAGGTTTCTGCCCGCCAGAACCTGAACATCGACGAACTGATCGAAGCCGTGCTCCTGACCGCAGACGCAGCGCTGGACCTCCGTGCCAACCCGGACAAGGACGCTCGAGGCATTGCCATCGAAGCGAACCTTGACAAGGGCCGCGGTTCCGTGGCCACCGTCCTGGTGCAGTCCGGTACCCTGGCCGTCGGTGACACGATTGTGGCCGGCACTGCCCACGGCCGTGTCCGTGCCATGTTCGACGAGAACGGCGAGGCACTGGACATCGCCCTGCCGTCCCGTCCGGTCCAGGTCCTCGGCCTGTCCAACGTGCCGCGTGCAGGTGACACCTTCCTGGTGACGCCTGACGAGCGTACTGCCCGCCAGATCGCCGAGAAGCGTGAAGCTGCGGACCGCAACGCCGCACTGGCCAAGCGCCGCAAGCGCATCAGCCTGGAAGACTTCGACCAGGCCGTTGCCGAAGGCAAGATCGACACCCTCAACCTCATCCTCAAGGGTGACGTTTCCGGTGCCGTGGAAGCCCTCGAGGACGCCTTGCTCAAGATCGACGTCGGAGACGACGACGTTCAGCTCCGTGTCATCCACCGCGGTGTGGGTGCCATCACGCAGAACGACGTCAACCTGGCGACGGTGGACAACGCCATCATCATCGGCTTCAACGTCAAGCCTGCCGAGCGTGTGGCCGAACTGGCCGACCGCGAAGGCGTGGACATGCGCTTCTACTCCGTCATCTACGCAGCAATTGATGACATCGAGATGGCCCTCAAGGGCATGCTCAAGCCGGAGTACGAGGAAGTCCAGCTGGGTACCGCCGAGGTCCGCGAAGTGTTCCGTTCCTCCAAGTTCGGAAACATCGCAGGCTCGATCGTCCGTTCGGGCATCATCCGCCGTAACACGAAGGCCCGCGTCAGCCGCGATGGCAAGGTCATCGGTGACAACCTCACCGTCGAGACCCTCAAGCGGTTCAAGGACGACGCCACCGAAGTCCGTACCGACTTCGAGTGTGGTATCGGCCTGGGCTCGTACAACGACATCGTCGAAGGCGACATCATCGAGACCTTCGAGATGCGCGAGAAGCCGCGCGTCTAGGTTCCGTTCGGAGCGGGTCCGCCAGGGTTTCCCGGCGGGCCCGTTCCGTTCCCGTTTCTACTTTCCAGGAGGAAGTCATGGCTGATCCGGCACGCGCTGCCAAGTTGGCACAACGGATCAAGGTGGTGGTTGCCGAGGCCCTCGGCCGTCGGGTCAAGGATCCGCGCGTTGAACCCATCACCGTTACCGACGCACGCGTCACCAACGATCTCCAGCACGCCACCGTCTATTACACGGTGTTCGGCGACGAGGTTGCCCACGCAGACGCCGCGAAGGCCTTGGAGAAGGCCAAGGGCGTGCTGCGCCAGGAAGTCGGCCGCAACATCACGGTGCGTTTGACCCCAACCCTCGAATTCGTGGCCGACCAGATTCCGGTCAACGCCTCGAACCTTGAGGAACTGCTGCGCGAGGCCAAGCGCCGCGACGCCGAGGTTGCCGCCCTGGCTGCCGGCGCAAAGCATGCGGGCGAGGCCGATCCGTACAAGAGCGATTCCGCCCAGGAGATCGACGAAGACGACTTCGACGAAGAGGACATTGACCTCACCGACGATGACGACCTCGACGAGGACGCCAACCGCTGAACCGCTAGGATCGTTGCATGTCCGCGCACAGTGACCAGCAGCGAGCCGAATATCTTGAGCGTGCCATAGGGCTCGCCGTCCGGAATGTATCCGAGGGCGGCGGGCCCTTCGGCGCAGTGGTTGTCACCGCGGATGGCCGCGTCCACGAGGGCGTCAACCGGGTGACCCGTGACAACGACCCCACGGCCCACGCAGAGGTAGTGGCGATCCGTCGGGCCGCTGCGGAATCAGGGAACTTCGACCTGTCGGGGGCCGTGCTGTATGCCAGTTGCGAGCCGTGCCCCCTGTGCCTCTCGGCTACCCTCTGGGCCAGGATCGGACGCGTGTACTTTGCAGCCGACAGGCACGGGGCTGCCCGTGCGGGCTTCGATGACGCCCTGTTCTACGAGTACTTCTCCGGTGAGCGCCCCGAATTGCTGCCGGTGGAGCATTCCCCATTGGCCTCGGCCGACTCGCCTTTTGACGCCTGGCGGAGCAACACCGGTCGCACCGACTACTGAACGCACGACGGCGGCTGCCGGGTTCAGCAGGCCCGCGTCACTTACGCCCGCGCGGGCAGGCGACGAACGCCGTCGAGCAGTTCAGCCTGGCCACCGCAGAGCGCAATCCTGATCCAGCCCTCGCCGATGGACCCGAAGGCCGTCCCCGGTGCGAAGGCAACCCCCGATTCTGCCAGGAACGCGCGTACCCATGCCCGGACGTCGCCGCCGCTGACGTGCGAAACGTCGGCCCACAGGTAGAAGGCGCCCTGCGCTCCGAGGAACGGAATTCCCTTGTCCGCGAGGATGGCCGACGCCGCATCCCGGTTTCCGCGGTAGTGTTCGCGCGCGGCATCGACGTAGTCCTGCGGCCCTGTCAAAGCCGCCAACGCCGCATATTGGGACGGCGAAGCCACGCAGGAGACGATCGACTCCATCACGTTGTTCATGGTCTTCTCCAAGCCCGGAGGGCAGATCAACGCGCCGATGCGCAAACCAGTCAGCCCGTAGGTCTTGGACAAGGTCAGTGACGTAAAGACCCTGGCCTTACCGGGGAGGGTGCTGTCGAACCGGGCCGGACTCACATGCGGCACGTCGAAGGTGAAGGCCTCGTAGCACTCGTCGGAGATGATCCAGAGGTCATGCTTCTCAGCCAGTTCCACCAGCTGCCGGGTTGCCTTTTCGCTGATGACGGCGCCCAACGGATTGGACGGCGAGTTCAGCATCAGGACCCTGGTCCGCGGCGTGATGAGGGCCTCGATGTCCTCGATATGAGGCTGGAAATCATTCTCCGGATACAGCGGGTACTGCACCGGCACGGCGTGCAGGAGGTGGCTCGTCATGGCGAAGGTCGGGTAGCCCGGGTTGGGAATCAGGATCTCGTCGCCGGCGGAGAGGAGCATGCTCATCACAAAATGCAGGCCCTGCTGGGCTCCATCCACCACGTAGACACGTTCCGCTTGGATGTCCACCTGCTGTTGTGCGCGGAACCTCGAGGCAAACGCTTCGCGCAGTGCGGGGATCCCGGCGTTGGGCGTGTAGTTGGTCTCATCGCGGTCCAGGCACGCGATGCCCGCATCCAGGACATGCCGGGCGAGCGGGAACCCCGGTTCGCCGATGCTCAGCACAATCGCTCCAGGGGTGGCCCAGGCGGCCTCGGTGATCTCTCGGATTTGGTTCACGGGGACGTCGCAGACGTGCTCGGCAAGCTCAGGCATGGGAGCCATCCTAGCCACCGATATACTGGTAAGCGTGCTTTCTGGACTGGTGATCGTTGACAAACCGCAGGGATGGACCAGCCACGACGTGGTTGGACGGATGCGGCGGCTGGCCGGTACCCGGAAAGTGGGCCATGCCGGCACGCTGGATCCCATGGCTACCGGGGTCCTGGTGATCGGCATCAACAAGGCCACGCGCCTCCTGACGTACATCGTGGGTACGTCCAAGACCTACACCGCCACCATCCGGCTCGGCGAGAGCACCATCACCGATGATGCCGAAGGCGACGTCACCCAGGCGCGCAGCGCGGCGGAGGTCACGGATGCGGCCATTACTGCCGGTGTTTCGGCGTTGACCGGTCCTATCCAGCAGGTGCCCAGCAGCGTCAGTGCCATCAAGGTCAACGGCGAGCGGTCTTATGCGCGCGTCCGGTCCGGCGAGGAAGTGAAGCTTGCAGCCCGCCCCGTTACGATCCACCGTTTCGAGGTACACGGCATCGAAAGAATCGACGACGGCAGGGTAGTGGACGTGGATGTCACCGTGGAGTGCTCTTCCGGGACCTACATCCGGGCGCTGGCCCGGGATCTTGGTTCGGCACTGGGCGTCGGTGGGCACCTCACCGCCCTGCGGCGGACCCAAGTGGGGCCGTATTCGATCGATCAGTCCCACACGCTCGAACAGCTGGCCGAGGAGCTCGATGTCCTTGAGATGTCCCTCGCCGCACGTTCCCTCATGCCCAACCGCGACCTGACGGACGACGAAACCACTGAGATCTCCTTCGGCCGCCGCATTGCCGCCGGACCGGGTGCAGGGACGCCGTCAGCGGCTACCGCCGAGAATCCAGCCGCAGCGTTCGCGCCGTCGGGTGAACTCGTAGCGCTCCTGGCCGACACCGGAAGCTTTGCCAAGCCCGTCCTGGTTTTTGCGCCGGGCACGGGGCCGGGTGCCGGAAACGTCCCAGCCGCCGGAACGGGGTCTGACAACTAAGCATGGACGGATACTTCTACTCCATCCTGATCGTCGGGCTGGTCTCCACCATCACGTGCGTGGTGGCCGGTTTGCTGAAAAAGGCCCCCAACGATGTCACCATCTTCTCCGTGCTGGCCGTCGAGCTCGCCCTGCTGGTGTATCTGGTGGGCTCCATTGTCCGCGTTGCCCTGGGGGAGCAGATGGCGGGCGAACCCTGGGAATTCTGGGGCTACCTCATCGTTGCCCTCATGATTCCGCTGGGAGCCGTGTACTGGTCCATCCTGGAACGCACGCGATGGAGCAACTTTGTCCTGGCTGCCGTCGGTGTCACCGCGTTGGTCATGGCGGCCCGCATGAACCAGATCTGGTACTGACCTTGAAAGAAGAACACAACGTGACTGGAACCGAGACCGAAGCCTCCGGAAAGCCGAAGAAGGACACCCGCAACACGGGTCCCGGGCGTTTGCTGATCGCGGTCTATGCCGTCTTTGCGCTCTCGGCTACGGCCCGCGCCGGATACCAGATTGCCACCAAGTTCTCCGAGGCGCCGCTGGCGCACATCCTCTCCGCGTTCGCGGCGCTGGTCTATATCGTGGCCACCATCTCCCTGGCCAAGCCCGGGCGCACGTGGTTCAAGGTTTCCCTGGCTGCCGTGCTTGTGGAGTTGGTTGGTGTCCTGGTGGTGGGGGCTGTCAGCCTCTTCGATCCTGTGGCCTTCCCGCATGACACCGTCTGGTCGCTGTTTGGCCGAGGCTACGGCTTCGTGCCGCTTATCCTGCCGGTGCTGGGCCTCCTGTGGCTCAACCGCCGCCGTCCGTCCAAGACGGACAGCCACAGCGGGTAACCTTAGAATGTTCCGGCGCCGGATGGTTGCCGGGTGCAACGAAAATCAGCAGTAAAAGGCGAGGTTGATGGTCCACATCTGGAACGATCCCACCGAAGTCCCCGAGGACTTCGGCCCGACAGTCGTTACCATCGGGAACTTTGACGGCGTCCATCGCGGCCACCAGCACGTTCTCGCGCAACTCACCCAAACAGCCAGGCGCTACGGCATTCCTGCCGTGGCCGTCACGTTTGATCCACACCCGGCGCAGGTTCACCGGCCGGAATCCGCGCCCGAGCTGATCATGGGCCTGCAGGACAAGCTGGATGCCCTCGGATCCACGGGAGTGGATGCCGTACTGGTCATGAAATACACCTTGGACCTCGCGGCCATGACGCCGCTGGAATTCGTCAATGAGATCCTTGTGGAAGGCCTCCGGGCGGCGCACGTGGTGGTGGGACACGATCTCCGCTTCGGCGCCGGCAATGTGGGCGATGTGGACACCATGCAGGAACTCGGCGATGAGTTGGGCTTCAGCGTGCAGGTGGTCAACGAATACGGCGCGGGAGGCTTCCCGGTTCATGACGACGGCGACACGGACCGCCGTTGCTCCTCCACCTGGGTGCGTGAGGCCCTGGCAGAGGGCGACGTCGTCACGGCGGCCGCCGTGCTTGGCCGGCCGCACCGCATGCGCGGCGAAGTGGTCCACGGTGCTGCACGAGGCCGTGACCTTGGATTCCCCACGGCCAACCTGGCCCACGATTCCACCGGGTATGTACCCGCCGACGGCATCTACGCCGGATGGCTGATCGACCAGGCAGGCACGCGTTGGCCGGCCGCCATTTCTGTTGGTTCGAACCCCACGTTCGATGGCGTGAGCCGTCAAGTGGAGGCCCACGTCATTGACCGTCCCGAAGAAGAAGTGGAAGATTTCAACCTCTACGGGCAGACTGTGGCGGTGGAATTTACCCGGCGGCTGCGCGGCATGGTGGCCTACCGCGGACCTGAGGCACTGGTGGAACAGATGAACCTCGACGTGGCCCAGGCGCACGAGCTCCTGGCCCGGGGATAGTGCTTTCGACAACAATGCTGGCCTGCCGGTAAACTATTGAATGGTTCCGGCCGCAGTCCGTGGCAGCTGGACCTGTTTTTGTGTGCGGTGACGCGCCAAAGGCAACCCGACAGCGAAGCGCTGCATCGGGAAGCACGGCACAACTCTAGGAGTTCACGTGGCACTTGACGCCGCTGTAAAGCAGTCCATCATCAAGGAATACGCAACTTCTGAAGGCGACACCGGTTCGCCCGAGGTCCAGGTTGCAGTCCTTACCCAGCGGATCAAGGATCTGACTGAGCACATGAAGGCGCACAAGCACGACTTCCACACCCAGCGCGGCCTGCTCGCACTGGTTGGTCGCCGCAAGCGCATGCTTTCCTACCTGAAGGACACCGACATCGCCCGCTACCGTTCGCTCATCGAGCGTCTCGGCCTGCGCCGCTAGTCTGCCTTTTGGGGCGGCCCGCTCCCTCCGCGGAACGGGCCGCCTTCTTCACAACAACTAAAAACAGGAATCAACCGCATCGCGCATTCGCGGTCCTCGGTAGTGATTCCCGGGATGGGCATCGGCGACGATGCCGCCCGTGGATCTCGATCGATGACCGGGTGTCGTACAGGCCAGTAATAAAGAAGGGGCCTGGGTTGATGCGGCGGACTTCCGCTAACAGAAACGGAGGTGACTCTCATGGAGGGTCCCGAAATCCAGTTCTCCGAAGCGATCATTGACAACGGCCGTTTTGGCAAGCGCGTCATCCGCTTCGAAACCGGCCGCCTTGCCAAGCAGGCCGCCGGCGCTTCGATGGTCTACATCGATGACGACACCGCACTTCTTTCCGCAACCACCGCAGGCAAGCAGCCGCGCGAAGGTTTCGACTTCTTCCCGCTGACCGTCGATGTCGAAGAGCGCATGTACGCCGCCGGCCGCATCCCGGGCTCGTTCTTCCGCCGCGAGGGCCGTCCGTCCACCGAAGCCATCCTGGCTTGCCGCCTCATGGACCGCCCGTTGCGTCCGGCCTTCGTCAAGGGACTGCGCAACGAGGTCCAGATCGTGGTGACCGTCCTGGCCATCAACCCGGACGAGCTCTACGACGTCGTCGCCATCAACGCTTCCTCCATGTCCACGCAGCTCTCCGGCCTGCCGTTCTCCGGCCCGATCGGTGGCGTGCGCGTCGCCCTCATCGCCGACGAGCAGGGTTCCCAGTGGGTGGCTTTCCCCAAGCACTCGCAGCTTGAGAACGCCGTCTTCAACATGGTTGTTGCCGGCCGCATCGCGGGCGACGACGTCGCGATCATGATGGTCGAAGCCGAAGCGACGGACAACTCCTGGAACCTCATCAAGGAACAGGGCGCAACCGCTCCCACCGAAGAGGTTGTCTCCGAGGGCCTCGAGGCTGCCAAGCCGTTCATCAAGGCCCTGTGCGAGGCCCAGGCTGACCTGGCTGCCCGCGCTGCCAAGCCGACGGTGGAATTCCCCGTCTTCCTGGACTACCAGGACGATGCCTACGCTGCAGTAGAAGCCGCTGCCGCTGACAAGCTTGCTGCTGTCTTCCAGATCGCTGACAAGCAGGAGCGCGACAACGCTTCGGACGAGCTCAAGGACGAAGTCCTCGGGGCACTCGCCGCAGACTTCGAAGGCCGCGAGAAGGAACTCTCCGCAGCATTCCGCTCGGTCACCAAGCACGTGGTCCGCCAGCGCATCCTCAAGGACCAGATCCGCATCGACGGCCGTGGCCTGACGGACATCCGCCAGCTGACCGCCGAGGTAGAGGTCCTGCCCCGCGTTCACGGTTCTGCAATCTTCGAACGCGGCGAAACCCAGATCATGGGTGTCACCACGCTGAACATGCTCAAGATGGAGCAGCAGATCGACTCGTTGTCGCCGGTAACGCGCAAGCGCTACATGCACAACTACAACTTCCCGCCGTACTCCACCGGTGAAACGGGCCGCGTAGGTTCCCCGAAGCGCCGCGAAATCGGCCACGGCGCCCTCGCTGAGCGCGCCCTGGTTCCGGTCCTGCCGACGCGTGAAGAGTTCCCGTACGCCATCCGCCAGGTCTCCGAGGCCCTCGGTTCCAACGGTTCCACCTCCATGGGTTCGGTGTGTGCATCGACGCTCTCCATGCTCAACGCCGGTGTGCCGCTGAAGGCCGCCGTTGCAGGTATTGCCATGGGCCTGGTGTCCGACCAGGTTGACGGTCAGACCCGCTACGCAGCGCTGACCGACATCCTCGGCGCCGAAGACGCCTTCGGCGACATGGACTTCAAGGTTGCCGGTACGTCCGAGTTCGTCACGGCCATCCAGCTGGACACCAAGCTCGACGGCATCCCGGCTTCCGTCCTGGCAGCTGCCTTGAAGCAGGCCCGCGAAGCCCGCCTCCACATCCTCGAGGTCATCAACGCCGCGATCGACACCCCGGACGAGCTCTCCGAGTTCGCACCGCGCGTCATCGCAGTGAAGATCCCCGTGGACAAGATCGGCGAGGTCATTGGCCCCAAGGGCAAGATGATCAACCAGATCCAGGAAGACACCGGCGCGGACATCTCCATCGAGGACGACGGCACGGTCTACATTGGCGCAACCGACGGTCCGTCCGCCGACGCTGCGCGTTCGGCCATCAACGCCATCGCCAACCCGCAGGTTCCGGAAGTAGGTGAGCGTTACCTGGGCACGGTGGTCAAGACCACCACGTTCGGCGCGTTTGTTTCCCTGACCCCGGGCAAGGACGGCCTCCTGCACATCTCCGAACTGCGCAAGCTGGCCAACGGCAAGCGCGTGGACAACGTTGAAGACGTCGTCTCGGTGGGCCAGAAGGTCCAGGTTGAGATCACCAAGATCGATGACCGCGGAAAGCTCTCCCTGTCCCCGGTTGTTGCCGAGGAAGAAGGCGCTTCCGAGGACGCTCCGGCCGAAGCCGCTGAGGCATCCGCAGAGTAGTCTGCAAAGCAGTACCCTGAAGGGGCCGGTGGGCTTTAAGGTCCACCGGCCCTTCCGGCTTATCTGAAAGGCTTTAATGACTGTCGTACCCCTGCCGTTGCAGCAGACGCTTCCCGGTGGCGAATTGATCCATGGAGCCGAGGGCGGTTCCGTTGTGCGGCGCTCCGTCCTTCCCGGCGGCGTGCGTGTCCTCACGGAAGCGATGCCGGGGCAGCGTTCGGCCACGATCGGCTTCTGGGTGGCAGTAGGTTCGCGGGATGAGGCCGAGGGCCAGCACGGCTCCACCCATTTCCTGGAGCACCTCCTGTTCAAGGGGACCAAGCGACGGACTGCCCTGGAAATCGCCTCGGCCTTCGATGAGGTGGGTGGCGAGTCCAACGCTGCAACGGCCAAGGAAAGCACGTGCTACTTCGCCCGTGTCCTGGACACGGACCTGCCGATGGCCATCGACGTGATTGCCGACATGATCACCGGTGCCGTCTTGGATCCCGCCGAATTGGAGCAGGAACGGGACGTCATCCTTGAAGAGATTGCGATGGACAGCGACGACCCCACGGACGTAGCCCACGAGAAATTCGTCGCCGCCGTCCTGGGCAACCACCCGCTGGCCCGGCCGATCGGTGGAACGCCCGAGGCCATCAAGGCTGTGGCCAGGGATTCTGTGTGGGCCCATTACCAACGGTATTACCGCCCCGAAGAATTGGTCATCACCGCTGCGGGCGGCCTGGACCACGACGTCGTTTGCGGACTCGTGCAGAAGGCGCTGGAATCGGCGGGCTGGCAGCTTGAAGCCGAGGCCGCGCCCGTGGACCGCCGTCCCACGGATCGCGCCGTCATCACGGGCACCGCCGGGCTCCATGTGGTCAAGCGTCCCGTGGAACAGGCCAACATCATCATGGGTTGCCCCACCATCGTGGCAACCGATGACCGCCGGTTCGTCATGAGCGTGCTCAACGCAGTCCTGGGTGGCGGAATGTCGTCACGGCTGTT
This sequence comes from Paenarthrobacter sp. NPDC058040, assembly GCF_042885775.1. Classification (NCBI taxonomy): domain Bacteria; kingdom Bacillati; phylum Actinomycetota; class Actinomycetes; order Micrococcales; family Micrococcaceae; genus Paenarthrobacter; species Paenarthrobacter sp. NPDC058040. The sequence goes on from NZ_JBHVRN010000001.1 coordinate 551,559, forward strand.
CCAGGAAATCCGGGAGAAGCGCGGACTCGTGTACTCCACCTATTCCTTCACGGCCGCTTACGCCGATGCCGGCTACTTCGGGATGTACGCTGGCTGCACGCCGTCCAAGGTCAAGCAGGTCCTGGAGCTCCTGGGAGTGGAATTGGACAAACTGGCCGCCGACGGAATTACCGAGGACGAGCTGAAGAAGGCTGTTGGCCAGCTCAGCGGCGGGATTGTCCTGGCACTGGAGGACACCGGCTCCCGCATGTCCCGGCTGGGCCGTGCCGAACTGGTTTCGGGAGAATTCCAGGACATCGACGAGACCCTTGACCGGATCAAGTCCGTGACGGTAGACGAGGTGCAGGAACTTGCCCGCGAACTCGCCGCCGCTCCCCGGACCATCACTGTGGTGGGACCGTTCGAAGAGAACGAGACGTTCGGTCTCTAAAGCCGTCCGGAGGCTCTGGACTCGCGACTGTCATCAAGGCAGCATGATCACACGATCATGCTGCCTTGTTTGTTGATTGCCACAGCCGGAGAAGTCATGAACCAGCCGAACACCGAACGTGCCGCGGACCTCCTGGGTCCGTTCATAGGACATTGGCGGGGGATCACGGAGATAGCCCCGTCGCCGTGGGGAGCCGCCAGGACTGCCGAGGCCGAGGTTGCGTTCACGGCGGTCGCGGGCGGACACGCAGTGGTGCAAAGCTACCGACACCGCGAACCGGACGGGGCACACCTTGAGGGCCACGGCATGTTCACGGTAGACCAGGCCCATGGCGGCACGCTTTGGTATTACGTGGACAGTCTGGGACGGCCACCGGCGGCACCTGTCCGCGGCCACTGGGCTTCCGGCGTCTTGACACTGGAGCGCAGGACGGACGACGGCGTGGCCCGCCACACTTTCCGGGTGGAGGACGGCGTCTTGGTGCACACTGCAGAACTGCGCCTGGAAGGCAAGGCTGGCTTCAGCCCGCTCTTGAAGAGCGTCTTCAGGAAGGACTAGGGCCTGCGCTCAGCCGCCGGCGAAAGGGGGCAGGACGTCAATGACGTCATCGGCGCCGAGGGATGCCGAATGGTCCCGGACAACCACTTCGTTGCGGAGGAAGCTGCTGCGTGCCACGATCCTCGCCAGCGTCGGCGTCCCTTCCGGCGGCATCGGTCGTTCGACGGCGAGTGCGGCTTCCAGCAGGGATTCCAGGCTGCTGCCTTCCGGAAGTGCGTGGATTTCTTCTTCGACTCCAGCGGCGGCGCGTGCGGCAGCGAAGTAACGGACTAGCAAGGGTTCAGCCTCCGATTGCGCTCATGCTGCGGTCCGGCTGCACGAAATCGGGTGCACCCAGTCCGGTGTGGTCCATGCCGTGGGCCTTGGGTTTGATCCACATGGCATCCTGCCAGCGTTCTGCAAGCTGCTGGTCCGTCGCTCCTTCGCGGAGGAGTCCAAGGAGGTCGAACTCTTCATGCGAGAACAGGCAACTCATGATCTTGCCTTCGGCAGTGATCCTGGTGCGGCGGCAGTCGGAGCAGAACGGCTCGGTGACGGAGGCGATGATACCGACGGTGCCCAGGACCGGTCCGGTGGCCTCACCGGAAGCCGTGTCCCGGCGTCGGACTTCAAAGCGTTCTGCCGGTGCGCCGTCGCGTTCGCGCTGGTCGGCGCTGAGCACGAAGCGTTCAGACATCAACCCGCGGATCTCTGCCGCGGTGATCATGTTGCGGCGCGTCCAGCCGTGGTCGGCGTCCAAGGGCATTTGTTCGATGAAACGCAGCTCGTAGCCGCGGTCCAAGGCCCAGGCGAGGAGGTCGGGGGATTCGGCGTCGTTGATTCCCCGCATCAGCACGGCGTTCAACTTGACGGGTCCCAAACCGGCAGCCCAAGCGGCATCCACTCCTGCCAAAACGCGATCCAGGAAGGGCCGCCGCGTGAGTTGGGTGAACGTTTCCTCATGCAGCGAATCGAGGGAGACATTGATCCGCGTCAGGCCGGCGGCCTTCAGTGCGGCCGCTTTCTTGTCCAGTCCCACGCCGTTGGTGGTCATGGAGATGGGGAGGTCCGGGTGTTCGCTGCGCAGGGCGGCGATGATGTCCACCAGGTCAGCCCGTACCAAGGGCTCGCCTCCGGTGAGGCGCAATTCCCGTACCCCCAGGGCGTCCACGCCCACCCCGACAATGCGGACAATTTCATCCTTGGTCATGACTGCTTGCTTGGAAAGCCACTCGAGCCCTTCGGCGGGCATGCAGTAGGTGCAGCGCAAATTGCATTTGTCCGTCAGGGAGAGCCGCATGTCCGTGGCCCGACGGCCGTAGCGGTCCCACAGCCCGGTGGGCGCGTCAGCAGGACGGGGCGGCGGAATGGCTGCACCCCCGGCAGCGCCGCCCGAGGGGAGCACCGGCATACCAAGCTGAACACTCATATATCAAGGCTACGGCAAGGTCACGTGATCTGTGACACCGAAAGCTTTCCATTCCGCTGTGCGGACTTCATGACCGGGAGAGAGAGTTCTTACGGAATCCGTACGCTTGGCCCACCAAGGTCCGGATGGCGTGCCCGGCATCCCGTCCGAATCTATGCTGAAGGCGTGACCATCCATGCGGCAACAGCGGCGACGGAACCCGGAAACCGCCGCATCCTCCTCGTCGAGGACGAACAGACCATCGCGGGCGTCGTCCGCGACTATCTCGTCAGTGCGGGCTTCCAGGTGGACCTCGCCGGTGACGGCTTCACGGCGCTCAAGCTGGCCGCGACCCGCCAGCCGGACCTTGTGATCCTGGACAGGATGCTGCCGGGACTGGACGGCGTGGAAGTGTGCAGGAGGTTGCGTTTGACCATGAGCGTGCCCGTCATCATGGTCACTGCCCTGGGAACCGAAGACGACCGGATCCTCGGCCTGGAGATGGGGGCCGACGATTACGTCACCAAGCCGTTCTCGCCGCGGGAACTGGTGCTTCGCGTCAAGTCGGTGCTCCGCCGCAGCATCAGGGAATTCAGTCCGGAGCCCACCGTGGAAGTGGCCGGGTTCGTGTTGGACCCCGCGTCCCGCACGGTGAGCCACTACGGCCAGGCATTGACCTTGACGGTCCGCGAGTTCGATTTGCTGGCGTTCCTGCTCAGGCGTCCCAACCAGGTGTTCAGCCGGGAGGAACTCATCAAGGCCGTGTGGGGCTGGGACTTCGGCGATCTCTCAACCGTGACGGTCCACGTCCGGCGGCTCCGCGAAAAAATCGAGGAGAATCCCACCAAGCCCGAGTTGCTCAAGACCGTATGGGGTGTTGGCTACCGGTTCGATACGGCAGGGGATGGGCATGCAGGGCAATGAGCTCGCCACCATCCTTGCGTGGGTTCTTCTGTGGGCTGTGGTTATTGGCACCGCCACGCTCTTCGGCCTCCGGGCTTTGCGTCGCGCGTCGGTCCTGGCACAGATCTGCCTGGTGGTTGTAGCCACTGTTGCCGTCCTGGTGGCCGGTATGGTGAGCGCCTTCAACGCCATGTTCATCTCAGCGAGGGACCTGGAAGTCATGTGGTACATCCTGGCCGTTGCTTCAGCTGTTGCCGTGACGCTGTCCCTCATGTTGGGGGCCGGAGTGTCCAGGAACGCCGCACGCCTGGTGGACGCGGCCCGCAGGATCGGCCGCGGCGAAACCCTCCACCATGCTCCGGACGGCCAGAGGGCCGCACCGCCCATGACCTCCGAACTCGCCGAGCTCGCCCAGGAACTGGAAGCCAGCAGCCGGAGCCTGGCCGAGTCCCGGGAGCGTGAGGCCGCCATTGAGACGGCCAGACGGGAACTCGTCTCCTGGATTTCGCACGACCTCCGTACGCCGCTGGCCAGCATGCGCGCCATGACCGAAGCCCTGGAGGACGGCATGGCTTCGGATGTCCCCGCCTATTACCGCAAGATCATCGGGCAGACCGAGCAGATGACGGCCATGGTCAACGACCTCCTTGAACTGTCCAAGATCCAGGCCGGTTCGCTCCAATTGCGTGCCGAACCGTTGGACCTCTATGACCTGGTCAGCGACGCCCTGTCAGATGTGGGTCCGTTGGCCGCCAAACGCGGCATCACGCTCGACGGCGGCGGCGACCGTGAGTGCATGGCCGTGGCCGATGGTCCAAGCGTCGCCAGGGCCCTGCGCAACGTTCTCCTCAACGCGATCATCTACAGCAAGCCGGACACGGACGTGCACGTCACCGTGGGCCGCGACGACGGTCACGCCGTGGTTGCCGTCCAGGACCAGTGCGGCGGCATTCCGGCAGAGGACCTGCCGCACTTGTTCGAGACAGGCTGGCAGAAGGACCCGGCGCGCGGAAGCCCCGCCGAACTGCAGGGAAGCTACAGCGGAGCCGGCATTGGCTTGAGCATGGTGGCCGGAATCGTCAAGGCCCACGGAGGAACCGTGAGTGTGGAAAATGTCGACGGCGGCTGCCGCTTCGCGCTGTCCCTGCCGGCCGGCGGCGGTACTGGAACGCACAACGTCCAAGGAGGAACATCATGAAACGGGCCGGAGCCTGGGCTGCGGGGGCCGGAGTGGTTGCCGGTGCCGCAGGGATTGCAGCCGGCGAGTTGACCGCGGGCTTCCTGAGCCCCTTGGTCTCACCGGTGACGGCACTGGGAGGTGCGGTGATCGATTCCGTTCCTCCGGGCGTCAAGGATGCGGTGATCCAGCTCTTCGGAACCGCGGACAAGATCGTCCTGGTTGCCTCGATTGTGCTCGTTGCTGCTGTCCTTGCCGCAGTGGCCGGAGTCCTGGAACGCCGCCGCAAGGGATTGGGGCTGGTGCTGGCCGGCCTGGCAGGGATCGCTGGGCTGACGGCAGTGCTGACGCGTGCCCAATCCACGCCGCAAGCGGGATTTGCTCCGATTATTGCCACCGTGGTGACCATGGCGCTGCTGCGGACGCTGGTGCGACGTCTGCTGGAGTGGGCGCCAGTGGAAGGTACGGGGATCCCAGGAGCTTTCCGTGAGCCGTCGCCGCTTGCCCGGCGCAGTTTCCTTAACGCCATGGCTGTCTCATCCATTGCCGCTCTCGTGGCTGGAACTGTCACCGCGGTACTCACCCGGGCAACGGCCGTCGCCTCCAGTTTCCGCGGTTCTTTGACCTTGCCGGCTCCGGTGGAACCTCCACAGCCCATTCCTTCAGGCGCGTCACTGGACGTGGAGGGCATCAGTCCGCTGGTGACGCCCAACGCGGACTTCTACAGGATCGACACGGCCCTGACCGTGCCGGCGATCGAACCCCCATCATGGAAGCTGAAGGTCACCGGAATGGTGGAGCGCGAGGTTGAGATCGACTTCGCGACCCTCTTGGCGAAACCCATGATGGCAAAGCACATCACCATCGCGTGCGTCTCCAACGACGTGGGCGGGGACTTGATCGGCAACGCGCTTTGGCTGGGCTGGCCGATCCGCGAATTGCTTGCCATGGCGGGTCCCAAACCTGGAGCCGACATGGTGCTCTCCACCAGCAACGACGGGTGGACGGCAAGCACGCCGCTCGAAGTCTTAACCGATGACCGGGACGCCTTGTTGGCCGTGGGCATGAACGGCGAGCCCCTGCCCCTGGAGCACGGCTTCCCTGTGCGCATGATCGTGCCCGGACTCTACGGTTTCGTCTCCGCTACCAAGTGGCTCACCGAACTCAAAGTAACGCGGTTCGCCGACGATACGGCCTACTGGTCAACGCGGGGATGGAGCGATCACGGACCCATCAAGACGCAATCACGCATCGATGTTCCCCGCAGCGGCCGGACGGCCAAGGCCGGGGCAGTCCAGTTCGGCGGCGTAGCATGGGCACAGCACCGCGGGATCAGCCGCGTGGAACTGCGCGTCAACAGGGGAGCCTGGCAACAGGCAACGCTGGCGGCCGGAATCTCCAACGACACGTGGTACCAGTGGCAGCTTGGCCTCCAGATGACGCCCGGAGACTACGAGATACAAGTCCGTGCCACCGACTCAACGGGTCAGCCCCAAAGCGAAAACCGCACTCCGGTGGCCCCTGACGGAGCCACCGGTTACCACACGATCAACCTCAAGGTGGCTTGAGGCCCTACTCTGGGTAGGTCCGGACCACTTCGGATGCAAACGTGACAACTGCGTAAACACAGGAGGACATCCGTGCCCAGATCTGTTGCCGCCCACCGTGCCGCCGTGGTGGAGCTGCTCACTGCGCAGCTGCTGGACGGGGCCCAGCCCGCAGGCAGTGCCGCCCTTCCGGACAATGGCAGCGAACACTTGCCGTTGCTGGAGGCATTGGGCCGGGCGCTCGCCGTCGACCTTTACGCCCCCCGCTCCCTGCCGCCGTTCGATAATTCCCAGATGGATGGCTACGCGGTCCGCACGGCTGATCTTCCCGAAGGCGGTGCTTTGTTGAAAGTGTCCGCTCCGGTCCCGGCAGGTGCGGCGCCGGAACCGTTGCAGCCCGGTTTTGCGGTACCGATCATGACTGGCGCCATGATTCCGGAGGGTGCCGACGCCGTCGTGCCCATTGAACGGGCCGTCCCGGACACGTTTCCTGCGGCACATGCCGCCGACGCAACGGTGAAGCTCCCTGCCACGACCGCAGGCACTTATGTTCGTAGCGTGGGCAGCGACATCACTGAGGGTGACCTCGCCCTCGTCGCAGGAACGCACCTTGGCCCCGCGCAGCTTGGTTTGCTCGCCGCGTTCGGCCTGACCTCGGTAGCGGTGCGCAAACCGGTCCGCGTACTCCTGGTCACAACGGGTGACGAAGTGGTTGAACCGGGGGAGGCCCTTACTGCGGGCAAGATCTTCGATTCCAACGGCACGCTGCTGGAAGCGTCCATGCGGCAGGCTGGCCTCGAGGTGGTCCGTACCGGGATCTCCGACGACCGGCCGGCATCCCTGCTTGCGGTCCTTCGGGCGCACGCCGCCCACGTTGACCTGATTGTCACCACGGGAGGCGTCAGCAAAGGGGCCTACGAGGTGGTCCGCCAGGCGCTGGCCGCCGAAGACGTCGACTTCGTACCGGTCGCCATGCAACCTGGCGGTCCGCAAGGCATTGGCCGCTTCCAGGGCGTTCCTTTCCTGGGATTCCCTGGCAACCCCGTCAGTTGCCTCGTCTCGTTCGAAATGTTCCTGCGTCCGGCCCTTTTCCAGGTGCTCGGAACTCCCTCGCCGCGGCCGGTCCAAAGGGCGCGCCTCGCGGCGGGGCTCACTTCGCCGGACGGCAAGCACCAAGTGCGGCGGGGGAGCCTCTCCGATGGCGTGCTCCGCCTGGAAGGTGGGGCAGGGTCCCACCTGGTCCATGCCTTGGCCCGTTCCAACGCGCTGGTGCAGATCCCCGCCAACGTCACGGAACTGCCTGAAGGCGCCGAAGTGGAAGTATGGGTACTGTGAACCATCTTTCAAATGAGCCGGACGCGCTGACGCATCTCCGGCAAGACGGGACGGCCCAGATGGTGGACGTCTCCGGCAAGGCAGTAACCACCCGCGAAGCAACGGCCACGGCGACGGTCCGCAGCACCCCGGATGTGCTTGCCCTGCTCGGCTCAGGCGACCTTCCCAAGGGCGACGCGCTGGCCGTTGCCCGCGTTGCCGGCATCATGGCCGCCAAGAAGACCCCGGAGCTGATCCCCTTGTGCCACCCCCTGCCGATCTCCAAGGTCACTGTTGACTTTGAGCTTGGCCTCGACTCGGTGACAGTGTTGGCCACGGTCAAGACACGTGGGGTCACCGGCGTCGAAATGGAAGCGCTCACTGCGGCATCGGTGGCCGCGCTCAGCGTCTACGACATGATCAAGGCCGTGGATAAGCACGCCGTGCTGACGGACATCCACGTCCTGGCCAAGAGTGGTGGCAAGAGCGGCGACTGGAGCATCGATGGCCGCGTAGCCGGGGACGGTCCCGCGGCAGGAGCCACCGAATGAGCGCCTGCGAGCCGAACGCCCACGGACCGCGGAAGGCCGGCGTCGTCATTGCTTCCACGCGGGCGGCTGCCGGAATCTACCGCGACGAGACCGGTCCGGTCATCCTGGACTGGCTGGCGGAGCACGGTTTCGAGACGTTCCCCACCATGGTGGTGCCGGACGGCGAACCGGTGGGCGCGGCCTTGCGGGCCCTCCTGACCCAGCAACCCGCCGTCGTGATCACCAGCGGCGGAACCGGACTCAGCCCGGACGATCGCACGCCGGAAATGACGTTGCCGCTCCTTGACCGGGAAATTCCGGGAATCATGGAAGGCATCCGCAGGGCCGGGACCGCCAAGACGCCCATGGCCATGCTGAGCCGGGGCCACGCGGGAGCGGCCGGACAGACGTTCATCATCAATCTGCCGGGATCGCCGAAGGGCGTCATGGATGGCCTGGCCGTCCTCGACCCGGTGATTGGACACCTTTGCGAACAATTGGAAGGAAGCCATGCCCACTGAAACAGATTTCGAAGTGGTCAGCGCCGTGCTCAGTGCCGAGCCAATCTCCGTTGACCAGGCGATTGCCGCCGTCGAGTCGGACACCTCCGGTGCCGTGGTCAGCTTCAGCGGCGTCGTGCGGAACCACGACGGTGGCAAACCCGTGGACCGCTTGAGCTACAGCGCCCACCCGACGGCCCACCGCACCATGACCGAGGTGGTGGCGCAATTGGTGGCCGAGCATTCCGGAGAGGCCTCGCAGCCGGTCCGCATTTGGGCCGCGCATCGGATCGGCACCTTGGAAGTGGGCGATCCCGCGCTGGTCTGCGCCGTGGCTGCCGCCCACCGCGGACAGGCTTTCGCGGTCTGCTCCGAACTCGTGGACCGGATCAAGGCGCAGGTTCCCATTTGGAAGGAACAGTTCTTCAGCGATGGCACCATTGAGTGGGTCGGGGCCGGGGAGTAACGGTTCCTTGGCCTGCCCGCCCCGACGGTAGGCTTAAGGGCATGACCGAACAACTTGCCGTAGCAGTGCTGGGCGCCCACGGGCGCATGGGAATCGAGGCCGTGAAGGCTGTCGAAGCCGCCGAAGATATGAAGCTGGTGGCTGCCCTCGGTCGCGGTGATTCCCTGGAGTCGCTGCTTGAGGCAGGTGCGCAGTACGTGGTCGACTTGACGGTTCCCGACACAACCGAGACCAACGTGCGCTTCGCCGTTGAACACGGCATCCACGCGGTGGTGGGAACCACTGGCTGGGATGCCCGGCGGCTCGAATCCCTGCGGTCGCTCTTGGAGCAGAAACCGGACACCGGCGTCCTGATTGCTCCGAACTTCGCGCTCGGTTCCGTGTTGGCCTCGGCTTTCGCGGCGAAGGCATCGCAATACTTCGAATCCGTCGAAATTATCGAACTGCACCACCCGAACAAGGTGGATGCTCCTTCCGGAACGGCCGTGCGGACGGCCCAGTTGATCGCCGCAGCTCGTCAGGAGGCCGGAGTCCCGGCCAGCCCGGACGCCACCGAGTCGGCGTTGGACGGTGCACGTGGCTGCGACGTGGAAGGCGTTCGGGTCCACAGCGTCCGCCTTCGCGGTCTGGTGGCGCACCAGGAGGTGCTTTTTGGTGGTCCGGGTGAGCAATTGACGCTTCGCCACGATTCGTTCGACCGGGCGTCGTTCATGCCCGGCGTCCTGCTCGGACTTCGGAAAGTCGCAGCACACCCCGGTCTCACTGTCGGGCTTGACGGCTACCTGGACCTGGGGCTCTAGCGGTGGGAAGTTTCTGGCAGGCCTTGAAGAAAAACCGCACCAAGATCTGGGTCGGGGCCATCACACTGCTGCTCGTGCTGTATTTGGTGGTTTCCCTCCAGCGCTCGCTCCTGCTGCTGGGCGACCCCAACCTGGTGGCCAAGGGCATCGGCGCCGCGTACCTGGTGTTGCCGGTCATCGGTGCCTGGGCGCTGATCCGGGAGCTGCTCTTTGGTGCCCGGACCGAGCAGATGGCCAAAGTCCTGGAGGCGGAGGGTGGCCTTCCCGTTGACAACCTGCCGCGCACTCCCGGCGGGCGGATTATCCGAGCCGCTGCCGACGCCGAATTCGAAAAGTACCGGGCTGAAGCTGAGGCCGCTCCCGGCGACTGGCGGTCCTGGTTCCGGCTCAGCTGCGCGTACGACGCCTCGGGGGACCGGAAGCGTGCCCGCGCGTCGATGCGCGACGCCGTGAAGCTGTTCCGCTCTCAGCCCACCGCAGCGGGCCGGTAACTGCCCAGGCGGGATGCCTGATGGGCAAGCCACTCCAGGGGTCCACGGCGCCGGAGCAAGGCGAAACCGACGCCTATGGCCACGGCTGCCAGGGCCTGGGCCCAGTACATTCCTTCGTCCGTCCAGTCTGCAGGCAAGGGCTGGTCGGTGAAGCCGGAAACCACCCAGACGTGGACTGAATAAAGGGTCAGGGTCATGGCTCCGGGACCGCTGAGCACCACCAGGAAATTGACCTTGATGTGTTCGGCCACCTTGCCGAGCAGGAGGAACAGGCCCGTCGCGGCACCGGCCGCCCCGCTGGTGTGGAGCAGGTCCAACGTAGTGCCGGCGTGTGGCGAGGCTGTGGCAAGCCACCACCAGGATCCGGTTTGCTGGAGGCCTGTGAGGTTCACCTGGAGCATGCTCTCCAAGGGGTAGCCGCGGGTTTGCGGGAGTGCTTCCAACGCGGCCCGTCCACCCCACGACTCCATGGCCGCCGTTCCCACGAGTTTTGCCGCGACTGCCACGGCCGTTCCGGCGCCCAGCAGCAGCCACTGGGTGCGGGCGGCCTTGAGGGCGAGGCGGCCGATCACCAGCCCTATGAGCAGGTAGGCGATCCACTGGAAAACGGGGTAGTAGCCCGTGAAGAACAGATCGGCGAGGAGTCTGCCGGGCGTTTGCAGGTCCTCGGTGCCGGGATTGTGCCCCAGTTGCAGGGGCGGAATGGCCTCGAGGAGCCAGGGGCGGACGAGGTAGGCCAGGACCGGGGCTGCCAGGACCCAGCCGATCGCCCAGGCGCACAGCGCCTTGAGCCGCAGCCCGAGAAACGGCAGGATGCACAGGAACAAGACGGCGTAGTGCACCAGGATGATGGCGATGTTGACCTCAAGGCCGCCAAGCATGAGTCCGACGGCGGCGATCACCAGCGCGCGCATCGCAACGCCGCCCCGCGCGGCCCACAAGTCAGCCCCCTGCCGTGGTTCCTGCCTGCCCGTGGAAAGCGCCAGGCCAACGCCGGCGAGGACGGCGAACAACGCCGAGGAACGTCCTGAAAACGTCAGGCCAACCCACGTGGGTGCCCAATCCGGGGCAGGGCCGAAAGTCGGAACCAGGTGGGTTGCCATCATGCCCAGGAGTGCCGCGCCCCTGGCCGCGTCGATGCCGGTGAGGCGCGTTGCGAGCGTGCTTCCGCGGGGAGATTCCCGGGGTGGCGCAGTCTCTCGCGAAGTCATGAAGCGATCGTCTCATGGGCCGCTGTGAAGGGGCTGTGCCGTGGGCGGGAGCCTATCGCCACTCCCAGGGGCAGGCGCAGGCTCTTGTCTTTCGAATATATGTTCGAATACCATGGCTGCATGAACGACGCTCCAAAACCCGCTGATGGCCTCGCTGGCCCCATGAAGGCCATGAGCCCCGGCGTGGTGGATTTCCTCTTCAGGCAACTCGTCGCAGGGGAGCCTCCCGAGGATGTCCAATGGCGTCGCGAGGGAGTGCTCTTGGGGGAGCAGGCTCCCGGGGCGGAGTTGGCCCGGCGCCTGGCTGAAACGGACCTCGAAGCGCTGACCCCGCTCGAACTCTTCGAGTACGTAAGGGCTTCGCAGCGCCTCGTCGCGTGGGCCGGGCAGCTCAAGGAAAGGGCCGTGGCGCACTACTGCGCCGAGGAACCGGCGCGGCCTTCCGTCCGCCCGGCCCGGAACTAATGACGACCATCACGCGGACCGCATTCCCGTAACCGGCGCGGGACAGGGTAACGTTTTTCATATGTCTGACTCCAGCGCCCACATTCCTGCTCTTGGTACCCTGCTGACCGCCATGGTCACCCCGTTCACCGAGGATGGCAAGGTCGATTACGACCAAGCTGCAGCGCTGGCAGAAAAGCTTGTGGCGGACGGCTGCGATGGCCTGGTGGTCACTGGCACCACGGGCGAGACGTCCACCCTTACTGACGACGAAAACATCGGGATGTTCCGGGCCGTCAAGGAAGCCGTCGGCGGCAAGGCTGCCATCATCGCCGGCACCGGCACCAACGACACCGCCCATTCCGTCCACCTTTCCCAGCGCGCCGCTGAGGTGGGCGTTGACGGCCTCCTGATCGTGACCCCCTACTACAACAAGCCGAGCCAGTCCGGTGTGCGGGCGCACTTCGAGACCATCGCGTCGTCCACGGACCTTCCGGTGATGCTCTACGACATCCCCGGCCGCTCTTCCATCCAGATCGCGCCCGAGACCATGATCGCCCTGGCCAAGCACCGGAACATCGTGGCCGTCAAGGACGCCAAGGCCGACTTCGCCGCAGCCACCCGCGTCATGGCCGAGACGGACCTCGTCTTCTACTCCGGTGACGATGGACTGACCCTCCAGTGGATGGCCATGGGTGCCGCCGGACTGGTGGGTGTAACCACGCACGTGGCAACCCGCCGCTTCCGTGAGCTCGTTGACGCCGTCAACGCGAACGACCTCGCTACGGCAAGGGCCATCAACTTTGAATTGGAACCCGTGGTGCGCGCAACCATGACCCGGGTCCAGGGCGCAGTAGCCGCCAAGCAGATTCTCAAGTGGCAGGGAGTCCTGCCCAACTCGGTTGTCCGTTTGCCTCTCGTGGAGCCGGACCAGGCCGAGATCGACACCATCCGCGGGGACTTGGCGGAAGCCGGAATGGACTTCAACGTCTAGGCCGGTTCCGCCGGAAAGTAGCTGAATATGACCCAAACCGCCCTTCCCGGACTGGTTACTCCGCCGAAACTGCCGCAAGGCACGCTGCGGATTGTTCCGCTCGGTGGGCTGGGGGAGATTGGCCGCAACATGGCGGTCTTCGAGATCAACGGCAAATTGCTGGTTGTTGACTGTGGCGTGCTCTTTCCGGAAGAGACGCAGCCGGGCGTGGATCTCATCCTGCCTGATTTCTCGTATATCGAGGACAGGCTGGACGACATCGTGGGCGTGGTGCTGACGCACGGCCACGAGGACCACATCGGAGCAGTTCCCTACCTGTTGCGCCTTAAGGCTGACATCCCGCTGATCGGTTCCCAACTCACTCTTGCCCTGGTGGAAGCCAAGCTGCAGGAACACCGGATCAAGCCGTACACGCTGACCGTGACCGAAGGCCAGGTTGAGCAGTTCGGCCCGTTCGAATGCGAGTTCGTCGCCGTCAACCACTCGATCCCCGACGCCTTGGCCGTGTTCCTCCGCACAGAAGGCGGAACGGTCCTGCACACCGGCGACTTCAAGATGGACCAGTTGCCGCTGGATGGCCGGATCACCGACCTCCGGCATTTCGCCCGGCTCGGCGAGGAGGGCGTGGACCTGTTCATGGCCGATTCCACGAACGCCGATGTTCCTGGATTCACCACTGCGGAGAAAGAGATCGGTCCCACCCTGGACAACCTCTTTGCCCAGGCGAAGAAGCGCATCATCGTGGCTTCCTTCTCTTCGCACGTGCACCGGGTCCAGCAGGTCCTGGATGCCGCGGCCAAGCACGGCCGCAACGTGGCTTTCGTGGGGCGTTCCATGGTCCGGAACATGGCGATTGCCGCCAAGCTCGGGTATTTGGAAGTCCCGCCGGGCATCCTGGTGGACATCAAGAACATTGACGACCTCCCGGACAACCGGGTGGTCCTCATGTCCACCGGTTCCCAGGGTGAACCGATGGCCGCGCTGTCCCGCATGGCCAACGGAGACCACCGGGTGGTGGTAGGCCAGGGCGATACCGTGATCCTTGCCTCGAGCCTGATTCCCGGTAACGAGAACGCGGTCTTCCGGATCATCAACGGACTGCTGAAGCTCGGCGCGGCCGTGATCCACAAGGGAACCGCAAAGGTCCACGTGTCAGGCCACGCTGCCGCCGGCGAGCTGCTCTACTGCTACAACATCCTTGAGCCGCTCAACGCCATGCCCGTGCACGGTGAAACCCGGCACTTGATCGCCAACGGCAAGATCGCCGAGGAGTCCGGTGTTCCCAGCGATGGCATCATCCTCAGCGACAATGGAACGGTCATTGACCTCAAGGACCACAAGGCGGACATCGTAGGCCAGGTGGAAGTCGGCTTCGTCTACGTGGACGGGTCCAGCGTCGGGGAGATCACCGATGCCGACCTGAAGGACCGCCGGATCCTGGGTGACGAAGGATTCATCTCCGTCATCACCGTGATCAACCGCACCACGGGCAAGATCGTCTCCGGGCCGGAGATCCACGCGCGAGGCGTCGCAGAGGACGATTCTGTCTTCGATGAGATCATTCCCAAGATCAACGCGGCGCTGGAAGAGGCCGTGCTGAGCCACGCTGACCACACCAACCACCAACTGCAACAGGTAGTGCGGCGGGTCATCGGCACGTGGGTCAACCGCAAGCTGCGACGCCGTCCCATGATCATCCCGGTGGTCCTGGAGGCCTGACATCCGGCAACATGCATCCCGAAGAGGGCCTGAAATCCGCGGATTTCAGGCCCTCTTCGGGTAGCGTGGCAGATATGGCGACCCGTACCTCCTCCACGCCACGAGGCAGCTCCAGCAGTAAATCCGGCACCGGCCGAGGCGGAGCTGCAAGCAAAAGCACCGCGTCCCGCAGCGGCCGTGGCAGTTCCACGCGGACCAAGCAGGCCGCCGTCGAACCCCATGCGCCGCTACCGGTCCGGATGCTTTCCGGTGCTTGGCAAGGCATCGGCCATGTAGTAGGGGCCGGCGTGCGCCGCATCGGGTCCGACGTCAGTGATCTTGATCCCGAGGACCGCCGGGATGGCGCTGCGCTCTTCAACCTCGTCCTGGGCGTTGCCATTGCCACCTTCGCCTGGTGGGGTTGGACCGGCTGGCTTCCCGATGTGGTTTACAGCGTGGTCAACGGCACCTTCGGGTGGATGTCGTTGCTGCTTCCCTTCATGCTGTTTGTCTGCGCCTTCCGGCTTTTCCGGAAGCCGCAGGACGGCCGGGGCAACAACCGCGTAGGCATCGGCTTCATGGTCATGACCTTTGCCGGTTCGGCACTCGCCCACGTGATAGGCGGCCAACCCACGGTGGCGGACGGCTTTGACGGCCTGCGCCGGGCAGGGGGCATGCTGGGTTTCCTCGCTGCGGCCCCGCTTGCGGCGATCCACGTGGCAGTTCCCGTGCTCATCTACAGCCTGCTTGCCTTCATCTCCCTGCTGATCGTCACGGCCACCCCGTTCGGCGCCATCCCCTCCCGGATCCGTACCGGCTATGAGCACCTCATGGGCGTGGACCTCGAAGAGGCCCGGGCCGGCCAGGACGCCCATGACCGCAGCTACCTCTACGGCGACGATGCTGCGGCCAAGCCGAAAAAGAAGCGCACGCGGCTTTTCGGCAAGGACGATGAATCGGACGCCAAGCTGGAAGGCTACGTCGGAGACGAGGCCTTCGAGCACGCCATCGTTGACGACGACGAGAATCCAGCACCGTCCGCACCGCGCGTCCCGCCGGGGGTGCGTCGCCCTACGCAGGCGGAGATCGCCGTCGGGAAGATCAAGGCGGCCCAGGGGCTCGGCGCGGCACCGGGCCTGGACAATCCCACCGAAGCCATCCCGGTCCTGACGCCGGAAATGACCACGCCCGTGGCTCAGGTACCGGCCAAGCCCGCCGGTGCGCCGCTGCCGCAGGCCCCGATCCCGCAGCGCACGGAACAACTGTCCTTGGCCGGCGACGTCACGTATACGCTGCCCGCCTCGGACTTCCTGACGCCGGGTTCCATCCCGAAGGAGCGTACGGAAGCGAACGACGCCGTCGTCGCTGCCTTGACCGACACGCTGACGCAGTTCAACGTCGACGCGCAAGTGACCGGCTTCAGCCGCGGTCCCACCGTCACGAGGTACGAGATCGAACTGTCCCCGGGCACCAAGGTGGAGCGCGTCACGGCGCTGTCCAAGAACATTTCCTACGCCGTCGCATCCAGCGATGTCCGGATCCTGAGCCCCATCCCGGGCAAGTCCGCGATCGGCATCGAGATCCCCAACACTGACCGCGAGACGGTGTCACTGGGCGATGTCCTGAGGAGCCAGAACGCCCGCCGCACCGACCACCCCATGGTCATGGGCGTCGGCAAGGATGTGGAGGGCGGCTACGTGGTGGCCAACCTCGCCAAGATGCCCCACCTGTTGGTGGCCGGTGCCACCGGTGCCGGTAAGTCCAGCTTCGTTAACTCCATGATCACCTCCATCCTGATGCGGGCCACGCCGGATGAGGTCCGGATGGTCATGGTGGACCCCAAGCGCGTTGAACTGACGGCCTATGAGGGCGTGCCGCACCTCATCACGCCCATCATCACCAATCCCAAGAAAGCCGCCGAAGCGCTCCAATGGGTGGTCCGGGAGATGGATGCCCGCTACGACGACCTCGCCAATTACGGCTACAAGCACATTGATGATTTCAATAAGGCCGTCCGTGCAGGCAAAGTCACGCCGCCGGTGGATTCCAAGCGGGTCATCAAGCCCTACCCCTACCTGCTGGTGATCGTGGATGAACTCGCGGACCTCATGATGGTGGCTCCGAGGGATGTGGAGGACTCGATCGTCCGTATCACCCAGCTGGCCCGTGCCGCCGGTATCCACCTGGTCCTGGCCACCCAGCGACCGTCAGTGGACGTCGTGACGGGCCTCATCAAGGCCAACGTGCCCTCGCGCATGGCTTTTGCCACCTCCTCCGTTACGGACTCGCGTGTTGTGCTTGACCAGCCGGGTGCCGAAAAGCTGATTGGCCAAGGCGACGCCCTGTTCCTTCCCATGGGTGCGTCCAAGGCCATGCGCGTCCAGGGCGCCTGGGTCTCCGAATCGGAAATCCATAATGTGGTGGAGCACGTCAAGGGCCAACTCCAGGCCGTCTACCGGGACGACGTCGCCGCCGAGGCGCCCAAGAAGCAGATCGACGACGACATTGGAGACGACCTCGAGGTGCTGCTCCAGGCCACCGAACTCGTGGTCACGACGCAGTTCGGCTCCACGTCCATGCTCCAGCGCAAGCTGCGCGTCGGTTTCGCCAAGGCGGGCCGCCTGATGGACCTTCTGGAGTCCCGTGGCGTCGTCGGTCCGTCCGAGGGTTCCAAGGCCCGCGATGTCCTGGTCAAGCCGGACGACCTCGCCGCCGTGCTTGCGGCCATGAAGGGCCAGGAAGCACCGGCCGCGCCGGACGCCCAAACGGCTGCGCTGAGCGATAACGCGAACTCGAACATCGCCGTCGGCGGCTATGCCGAAGACCTCGTGGCCGCGGACCTGGACAACCGTACCCAGGCCATCGATTATTACGACGGCGCCGACGGCCCGGATGATGATGAAGGCGGCGAGGACGCCTGGTCGCTGACGGGACGCTGACCGCCAGACGGTAGCCTAGAGGAGTGACTACAGCCGAGGGCGACAACGCCACGTCGAGCGGTTCCGCGCTTTGGAACCTGCCAAATATCCTGACGATGCTTCGCATCGTGCTGGTTCCCTTCTTCGTCTGGTTCCTGCTTGCCGATGACGGCCGGCACGGCCCGTGGCGCTGGGCGGCGGTGGCGGCGTTCGCCGTCGCGATCTATACGGACAAGCTCGACGGCGACATCGCGCGTGCACGTGGCCTCATCACCAATTTCGGCAAGATCGCCGATCCCATTGCCGACAAGCTGCTCATCGGCTCCGCCTTGGTCCTGCTGTCCGCCTTGGGGGAGTTGCCATGGTGGGTAACCATCCTCATCCTGGTGCGCGAGTGGGGCATTACTGCCCTGCGGTTCTTCGTAATCCGCTACGGCGTCATGCCGGCCTCCCGCGGCGGAAAGTTGAAGACGGTGGTCCAAACAGTGGCGATCTTCCTCTACTCCCTGCCGCTCAAGGCGATTGCTCCCTGGCTGGTGGATGTCGCCTTCTGGGTCATGATGGTTGCCTTGGCGATTACCCTGTGGACCGGCGTCGAATATGTCATCCAAGCGCTCAGGCTCCGCGCTGCGGGACGCCGCGCATGAGCACTCCACGCACAGCGGGAACCGCGGCTGAAACCGCGACGGCGGCAGTTGCCGAAGCGATCGAAAAACACCTGACGGTGGCCACCGCCGAGTCCTTGACTGCGGGGATGGTGGCAGCCACCTTGGCGAATACGCCTGGCGCCTCCGGGATGCTGCAGGGTGGCGTCGTCGCCTACCAGAACGCCGTCAAGGCCGGGGTCCTGGGTGTCCGGCAATCACTGCTGGACGCTGTGGGGTCGGTGGACGGGGATGTTGCCGCCGAGATGGCCGAGGGAGCCCGCCGGGCCTGCAGCGCCGATATCGGAATCTCCACCACGGGAGTCGCCGGCCCGGACGCGCACGACGGCAAGGCTGTGGGAACGGTCTTCATCGGAGTGGCCACGAAAGAGGGCAGCCGTTCGTTTGAATACGCGTTTTTGGGGGACAGGCAAGACATAAGGGAACAGGCGTGTACGGGTGCCTTGGCACGGCTCCTTGCCGCTGTGCGTGAGCTTGGTTACCGTTCGTAAAGTAGTCGGGAACAAAAACTGATTGCCAATAGTTGTGTCATTGTGTCGCTTCGGAATGGCCGGGGCGCCTAGGATGTAGAAACCAACCCGGTCCGCCAGCCAGCGGACCGGAAGAACGAGGGAGCAAGGCGATACAGATGGTAAAGCAGCCCGTATCCGTGAACGGCGTTGTCCGCTGGAAGGATGTGGGCTTGGCTGATCAGGCACAGAGCGAACAGAAGGAGCGCAAAATGGTTGTACTACGCCACGAGATCGGTGATGTACTGCGCGATGTCCGCCAGCGTCAAGGCCGCACCCTTCGTGAGGTCTCGCACAGCGCCCGTGTTTCGCTGGGTTACCTGAGCGAGGTTGAACGCGGCCAGAAGGAGGCTTCTTCCGAGCTCCTGTCCTCGATCTGCACCGCATTGGACGTACCGTTGTCCAGCATGCTCCGCGAAGTCAGCGACCGCGTTGCAGTTGCAGAGGGCGTCGCTGTTCCGGACACCGTTCCGCAGGAGTTCTCCCAGCGCTACGGCCGCGATCTCGATCTCACCGACGATTTCGGCCAGGGCATGCTGTCCGGAGCCCGGTAACCAAGCCGCAAGATTCACTGAAAAGGTCCCCAGCCGCGCGGCCGGGGACCTTTTCGCGTTGTGTGGTTCAGCTATTCGGCGGTTTCGCCGGTGTCGGTGTCCTTGAGGGGAACGTCCCGCAAGAGCGGGTCGCTGTAGACGGCATTGAGGCGGCCCATGTAGTCAGCCAGGGCCTTGACGTCCTCGAGCGGCCATTCGCCGAGCCTTTCACGGAAGACCTGCCGGCGTGCGTCCTGCACCTGGTGCATTTTTTCCTCGCCCTTGTCCGTCAACCGGATGGATTGTGCCCTGCCGTCCTGCGGATCGGCCTCCTTGTAGACCAGGCCAATGCCTTCCAGGAAAGCGATTTGCCGGCTCACGGACGGCTTGCCCACCCCAATGCAGGTAGCAAGGTCCGTCAGCCGGATGGGGCCCTCGCGACGAATGATCGTCAGCAGCCCATAGGCGGCAGGCTCCATGTCAGGGTGGACCTGGCGTGACAACTGGTGCGAAATTGACCGGGCGCGGCGCCAGAGCAGGCTCAGCTGGTGTTCCACCTGCTGAAGGGCGTCGTCCACGTCATCATTTTCAACCGCCGGCGCGGGTGCGCTGGGAAGAGGATTGCTCATGGCAACCATTCTAAGGTCCGTCCGGCATGAGAGACTCTATCCGTGAGGGCAAGTGACTTCTGGCGATTGATGGACGACGAATTCGGGGCGGGCTATTCCCGTGTCCTGGCCGGCTCGCTGGTTCTGGCCGGAGTAGGAGGGCGGACCGCGGTGGATGCCCTCGCCGCAGGATTCACGCCCCGCGACATCTGGATCGCTGTCTGCGATGTCCAGGACGTTCCGCCTGAGCGGCGCCTGGGGCGGGACATCAAACCCCTCAACTAAGCCCCGTCGGGTGTACTGCGGAGTGACACGCCGTTGCGTTGTTCGAATATCTGTTCGGATGGGGATATGCTCCTGTGAGAGGAAAATTGATCCTGAACGACGCATTCCACAGCGTTCGGCAGCCGTTTATCCACATAGGGGCAGCCGACTACGAAAAATGTCAGAGCACCGTAATAGCGTCAGGCATGACAGGAAAGCGGCCGTTCAGGCCAGTCCACAGCGAGAAAGCATCAGAGGTGTGAACCATGGCGGCAACCCCGGATCGTGAAAAGGCGCTCGAGGCAGCGCTTGCCCAGATCGACAAGCAGTTCGGCAAAGGCTCCATCATGCGCCTGGGTGACGACACCCGCGCTCCCATTGAGGTCATCCCGACCGGATCCATCGCCTTGGACGTCGCCCTTGGCATTGGCGGCCTGCCCCGCGGCCGTGTCGTGGAGATCTACGGCCCGGAATCTTCGGGTAAGACCACCGTCGCCCTGCATGCTGTAGCCAACGCCCAGCGCAACGGCGGAATCGCGGCGTTCATTGACGCCGAACACGCCCTCGATCCCGATTACGCCGCGAAGCTCGGTGTGGACACGGATGCGCTTCTGGTCTCCCAGCCGGATACGGGTGAGCAGGCCCTCGAGATCATGGACATGCTGGTGGGCTCCGGCTCGCTCGACATCATCGTCATCGACTCCGTGGCCGCCCTTGTTCCGCGCGCAGAAATCGAAGGCGAGATGGGCGACTCGCACGTCGGTCTCCAGGCCCGCCTGATGAGCCAGGCGCTTCGTAAGATCACCGGCCGCCTGAGCCAGACCAAGACCACCGCCATCTTCATCAACCAGCTTCGTGAAAAGATCGGCGTGTTCTTCGGCTCCCCGGAAACCACCACCGGTGGTAAGGCCCTGAAGTTCTACGCCTCTGTCCGCATCGATGTGCGTCGTATCCAGACGCTGAAGGAAGGCGCGGACTCCGTCGGTAACCGCACCAAGGCCAAGATCGTCAAGAACAAGATGGCCCCGCCCTTCAAGATCGCTGAGTTCGACATCATCTACGGCCAGGGCATCTCCCGCGAGGGCGGCATCATCGACATGGGTGTCGAGCACGGCATCATCAAGAAGTCGGGCTCGTGGTTCACCTACGACGGTGACCAGCTCGGTCAGGGTATGGAGAACTCCCGCCGCTTCCTGCGCGACAACCCGGAGCTCGCACAGGAGTTGGAACGCCTGATCAAGGAAAAGCTCGGCGTGGGCGTCAAGCCTGAGGAAGACACCCCGAAGCTGAAGGCCGTTGACGGATAGCTTCGGGCCGGACCCGGATTCACCGATATCAGCCGACCCGGAACCCGATCCGGAGTCTGTCGCGCGCGCCATCGTCTTGAGGCAATTGACCATGGCGCCGCGCAGCCGGCTGCAGCTGGCCCGCAAACTCGCGGACCGAAAGGTTCCCGAGCATGTGGCTGAGGCAGTCCTGGACCGATTCGAGGAAGTCCAGCTCATTGACGACGCCGAGTTCGCCCGCATGTGGGTGCGCAGCCGTTCACAGACCAAGAAGCTCGCCAAGGGTGCCTTGCGTCGGGAGTTGTCGGACAAAGGTATCGAGCTGGAGGACGCCGAAGAGGCCCTGTCACAACTGAGCGACCAGGACGAGGAACTCGCAGCGAGGGAGCTTGTCCAAAGGAAGCTGCGGGCAGGCGTTGATCTTTCGGATCGTGCGGAACGGGACAAATACACCCGGAGGCTGGCCTCCATGCTGGCCAGAAAGGGCTACGCGCCTTCCCTGGCCTTCAGGATCGTCGGTGAGGTACTGGACGAAGCCGGTACCCTTGAGTAGTGAGTTTGACCATTCCTTCCCCTTCAGCAGATGCAATGCAGCCGCCCCTTGAGCCGCGGACGTATCAAGTCCGGACTTTCGGTTGCCAGATGAACGTCCACGATTCCGAGCGCATGGCCGGTCTCTTGGAGGACGCTGGCTACGTGCCGGCTGAAGGCGAGCTTGCCGACGTCGTGGTGTTCAACACCTGCGCGGTGCGCGAGAACGCGGATAACAAGCTCTATGGGAACCTCGGGCAGTTGCGTCAGGTCAAGGCTGCCAACCCCGGGATGCAGATCGCTGTTGGTGGTTGCTTGGCCCAGAAGGACCGCGAAACGATCGTCCGCAAGGCACCGTGGGTGGACGCCGTTTTCGGAACGCACAACGTGGGGGCGCTTCCGGCCTTGCTCAACAGGGCCCGACACAACAACGAAGCCCAGTTGGAAATCCTTGAGTCCCTCGATGTCTTTCCATCGACGCTCCCCACCAAGCGCGATTCCGTGTATTCGGGCTGGGTCTCCATTTCGGTTGGCTGCAACAACACCTGCACTTTCTGCATCGTGCCGTCCTTGCGCGGCAAGGAAAAGGACCGCCGCCCTGGTGAAATCCTCGCGGAAATCCAGGCACTGGTGGACGACGGCGCGGTCGAGGTAACGCTGCTTGGCCAGAACGTGAACTCCTACGGGGTGGAGTTCGGCGACCGCCTGGCCTTCTCCAAGCTGCTGAGGGCCTGTGGCGAAATCGATGGCCTGGAGCGCGTTCGCTTCACCAGTCCACACCCCGCCGCCTTCACCGATGACGTCATTGATGCCATGGCGGAAACGCCGAACGTGATGCCCCAGCTGCACATGCCGCTGCAGTCCGGCTCGGACAAAGTCCTCAAGGACATGCGCCGTTCCTACCGGTCCAGCAAGTTCCTCGGCATCCTGGACAAGGTCCGCGAACGTATTCCCAACGCGGCGATCACCACCGACATCATTGTGGGGTTCCCCGGAGAGACTGAGGAAGACTTCCAGGCCACCCTCGACGTCGTGGAACAGTCCAGGTTTGCCTCGGCCTTCACCTTCCAGTACTCCAAGCGTCCCGGCACTCCCGCTGCCGACTTGCCGGAGCAACTTCCCAAGGCCGTTGTCCAGGAACGCTACGAGCGGCTCACAGCGCTCCAGGACCGCATCGCTGCCGAGGAAAATGCGCGGCAGCTGGGTCGCAGCGTCGAAATTCTTGTTACGGCCCAGTCTGGACGCAAGGCAGGGGAGACCCACCGCTTGTCCGGGCGTTCCAAGGATCAGCGGTTGGTGCACTTCTCCGTTCCTGAGGGCGCTGAGACGCCCCGTCCGGGCGATTTCGTCACGGTGACCATCACTGAGGCAGCCGCCTTCCACCTGGTTGCTGATCCCGCGGCCCCCGCCGACTACGTGCTTCGGCGGTCCAGGGCGGGCGATGCGTGGGATCGTGCCCAGGCCGACAGCTGCGGTGCGCCCGTACCGGGTTCCAGCAGCAGCAAGTCCGGTGTGTCCCTGGGTATGCCGGCCATTCCCGTGCGCCGCAGCTGACCAAGGTTCCGCGCATGCACTCTGAAGGGTCGGACGCTTCGGCGCTGCCCGTCATCGCTGTAGTAGGTCCTACCGGCTCCGGAAAGTCGGATCTTGGCGTTGAGCTGGCATTGGCCTTGGACGGTGAGGTTATCAACGCCGATGCCCTGCAGTTCTACCGGGGCATGGACATCGGTACGGCCAAGATCACTGTGGAAGAACGCAGGGGTGTGCGGCACCATCTGCTGGACACCATGGATGTCACCGAAGAAGCCAGTGTGGCCGGTTTCCAAGCTGATTGCCGACGGACCATCCAGGAAATCCATGCGCGGGGCAAGCAGGCAATCATGGTGGGCGGTTCGGGCCTGTATGTTCGGGCAGCACTCGATGTCCTCGAATTTCCGGGGACGGACCCCGGGATCCGCCAACGCCTTGAGGCTGAATGCGAGGCCACGGGGCTGGCACCTCTCCGTGCCCGCCTGGAAGACGTGGACCCCGTCTCGGCGGCGCGACTGGGTGACGCCAGACGGGTTATCAGGGCCCTGGAAGTGCATGAACTCACGGGCAGGCCATTCAGTTCGTTCATGCCACAGCGTGAGTACTTCCAGCCTGCTGTCCAGATTGGCCTCTCTGTTGACCGGGACATGCTGAAGGAGCGCTTGGCCCGCCGTGTCCATCGGATGGTGGATGCCGGGCTCCTGCAGGAAGTGGAAAGACTGGATGCGGTTGGCCTGCGAGCAGGTAAGACGGCATCACGCGCTCTTGGCTACTCCCAGTTCCTGAAGGTGTTGGATGGCCAGGCAACTGTCCAGGATGCGGCCGAGGAGACGATCGTGGCGACGCGGCAATTCGCCCGCCGCCAATTGACCTGGTTCCGCGCCGACCCCCGCATCGCGTGGCTGGACTGGCAGGACCCGGGACTTCTTGCAAAGGCCGTGGAACTCGTCCGACCAGCCTGATTTCTGGGCGAAGACCAGCGGCAGGTAGCCTAGATCCATGGACCAGACCGCCGCAGTTTCCGCCCAGCAGCCAAGTGCTGCCGAGGCCCCTTTGACCGAAGCCAGCCTGTCCGGACTGGCCTTTTCGAAGGGGCATGGAACCGGCAACGACTTTGTCCTGATCGCCGATCCCGGGGCCATTCACGAGATCACACCGGCCCAAGTAGCACAGCTGTGCGACAGGCACCGGGGCATTGGTGGGGACGGATTGATCCGGGCGGTACCGTCACGTGATCTTCCCGAAGGACGCGCCCTCCTGGAACAGGATTCCACGGCTGAGTGGTTCATGGACTACCGCAATGGCGACGGTTCGCTGTCCGAGATGTGCGGCAACGGCGTTCGGGTCTTTGTGCACTTCCTCATCGACCAGGGCCTGGTTGAGCTTGGTCCCGGCGAAGCCCTGACCATCGGAACCCGCGGCGGCATCAAGAAGATCGTCCGCTCGGACAACGGCTACGCAGTGGACATGGGTCCGTGGGAGTTCATCTTTCCGGCCGAGGCCACGTCCAAGGCCATGGACGCCCTGGTGAGCGCAGATGGACTTGAGGTGGCGCGCCCTGGTCTTTCGGTCAGCATGGGAAACCCCCACACAGTGGTGGCGCTGGCCGAGCTCAGTGAACTGTCGGCCACCCAGCTTTTCCGGGCACCCGTGGTTGATCCGAAGCCCGCCAACGGCACCAACGTTGAGTTCGTCGTCCCAGCCGAACCTTTGGTCCATGAGGGTGTCGGATCGATCACCATGCGTGTCCATGAGCGCGGTGTCGGCGAAACCCAGTCCTGCGGCACGGGGGCTTGCGCGGCCGCGGTCGCCATCCGTCACTGGGCCGGAAGCACTGCGCCCAACGCGTGGCACGTCAACGTTCCCGGCGGCGTGGTGGACGTCAAGTTCTTCCCCGGACCGGATGGCCGCGAGCACGTTGAACTCAGCGGCCCCGCTGTCATCGTTGCTAAAGGGACGCTTTCCTGACCCTGAGGATCCTGAACGATTTGGAGGTGCTTTCACGGGACACCGTGAAGGACTTGTCCAGTTCGGCCGCGAGCCAGCGCTGCAGGGAATCCGAACCCAGGTTCTTCTGGACCACCAGCCAGGCATTGCCGCCTGGCGCCAGCCGGGGCAGCCAGGTCAGCAACAGGGAGTGAAGTTCGTCCTTGCCGATCCGGATGGGCGGGTTGGACCAGATGGTGGAAAATTCGACGTCGGCGGCCACCTCGTCGGGGAGGCTCGCCTTGACGTTGCCCAGCCCGAGCGACGCCGCGTTCTCGTTCGTCAGGGCGATGCAGCGCTCGTTGACGTCGACGGCGTACACCTGCGCGGATGGGGCCATCAGTCCCATCGTCAGGGCAATTGGGCCCCAGCCGCAGCCGATATCCAGCAGGTTCCCGCGGGGTGAAGGCGGCGGGACATCAGACAGCAGAATTGCCGTGCCCTTGTCTATGCCATCCGGGCTGAAAATTCCCGAGGAGGTCTGCAGGTGCCGGGTGGCGCCGGCGAGTTCCACCGTCAAGGGCTTGCGGGTGAAGGGACCGGCGGGTTGGGCGCTGAAATAGTGTGCAGACTCCATAATTTGCCAGATTAGTTGGCGATCGGCGGCTTGGGAAACTGCGGGCCGGGTGAGCCGGTTTGACACACGATGCTACTGTGGAAGGCATGTTCTTGATCTTTGAGTAACCAGCCGAACTACGGCACCGCCCGCGATGCAGGACAACGCAACCGGATCACTCTACGTGACCAGCGCCGTCCATTCCGCCCGGTAGGTTCCCCGGCCAGTCTGCTCGCCGTTAGCGGCAGCAGACACTCAGAAGATCTCCCAATTCCCGGTCTTTGCCGCACCCTCCGGTACTGGCTTCACCAGTTCCACTGGATATGCGTGGGCACCTTCGGGAATTTGCGCCTTCTTCAGGTGGACAGGACCTCCCCGCGGATCGAACCGCCACAACTCCGCCATGGCCAGCCAGCCACATTGCCGCCGGCTGCCGGCAGCCCTACAGGAGGCCCACTTGGCCCAAGCACGTCAGCCCAGCGCGAATACCGAAGCGCCGCACAGCAAACAGCACTATTCTGGAATTGCCGAACAGTCTAAGGAGACCATGACCACCCAGAAGCACTCCGGATCCGATTCCGACGCCCAGGACATGAGTCCTGAAGAAATCCAGGCCGTCATCGACCGGATTCTGTCCAAGGATGTACCAGCGCAGGCGTCCGGGGATTCCGACGCCAAGGGCGTGTTTGGCAAAGCCCAAGCAATCTCCACGCTTGATGAAGAGCACAGCATCTACGATGGCGAGCAGGAAGACCTCGCCGAACGCCGTGCGCTCCGCCGGACGGCGGGCCTTTCCACGGAACTCGAGGACGTCACTGAAGTCGAGTACAGGCAGCTGCGCCTTGAACGCGTAGTCCTTGCCGGGCTCTGGACCGAGGGCACGTTGGCTGATGCCGAGAACTCCCTCAGGGAGTTGGCGGCGCTTGCCGAAACCGCGGGCTCCGAGGTACTGGACGGACTGGTCCAGCGCCGTACCAAACCGGATCCCGGAACCTTCCTGGGCTCGGGCAAGGCGCAGGAACTCAAAGCAATCGTTGCTTCCACCGGTGCCGATACCGTAGTGGTTGATACCGAGCTTTCGCCGTCCCAGCGACGTGGCCTGGAAGACATCGTGAAGGTCAAGGTAGTTGACCGGACCACGTTGATCCTGGACATTTTCGCCCAGCACGCAAAGAGCCGCGAAGGCAAGGCCCAAGTGGAACTGGCCCAGCTGGAGTACCTGCTCCCCAGGCTCCGTGGTTGGGGTGACTCCATGTCCCGCCAGGCCGGTGGCCAGGTGGGTGGCGCCGGCGCCGGCATGGGTTCGCGTGGTCCCGGTGAAACCAAGATCGAGCTGGATCGCCGCCGTATCCGTACCCGGATGGCCAAGTTGCGTCGGGAGATCGCCGCCATGAAGCCGGCGCGCGAGACCAAGCGGGCCAACCGCCGTCGTAATGCCGTGCCTTCCGTAGCGATCGCCGGCTACACCAACGCCGGCAAATCCTCACTGCTCAACCGCCTGACGGATGCCGGTGTCCTGGTGGAAAACGCCCTGTTCGCCACGCTGGACCCCACAGTCCGCAAGGCCCAGACGCCGGACGGGATCGGCTACACCCTGGCCGACACCGTGGGGTTTGTCCGCTCGCTGCCCACGCAGTTGGTTGAAGCGTTCCGCTCCACGCTTGAGGAAGTGGCGGACTCAGACCTGATCCTGCACGTCGTTGATGCCTCACACCCGGATCCGGAAGGGCAGATCGCCGCCGTGCGGACGGTCTTCAGCGAAGTCGATGCCCGGAAGGTTCCGGAAATCATCGTCCTGAACAAGGTGGACGTGGCGGATCCCTTCGTGGTTGAGCGTCTCCGGCAGAAGGAGCCGCGGCACGCCGTGGTCTCCACGCGCACGGGGGAGGGAATCGCTGAACTCCTGGAGACCATCAGCCAGTCGATTCCTCGGCCGGGCGTCCGCCTGGAGGTGCTCATTCCCTACAACCGCGGCGAGATGATCAACAAACTCCACAACTCCGATGCCGAAATCCTCAGCCTTGAGCACGAGGAAAACGGCACGCGCGTGGTGGCGTTGGTCCGTGAAGGCCTGGCTGCCGAGCTGGAGTCGTTCGTCAGCAATGGTTGAGAAGGTGGCGGCGGAACCCGCTGCGTCGGTGGGGGAGAAGTTCACCCTGGAGTTGTTGGACAAAGCTGTTGCGGGCATGGGCGGCCAGAGCCGCACAGGCCAGCATGAAATGGCCAAGCGCGTTGCCCGGGCCATCGAGTCCGGCGAGCATCTGCTGGTACAGGCAGGGACGGGGACGGGTAAGTCCTTGGCTTACCTGATCCCGTTGATTGCCCACTCAATGGACAGCAACAAGCCGACGCTGGTGTCCACCGCCACCCTGGCCCTCCAGACCCAGATTGTCGGGAGGGATCTTCCCCGCCTGCTGGAGACCATCAACCCCGCCTTGGAACGGCCGGTAAACGTGGCGCTCGTCAAGGGCCGGGCCAACTATGTGTGCCTGCAAAAGCTCGAGGGGGGCTTTCCCAGCGAAGAACCATCCGAGGGCCAGCTCTTTTCCCTCGGCGAGGACACCAGCGTGCCGCACTTCGCGGCATCCGTGGGCGGGCCGTCGTCACAACTGGGCAAGGAAGTGGTGCGCCTGCGCGAGTGGGCGGAGAAGACCGCCACCGGCGACCGCGACGAATTGATGCCGGGTGTCACGGACCGGGCCTGGCGGCAGGTCTCCGTGACCTCCATGGAATGCCTGGGGGCGCAAAAATGCCCCATGGCTGAAGAATGCTTCAGCGAGCAAGCGCGCGCCCGGGCGGCGGAGGCTGACGTGGTGGTCACCAACCACGCGATGCTGGCCGTGAGTGCCTTCGAAGGATTGGCTGTCCTGCCCGAATATGACGTGGTGGTGGTGGACGAAGCCCATGAACTGCAGGATCGGGTCACCGGGGCTGTGTCCGGGCAGTTGTCCGTAGCCATGATCCATGCTGCTGCGTCCAGCGCGCGCAAGCACACCGCCATTACCGTCGATGCTTTGAACGCCGCTGCCGACAGGCTGGATATGGCCATCATGGGCGTGCCCAACGGGCTGGTGCCCAGCGGTCTCAACGACGAACAACTCGACTGCCTGGACCAGTTGCGCGACGCCACCAGGGCAGCGCTGTCCGATTCGAAGACGGATTCGTCCAACGCGGTGGACGGTGGACGCCAGCTGGCCCGTTCGCGGCTCATGCTCATCCTTGAACTGTCTGAGCGTTTGCTTGCCGCAAAGGAAAACCGTGAAGTGGTGTGGTTCTCAAGAAACAGCACCTTCGACCCCCAGCAGGGTTACTCGCAGCCCGATGAGACTGCTCCCGCACTCATCAATATCGCACCGCTGAGTGTCGCCGGCCGCTTGCGGGAAGGCCTGTTCGCTGGCCACACGGTGGTCCTGACCTCCGCCACGCTGGCCATCGGTTCCGCCTTCGAGCCTGCTGCCGGCGGGCTTGGCCTGCTGGGGGACGGCGCACCAAGCTGGACTGGCCTGGATGTGGGGTCACCTTTCGACTACCCGAAGCAGGGCGTCCTCTACGTGGCGAAGCACTTGCCGAAGCCCGGCAGGGGAACGTCCCCGGAAGCACTGGACGAACTGGAGGACCTCATCAGGGCATCCGGCGGAGGAGCATTATGTCTGTTCTCCTCCCGGCGCGCAGCCGAGGAAGCCGCTGACGCCATGCGTTTGCGCCTTGATGTGGACATCCTGTGCCAAGGCGAATCCACCATGGCAGCCCTGGTGAAGCAATTCGCCGACGAACCTGACACGTGCCTCTTCGGCACCATGTCACTGTGGCAGGGCGTGGATGTGCCGGGTGGCTCGTGCCGCCTGGTGGTCATCGACCGGATTCCTTTCCCGCGGCCCGACGATCCCCTCATGACGGCGCGCTCACGAGCTGTTGCCCAATCCGGTGGAAATGGGTTCATGGCCGTTTCGGCGACGCACGCTGCCATCCGCCTCGCCCAGGGCGCCGGACGACTGATCCGGTCGACGGGAGACAAGGGCGTGGTGGCGATCCTCGATCCGCGGCTTTCCACTGAAAGGTACGGGGGATTCCTGCGGGCCGCACTGCCGCCCTTCTGGGCCACGACGGACCGTAAGATCGTCCATGGTGCGCTGGAAAGGCTGGCCCGGACGGGGCGCTGAGTCCGCCGTGTGCGCCCTTGCCTCGGCTGTTGCGGGCGTCGCTGCCCGCAGTAACTGCTCCTAGAGGGAGCGCAGTACCGAAACGACCTTGCCCATAATGGTGGCTTGGTCGCCAAGGATGGGTTCGTACTGGGTGTTCTGGGGGAGCAGCCAGGTGTGGCCGTCCCGCTGGCGGAAGGTTTTCACCGTGGCTTCGTCGTCAAGCAGGGCTGCGACAATGTCGCCGTTGACGGCGTCGTTCTGCCTGCGGACAACAACCCAGTCGCCATCGCAAATGGCTGCGTCGATCATCGAGTCACCGGCCACTTTCAGCATGAAGAGTTCGCCGTGGCCCACCAGTTGCCGGGGCAGGGGCAGGACATCCTCAACGGTCTGGTCGGCCAGGATCGGTCCACCGGCGGCGATGCGGCCCACCAAGGGAACCAAGGCGGTGTCGCTGGCACTTGCCAGTTCCGTAACAGCCAGCCCACCGGCGCTGCGCAATGTGGCAGGAGCTTCGACGCCTGGAATGGTGGCACCGCCGTCAAGGGTCAACGGCATGAGGACTTCCATGGCCCGGGGACGCTTAGGGTCCCTTCTCAGGTATCCGAGCTTTTCCAGCTGGGACAACTGGTGGGTGACACTCGACAAGCTGGCCAGCCCAACGGTGTCCCCGATCTCGCGCATGCTGGGCGGGTAGCCATTCTCGTTGACTGAACGCTGGATGGTTTCAAGGATCTTCTTCTGACGGACGGTCAGGCTCTTGGGACTTTTGGGGGGCTGATGGCTCCGCAGGGGTGCCCCGCCGCCTGTGGCTTTCGCTGCCATGTTCGCCATCGCCCTTCCGTTCCGCCCGGTCGCGTTCTGCACGCTTCCGGGGACGTGGGTCCGAAAAATGTCAGACCCTCCTGATGCACTGAATCCGTGCTTGTTTCTTCCCTCAAACCTAGGCCAGGCACAAGCGTTTATCAAACATTTGTTCTAGCGAGTCTCGACACCGTTCGTTGATAAGTGCTAAAAATGTCGTAGCAAGGTTCGAATATGTGTTCTATAAATCCGAAACGCAGCTTCGATGTTCGAAGAAAGTGTTCGAACATCGCCGCCGCGGCGGTGAAGACAAGGTATCGGCAGCAGGGTTCCGGGTTTCCGGGGCCAGGCAATCGCTCAGAAGGGCTCAGCTCATGTCCGCAGTAACAACGTTCCAAGAGTTCCGCAACGCGCCGGCACCCACCCGCATCCGGCTCACACGGCGCGGGCGGATCGTTTTCTTTGGCATCCCCGCGATGTTGCTGGTGGCCGCACTGCTGAGTTTTGCGGGCTTCCTCACCTCGCCTGCCAAGGCTTCGGATTCGCAGTCGCAGCTTCAGCCGCCGGTTGCCGTCAGCGTGACCGTGCAGCCGGGACAGTCATTGTGGGGCATTGCAGGCGCTGCTGCTCCCGAGCGCGATCCGAGGGATGTCATCGCGGAGATCATCCAGTTGAACGACCTCCGCGGTGGACGGATCACCCCGGGCCAGCAACTGTTCGTACCCGCCAATTAGCCGGTCCAGCCGGCAAAGGGAGGTCCCCGTCAGGCCCCGTCCGGCGTCACAGTTACAAGGCAGTCAGCGGCGCCCCTTAAACTGTTGGGGTGACTGACCAGCTTGAGCGACTCGACCGACTTCCCCTCCGGACCAATCTGCGTGGGCTGAGCCCCTACGGCGCACCGCAGCTTGATGTTCCGATTCTGCTCAACGTCAACGAGAACACCCATGGGGTCCCGGCCGACGTCCAAGCCGCGATCACCGAAGCAGTTGCTGCCGCCGCTACCGGATTGAACCGCTACCCGGACCGTGAATTTACCGAGCTCCGCGAAGCGCTGGCCGGGTTCCTGGGCCACGGACTGACTCCCGCAAATATCTGGGCCGCCAATGGATCCAACGAGGTGCTCCAGCAGATCCTGCAGGCCTTCGGTGGTCCTGGCCGCAAGGCCCTCGGCTTCCCTCCCACGTATTCCATGTATCCACTCCTGGCCAGCGGTACGGACACGGAATACGTTCGTGGCGTGCGGGGCGAGGACTTCAGCTTGGATGCCGCATCTGCAGCCGCGCAAGTGGCGGAGACGGGAGCCAATATCGTGTTCCTGTGCTCGCCCAACAACCCGACCGGAACGGGTCTTGGCCTGGACGTCGTGGAGGCTGTCTATGAAGCCGGAGAAGCAAGCCAGGCAATCGTGATCGTGGATGAGGCGTACCACGAGTTCGCCCACGACAATACGCCCAGCGCCCTGACCTTGCTGCCAGGCCGCCAGCGGCTCATCGTTTCGCGCACCATGAGCAAGGCTTTCGCCTTGGCGGGGGCACGCCTCGGTTACATGGCCGCGGCTCCCGAGGTCACCGATGCCCTCCGGCTGGTCCGTTTGCCGTACCACCTGTCGGCAGTGACCCAGGCTACGGCTCTGGCGGCCCTGCAGCACCGCGAGGCTTTGATGGCCGACGTCGAGGACATCAAGGTCCAGCGGGACCGCATCGTTACAGAGTTGCTTCGCATGGGCCTGAAGCCTGCGGCCTCGGACTCCAACTACGTTTTCTTCGGTGGACTGGAGAACCCGCACGCCATCTGGCAGGGGCTGCTGGATGCGGGGGTCCTGATCCGTGACGTTGGAATCCCTGGCCACCTGCGGGTTACCGCCGGCACCGAACCGGAGACCACGGCCTTCCTGGAAGCGCTGGAAGCCCTCCTGGCCGGCGACGCCAATGCGGCGTCCGGGCAAGGCTGAAAGCCACCCACTTAGACTTATCCATAGATCCATTTCCCATTTCGTGTTAAGGACGTTCCTCCCATGAGCGAAACCGGCGCCACGCCGTCCGCTGCCCGTACTGCGCGCATGGAGCGCACCACCAGTGAGTCTTCTGTCCTGGTGGAGATCAACCTGGATGGTTCCGGTGTCTCGGACATCAGCACCTCGGTCCCGTTCTACGACCACATGCTGACGGCGCTGTGCAAGCACTCCCTGATCGACATGACGGTCAAGGCGACGGGGGACACCCACATCGATGCCCACCACACGGTGGAGGATGTGGCCATCACCTTCGGCGAGGTCCTTCGTACGGCTTTGGGAAACAAAGCCGGTATCCGACGTTTCGGCGAAGCCACCGTCCCGCTCGATGAAGCACTGGCACACGCCGTGGTGGACGTCTCGGGCCGACCCTACCTGGTACACGGCGGCGAGCCTGCGGGCCAAGAGTACCACTTGATCGGCGGGCACTTCACAGGCTCGCTGACCCGGCACGTGTTCGAGGCCATCACCCTCCACGCGGGTATCTGCCTGCACATGAACGTCCTGGCCGGACGCGACCCGCACCACATTGTCGAAGCGCAGTTCAAGGCCTTTGCCCGCGCTCTTCGTGCCGCTCTTGAGTCCGACCCCCGCGTGGAGGGCATTCCTTCCACCAAGGGAGCACTATGAGCAACCAGATCCTCAAGGACGGTGCGGTGACGGATGCGTCCGCTGCCGCCAAGCCGGAGTCGCCCGACGGGAAGCCCACGGTGACCGTCCTGGATTACGGTTCCGGGAACGTGCGCTCGGCTGTCCGTGCCCTGGAACGCGCGGGTGCCCACGTGGTGTTGAGCGCCAAGCCCGAGGACGTGCTGAACGCCGATGGGCTGGTGGTTCCCGGCGTCGGCGCCTTCGAGACTGTCATGAAGGAACTCAAGGCGGTGGACGGCATCCGGATGATCGGTCGCCGTGTAGCAGGCGGTCGCCCGGTCCTCGCCATCTGTGTTGGCCTTCAGGTGCTCTTCGAGGCCGGCGTGGAGCACGGCACCGAATCCGAAGGAATGGCCGAGTGGCCGGGCAAGGTGGAGCTCTTGCCCGCTCCCGTGGTTCCGCACATGGGATGGAACACGGTGGATGTGCCCGAGGGGTCCAAGCTCTTCGCGGGCGTTGAGGACGAGCGGTTCTACTTTGTGCACTCCTACGGCGTGCAGGAATGGAACTTCGACGTGGTCCAGCCCCGGATGGCCCCGCCCAAGGTGACCTGGTCCGAGCACGGGGCACGGTTCATCGCGGCAGTGGAAAACGGACCGCTGTGCGCAACCCAGTTCCACCCGGAAAAATCAGGCGATGCCGGGGCGCGGCTGCTGCGCAACTGGGTTGACGGCCTCCGAAAGCCCGAAGGCGCCGCCTGAATGTGGTCCGTAGTGCTCATGGGGTTGGCCGGCCTCTTGGTTGGCGGAGGCATCTCCTTCCACCAGCAGAAAAAGCCCCTCTGGGTTTCCATTTCCTTTTACGCGCTGGCCGGGATGTCCCTCCTGGCCGCCTACCTCCTGACGCTTCCGGGCAACTGACCCGGCGTTCCCATCAACTGCAAGGATCCACATGACCACCTCCGCACAGTCCGTTCTGGAACTCCTTCCCGCCGTCGATATTGTTGACGGCCAAGCGGTCCGCCTCCTGCAGGGGGAGGCAGGCTCGGAAACCAGCTACGGGACGCCCCTGGAAGCAGCCCTGAACTGGCAGGAAGCCGGAGCCGAGTGGGTGCACATGGTGGACCTGGACGCCGCCTTTGGCCGGGGCAACAACGCGGACCTGATCAGCGACGTGGTGTCCCAGCTCAACGTGAAGGTGGAACTCTCCGGTGGGCTGCGGGACGACGAGTCGCTGGAGCGTGCCCTGGCCCTTGGTGTTGCCCGCGTGAACCTCGGCACGGCCGCACTGGAAAACCCGGAGTGGACCCGCCGTGCCATTGAGCGCTTCGGCGACAAGATCGCCGTCGGGCTTGACGTCCGCGGAACCACGCTGGCCGGCCGCGGGTGGACCAAAGAAGGTGGCGACCTCTGGGAGGTCCTGGCCCGCCTGGAGGACGCCGGCTGTGCCCGCTACGTGGTCACTGACGTGACCAAGGACGGCACGCTGCAGGGTCCCAACGTTGACCTGCTCCGCCAGATGGTGGAGAAGACCGGCAAGCCCGTGGTTGCATCCGGTGGTATTTCCAGCCTCGAGGATCTGCGGGTCCTCCGCGAGTTGGTCCCGCTGGGCGTTGAAGGTGCGATTGTGGGCAAGGCGCTGTACGCCGGTGCCTTCACGCTTCCCGAAGCGCTGGACGTCGCCGGCCGCCGCTGATGGCCGGACACCAGGAACACCGCCGCGAGCTTCCCGGGCACATTGCCGCCGCCTTGGCCGGAGCGGGCGGTGCCACTGACTCTGCCGGGCAGCCCTGGGCGGGACGCAGCCTGAGCGGCGAGGCTGCAAAGATCCACAACTTCGAGGACGACGACGGCTCGGCCGATTCCGGTTACCTGGCTGCAGTCGCGGCCCTCCTTGCCGGCGCGGGAAGCGAAGCCGGGGTAGTGGCGTCGCTTGCCACGGCCCGGGTATTTGTGCCGGTGGTCGCGACGCTCGCCGAAGAAGCCGACGGCGTGGATGGCCTCCACGCGGACAAGCAGGCCGATATGGCGTTGGTCACGCTCAAGGCCCCTGATGGGCGCACGGCCATGCCGGTCTTTACATCCTCGGCCGCTCTGGAGAGGTGGCATCCGGAAGCCCGTCCTGTGGCTGTATACGCGGCCCGGGCGGCGCTTTCCGCGGTGTCCGAGGGCGCACAACTGCTGGTCTTGGACCCGGGCTCCGATTTCACCTTCGTGGTGCGGCGGCCGGCCATGTGGGCGCTTGCCCGGCAGCAGGACTGGACGCCGTCCTACCTGGATGATCAACTGGAGGCTGCTCTCGCTTCCACGGTTTCCGGTTTCCGCTCGGTCCGCAGGCTTGAGACGCAGCCCGGTGGCGGCGTCGCATCCCTGACGGCCGATGGTCGCCAGGTGCCGGGCGGCGGAGCGGGGCCGGAGTTGCGCGTCGTGCTGTTCCTTGAGGACGGGCTTGACGCGGCGGCGGTGCAAGCGCTCGTGGCCCAACTGAACGACGCCTGGGCAAGGATGGATTCCTTTGCCGAGTGCGTTGATTCCATTGAAGTGAAACTGCAGCGTGCAGCACAGGAGCCCGCGCAGCATTGACGGCGGTACCCGTTCCCCGGGGCTGCCTTGGGGAACAAGAGGAAACTGGCTGTGAATTTCGCTCTCTACAAAGAGATGCTGTCCATCCGCCCTGTGCGGCGGCTGTTGTTGGTGGGCATGATTGCCCGCATACCGCATTCGGCGGCGGGCGTCCTTCTGACGTTGCACATTGTGCTGACGCTGGGGGAGGGGTACGCGGCAGCTGGAGCTGCCGCTGCCATCATGACCATCGGGATCGCCCTGGGTGCTCCCTGGCGCGGCCGCCGAGTGGACATGGTGGGCCTCCGGAAGGCACTGATTCCTTCCGTCATTTCCGAGACCGTGATCTGGTCGGTGGTGCCGCACGTCTCGTACCAGTGGCTGCTTCCGTTGGTTTTCGTGGGCGGCCTGTTCACGCTGCCCATCTTCAGCGTGGTCCGGCAATCGCTGGGTGTCATGGTGGATGGGGAACAGCGTCGCGGCGCCTTCGCCCTGGACTCGATCGCCACCGAACTCGTCTTCATGATCGGTCCGGCCATCGGTGCAATCGTGGCCACGAGTGGATTCTCCGCACTTGGCCTGACGGCCGTGGGCGTCTCGGTGTCCGTGGCCGGCCTCTTCCTGATCTGGTTCAATCCGCCGACGCGCAGCGTGGATCCCTGTTCGGCTGAGGAATCCGCTGAACGTGCGGCAGACGATCTCTCCGCGGCGGAGGCGGCCATGGTTGCCTCGGCGCCCGGCCATGTCCAGGAGGCCGCTTCCGAAATGGCGCCGTCCGCTTCCAAGCGTGGACTAAGGAACCGGGTGGCACGCAACTTTACGTGGTTCACGGTCTCCGTGGCCGCGCTCTTCGCGGTGGCCGCAGGTTCCGGAATGGTGCTGAGTGGTTCGGATGTCAGCATCGTTGGCCTGCTGGAACGGGGCGGACACCAGAACCAGATCGGCATCGTGTTCTTCTTCTGGTGTGCTGCCTCGGTTGTTGGTGGACTCATCTACGGTGCCATGAACCGTCCTGTCTCGCCCATGCTCCTCCTGTTGGGCATGGCTGCGTTGACCATTCCCATGGGCTTTGCCCGGGACACCTGGACCTTGGCTTTCCTGTCGATTTTGCCCGGACTGCTGTGTGCGCCCGTGTTGTCCGCGTCCTCGGAGAAGGTGGCCGATCTGGTGGACGAGGAGCGACGCGGCGAAGCCATGGGTTGGTATGGCTCGGCCTTGACGGCCGGTGTGGCGCTGGGGTCCCCACTCGCCGGGGTCTTCATTGACACCGTGGGACCGTCCGGTGGCTTCGCGGCGGTGGGCACCGCCGGCGTCGTTTTGTGCGTTGCCGGTTTCGTCCTGATGTCGCTGCGGCGTCGCGCCGCCCGCGTCTGACGCGGCCTGCCGGTTAAACGACGACGGCGACCCTCACCAGCAGGCGAGGGTCGCCGTCGTCGTTTGCCGTCCGGGCGGGACGCTAGTTCACGGGGCCGGTGAACTTTTCGCCCGGGCCCTTGCCCGGTGCGTCCGGGATGAGGGAAGCCTCGCGGAAAGCCAACTGAAGGGATCGCAGGCCATCGCGCAAGGGGCCGGCGTGCTGGGACCCGATCTCCGGCGCGGCCGCGGTAACCAGGCCGGCCAGGGCGGTGATGAGCTTGCGGGCCTCGTCCAGGTCCTTGAGGTCTTCCGCGTTGGGGTCGTCTGCCAGGCCAACCTTGACCGCCGCAGCACTCATGAGGTGCACGGCGCCGGTGGTAATAACCTCGACGGCGGGAACTTCGGCGATGTCGCGGATCTGCTGGGAGACTCCGGTGTCGGCCGCATCTCCGCCGAAGGAGTTACGGTGATTGCTGTCTTCAGTGCTCATACTGGTAAGCTTGTCACAGACCGACTGGAAGTCGTTATTTCTACGTTTAGTGGAACTGCAGTCCGTGCCCGCCGTGCGAATGTGCGCTTGGCGGGTTATTTCTGTAGAATTGATTTTCAGTTTGCAAGCGGAGTTCTCTCCCACCCGCGTCAGCCGTTTCCCTCACGGGACTTGAAGGTTGCCGGGTAACCTGGTCGGACGCTGGCGGCATTGCCGGAAGTGTTGTTGGTCCCTGTGTGGGGCTGCTCCGATCTTTGAGGCCTTCGATTGCACCAGCAATTGGAGGCCTTCTCTATTTGCCGGTGAAACTCACCACAACCACAGGAGCTTTAACATTAGCGAGCCAAGAATCAATGAGCGTATCCGCGTCCCCGAGGTGCGGCTGGTCGGCCCTGCCGGCGAACAGGTAGGAATTGTCCGCATTGAGGACGCCCTGCGTCTTGCTGCCGAATCCGATCTCGATCTCGTTGAAGTTGCCCCGCAGGCTAAGCCTCCTGTTTGCAAGTTGATGGACTTCGGCAAGTACAAGTACGAGGCCGCAGTCAAGGCGCGCGAGGCCCGCAAGAACCAGACCAACACGGTTCTGAAGGAAATCCGCTTCCGCCTCAAGATCGACAAGCACGACTACGAAACCAAGCGCGGACACGCACTGCGCTTCCTCGGTGCCGGTGACAAGGTCAAGGCCATGATCCAGTTCCGTGGCCGCGAGCAGCAGCGTCCCGAAATGGGTATCCGCCTCCTGCAGCGCTTTGCTGAAGACGTTGCCGAGGTTGGCGTTGTTGAATCCAGCCCGCGCATCGATGGCCGCAACATGGTCATGGTGATTGGTCCGCTCAAGAACAAGGCCGAGGCCAAGGCTGAAGCCCGTCGCGCAGCACAGCGTGCAGAAGCCAAGGCCCAGAACGAGGCCAAGGCGGCGGCACGCGTGGACACTTCGGGCGAGCAGGGTCCCATGACCCAGTCCCTCGCGGACCTCCTTCCCGCCGGCCTCACGGTTGCCGAGGAAGAGTCCACGCAGGAAACCGCCGCTCCCGTAGTCGAGGAAGCCACGCCGGCGGCAGCCGAGGAAGCTCCCGCCAGCGAAGCCCCCGCGGTATCGGAGGCTCCGGAGGAAACGCCGGTGGCTGAGGAAACGCCGGTGGCTGAGGAAGCACCTGTTGCCGAGGAAGCTCCCGCTCCCGCAGCGGCACCAGTGCAGGAAGCCCCGAAGCCGGCAGTCCAGACCGCTCCGAAGCCCGTAGTTCCGGCGGCTCCCAAGCCCGTAGTTCCGGCGGCTCCGAAGCCTATGGCAAAGCCTGCGGCTCCCAAGCCGGGCGCACGGCCGGCGGCCCCCAAGGCCACGCCGAAGCCTGCATCACGCAAGACCAACTAGTTCGACGCCCAAGGAGCTTTGCTCCGAACGGCAAGCAACCAGCACGCCGGCCCACGTAGGCCGGCTGCACGAAAGAACTGCGGACATGTCCGCGGATACGTAAGGAGATCGGTTCCCATGCCGAAGATGAAGACCCACAGCGGTGCTAAGAAGCGCTTCAAGCTGACCGGTACCGGCAAGCTGAAGCGCCAGCAGGCCAACCGCCGCCACTACCTGGAGCACAAGTCCTCCACGCTGACCCGTCGCCTCGCTGGCGACAAGATCGTCTTCAAGGGCGATGCCAAGGTCATCAAGAAGATGCTCGGCGTCTAAGTTCCAAGTTTTTTGGTGGCTGCCAACCGGTAGTTGCCGACTACACCAAAAGCCTTCTCAGGCCGGCCGGACATCCGGCAGTAGCAGCTTGGGATAAAGATTTCTGAAGGAGTACGCACGTGGCACGTGTGAAGCGGGCGGTCAACGCCCACAAGAAGCGCCGGGTTGTCCTCGAACGCGCCAAGGGTTACCGCGGTCAGCGTTCGCGCCTGTACCGCAAGGCAAAAGAACAGCTGCTGCACTCGTTTGTGTACAGCTACGGCGACCGCCGTAAGCGCAAGGGTGACTTCCGTCGCCTGTGGATCCAGCGCATCAACGCTGCATCCCGCGCCAACGGCCTCACCTACAACCGCCTCATCCAGGGCCTCAAGGCCGCTGAGGTTGAGGTTGACCGCCGCATGCTCGCCGAGCTGGCTGTTTCCGACGCCAACGCTTTCACCGCCCTGGTGAACGTTGCCAAGGCTGCCCTGCCGGCCGACACGTCCGCTCCGGCCAAGGCTGAGGCTGCTCCGAAGGCTGCCAAGGTCGCCTCCGCTGCCGCCACCGCCACGGCTGTCAAGGCTGTTGTCTCCGAGAAGCCCGCCATCGACGGTGCCATCGCCGCCGTTGAGGGTGAAGGTGCTCCGGAAGGCCACGCCATCAAGGGCAACGCCGAGTCCAAGAAATACCACGTTCCGGGTTCCACCTGGTACGAGAACACCATTGCCGAGTACTGGTTCTCCACGGTCGAGGCTGCAAAGGCTGCAGGCTTCGAGCCGGCCGGTGGCGAAGCCCGCCAGCAGATCAAGAACTAGTCGCAACTGCCACTAAAGTTCTTTATATGAACGAAACCGGGCGCCCGCAAGAAGTAACGATGACCAACCCCCGAGCTGATCGGGTAAGGGATGTCGCAAAACTTGCCGGGCGCCCGGCGCGTTTAAAGCGCGGCCGGTTCCTGGCTGAAGGACCGCAGGCCGTGCGGGAGGCACTGACCCTCCACCGTGAGCGGCTGGCGGCAGGAGGTGCCGCCGTCGTTCATGAAGTCTTCGCAAGCGAAGCCTGCCTGGACAGGCTCCCTGAACTTGCCGACCTGGCACGCGGCACGCAGCTCCGGCTTGCCAGCGATGACGTGCTTGCAGCCATGGCGGACACGGTCAATCCGCAGGGCATTGTTGCCGTGTGCAGCTTCGTGGACGTCAGCCTTGACAGCGTGCTCGACGCCGGTCCCCGCCTCCTGGCCGTCATGTGCCAGGTGCGGGATCCCGGCAACGCGGGAACCGTGCTGCGGGCCGCGGACGCCGCGGGGGCCGATGCTGTGGTGCTGACGGGCAGCAGTGTGGATATCTACAACCCCAAAGCCGTGCGCTCCACAGCCGGTTCCCTTTTCCACCTCCCGGTTGTTCTCGGCGTCGATGTTGATGAACTGGTTTCCCGTTGCAAGGCGCGGGGGATTGGTGTCCTCGCGGCCGACGGCTATGGCACGGTGAACCTGGACAAACTGCAGGACGAGAACGCGGCACGGCGGCTTGGCAATGACGACGTTGCCTCTCAGTATGCGCTCGAAGCGCCGACAGCCTGGTTGTTCGGCAACGAAGCGCAGGGGCTCTCCGACGCGGAGCTCGCGCTGGCAGACCATCGGGTGGCTGTGCCCGTTTATGGTTCTGCGGAAAGCCTCAACCTGGGAACGGCGGCAACCGTATGCCTCTACGCCAGCGCGCGCTCCCAGCAAGGGGCGGTTTTCGCCAGCGCGCCGGCAGTTGGAAATGCATAAGTAGTCCCTGTCCGGGTACGGTATTGCTGGCAAGGTCAGGCAACGACTTGTCCTGGCCCACTCCATCACTCCCGAACCCAAAGAGGTGAAGCTTTCGTGGCTGCAAGCGGCGGTACCAAAGCGATCGTGGCGGCCCTTGCCGCCAACCTGACCATCGCTGTACTGAAGTTCCTTGCCTTCATCCTGACGTTGTCATCGTCCATGCTGGCCGAAGCCATCCACTCCGTGGCTGATTCCGGCAACCAGATCCTTCTGCTGGTTGGTGGCAAGCGCGCGAAGCGGGCCGCCGACTCGGAGCACCCGTTCGGTTACGGACGTGAGCGCTACATCTACGCGTTCATCGTCTCGATTGTGCTCTTCAGCGTCGGTGGCTTGTTTGCCCTGTACGAGGCGTGGGAGAAGTTCCATGACCCCCATGGCATTGAGGGCGCCTTCTGGTGGGTTCCCCTGGCTGTCCTGGTAGGCGCGATCATTGCCGAGGGTTTCTCCTTCCGCACGGCCATCATTGAATCGAACCACCTGCGTGGCACGCAAAGCTGGGTCAAATTCATCCGCAACGCCAAGCAGCCCGAATTGCCCGTCATTTTGTTGGAAGACTTTGGCGCGCTCCTGGGACTGGTCTTCGCCCTCTTTGGCGTGAGTATGACGCTCGCCACCGGAAACGGCGTCTGGGACGCTTTCGGCACCGCCATGATCGGCCTGCTGTTGGTAGCCATTGCCGTTGTTTTGGCTTTGGAAACCAAGTCGCTGCTGTTGGGCGAGTCCGCCACCAAGGAGGATGTTTCCCGGATCACCGAAGCGCTCCAAGCCGACGGCACGCGGATCATCCACCTCAAGACGATGCACCTCGGCCCCGAGGAGTTGCTGGTGGCTGCCAAGATCACCATGGGTGCGGCCGACACAGGCCAAGCGATCGCCAAGGTGATTGACGACGCCGAACAGCGGATCCGGGCGGCCGTTCCGATTGCGCGGGTCATCTATTTGGAACCCGATGTGGAACGCGTCCAGGCCCGTTAGGACAAAACAAAAGCGATCGGCTCCGCACAGCGGAGCCGATCGCTTTTCTCTTTGGGCCGAGTGTCAGGCCAGGGGTTTCCTGCGCTCCACCAATCCGCTGACCACAGCTACGCCCAGCCCGAGCACGGCAAGGACGGCGCCCACCAGCGCCGGCGCCACGTATCCCCACCCCCAGGCGATGACGGTGCCACCCAGGAAGGCGCCGAGGGCGTTGGCGATGTTGAGGGCAGAGTGGTTCAAGGAGGAGGCCAGCGAGGCGGCACCTGGTGCTGCGTCGAGAAGGCGGGTTTGCAGGGCGGGCGTCAGCATGGAACCGATGCCGCCCACCACGAAGGCCATCAGGAACGCGGACCAGGCCCAGTGCGCCGCAATGGCGTACACCACGAGGGCAACGGCAATTCCGGGCATCACCAGGTAGATGGTTCCCATGACGGAGCGGTCGGCGATCCGGCCGCCAATGATGTTGCCCACCACCATGCCAACGCCGTACAGGGCGACGACCGCCGGAATGAGGCCCTCGGGGATGCCTGCGACGCTGGTCATGGTGTGGGCGATGTAGGTGTAGACGGCAAAGAATCCGCCGAAGCCAATGATGCCGATGAGGAGGGCCAACCAAACCTGCAGCCGCTTGAGTGCCCCCAGTTCGCGCCTGATGCTGGCCTCCGGGTGGACCGGCTCGAAGGGTACGAATTTCCACACCATTGTCACGGTGACAAGGCCGATGGCTCCGACGATCACGAACAGGAGCCGCCATCCGAAAGTCTGCCCGACCCAGGTGGCCAGCGGGACACCGATGACGTTCGAAACGGTGAGTCCGGCCATGACCATGGAGATGGCCCAGCCGCGTTTGGTGGGCGCTACCAGGCTCGCCGCGATCACGGCGGCAACACCAAAGAAGGCGCCGTGGGGGAGTCCGGACGCGAAACGGGAAAGCAACATGAGGCCGTAATCAGGGGCTATGAAGGACGTCAGGTTGGCGATCGACAGGAACAACATCAGGCCCAGGGCCAGGTGTTTGCGAGGGAGTTTGGCGCCGAAGGCCGCGAAGACCGGAGCGCCGATCACCACCCCCAGAGCGTAGGCCGAGATCAGGTTTCCGGCTTCCGGGGTGCTGATGCGGAGCCCTTCCTCCACTTCCTTGAGCAGGCCCATCATGGCGAACTCGGTAGTGCCGATCGCAAACCCACCCATTGCCAGCGACAGGATGGCCAAACCAAGGTGGCGCCGCGTGGGACGGGAGGTGGGTGGGGACATGGTGGTAGTCATAAGCCTGCTTCTGGAGATGCCTTGTGGGCCGGGAAAAGTGGAGAAAGTCCGGGATTAAGTTTAGTTGCCCGCGGGCTTCGGGTCCCTGTTTTGTGACGATGCCCATGGCCCCTCCGCCCTAGACTTGTCCAGTGACTGCATTGATCAACGTGGTGGGCGCAGCTGTCGTCGACTCGCTCCCGGCCCCTGCCCGTCTCCTTGCCGCGCGACGCACAGCGCCTCCGCAGTTCGCCGGAATGTGGGAATTCCCCGGCGGCAAAGTAGAAGCCGGGGAGTCCGCAGAGTCCGCACTTCACCGGGAGCTCAAGGAGGAACTCGGCGTCACGGTCCGGCTGGGCCTGGAGCTGGAATCCGGCCAACCGGGTGGCTGGGTACTCAACGAACGCGCTGCAATGCGGGTCTGGTTCGCCGAATTGACCGGAGGAGAGCCCCGTCCGCTGGAGGACCACGACGAACTGCGGTGGGTGTCCCTCGAGGGGGACGAGGCGTTGGGGCTTGCGTGGATCCCCGCAGACTTGCCCATCGTGCGGGCTTTGCTGGAATGTGTGGCAGCTACGGCACGCTAGAACAAGGGCTGCTGCCCCGACTCCGTGGCCGCGACGGGAAGTGCGGCGCGGTGCAGGGACTCTGCGGTTTTTGGCCGGGCGTTTCTGTGGCTGAACCCCTGCGTTCCCGTGAATCCATATTTGGCCTTGAAGTGGTTGACCCTCCCGGCCAGCCAGGCACGGTATTCCTTCGACGCATAAGAGCCTTTGCCGTAGAGGCGGCGGTACCGGCCGACGAGTCCAGGGTTGTGCTGGGCCAGCCATTCCATGTACCACTCGCGGGTTCCCGGTTTGAGGTAGAGAGCGCCGGCGGTCACCCCCGTGGCTCCTGCCGAGGCCAACTCGGAGAACAACGAGTCCAGCGCATCATCCGAATCGGTGAGCCACGGCAGGATCGGCATGGCCATGACGCCACAGCCGAGCCCGGCATCCCGAAGCCGCGCAATAAGTTTCAACCGGGCCTTGGGGGAAGGCGTTCCCGGTTCCATGAGCTCCGCCAGGTCCTGGTTGGTCATGGCCAGCGAGATGCCAAGGTCCACCGGGACCATGGAGGCTGCGTGCTTGAGCAGCGGGATATCCCTGGACAACAGCGTG
Source organism: Paenarthrobacter sp. NPDC058040 (assembly GCF_042885775.1). Taxonomy (NCBI): domain Bacteria; kingdom Bacillati; phylum Actinomycetota; class Actinomycetes; order Micrococcales; family Micrococcaceae; genus Paenarthrobacter; species Paenarthrobacter sp. NPDC058040. The sequence goes on from NZ_JBHVRN010000001.1 coordinate 596,206, forward strand.
CCTTTGGTCAGGATGGAGAACGGCGTTCCGGAATCGGCCAGGGCCCGGATGATGCCTGGCATGAGGGCGTAGCGTCCCTCCGCGCGTTGATAAGGGTCCGTATTGGTGCCGAGCGCAACCTGGTGGTGCTGCCATGACGGCTTGGCCAACTCTTTGCGCAGGACTTCGGCGGCGTTGATCTTGACCACCACTTGGGAGTCGAAGTCGCGGCCGGCGTCGAAGTCCAGGTACGTGTGGGTTTTCCTGGCGAAGCAGTAAACGCAAGCATGGCTGCAACCGCGGTAGGGGTTCACGGTCCACTCGAAAGGCATGTTTGAACCCGAAGGCACCTTGTTGAGCACTGACTTGGCGGTGACCTCATGAAAGGTGACTCCGGAGAATTCGGGTGTTGAGATGGAACGCACCAAACCGGAAAGCGGCAGCAACGCGTCCACGACCGGGGCAGGGCCGGGAGCTGTGCCGCCACTGGATCCGGGTGCGCGCTCACGGCTTGGCGAAAGTGCTTGTGCGTCCCATCTCATGAACTCCATTCGAAGTTATGTTCGAATTTAAGTCAAGTGCTTCGAAGCCCGTTCCGGGCGTTGCTAAGGTGGGCTCATGATCCTGCTGACCGGCTTCGAACCCTTCGGTGGTGACTCCACCAACCCTTCGTGGACCGCGGTGGTTCAAGCCGCAGGGATACTCCGCGCCGAGGGCGTGCACGTGGAGGCCGTGCAACTGCCCTGTGTGTTCGGTGAATCGGTTGAGGTGTTGTCGCGGGCCATTGACGCGTACCAGCCTGACGTGGTGCTCAGTGTTGGCCTGGCTGGTGGCAGGAGCAGGCTCTCCCTGGAGCGGGTAGCCATCAACTGTGACGACGCCCGCATTCCGGACAACAAGGGGCAACGTCCAATCGACCAGGAAGTTGTACCCGGCGGACCCGCGGCGTACTTCACCACCCTGCCCATCAAAGCGGCCCTCCGGAATCTCCAGATTGAGGGGATCAGGGCGGAGGTCTCCCAGTCCGCGGGCACGTATGTGTGCAACCACGTCTTCTATGCACTCATGCACGCGGTGCAGGCCCGGAGCGGGGCCAGGGGCGGATTTGTCCACGTTCCCTATGCATCCGAGCAGGTTCCTCCGGGCAGCGACACCCCATCCATGCCCCTTGAATCGATGGCGAGGGGCATCGCCGTCGTCATTCGCACCGCAGTCCACAACAGCGTCGACGCGAACCTGTCCGCTGGCGCCATCCACTGAGCGCGGTTCACCCAGCCAGCAGCTCCCACTCGACCGTAACGCTCGCCGTCACCGATGACTCTCCCGCTTCCACCGGCATGGCGTCGGCAGCCAGGGCCCGCACCATTCCGCCCACCGGGACCGGTGCGCCCGGCGCTGGCTGCTGGGATACGGCCACCACACTGCCCAAGCGGGCTCCTGCCAACCGTGCGTACTGCTGTGCCCTGGCCTCGGCGTCGGCCCACGCGGCCTCCTGTGCTGCAGCGGTCACCCGCGAAGAATCGACGAATCCCTGCTCGATGCCATTGATCCTGATGTCGTCCCCACCGGCGGCCACCGCGGCGGCGATCGCGGCAGGGGCATTGGACTGTGAGCGGACGGTTACCAGCAGGTTCGTCGACGCAACGTATCCCGAGACCTTCTGCCCTTGGCCTTCCACCCACATCAGGTCGGCGCGCAGGTTCAAGCCGCTGGTCCGCAGGTCAACGTCCCCCACTCCGGCCGCGCGCAGGCTGGCGGCTACGGCGCCCGCCGCGCGTCCGGCGTCGGAATAGGCCTGCGCGGCGGATTCCCGCCTGGTCTCGACACCGAGGGTGAGGGTTACCATGTCCGGCGCAGCCTTGGCGCTCGCCGTACCTGTGACAGTGATGCTTCGCTTCATGCGGCCTCGCTTCGATTGCGGGCTGGTCCCTCCAGCCCTCGGTGGTCAACGTAGCCGCCGGCCTCGAGGCCGGCTTGGCGTTCGAAGAAATTGGCCAGGCCCGGATTGCCCGTCCGCAGCATGGACCACGTGGCGGCAAGGCCGTACAGGGGAAGGAAAGGGAGGCCCAGGCACCAGGCATACTGCGTTGCGTGGCGTTCCTCGTGGCCCAGCAGCCTCTCATTGCTGCCGGCGACGCCATCCGGGGCGCGGTACAGGATGACGTTTCCCAGCGTGAACGCGCCGGCATGCGGGATCTTCCACTGGTAGCCGGATGCGATGATCAGGCCGCGGGGTCCCTTGGACAACCGTGAGCGCGAGGCCGCCGCAACCAGCAAGCCCAACGGCGTACTGAGATTAACGGCGTTGGCGAACTGTCGCAGGCGCTGCCCGGGAGTCATGAAGCCATGCTAGCCCCGGGGTGGGCTGCGTCGCGCAGGCCAAGGGTTACGCTGTTCGAGCACCCACCTGCACACATCACCAAATGGGGGAAGAGAAGAATGAAAGTTAAGCGCGCCGCGGGCGTCCTTGCCGTGCTGATCGCCGTGATGGTGGCCTTGACAGGCTGCGTCAAACTCAACATGTCCGTCAAGGTCAACAGCGAAAAGAGCGTCGACTACGAAGTGGTCTACGCGATCCAGAAGTCCGTCTTGGGAGACAAGTCCTTTGACGAGTTCATGAAGTCCAACGGTACCGGCGGCCAGGAGATGGACATCCCCGAGGGCGCCACAGTGGTGGACTACGAGGACGAGAAGTACAAGGGCAAGAAAATCACCGCTGCGAACCTCGATCCGGCAAAGCTGGCGGAGTCCTCCAGTTCCGAAAACCCCTTGGACCTGAAGAAAGAGGGCGACTTCTACGTCTTGTCCATGGGCGGCGTCACGGGCAGCGGCTCCAGCGATCCGGCTTCTGCCAGCATGGCCAGGTCCATGTTCGACGAAGCCTCCGTGCGGTTCACCTTCCCCGGGAAGGTAGTCGAGGCAAAGGGCGCCACTGTTGATGGCAACACCGCAACGTTCGACATGCTGTCCATCAGCGAATCCACCGTCCAGGTCAAAGCCGAGGCCAACACCGGATTCCCGATGTGGATCCTCTGGTTGGTAGTGGGCATCGCCGTTGTGGCCGCGGCGGTGGTGCTGCTGTTCGTGCTCCTGGGGCGTCGAAAGCCCACGCCGGTTCCCGCAGCCGCGCCGACTGTGCCGTACGGCACCCCGGCTTACGCGCCGCAGCAGGACTGGGCGGGCCAAGGATACACGCCGGGCCAGTCGCCGCAGCCAAGGAACGACGGCGGACCCACGCCGCCGCCCACCGCACCGCCCGCGCCCGGAGCCTGAAGGCCCGGCACGGCAGCTTCTACTAGACTGGAAGACAGTGTTCGCCACGGCGGGCACTGCCTCTTGTTTTGCAGGCCAGCCATGCCGGCCGTTCCCGACTCGTAGCTAAGAACAGTAGATGACTGACACTTTGCCAGGCGCTGCCATCCCGAATCCGCTGGATGAGGCCGCCATCACCGCCGCCGTTGAGGACGCCATTGCCGCCATTGCGGCCGCCTCCTCCCTCGAAGAACTCAAGGCCGTCCGCCTCGCCCACACGGGTGAGAAGTCGCCCCTGAGCCTCGCCAACCGTGAAATCGGCGGCTTGGCCAAGGAACACAAGGCTGCCGCCGGCAAGCTCATGGGTTCTTCGCGCGGCCGGGTCAACCAGGCGCTCGCAGCACGCACGCAGGTTCTCGAAGCGGAGAATGATGCCCGGATCCTCGTCGAGGAAACGGTGGACGTCACGGCCGCGCCGCGTCGCCGCCGCGCCGGTGCGCGCCACCCCCTCTCCACCCTGCAGGACCGCGTGTCCGACATCTTCGTTGGCATGGGCTGGGAAATCGCGGAAGGCCCCGAGGTGGAATCGGAGTGGTTCAACTTCGACGCCCTCAACTTCAAGCCGGACCACCCTGCCCGCGAAATGCAGGACACGTTCTTCGTGGAACCCCCCGAGGCCCACTTGCTGATGCGCACGCACACTTCACCGGTGCAGGTGCGTTCCATGCTGGAGCGCGAGGTTCCCATCTACGTCCTGTGCCCGGGCAAGGTATTCCGCACGGACGAACTGGACGCGACGCACACCCCTGTCTTCCACCAGTTCGAGGGACTGGCCATCGACAAGAACCTCAGCATGGCTGACCTCCGCGGCACCTTGGAGCACTTCGCCCGCCAGATGTTTGGCGATGAGGCTTCCATCCGCCTGCGCCCGAACTACTTCCCGTTCACGGAACCGTCCGCCGAGCTGGACATCTGGCACCCGGGCGCCAAAGGCGGCCCGCGCTGGATCGAGTGGGGTGGCTGCGGCATGGTCAACCCGAACGTCCTCCGGGCCGCCGGTATCGATCCGGACGTCTATTCAGGTTTTGCCTTCGGCATGGGCATCGAGCGGACGCTGATGTTCCGCAACGAGGTCGGCGACATGCGCGACATGATCGAGGGCGATGTACGTTTCAGCGAGCACTTCGGGATGGAGATCTAACAGTGCGTATCCCACTTTCCTGGCTGCGTGAATTCGCGCAGGTACCGGCCGACGCCACGGCCGAAGACGTTATGTCCGACCTCGTGAAGGTTGGCTTTGAAGAAGAAGCAGTCCACCGTCCGACGGATGCCCTGAAGGGCCCCGTGGTGGTGGGCCAGGTCCTGAGCCTTGTCAAGGAACCGCAGAGCAACGGCAAGACCATCAACTGGTGCCAGGTCCGCGTTGTCCCCGAAGGCCAGGAGCAGACCCTGACCGGCAAGGGCATCGATCCAACGGGCGTGCAGGGCATTATTTGCGGTGCCCACAACTTCGTTGAAGGCGACAAAGTCGTTGTGACCTTGCCCGGTGCTGTGCTGCCCGGTGATTTCCACATTTCGGCGCGGAAGACCTACGGTCACCTTTCCGCCGGCATGATTGCCTCCGTCCGCGAACTCGGCATCGGCGAGGACCACGACGGAATCCTGGTGCTCTCCAGCATCGGCCTCGACCCCGAGACCGGCACGGACGCCATGGAACTGCTGGGTCTCTACGACCAGGCAGCGGAAATCAACGTCACTCCGGACCGCGGCTACGCGTTCTCCATTCGTGGAGTGGCCCGCGAGTACGCCCACGCCACGGCAACGACGTTCACCGATCCGGCGTCGAAAGTCAACGCACCGGCCAGCCTGCAGGGCGGCTACGGCGTCAAGCTCAACGACGACGCCCCGATCTACGGCAAGCCCGGCTGCGACCGCTTCGTGGCACGTACGGTCCGTGGCGTCGATCCCTCCCGCCCCACGCCGCCGTGGATGTCCTCCCGCCTGCGCCTCGCGGGCATCCGGAGCATTTCGCTGCCGGTGGACATCTCCAACTACGTGATGCTGGAGCTCGGGCAGCCGAACCACTGCTACGACCTCGACAAGCTTTCGGGTGACATCGTGGTCCGCCGTGCCGTGGCGGGGGAGAAGATCACCACGCTGGATGACAAAGAGCGCACGCTCGACGTTGAGGATCTCCTGATCACCGACGATTCAGGTGCCATTGGCATCGCCGGCGTCATGGGCGGCGCCCACACTGAGGTCTCCGACTCCACCACCAACATCCTGGTGGAAGCGGCCCACTTCGACGAGGTCTCGATCGCCCGCTCCCGCCGCCGCCACAAGCTGCCATCCGAAGCGTCCAAGCGCTTTGAGCGGGGCGTTGACTGGCACGTGGCCAACATCGCCGCGCAGCGCGTGGTGGACCTTCTGGTCGAACTCGCCGGCGGCACCGCCGACGAGACCGGAACCGACGTCGGAACCGCACCGGACGCCGTCACCATCGAGCTGCCCGCCGACTTCGCTGCGAAGCGCATCGGCATCGACTTCACCGAAGAGCAGATCACTACCTCCCTGGTGGATCTCGGTGCTGCCGTGGAGAAGTCCGCTTCCGGCTACACGGTGACGGCCCCGAGCTGGCGCAACGACCTTGAAACCAAGGAGGACCTCTCCGAGGAGATCGCCCGCCTGGTTGGATATGACAACATTCCCGCCACCCTTCCCGTGGCGCCTCCGGGCCGTGGCCTGAGCCGCACCCAGCAGCAGAAGCGCCGGGTGGTCCAGGCGTTGGCCGATGCGGGCCTGACGGAAGTCCTGTCCTACCCGTTCGTGACCAAGGCTTCCAACGACACTTTCGGTGTTGCCGAGGAAGGCGCGCCGCGTCCAGCGCTGAAGCTCGCCAACCCGATCAGCGAGGAGCACGGCTACCTCCGTACATCCATCCTGCCGGGACTGATCGAGGTAGCCCGCCGCAACCACTCACGTGGTTTCCGGGACCTCGCCCTGTACGAAGCCGGTTCGGTCTTCCTGCCGGGAGACACGCTGGGCACTGAGTCCATCCCGCCGCTTGGCGCCAAGCCCAGCGAGGAGGTTCTTGAGGGATTGTTCGACGGCGTTCCACACCAGCCGCTGCACATCGCCGCAGTGTTCACGGGCCATGACTCACCGGCCGCTGCGACACACACGCCGCGGGCCTGGGACTGGGCTGACGGATTGGATGTCGCACGGCTCATCGCTGACGTCCTGGGCGTCGAGCTTGTGGTCAGCCAGGGCAGCCACCAGGCCTTCCATCCGGGACGTGCCGCCCAGCTCGCCCTTCGCAGTGGTGACGTTGTGGGCTACGCAGGCGAACTCCACCCGAAGCTCCTCGCTGCGCACGACATGCCTGCGCGGTCCGTGGCCATGGAGATCGACGTCGACGCCCTCTTCGAGGCTGCGGCGGACGTTATCGTGGCCAAGCACATTTCCGGATTCCCCGTGGCAACCCAGGATGTCGCCTTGGTGGTCCCTCAGGATGTTCCGGCGGATGACGTCCTTGCGGCCCTTCGCGAAGGTGCTGGAGAGCTCCTTGAGAACGTGGCGCTCTTCGACGTTTACGTGGGCCCGGGCATCGAGGACGGCAAGAAGTCCTTGGCCTTCGGATTGCGCTTCCGTGCAGCCGACCGCACGCTGACTGCGGACGAGGCCTCTGAAGCCCGCGCGGCAGCTGTGGCTGTGGCGGCCGAGCGGTTCGGTGCCGTCCAGCGCTAAGCCGCATAGAGATGATGAAGATCCCCGGGACCTGTGGTTCCGGGGATTTTCTTTTACATCCCTCTTGGAGGAGCCGCCGTAGCGTCAGAGCAGACGTCGCTGGTCGCAAGCGCGGGGCTCCAGCCTGTTGTATCCGACGCGGTGTAATAGCCGCAGGTTTCGGGTTCCGCGGCCACGCCGCTCGCGAAAGAAGATATCTCCGCGCCCTTTAAGGGGCTTGTGAATCCACGGATTCCGTCATCGGCGCAGACGACCGGGTCCGAATGACTCAGGCGCGGAAGCGGTTGCCTCTTGATGAAGCCCAGCATCAGGTACCGGCTGAGGCGGACAGATGTCGACCCCATAAGCCGCGACTCCCGAGACGGCGCCATCAACTCCTCTGGGTTCACCAACAACCGTCATCGGGATCGGGTTTCGGGATACGGCAGCAGATAGTTCGACGTGTCATCGTCCAGCCTTATCAACGACATTCCGAGCAAGTACCCTTCGACGTCAACTTGCCTGAAAGTTGGGCCAAGGTCTGCGTCACGAATGGTGGGTATCGCACACCTATTAAGTGGTTGCGCGCCAGGAGAACGGCGCTTTGGGTGGCGTAGAGTCCTTTGCCTTGCTGCGATGAAAGTATTTGCACTTATACGTTGGGGGTATTTTGATCTGTAAATCTTTAGAGGAACTTCAAGAAAATCCGCTTTTTGTTCGGCTGGAAAAGGCGTTTCCTAATCATGATCTGTACGTGAAGCTTGAAGGGTTGAATACGGCCGGATCGATCAAGTTGAAGACTGCGATTGCTCTGGTTGATAGTTTGGAGAAGGATGGCCGTCTGACCGCTGGGGGCTGGTTGGTGGAATCTTCGTCGGGTAGCCTTGGGGTCGCTTTGGCAGGAGTATGTGCCCGGCGCGGGTACAAGCTGAGTATCGTCACTGATCCAAACGCCAACCCGGCGTCAATTGTTCACATGCGTGCGCTGGGGGCAGACGTGGAGGTCGTGACTGAGCGCGATGAAGCCGGCGGTTTCCTTGGTACGCGGCTTGCGAGGATTCGAGAACTACAGGAGGCGGAGTCAGGCCCGCAGTGGCTTAATCAGTATTCCAATTCGGCGAATCCGGCAGTTCACCGCAGTAAGACTTATCCGGCAATTGTTTGTGAGTTCGGTGATCCGGACTTTATTTTCGTCGGTGCGGGCACGACAGGCACTCTAATGGGTGTCTCCCAGGGAGTTGCTGAGCGAGGGGCCAGCACCCGGCTCTATGCCATCGACAGCATCGGCTCAGTAACGTTTGGCGGAGCGCCCTCTGCAAGGCATGTACCGGGCCTAGGCGCGAGCGTTCCACCTCCGCTGTTTGACGGCTCTATTGTGCCCGAACAGCACTATGTCGGTGAATTTGACGCTGTGCGCGAATGCCGCCGCGTGGCGAGCCTCGAGGGGTTTCTACCTGGCGGCTCCACCGGTACTATTCTGGCCGGGTTTCAGGCACTCGAAGATGAAATTCCGCATGGAAGTCTCGTCGTAGTTATAGCTCCTGACATGGGCGAACGATATCTTGACACGATCTACAACGATGAGTGGGTCAGTGAAAAATTCAAGTCGAGGGAAATTGATTTTTCTGCTCAGCCAACCAGTTATGCAGCGAAGACTACGCGTGAGGAATTGAATGTCTGAGAGTGGCGGAATGCTCGTTATTGGTGCCGACCTTGTTGAGGAATTCCTCGTCGACAAAGAGGTAGAGATAATTGATCTGGTAGAGCGTGTCTACTTGATGCATCACAATGGCTTGACCGAGAACCCGGATAGCTACTTTCTTCGCTTCCCCGAGTCGCCGCGGGATCGCGTCATCGCATTGCCGGCCCATATGGATGGCTTAGACCTCCGGGCCGTCGGTATCAAATGGATCTCGAGCTTCCCTGACAACGTGGAATCTGGGCTTCAACGCGCATCAGCCGTTGTCGTACTGAATGATCCGGACACCGGCTACGCGAAGGCACTAGTTGAGGGCAGCCGGATTAGCGCGGCCCGGACTGCTGCCTCGGCAGCACTTGCGGTGCGTATCCTGCACGGCGCTCCTACAAGTGTTGGAGTGATTGGTAGCGGACCGATCGCGCAGGCGACTCTACGTTTCATCACCGCACTCTACCCACAGCCGATGACGGTTCTCGTTCACGATTTGAACAGCGACTCGGTCGCGCGCATGCTCCAGACTCAAAGCGACGAATATTCTGAGACCACCCTGGAGGGAGCTTTGTCATGTGATGTGGTCCTGTTCGCGACAAGCGCAGGTTCCCCATATGTCTCCGCATCGACCCGTTTCCGTCCAGGTCAGCTGGTCTTGAACATTTCCCTGCGAGACCTACCTCCTGAAACGCTCCGTGATGCCAATAATATTTTCGATGACGTCGAGCACTGCCTAAAGGCAAACACAACACCGCATCTTCTGGAGCAGATGGACGGCAGCCGTGACTTCGTGACGGGAACTCTGGCGGAGGTTCATGAACGTGCTGTGACGCTGGATCCTGCCTTGCCTACCGTATTCTCGCCATTCGGTCTGGGAGTGCTGGATCTTGCAGTTACACAGACGCTATACGACCGGGCGGTGGCCGATGGTTTGGGTGTCCGTGTTGACGGCTTCCACGGCAATATGGGGCGGTGACAAGTTCCGATGAATCTCACGACAAGTCTTAAAGAGAATGGTTCGGAATTGCTTCTCACGGCCGATCCGTTAGTTGGTGCAAGCCGCGAATGGCCTTTGGAGCGCACGCTTTATGCCTACGTTATGCAGTGGGCAATAGAGGCGCCGGACCGGCTAGCTGTAATCGACGTCGACGACTCCGCTTTTTCGTACGCTGAACTCCTGCAGCGGGTCAAGCATCGTGCCTGGCAGCTGCAAGAGGCAGCTGCTCATGGGCGATTTGTGCTATCGAAACGTTCGCGAAACGTCGAGTGTTATATCGATATTCTTGCTTGCAACGCCACCGGGGCAATCTATATTCCGGTAGATCCAACATGGCCGCCGGAACGACTTTCACACATCGCGTCGATTACGGATGCTGTCATGACTTTCACGGACGACGATCGTTCGGACGCGGAAAGCTTACTAGAGTTGACTGACCCGCTCCGAACAACTGTTGACGATGGCTTCAATGTGCCTAGTTATTGCCACTTCACTTCGGGCAGCACTGGCATGCCTAAGGGTGCCGTGGTAGGCCAGATGGGCATGATGAACCACCTGCACACTAAGGTCGAGTTACTGGGCTTATCTGCAGATTCCGTTGTTGCCCAAACAGCGCCGACTACGTTCGATGTGGCTATTTGGCAGTTCTGCTCAGCTCTCTTGGTCGGTGGCGCCGTCCGGGTCGTTGCGACCGACGCTGCGCAAGACCCGTATGAACTAGTCTCGCTGTTGCAGCGAGAGGCCGTAACTCACATTGAAGTAGTTCCCTCTGTGTTGCGCGAGTTCCTGCATGCAGTAGATGCCGAGGGAGAGTTCAAGGCGCTGGAATGCATGATGGTCACAGGCGAGGAACTTCCGCTTCGTTTGGGCCAGGACTGGCATCGTCGTTTTCCAGAAATACCGCTCATTAATGCATACGGGCCGACGGAATGTTCTGACGATGTGACGCATGCGCATATCAACACTGAAACTCTTGCGTTAGGGACGGTGCCTATTGGCTTGCCAATTCCCAATACGAGTCTCTACGTCCTGGATTTTATCAGCGGCATTTGGCGCCCCGTCCCTTCAGGTGCAAAGGGCGAACTATTCGTCGCAGGGCCTTGCGTCGGTCTTGGCTACGTGGGTGAAGAAACGAGGACGGCAGAAGCGTTTGGCGAGATCGAAGGATATCCCTTCCGGCTTTATCGTACTGGCGACCTCGTTCATGTGCGTCCAGATGGACAGTTAATCTATGACGGCAGGGCCGACCGTCAGGTCAAGATCAATGGTGTGCGAATTGAGCCGGGAGAGATCGAAAATCGCATTCTCCATGAAGTGCCTGAAGTCCACGCCGTGGCTGTTGTGAAATACCTCCCTCAGGTTCGTGAGCGTAGTGCGATAGTCATTCGTGAGACAACTGAATCTTTCATTCGATCGGGAGACGCGCGGCTAGCTGCGTTCTATTCACACCATGACGGGCAGCCGGTGTCTTCTTCCGAACTTGAGATTCGTGCACGGAATGTGTTGCCCGGTCCTATGCGACCATCCCGGTGGTTCAGCGTTGACCGGTTGCCGACCACGCCGAATGGGAAGGTCGATATCAAACGCCTCGAATCGTTAGCGGCCGAACAGTCGGGCATTGAGGTGCTCACCTCCAAAGTCCCGCTCCTCAGCCAGCTTCAGACAACTGACCTCCTCACGAGTGAGTCCTTTATTGCCGTCACTGAGAGTGTGCTGGGGCATGCAGTGAAGTTGGGGTCCACGTTCGTGGACGCAGGTGGGGACTCCCTCAGGGCAATTCAATTGGCGAATGTACTGCGTTCACTTGGAGGCACGGTTCGAGTCGCCGACTTGTTGTCGGGCGCCACGCTTGGAGCCCTCGCGAGTCGCTACCAGGACCAAGGGGGGAGTGGGAGCGATATCGAGCCGCAGCCCTCCATTGTCGAGTCTCAGGATGTAACAGATGCCGGGTCAGGTCGACACGTTACCTGCGAGATGAAGCCCTCGCAGAAAGGAATCTATTTCCAGTGGCTTTTGGAGCCCGAGAGCGCCTACTACAACTATCAAGTGTTGCTCGAGTGTGCACCGACGCTCGACGCTGACAAGGCACGTCATGCGATTCACCAAGCATTTCGCGCAAATCCGCAGCTTTTTGCCCGCTTCGAGGTTGATCTGAACGGAAGCTTTGTCCAGACGTTCCCAGTAAGACCGAATCGACTTGGCTGTTCGAAGGTGCACGAAGTTGAATCGGAGGCCGAAGCCCGTTGGCGGTGTCGCGAACTCGCCGCCCGACCACTCGATCTTGAAACTGGTTCTTCTCTCCAGCTGGATGAAATGCGCATTCAGGGTGGCTCGACGTGGTTCGTCTTGACCATGAGTGAAATTCTCATCGATGGCTGGGGAGCGATGAGGTTCATGGAACAGGTGGCCGACTTCTACCAAATATCGGACATTGAGATTGAAGAGTCTGTTGTGAAAAAGAGTGTCGCTTCCGTCGTTGAATATTTCTGTAACCAATCGGGTACCGAAGGTCTCTCTCCGGAGGCACGTGAGTTTTGGGCGCAGTCCTTGGAAGAAGCGAACCCCGTTTCTCCTCTGCGGGACAACTACGACGGGCAACACGATCCCTACGCGGCCTCGATCGTCGAGGTCTCTCTAGACGGGAGCACCACAGAGGCTATCCGGAAAGCGGCCCGTACGTTGGAGACAACCCCGTTTGCGCTCTTCGTCGCTGCCTACTCATTGGCTCTTGCCACGGTGTCACAGCAAGATGATTTCACCGTTGGCGCACCTGTGGCGGGTCGTCAGCAGGAACTTAGCGGCGACATTCCTACTCTCATGCTCAATATGGTGGCTATTCGAGTGCTGCTTGATCGAAATCAGAGCTGCCGTGACGCGGTGCACAGGCTTGCTACTTCAACTTCTGACGCTACGACGTTCAGCGACAGTCAATTTAGTGAGGTCGTGGCAGAGTTTGCGACTCATAACAACGACGACCCTCTGTTCAGCACGATGGTGAACATGCTCACGTATCCAGCGTCTGAAGTATGGGTAGGTTCAGACAGCCTGCGTCTGATCGAGTTGGATACCGGCTTCACGAAGTATGACGCATCCCTGTATGTTCAGCGCCACGGCGATGACTATACCCTGCAGCTGGCATACAAGCTCTCGAACGTCACGTCTAAGAGAGCTCAAGCAGTACTTGCACTGACCGCTTGGTATCTGAAAGCTGACTGGCTCTCCACCGAGACCACCATTGACGAAATGATTGGTTCTGCCCTCGACGAGCTCGAAGTGTCGCATATAACCACGCTGCCTGTGGTGACAGTATCCGCGAAGGGAGACGAACGTGTACGCGCCCTATGAACTGATGAATGACGTATCGAAGGTGAACACCACGAATCTCACGGAGACCTGCCTCGTGACGCCGGATGGCAATGGCTACACGTGGGGGCAATTTGGTGCTTGTGTTCGTGCCTGGCGCGACTGGATGGGTAGCGATGAGGTTGCAAAACGAGTATTGGTTGCTCGGCTAGACCTTTCTCTGTCCTCCCTCTCGTTGATGGTTGCGGCCGTTGAGGAACCTGTTCGTATCGCCTGGCTACCGTTGGGGCTGCCGGCAGCTCGGGAGCTGGAAATGATCGCTGAGCTGAGTGAAGCTGCGATGCTAGGTCAAAACGTGATGCTGGTTGACGAGGCTCTTGCCGAACGGGTCGCAGGCAGCCCGCAGAAGCATGGTGTCGAATACGAGGACACACGTGTCGGCATCGACTTTACTTGGAATAACGATGCCAAGTTCATCTACTTCACGTCGGGCTCGGAAGGGACTCCGAAGGCTGTCCAGGTTGGTATGAGGGCTATCCGCAACCGAATTGAATGGATGTGGGATCAGTATCCCTATGAACCACTCGACCGGGTTGTGATTCAAAAGCCGCTCTCGTTCGTTGCCTCGTACTGGGAAGTATTAGGATCACTGCTCCAAGGGGTCACTGGTATTCTCGTTAGCTCTGCAGAGCGGAGCCGGCCGGATCGATTCTTCGATGCAGTTGCCGATACGGCCGCTACGCATCTTTTTGCCACCCCTGCCGCGCTACTGGGGCTCGCGGAGATCGCGACTGACCAGGGCACTACCCTAACTGCTCTCAAGTTGGTGTGTAGCAGTGCTGACCGGCTTACTGGGGATGTCGCGCAACGGTTTTTGGAGGCCGCGCCTAGGGCGCAGTTGCTCAATCTCTATGGCGCGACAGAAACCACGGCGAACACCACCGTATTCGAGGTACCACGGGCCAAGACGTTGCACGACCAACTTCCGCTTGGTCGTCCCATCGCAAATACAAAAATTGTGATTCGCGACGCCCAAGGACACGCAGAAGAAGCCGGGCAAGAGGGGCTTATCTGTGTTCAAGGGGCTCCGGTAGCTGAAGGGTACGTGGTTGGCGGCCACGTTACTGACGGTGGCGTTTTCTTCGGTTCGGAAGGCGCTGACCGGGAGATCCGGACTGGTGACTTGGGATATGTAGAGAGCGGGTTACTTTATCTGACAGGTCGTGCCGATAACGCGGTGAACATCTCCGGTTATAAAATCCATCTGGAGGAGATCGAAAATGCGGCTCGGAAGCTCGCAGGTGTATCTGGACAGTGCGGAGCGCTATACCGCAATGATTCGAGCGGCGAGTATCTCGCTCTGGTGATTCCACTGGAGTGGGAGCCTCACGTGACATCTCAGAAATTGTCCGAGCTTTTACCGCCCTATATGGTTCCGCAGCGGATCGTGCCGGTTGCATCTGTGCCGACAGTGCGGACAGGCAAAGTTGATCGTTCTGCCTGTTTGGCGCTGACTCTTGAGGGACAGTCTCCTGCCCAGGAGGAGAAGCCCTCCGGGGCAGCGGGTCGACTTCATGCGAGTGTTGAGAAACTTTGGTGTGCAGCGCTGGGGCAGGGCTCCCAACTGTCAACCGGCGATTTCTTCGCGGCTGGCGGTGATTCGCTCCGAGCCGTGCGGTTGCTTGCCTCACTACGGCAGGAATTTGGGGTCCGTATCCCCCTACGGGGGTTCTACTCAGATCCAACGCTCACATATCTTGTTGAGTTGCTCGGCGTAGACCTGAGCGGGGCTGAGTGAGTTGATATCTGATATTTGGCACAGGATCAGCGAAGCTACTCCCGAGCGGGGGACTGTATTGGTGTTTCCGCCGACGGGTGCTGGTGCGCCATCATTTCGATCGATGGCGGCATTGCAAGGCGAACAATCCGTGTGGGCCTATTGCCCTCCCGGGCGAGGTCGACGGTTATTCGAACCCGGTATTCGTGACATCAACGAGTTTGTTACTAGCGTGATAGCCGCGATGGAGGCCCCACGAGGCCCATTGGTAGTGGCGGGCGTTAGCTTTGGCGCGGCGCTTGCTTTCAATATTTGCGGCGCCTTGGAGGCACGAGGTGTAGAGGTATCAAAACTCGTGGCTATCTGCGGTCTCAGCCCAAGTAGTTACGTCCAAGGACAAGAAGAATGGGATATGGATTCCGCGCGGAATCGGATGGTCGAGTACGGTCTTACGCCATCGGCAGTGCTCGAGCTCGAGGATGCTGACGACTTATTCGTTCGTCCCACGTTAGATGACCTCTTGCTCGCCGAGTCGTACGGCGGGGCACACGCACCGCCGATCACCGCCCCGATTGTTTGCGTGGCGGCAATAGATGATGAGCTTGTCCCCCAAGTGGAAGCAGACCGGTGGAGCCGGGCAACGCAATCCACGTTCAAGGTGGTGCACGTAAGGGGTGGCCACTATGCGCACGTCGAATTCGGCAGAGATGAGTGGCTAAATGTTCTCGCGTAACAACGCACCCGTACTCCAGGGATGGGCGGTTGTTGTCGGTGTCACAACCTCTGGATCGAGCGCATCGCACAGCTGGTTCCAGAGATTCCTCAAGGCGTGTCGACAGCGGAACTTGAAGATCTGCGGCGTGGAATTTGAGGAGTCTTTGGCTACAAAGGTTCCACCGATACCGCTGGATCATATGATCATAATCCCCGGCTCCTACAGTCGAAAATTGCCTGAAGAAACACTCGACAGCATCGTCCACGAACTGCGTCTTCGTGAACTTGGCGACCTCGTTTTGGCGACTGCCTTGCGCGAGAACTATCAATTGGTATGCAGCCAGTTGGTAGAGGCGTTGGCTCTGGTGGGCAATTCTGTCCAGTGCGTCGAGCTGATTCAAGACAAGCCTGCGTGTAGAGATGCATTGCGTAGTGCGGGTGTTTTCCAACCGCAAAGTCTTCGTATCGCTGGGGTGGATCCTGACGGAAGAGTCCGCGTCCTTGGAGGATTAGGTGCCGGTACTGCGGACGTCTTGACTTCAAGATCTGGATGGATTGTGAAACCCGCTACCGGCATGGGTAGTTCTGGAGTGACCTACATCGCTGGGATCGATGAGCTACAGGGGCTAGGCCCGGAAGTCTTCGCCGGTGGCTACTGCTTGGAAGAGTACGTTCTGGGCGAAGAATTCTCAGCAGAAGGCATCACGGTGGGCGGCCAAGTGAGATTGTACGGAGCCACAACCAAGACGAAGAATGAGAACTTCGTAGAGATTGGGCATCGACATCCAGCTGCTCCCCAGGGATTCCCGACCTTAGAGGATCTGTCCCTTCAGCTGCAGGAATGTCTCGCTGCCTTAGGGATCCAGTGGGGCCATCTGCACGTCGAATTCTGGGTGGGCCCGGACGGCAGCGTCGTGTGGGGCGAGTTTCATGTGCGCCAGGCGGGCGGCTTCATTGCCCCGGATCTGGTAGAAGCTGCACGACCCGGGCTGGACATCTATGGAGAATTGATCGATTCGCTGCGTGGGCTCCCATTGGATGAGTTGCCCTCGTTGACTGCATGTGCGGGGGTGGAGTTTATTGAAGCGGCTCCGGGGCGCGTTATGGCGACAGCGATTGAGGATGAGGTCCCTGCTGACGCGCAAATCTACTGGGAGTGCAAGCCTGGTGACTACTTGATGGCTGTCAATGGGCTGCGATCTCATGTCGCCGTAGTTGTCGCGCAGTCACATGACTCTGAGGCGCTCGAGTCTCTCCTCGGTATTGCATCGAAGGCCTGCAACTACCGCATCGACTTGTTGGAAGGAAGCAACAAATGACTCGTCGGACGGCAATGGTGGGCGTTAATCGTAACGCCACCCAACAATTACAATCGTCGGGTTCCAGCCCGTTGCTCTTCTGCGAAGAGCAAGAGATATGGGAGGCTAAACGGCTCACAACGTGGCTTGATGAGGCTGGAGTCACCGGTGCTATACCCGTGTGGTTCGAGTATCAGCACGATCCGTTGATCGTTTCGGACGCCGTCTTGGAGTCGCTTCTCAGGGAGAAGGTTGACGGCGTGTTGCCGGGCCTTGAATACGCCGTTGAAGGTGCGGCCCTGCTCGCGTCGTCGTTGGGGTTGCCCGGCGCGGGCGTGGAGGCAGCACGCATTCTGCGCAACAAAGCACTCCTTCGGCAGTCGACCTCGACGTTCGAGTGGGGAGCAGTCTCGTTCCATCTCGCTACTTCTGCCGATGACCTCGCCATTTTCCTGACTAACGAGTCAAATGAGGTCATAGTGAAGCCCGTTGATCGGCAGGGGAGTCTCGGCGTCACCCGTCTTGGTATCGGCGCAGATGTTCAGAAGGCGTGGGCTGACATCATCGGAGGGTACGAGAAGAATCAGACCATCGAAGGATGGCATGGAACGAACCACGCCCTCATCGAGGAATTCCTCGTAGGTGATGAGTGCAGTGTTGAAGCGCTTGTGAGCGATGGCGCAGTGCAATGGGTCAATCTCACAGCCAAGCAAGTACTCGAGGGCCCTCATCGAGTAGAAATTGGCCACGAGATAATTGCAGTCGAGGACTGGTGTTGGCAAACCATGCAGGAATTGGCGGGGGCTATCGGCTTCCAGTATGGGCTGTTGCATGCCGAATTCATGCGGACACCGCGTGGTCCCAAACTTATTGAATGCGCAGGGCGCCCGCCCGGTGATCAGATACTCAATATTATCGAGCATGCGTGGGGATTCTCGCCGACTGCCGCATGGAGCGCCGTCTTGTGTGGTGACAAGCCCACGTTCCCAAGCGAAGCGGAGGCCCGGGCGGCAGTGGCTTTCGTCTATGCCGACGGTGACGGCGTTGTGGAGACGGTGCCGGATCGTTCGATGATTCCACCACAAGCCGTTGTTTCGTATTCGGCGTTGCCACATCAGAAGGTATTCCGGCCCCGATCGTCTTGGGACCGCCTGGGCTACGTTATGACGTCCAGCAACGTGGGCTTGCGGGGAGACTACGGTGAGTGTCGAGAGTTCGCTGATCTCCTGCGGCCGCACCTCTCGGAACTGCGGTGCGACGGGTGAGCGTGCAGGAGCAACCTAGTGCGCAATTGAGCAAACCCCGCCTCCACGCGCGTGTATTTGCTCTTATCGCATCGGATCAAGTCTTAAGTCAAACTGCCTACTTTGCTCTAATGCCAGTGTTGCCCTTGCTACTGACGCTGAAGTTGGGCAGTGCCCAGGAGCAATGGGCGGCCTTGGCGATCGGCGCTCTGACGTTGATGACGCGTGGCGGCAGCCTCTTTGTCGCACCTTTCCTGCATAAGTTATCCGTACGAGGGTGTCTTCGATTCGCACTGGGTCTTATTGCTGTCTCCTACGCGGTCGTCGCTGTCAGTGGTAACCCATGGGTTCTGGTTATCGCCTTGGGGTTCGCTGGTATCGGATTCAGCTCGAATGGGACAGGTGTTCGGAGTTTTGTAGTGTTATCGACCTCAGATAAATCACTACAAAACCGAGGGTTTGCCGTCATTCAAGTTGTCGCAAATTGTTGCGCCGCTCTGGGGCCGGTGCTAGGAACCTTTGTTCTTGATGGAGGCCTGTATACTCCATTTCTTCTCAGCGTTAGTGCGGTTTTCGTTGTGGCCGCGGTCTTCGCGCCTCTTGCTGCGCCCGCGGGGGTGATGCTGAATCAGGGGTCGCTTCGACCGCCCCTTACTCTGGGTATAGTACGAGAGTTGTTCAATTCTCCCAGCGCCCGCCGAATAACGCTTGTGGCGATGCTCGGGAGTATCTTAATGGGCCAGTTTTTCTCCAGCTTCTCCCTCGTGTTTGCGGGTGTGGCGGATGAACCAATGATTCGTGCCTTGTTTTACACGTTGAATGGCGTGCTCGTGGTAATCGTTCAAATACCGGTGTCCTACCTTGTGGAACGGAGACTCCAGAGAGGCACCTCAGCGCTGTCCATCTTGGTGTTCGGCGTCTGCATCCTCGGACTCTCGATGCCGCTTTTTGCGGCGCGAGAGGGCGTGGCAGGAATCGTGCTCGTTTGTCTGGGAGTCGTTCTGTTCACAGTGGGTGAGACTATTTTCACGCCAATTCTCAATGTTGCCTATGCCAATACAGCGGAAGGGCGGCCAGTTGTTGAATCAATGAACATGCGTCAACTCACCTCGGCCGTCGGAGAGGGTGTGGGGGCATGGGCAGGCCTCTCGGTGTTTGTTTCATTGTCCGGAAGCCAGTTCGGCCTTGTCTACTGGCTAGGGCTCCTAGTTTTGTCTGCTCTAACTTTGTTCGCCCTAGTTCCTCGCCGTATGGGAAACTAGTAAGTCAGGTGGCACTCTTTGCTTTTCGAATGAACGGAAACTGTGGTGTTTTAGTTACCGCGTTCGGAATAAGAGAAGAGCGCGTGTCTTTCTGGCAGGCCCTGCAGCGTATGAAACCCGTTGCAAACTCTTGTTCGGCGGTGGCAGCGGATCTCCTCGACGCCGCGTCCGTTCTGGCCCGCCCAACGGCGCAGGAAAGGGCTATTTTGGGCTGGATCAACGGGATGCCCATATGACGGTTTGAATACCGGTGCCGTTGGTCCAGACGGAGGGGTCGACGCGCAAGAAATGTGTTACATTGCGCTTTATTTGGGTTGGAGCTTCCATATTCCTCAATATAAGGGGAACCGATCCGAGATTCGGACGAACGTTGGTTCCTTTACTTCGAACGGTTTCGTCCCGTTCCCTTAGGATATTGTCATGACTGATACCTACTTTCTCTCCGCCGAAGCGGAGAGAATCGATCGTGGCAGAGTACTACGTTGGCTTAGTGAGGAGTCCTATCGGGCGCAAGGCCGGGTTCGAGAAAAACAAGAAGCTGCCATCGACGCTTCCCGAAACTACGGGGTCTATGAAACATCGACTGGAGCGCAAGTGGCTTACGGCCGCGTTGTGACCGATAGCGCTACTTTCGCATGGCTCTGCGACGTGTTCGTCGCTGCGGAAGTCCGCGGTCGAGGCATTGGCAAGATGCTCGCGGCTGGTGTCGTAGCGGACCTTGAACCCCTGGGCCTGAAGCGGGTTTTGTTGTCGACAGGAGATGCTCACGGACTCTACGCCCAACTCGGCTTCACCGAATTAACAGAGGCTTCAAAGATGATGGCCCTCACCCGTTGACCTACGCTCAAGTGGTCAACTGTGAAGCTAAGCGCATGGTTCTCGTGCACGCGGTCGTCCCTGTCCGTTCGGCAGAGAGTCTCATTCCTTCGGGGCAACTTCAGCTAAGAAAATCATAAGCACCCCACCAGTCTTCGGGCGTCTTGTGCCATCTGGTTGCTCAACGCCGAGATCGACCCGAATATAACGCGAGTTGATCCTGGAAACGCCGTCCATCCACTCGTCCGCGCATGTGCGCGGAGGAACTCTCACTCAGGATTGGCGGGACACCTGGCTTTTCCCCTAACGGCCCGTATTAGGACGGCTGCACACGTGTGAGGCTCTGGCCGTCGAAAGTTGCCTCGCTCGCGGACCGGAGCACATCAAACTTTGCTAGATGCACTCACCGTAGGGCATCATTTCCCAGCGGACCAGCTTTGAGGGAGGTTATTGTGGACAGTGCGGGGTATGAGCTGCTGAAGCTAGCTGATGTGCCTGTTTCTGGCCCAAGTCACCTAGACCTTGATTGGCCAGCCCAGCTCCGTGCCACCAGATTCACCCATCCCAAAGATCGGGAAGAGTTCATGGCAGGTCGGCTTGCAGCGCTACACTTTGCCGCCAAGCTGCTCGACGTCGATGCGTCCAGGCTCACCGCGGACTACGATTGCCCGCAGTGCGGACACGGCCAGGACCATGGCCGCCCGGGTTTCCTGCTCGACGGCGGCCCGGCGCCTTTGCTGCTCAGCGCCTCCCGGGCGTCGGGCTGGGTGCTGCTTGCCGGCGTCGTACATCCAGCGCAAGGCCTCCGGCTGGGAGTGGACCTTGAGGCGGTGGCTCAAACCCGCTTCGCGGGGTTTGACGACGTGGCATTGACCGCCAGGGAACGGAGCTCCGTGAACCGGTTGCCGGATGGCCAGCGGGACAACGAGCGTGCACGGCTGTGGGCCCGCAAGGAGGCGTGGCTGAAGATGACCGGCGAAGGGCTCCGAAGGAACCCGGCCGGGCTGGATGTGCTGGATCGCGAAGGCCTGATGGACCTGGACCTGGCCGAGGGACCCCCGGGACTCGTGGCCGCCCTCGCCCTCGCATAACGGCCCGCCCCGGCCCCGTCAGGGGAGCGGGGGAAGCACTGCCTCGTACAGCCATGGACGCAGGACAGAACCGGCGTCCAAACCCGGAACGAAGGCATTGCCGGCCTCGATGAAGGCGTCCGTGGAGACGGAACCGTGCCGATTGGCCGAGGTCCAATGCTGGAGGAATCCGAAGAAGGCTTCGTCCCCTAACCGCACCCGAAGGGCATGCACGGCCAGGGCGCCACGCTTGTAGACCCTGTCGTCGAACATCAACTCGGGGCCGGGATCGCCCACCAGCAGGTCCTGCGGACCCGCGGCCAGCCGCTTCCAGGCCGCCAGGGCCCGGGCGCCCACGCCCATGGTTCCCGATTCCTCGGACCACAGCCACTCGGCGTAGCATGCGAACCCCTCATGCAGCCAGATGTCTTTCCAGTTGCTAACGGTCAGGGAATTCCCAAACCACTGGTGGGACAGCTCGTGCGCGATGAGGCGCTGCGCTTCCCAGGTATCCCGCATGTGGTTGCGGCCAAAGATTGAGAGGGTCTGCGCCTCGAGGGGAATCTCCAACTCGTCCTCGGTGACCACCGAGGTGTAGTCGGCAAACGGGTAGGGACCAAAGCAGCCCTCAAAGGTCCGCATCATGTCCGGCTGCCGCCGCAGTCCGTTCCGGGCCTCCTCAGCCAGGCCCGGCGTAACGGCCGCAAATTGCGGGACCCGGTGGTGGGTATCGTTGCCGTTCAGCGGGATGAGGCCATATCGCCCGATCTGCACCGTGGCCAAGTACGTGGCCATGGGCTCGGCGTGCTCGTAGACCCACGTCTCGCGGCTCGATTTCCGGGTCCGGGACACCAACCGGCCGTTGCAGACGGGACGGTAGTTGTCGTCCGTGGTGACGGAGATGAGGTAGCTCGACTTGCTTCGGGGATGGTCGTTGCAGGGAAACCAGGACGCGGCGCCGTTCGGCTGGCCTGCGACGAGAACGCCGTCGGTGAGTTCTTCCCAGCCGACTTCCCCCCACAGCCCGCGCCGCGGTTGGGGGTTGCCCTCATATCGGATGTCCAGGACGAACTGTTGTCCGGCCCTGAGCTCCGCGGGGGGAGTGACCACCAGGTGCTCGCTGCGCTGGTTGAACTTCTGCACCTTCTTACCGTCCAACTGGATCTTGGACGCTCGAAGCCCCACCAGATCCAGGACGACCTGGCCCACGGATTCCAAAGCCGTGCACCGCAGGATTGCCCGTCCGATCAACCTGTTGCTGCCCAGCCGCACATCGAGGTCGAGTTCGTACCTGTCCACGCGGTAACTCGTGCTGCCGTGATCCAGGGTGTAGGGATCGGCCGTGTTCGTGGTCGCTGCGGTCATAAAGTCCGGTGGCCTCAATCCTGGTTGTTTCGCTCTTACGGTCTGCCCAATCTACTTGAGTCCGGCGGCCGGGGCGGCCGGACCCTCCCAAGGGCTGACCGGATTTCCCATCCAATAGGTTCCGGCCGGCACGGTCTCGCCCCTCATGACCAACGACGCCGGTCCAACAGTTCCACCGTCGCCGACGCTTGCGGCCGGGAGGATGACGCCGTGCGGACCCATGGTGGCACCGGCACCAAGCGTGACGGTATCGATGCTCATGACGCGGTCATGAAACAAGTGCGTTTGGACGACGCAGCCACGGTTGACCGTGGAGTTCTCGCCGAGGGTCACGAGGTCGGCCTCGGGCAACCAATAGCTTTCACACCATGTACCGCTGCCAATCTTGGCGCCGAGGCCACGCAACCACCATACGAGTGCCGGGGTGCCGGCGGCAGAGCGGGCAAACCATGGGGCGCTGACCATTTCAATGAAGGTATCAACTACCTCGTTCCGCCAAATGAAGGAACTCCACAGGGGGTGTTCACCTACCCGGATGGCGCCTACCAGCACCCACTTGGCCACGATCGAGCTCAGGGCGGCCACGGCTCCGGCTGCCAGCATTACCACTCCGCCTAGCAGCGCTGCGACCCAGTAGCCCCACGTGCCCGCGATGACGTCGAAGGCCAGCATGGCGCCCACGGGTATGGCCACCGTCAGGATGACCGGGACAACCCGGCACAGCTCCCAGAGGGCGCGGGCCAGTTTGAGCTTGAGCGGTGGTTGGAAGGTGCGGCTCTGGTCGGCGTCGACGGCGGTGCGGCGCAACCGGACGGGCGGACTTCCCAGCCAGGAGGTTCCGGACTTCGCCTTGGCCGGGGTAGCCGACAGTACCGCCACCAAAGAGTTCTTGGGTACGTTCCGGCCGGCGGCGGTCATTCCGGAGTTGCCCAGGAAGGACCGCTTTCCGATCTTGGCAGGGGCGATCTTCATCCAGCCGCCACCAAGTTCATAGGACGCCACCATGGTGTCGTCAGCCAGGAAGGCGCCGTCGCCAATCGTGGTCATGCGGGGGACCAGAAGGACTGTGGACGCTTCCACGTTCTTGCCCACTTTGGCGCCGAGCATGCGCAGCCAGACCGGCGTGAACAGGCTCGCGTAGATGGGGAACAGGAGGTCCCTTGCCATATCGAGCAGGCGTTCGGTGGCCCAGACCTGCCAACCAACGCGGCTGCGCACCCGGTAGTAGCCCTCCTTGAGGCCAAGTCCCAGCAGCCGGGCCACGATCAGGATGAGGACCAGGTTCGTGAGGAACCAGGCCAGCGCGGCAAGGGGGAGTGCTGCCAGGATCTGCGGAGCGGCGCTTTCGAGGGACTCGTGGCCCCGGATGAAAGCGAGGATCACCAGGGCTCCGACGAAAGCCGAGACATAGGGGATCAAAGCCAAGAGGGCGGAGGCTCCAGCAAATGCGGTGAACCAGAGACGGCCGCCCAGGGTCCGCTGGTACACCACGTCGGGCCATTCGTGTTTGGCCTTGCCCCGGCGCTCAGCCGGCGAACCGGCTACGAGGTGCCCGGACTTGACCTTGCCGAAGACCGCAGATCCAGCTTCAACGTGGGCGCCGGCTCCGATGGTGGCTCCGGGCATGAGGGTGCTTCGGGAGCCCACCACAGCACCTGCGCCCACATGGACCTGGCCGATGTGGACTGAGTCCCCGTCCACCCACCAGCCGGACAAATCAACTTCGGGTTCAATGTTCGCGCCGCTGCCGAGGGACAACAGGCCAGTCACAGGAGGAAGCGAATGCAGGTGGACGTCGCGTCCGATCCTCGCGCCCAGTGCCCGCGCATAGTAGGGAACGAACGGTGCACTGGCCAGGCCAATAGCTCCGGACAGGTCCTGGATTTGCTCCGCAAGCCAAAGGCGCAAATGGGTTTTCCCGGAGCGCGGGTAGGTGCCCGGCTGGATACCCCGAAGCAGGAGGCGGGCGGCAACCACGGAAATCGCCATGCGGCCCAAGGGGCTGACGAAGACGAGCCAGGATGCGGCGATCCACCACCACGAAACCACCGGCGCGGCAGTGAAGCCCGCGAAGTCGGCAAGGAGCCTGTTGGCAGCCATGAGGTAGGTCAGCCAGCGCATGCCCACGAGGATGTGCAGCGGCACGCCCGTAAGGACCTGGAAGATTTGCGACTTCAGGGCCGTGGGACGCACGGTGCGCTGGGCTGCGGGACCGGACACGCCGCCGTCGGGAACCGACTGCCGGGCCGCGTCGATCAGCGCGCCGACGCGCGGTGTGGCGTAGATGTCGGCAACAGTGATGGTGGGATAACGCACGCGCAGCGCTGAGACCAGCTGCGCGGCAGCGAGGGAGCCACCACCGTAAGCGAAGAAGTCCGCATCGAGTGAGCCCACGGAGCTGCCGAGGACAGACTCCCACTGCTCCACCACCCAGCGCGCGTCGTCGGGCAGGTTCAAGGGAGCTTCGCCCGCCTGGGCTGCGGCGACACCGACCAGCGGCCAGGGGAGGGCGTGGCGGTCAACCTTGCCACTGGTCTTTGTGGGAAGTGTTTCCACCGTGGTGAGCAGCGGAATCAACGCTGCAGGCAGGCTTTCGCCGAGGAGCTTCCGCGCTTCGTCCAGGTCCAGGCTTGAATCGTCGGAGGGTGCGACGTAGCCCACCAGGATCTGGTTGCCGGCGGCCGTCGTCTGCACGGCCGCTGCTGCACCGGCCACACCGGGGAGTGCTTGGAGGGCTGCATCAACTTCGCCGAGTTCGATCCGCCGGCCACCGAGTTTGACCTGCTCGTCGGCCCGGCCCATGAAGATCAGGCCCTCGGTCTCGAAGCGGACCAGGTCACCCGATCGGTAGGCACGCTCCCAGCCGAGGGTATGCATCGGCGCGTATTTCTCAGCGTCCTTGGCCGGATCCAGGTACCTTGCCAGGCCGACGCCGCCGATGATCAACTCGCCCACCTCGCCCTCGGCCACGGGAACCCCCGCAGGATCCACCACAGCGAGGTCCCACCCGTCCAAGGGCAGGCCGATCCGGACCGGACCCGGCCCGCCCAAGGGAGCTGCGCAGGCCACCACAGTGGCTTCCGTGGGCCCGTAGGTGTTCCATACCTCGCGCCCGTCGACGGCGAGCCGTTCGGCCAGCTCGGGCGGGCAGGCTTCGCCGCCGAAGATGAGGAGGCGGACGTTCTCCAGCGCTTCGGCGGGCCACAACGCCGCAAGCGTGGGAACGGTGGAGACGACGGTGATGCCGTGGTTGATGAGCCATGGCCCCAGGTCCATGCCAGTCCGAACCAAGGCGCGGGGTGCCGGGACCAGGCAGGCCCCGTGCCGCCAAGCGAGCCACATTTCCTCGCAGGAGGCGTCGAAGGCCACGGAGAGCCCTGCCAGGACCCTGTCCTGTGGGCCGATCGGTTCAGCCTCCAGAAAAATACGGGCTTCCGCGTCCACAAAGGCGGCGGAGGAGCGGTGCTTCACGGCGACGCCTTTGGGCGTGCCCGTGGAACCGGACGTGAAGATGATCCACGAGTCGTCGTCCAGTGCGGGCTTGTTTCCGCCCCGAATGGGTGCAAGCCCGGGATTCGTCGCCCCGACGGACAAGCCTGCGCCGATGACGGCACCCACCTTGGCTTCGCCGAACACCAACCTTGCGCGCTCGTCGGGGTCGTCAGCATCCACCGGAACATAGGCGGCGCCAGCCATGAGGATGCCCAGGATGGCGATGTACAGCTCGTTGGTGCCCGAGGGGATCCGGACGCCGATCTTGTCTCCGCGGCCGAGTCCTGCAGTGTTCAGGAGCCGGGAGAACGCACGGACGGCGGCCAGAAGCTCGGTGTAGCTCAATGATTTCTGGCCGTCGTCCAATGCGGAGGACTCAGGGAAGGACCGTGCGGTCTCTTCCAGGATGTCCACGAGGGTACGTTCGTCGGGTGCTGCCGAAGACCCCGGAAACTGGGGGCGGAAGGCGGCCAGGGCATGCGTATCCGCGGCCGCGCCAGGTTGATCGATGCTCACATGCCCAGCCTTACCCAGAAAGGTGAACAATAGGTGTCTGGCGTTTCCTGCTCGTCACAATTTGTTGCACAGCTGTTCGCCTGGCAGTTACCCCTTGTTGCCTGGAATCAGGGAAGCAACAGCACCTTGCCCGTGGTCTTCCTGCCCTCCAGGTCGCGGTGCGCCTGCGCCGCTTCGGCCAGGGGGTAGGTGGCGCCAACGCGAACGGAGAGGGTCCCGTTCGCGGCGGCTTCGAAGATTTCCGTGGAGCGCCACCTGCGCTCGTGGGTGTTCTGGACAAAGTGGCCCATGCTGGGCCGCGTGATGGAGAGTGATCCGCCCGAGTTCAGGCGCTGTGGGTCGAACGGCGGTACGGGGCCGGAAGCGGCTCCGAAGAGAACCAATGAACCGCGGATGCGCAGGCTCTTGAGGGAATCGTCGAACGTGTCCTTCCCGACGCCGTCGTAAACGACGTTGACGCCCTCACCATCGGTGAGTTCACGCACTTTGTCCGCGAAACCGTCGTATCGCAGGACTTCGTCGGCCCCGGCCAGCGCCGAAAGGTCGGCCTTGTCGTCCGATGAGACAGTGGTGATCACCCTGGCGCCCCGGGCCTTCAGGAGTTGGGTCAGGAGCAGGCCCACTCCGCCTGCTCCAGCGTGCAGCAGAACTGTGTGACCTGGCTCCACCCGGAAGGAGGAGTTCATGAGGTAGTGGGCGGTGATGCCTTGGAGGGGGAGTGCGGCTGCCGTGTGGTCGTCCACCTTGTCCGGAACGGGCAGCGCCTTGGCTGCGTCAACCAGCGCGTATTCCGCGTAGGTCCGGGAGGCCTCCGCGGTGGCCACGCGGTTTCCAACGGCGAAGTCCTCCACGCCGTCGCCGACGGCCTCCACTGTTCCGGCAGCTTCTGCTCCCGGCGTGAAAGGGTACTCAACCTTGTAGATACCGCTTCGCTGGTAGGTCTCGATGAAGTTGACCCCCGCGGCGGCAACTTTGATGAGCAGCTGTCCGGGGCCGGGTTTCGGCGGCTCGACGGAGGCGTATTCAAGGACTTCAGGTCCTCCGGGCTGCTGGGCAACGATCGCGTGCGTCATAGTGGCTCCTTACTCCGGGGCGGTCCTTCCGGTGCCCGGTTCCGGTTTCCATCCTAGGGAGAAGGCAGCCGCCGCCGTGAAACCCTCAGCGCCGTCCGTGCGTCGAAGCTACAGGGCAATCGAAGCCGCGGCCGGCGGCGAGGCCCACTTCGTTGAGGTAGCTGACCACGATCCCGTACGACTGCAGCAACGTGGTTTCTGTGTAGGGAATTGAGTGCTTGGCGCAGAATTCACGCACGATATCAGCCGCCTTGTGAAGGTGTGGCCGTGCCATATCAGGGAACAAGTGATGCTCCACCTGACGGTTGAGTCCACCAAGGAGGAAGTCCATGAAGCGGCCGCCGGAGATGTTGCGGGAGGTCAGGATCTGGCGGTTGAGGAAGTCTACGCGGCTGTCCTTGGGCAGGACGGGCATGCCCTTGTGGTTGGGTGCGAAAGAAGCTCCCATGTAGAAGCCGTACACCATGATCTGGACGCCAAGGAAGGCAAACGCCATGCCGATGGGCAGGAAAGTGAAGGCCAGGACAGGGAGGGCAGCAAGTCTCGCTACCAGGATGGGGGTCTCTACCCAGCGGTGGCGTACCTTCTGCTTGCCGAAGACAAAGCGGAGGGAGTCGAACTGCAGGCTCAGGCCCAGGAGGGTCAGCAGGGGGAAGAAGAACCAGCCCTGCCGCCGGGTGAGGAAGGCGAGTCTGCCCTTGCGCTCAGCTGCTGCGTCTTCGTGGAACACCAGGGCGTTGTTCCGAATATCCGGGTCCTTGGAAATGACATTGGGGTGGTTGTGGTGGGCTCCATGTTTCTGTTCCCACCAGGAGTAGCTGATGCCGGCAACGCCGGTGGCCAGCAGCCGCGCAGACCAGTCGTTGGCGCGGCGGGAGGCAAAGATCTGCTTGTGCCCGGCTTCATGGGCGAGGAAGCTCAATTGCGTGCAGAGAATGCCCACGGCAGCGGCAATCAGGAGCTGGTACCAGGATTCTCCGATCAGGGCGAACCCCAGCCAGGTTCCCGCCATAAGGAGGACCAGGGCCACGAAGACCCAGATGTAGAAGCCGCTGCGCCGTTCGAGGAGTCCGGCCGCCTTAACGCCTTTCAGGAGTTCCGAATAACTTTGGACAACCGGGTTGGGTTGGATCGCACGCGCCTTGGGGCGATCGGAAATGGATGTGGGTGCCATGAAGGTGTGCCCCGTATCGCTCACGGGCAACGCTGCAGCCGACGTTCGGACTGCACGGTCTGGATCACCCTCCGTTAAGCATACGTGCCTTGTCCACCGCGACGACTCGATGCATGCATAAATATCAGCAACCATGAATAGTTTTGCTGTATGGTGGTGACATGACTATTTCTGTTGCCGTCTCCGGTGCCAGTGGCTATGCCGGGGGAGAAGTGCTGCGCCTGCTGGCGAACCATCCCAACGTCACCATCGGCGCGATCACCGCGCACAGCAACGCCGGTTCAAGACTAGGGGAGTTGCAGCCGCATCTCCATGGTTTGGCCAGCCGGATTCTCGAAGACACAACCGTTGAGAACCTGTCCGGGCACGACGTCGTTTTCCTGGCGTTGCCGCACGGCGCGTCGGCCGAGATCGCCGCGCAGCTGCCCGAGGGCACGGTAGTCATCGACGCCGGGGCGGACCACCGCTTGGAGGACCCCGCTGCGTGGGAAAAGTTCTACGGCTCCGCCCACGCGGGGACGTGGCCCTACGGCTTGCCCGAATTGCCGGGACAGCGTGACGCCCTCAAGGGTGCCAAGCGCATTGCCGTCCCCGGTTGCTACCCGACGTCGGCCCTGCTCGCGCTGACGCCCGGCTTCGCCAACAACCTGCTGCTGGCGGACGACGTCGTTATTGTTTCCGCCTCAGGCACCTCGGGCGCCGGCAAGGCGGCCAAGGTCAACCTCATCGGCTCCGAGGTCATGGGTTCCATGAGCCCCTACGGCGTGGGTGGCGGCCATCGCCACACGCCGGAAATCGAGCAGGGATTGTCCAACGCGGCCGGCGAGCCGGTAACAGTCTCCTTCACCCCTACCTTGGCGCCGATGAGCCGCGGAATCCTCACGACGGCGACTGCCAAGGTTGGGCACGGCGTAACAGTCTCCGAACTGCGCCAAGCCTGGGCCGACGCCTACGACGACGAGCCGTTCGTGCACCTCCTTCCCGAGGGCCAGTGGCCCACCACCAAATCCGTCCAGGGCTCCAACCATGCAGTGATGCAGTTGGCCTTCGACGCCCACACCGGTCGCGTGATCGTTACCTGCGCCATCGATAACCTCACCAAGGGAACTGCAGGCGGCGCCGTGCAGTCCATGAACATTGCCCTCGGCCTGGATGAAACCGCCGGCCTGAACCTGCAGGGAGTTGCACCGTGACCATTACCGCCCCCAAGGGATTCCGGGCCGCAGGCATCAAAGCCGGCATCAAGGCCTCCGGCAACCCGGACCTCGCCCTCGTCGTCAATGACGGCCCGCTTAAGGCCGCCGCTGCGGTGTTCACGTCCAACCGGGTGGCCGCGGCTCCCGTGCACTGGTCCCGCCAGGTGGTCAGCGATGGCCGGGTGGACGCAGTCGTCCTGAACTCCGGTGGCGCCAACGCCTGCACCGGCCCGCAAGGCTTCCAGAACACCCACGCTACCGCCGAAAAGGTGGCGGACGTGCTGGGAGTCTCAGCTTCCGACGTCGTGGTTTGCTCCACCGGCCTGATCGGCGAGCAACTGCCCATGGACAAGATCCTGCCGGGCGTTGAGGCTGCTTTCAAAGAGCTCGCGGAAGACGGCGGAAGTGCTGCGGCAACTGCCATCATGACCACGGACAGCGTGTCCAAGGAGGCCGTCTTTACCGGGACGGACGCCGAAGGCAAGACGTTCACGGTGGGCGGCATCGCCAAGGGTGCCGGCATGCTGGCTCCCGGCCTGGCAACCATGCTGGTGGTCCTCACCACCGACGCCGAGGTGCCGGCCAACGAGCTCGACGTCGTCCTCCGCGATGCCACGCGCGTCACCTTCGACCGTGCAGACTCGGACGGCTGCATGTCCACCAACGACACCGTGGTACTGCTGGCCTCCGGCGCCTCCGAAGCACTGCCGTCCGCAGAGCAGTTGAGCGAGGCAGTCACCTCCGTCTGCGCCGAGCTGGCCCGGAAGCTGATTGGCGACGCCGAGGGCGCCAGCCACGACATCGCCATCCGCACCTTCAATGCAGCCAGCGAACGCGACGCCGAAATTGTGGGCCGTTCCGTGGCCCGCTCCAACCTGTTCAAGGCGGCCATCTTCGGCAAGGACCCCAACTGGGGCCGTGTCCTGTCCGCAGTTGGCACCACTGACGCCGTGTTCGAAGCCGACCAGCTCAACGTCTCCATGAACGGCGTCCAGATCTGCCGCAACGGGAGCATCGGCGACGACCGCAACCTCGTGGACCTCGAACCGCGCGAAGTGCTCGTGGAAATCGACCTGCAGGCCGGCGATTCCGAGGCGACCATCTGGACCAACGACCTCACGCACGATTACGTGCATGAGAACAGCGCCTACTCGAGCTGAGCGGAGTGACCATGACGGCGCACACGCGCGAAACTACGTCCATGAGCGACGCCCAGGACAAAGCCGGGACCTTGATCGAAGCCCTGCCGTGGATCCAGCGCTTCGCCGGAACCACCATGGTGATCAAATACGGCGGCAACGCGATGGTGAACGATGAGCTTCGCCGCGCTTTCGCCGAGGACATCGTGTTCCTCCACCACGTCGGCATCCACCCGGTGGTTGTCCATGGTGGCGGACCGCAAATCAACTCCATGCTGGGACGGCTCGGCATCGAGTCCGAGTTCAAGGGCGGCCTCAGGGTCACCACTCCCGAAGCGATGGACGTGGTGCGCATGGTCCTCACCGGCCAGGTAGGCCGCGAGCTCGTTGGCCTGATCAACTCCCACGGGCCGTACGCCGTGGGCATGTCCGGTGAAGACGGCGGGCTGCTGCGCGCCGTTCGCACCGGCACCGTGGTTGACGGCGAGGAAGTGGACCTCGGCTTGGTGGGCGAAGTGGTTGGCGTTGATCCCGCGGGGATCAAGGACATCCTCGACGCCGGACGGATCCCCGTGATCTCCACGGTGGCACCCGAAATCACTGACGAGGGCAACGGTTTCCAGACCACCGGCCAGGTACTGAACGTCAACGCCGATACAGCCGCGGCTGCCGTGGCTTCGGCCTTGGGAGCCTCCAAGCTGGTGATCCTGACCGATGTTGAGGGGCTGTACGCCAACTGGCCGGACAAGTCATCGCTGATTTCGTCCCTGACGGCCACCGAGCTCCGTGAGATGCTGCCGCGGCTGGAGTCCGGAATGATCCCAAAGATGGCTGCCTGCCTGAAGGCAATCGACGAAGGCGTGGAGCGCGCGCACATCGTGGACGGCCGCCTGCCGCACTCCATGTTGTTGGAGACTTTCACGACGGCGGGCATCGGCACCCAAGTAGTACCTGACGAGGAAGTGAACGCATGAGCTCCAACAATGCAGAACTGGTAGAGACCCCGGCGGACGCCATCGTGGGGCACAGCAGCGGTGCGGACTGGCTTGCCCGCTACTCGTCCTCCCTCATGGGCGTCTTCGGAACCCCGCAGCGCGTCCTGGTCCGCGGCGCCGGCTCCCTGGTCTGGGATGCCGACGGGAAGGAGTACCTCGACCTCCTGGGCGGCATCGCCGTGAACGCGCTGGGCCACGCCCACCCGTTCGTCACCTCGGTGATTGCGAGCCAGTTGGCAACCCTGGGGCACGTCTCCAACTTCTTCACCAGCCCCACGCAGGTGGCGCTCGCCGAGAAGCTGCTGGCTATCAGCAACGCTCCGGCAGGTTCCAAGGTCTTCTTCGCCAACTCCGGTACGGAAGCCAATGAGGCAGCCTTCAAACTCGCGCGCCGGAACAACGGCGACGGCAAGCGGACAAAGATCATTGCCCTTGAGGGCGCTTTCCACGGTCGCACCATGGGCGCCCTGGCGCTGACGGCCAAGGAGGCGTACCGTGCACCATTCGAGCCGCTTCCCGGTGGCGTGGTCCACATCCCGTTCGGCGACATCGAGGCCCTGCGTGCCGCCGTCGACGATTCCACTGCAGCAGTCTTCCTGGAGCCCATCCAGGGCGAAGCGGGCGTGCGTCCGCTCAGCACCGAATACCTGCAGGCAGCCCGGGAGGTGACCACCGCCGCCGGCGCGCTCCTCATCCTGGACGAAGTCCAGACGGGCATCGGCCGGACCGGAAAATGGCTCGCCAGCGAGGACGCGGGAATCGTTCCGGATGCTGTGACCCTCGCCAAGGGACTGGGTGGCGGCTTCCCGATCGGCGCGCTGCTGACGTTCGGAAGTACGACGTCGGCCCTGCTCACCGCCGGGCAACACGGCACCACCTTCGGTGGAAATCCGGTGGCCACTGCCGCCGCCCTGGCCACCCTGCACGCCATAGAAAGCCAGGGTGTGCTGCAGAATGTTCAGACAGTCGGCGAGTACTTGCGGCAGGGGATTGCCGCAGTCGATGGCGTTACCGAAGTCCGTGGCGAGGGATTGCTCATTGGGTTTGACGTCGCTGCCGACATCGCCCCCGCCATGGTGACTGCCGGCCTCGACGCGGGCTTCATCGTCAACAGCCCCGGTCCCCGGACCCTCCGCCTGGCGCCGCCGCTCATCCTGACCACCGAACAGGCTGACCGCTTCCTGGCAGCCTTGCCCACCCTGATCGCTACGGCTACCGCCACCACCGTTAAGGACGCACAGTGACTACATCCGCCAGCACCCGGCACTTCCTCAAGGACACGGACCTGACCCCGGCCGAGCAAGCCGAGGTTTTGGAACTCGCGGTCCGGATGAAAGCCGCTCCCTACAGCGTGCAGCCGTTCGCCGGAGAAGGAAACGGGCGCAAGACCGTTGCCGTGATCTTCGACAAGACATCCACCCGGACCCGTGTCTCGTTTGCGACGGGCATTGCCGACATGGGCGGAAATGCGCTGATCATCAACCCGGGCGAAGCACAGATCGGCCACAAGGAGTCCGTAGAGGACACAGCGAAGGTCCTTGAGCGCATGGTGTCCACCATCGTGTGGCGCACCGGCGCCCACTCGGGACTGGTGGCAATGGCGGAAAACTCCAAGGTCCCCGTCATCAACGCGCTGTGCGACGACTACCACCCATGCCAACTCCTGGCCGACCTCCTCACGGTCAAGGAACACAAGGGTGAGCTGGCTGGATTGACCATGGCCTACCTTGGCGACGCCGCCAACAACATGGCGAACTCGTACCTGTTGGCCGGCGTGACCGCAGGGATGCACGTTCGGATTTCCGGTCCGGAGGGCTACCTGCCCGCCGCGGAGATCGTCGCTGCCGCGGAAGAGCGTGCCGGCCAGACAGGTGGCTCGGTGGTTATTACCAGTGACGCTGCCGAGGCCCTCAAGGGAGCCGATGTCGTTGCCACGGACACGTGGGTGTCCATGGGCCAGGAATCCGAGAAGGAAGCACGCCTGCAGTTGTTCCGCGACTACTCCGTGGACGAGGCCGCCATGGCCCAGGCAGCCCCGGACGCCGTGGTGCTGCACTGCCTCCCGGCCTACCGCGGCTACGAAATCTCGGCGGGAGTGATCGATGGGCCGCAGTCCATCGTTTGGGACGAGGCAGAGAACCGACTGCACGCCCAGAAGGCACTCATGGCCTGGCTCATGCACCGATCCGGCCTGGCCTTCGTCGACGGACTTGCCCCCGTCGAAGGAACCGGCGAAAGCACGTTCTAGTGTCCACCAATCCTTCGGTGCCGAGTGCGAGCCCGGCCACCAAGACCGCCCGCCAGGCCCGCATCACGGCGATCCTGACCGGCGAGTCCGTCCGGTCCCAGGCAGAGCTCGCGGCCCTGCTGGCCGACGACGGCGTCCAGGTTACCCAGGCCACTTTGTCCCGCGACCTGGTGGAACTTGGCGCTGTCCGGGTACGCGGAAAGGACGGCGCGCTGGTCTACGCGGTCCCCGGCGAAGGTGGAGACCGCAATGCCAAGAGCGGTGTCACCCAGGAAATCCTGGACGCCCGCCTGACCCGGCTGTGCGGGGAATTGCTGGTAACGGCGGAGGCCTCGGGCAACATTGCGGTGCTCCGGACACCTCCGGGTGCCGCGAACTTCCTGGCGCTGGCGATCGATCACTCCGTGATTCCGTCCGTATTGGGTACGATCGCAGGCGACGACACTGTGATGTTGGTGTCCCGTGATCCTGACGGCGGGGCGGAGCTGGCTGCCCGCTTCCTGCGGTTGGCCGAAGAAGCCGGACCGGCCAACTAACTGATTTTCTTCAAGCATTAGATACAACAAGCAACACACAAAGGAGCACTCTCGTGACTGAGCGCATTGTTCTGGCCTACTCCGGTGGCCTCGATACGTCCGTAGCCATCGGCTGGATCGGTGAAGCCACCGGCGCCGAGGTCATCGCCGTTGCTGTGGATGTTGGACAGGGCGGCGAGTCCCTGGAGACCATCCGCCAGCGCGCCCTGGGCTGCGGCGCCGTCGAAGCGTACGTTGCGGATGCCCGCGACGAGTTCGCCAACGAATACGCCATGCCCACCCTCAAGGCGAACGCCCTCTACCAGGGCCACTACCCGTTGGTCTCGGCCATCTCGCGTCCTGTCATCGTGAAGCACCTCGTGAAGGCGGCCCGCGAATTTGGCGCCACCACGGTTGCCCACGGCTGCACCGGCAAGGGCAACGACCAGGTCCGCTTCGAAGTCGGCATCCAGACCCTCGGCCCGGACCTGAAGTGCATCGCACCCGTCCGCGACCTCGCCCTGACCCGCGATAAGGCCATCGCCTTCGCCGAGGAAAAGGGTCTGCCGATCGAGACCACCAAGAAGAACCCGTACTCGATCGACCAGAACGTCTGGGGACGCGCCGTCGAGACCGGTTACCTCGAGGACATCTGGAACGCTCCTACCAAGGACATCTACGACTACACCGCGACTCCGGAATTCCCGCCGGCACCGGATGAGGTCATCATTTCCTTCGAGGCAGGTATTCCGGTGGCCATCGACGGCGTCAAGGTCACGCCGCTGCAGGCCATCCAGGAACTGAACCGCCGTGCAGGCGCGCAGGGCGTTGGCCGGATCGACGTCGTCGAGGACCGTCTGGTGGGCATCAAGTCCCGCGAGATCTACGAGGCCCCGGGCGCCATGGCGCTGATCACCGCCCACAAGCACCTCGAAGACGTCACGATCGAGCGCGAACAGGCCCGCTTCAAGGCCACGGTCGGCCAGCGCTGGTCCGAACTTGTGTACGACGGACAGTGGTTCTCCCCGCTCAAGCGCTCCCTTGACGCCTTCATCGAGGACACCCAGAAGTACGTCTCCGGCGACATCCGCATGGTCCTCCACGGTGGCCAGGCCATCGTCAACGGCCGCCGCTCGGACACCTCGCTGTACGACTTCGACCTCGCCACCTACGACACCGGCGACACCTTCGACCAGTCCATGGCCCGTGGTTTCATCGAACTGTGGGGCATGTCCTCCAAGGTTGCCTCGGGCCGTGACCTCCGGGTTGCTGGACAGTAATGACGTCGGCAACTAACGAAGGCGCGCTGTGGGGAGGCCGGTTCGCCGGCGGCCCCGCGGACGCGCTGGCCGCACTGAGCAAGTCCACGCACTTTGACTGGCGGCTTGCCCGCTACGACATTGCCGGTTCAAAGGCGCACGCCCGGGTGCTGGCCAAGGCCGGGCTGTTGGACGACGCCGAGCTTGAGGGCATGCTGGCCGCCCTCACCCAGTTGGACGAGGACGTCGCGAGCGGCGCCTACCTTCCGGCCGAGAGCGACGAGGACGTGCACGGTTCGCTGGAACGCGGCCTCATCGAGCGCGCCGGTACCCAGTTGGGTGGCAAACTCCGTGCAGGCCGTTCGCGCAACGATCAAGTGGCGACGCTCGGCCGCATGTTCCTTCGCGACCACGCCCGGATCATCGCGCAGGGCGTCCTCGCGACCATCGACGCGTTGGTTGAGCAGGCCAAGGCCCACCACGGCGTGGCCATGCCCGGCCGTACGCACCTGCAGCATGCGCAGCCGGTCCTCCTGAGCCATCACTTGCTGGCTCACGCCTGGGCACTGCTGCGCGATGTGCAGCGCCTCCAGGATTGGGACAAGCGCGCGGGCGTTTCGCCGTACGGCTCCGGTGCCCTGGCCGGTTCCTCGCTGGGCCTTGATCCTGAAGCTGTCGCTGCGGACCTTGGCTTCTACTCGGCAGTCCACAACTCCATCGATGGCACCGCTTCCCGCGATGTCTTTGCCGAGTTCGCCTGGGTGTGCTCCATGATCGGCGTGGATTTGTCCCGGATCTCCGAGGAAGTCATTTTCTGGGCCACCAAGGAGTTCTCCTTCGTCACGCTGCACGACTCGTACTCCACTGGGTCCTCGATCATGCCGCAGAAGAAGAACCCGGACGTGGCTGAGCTCGCCCGCGGCAAGGCGGGACGCCTCATCGGCAACCTGACCGGTCTGCTGGCCACGCTCAAGGGTCTTCCGCTCGCGTACAACCGCGATCTCCAGGAGGACAAGGAACCGGTGTTCGACGCCGCGGACACCTTGGAGCTGCTGCTCCCGGCAGTGTCCGGCATGATCGCCACGCTCACGTTCAACCGTGAGCGCCTGGAATCGCTGGCACCGCAGGGCTTCGCACTGGCAACGGACATTGCCGAATGGCTTGTCCGCCAGGGCGTGCCTTTCCGCGAGGCACACGAGCTCTCCGGGGCTGCGGTCAAGCAGGCCGAAAGTCGCGGCGTGGAGCTGTGGGACCTGACGGACGAAGAGTATGCAGCGATTTCGGAGCACCTGACTCCTGAAGTCCGCACAGTGCTGAGTACCGAAGGTTCGCTCAACAGCCGTAACTCGCAGGGCGGAACGGCACCGGCCGCCGTCGAACGCCAGCTTGTAGCACTTGAAGCGGAACTTGAGGCTGCGCGCTCCTACGCGTCGTAGCATCCAATGAGCAAGAGCGGGACGGTGCCCTCCGGCACTGTCCTGCTCTTGCTTTAACCGTGCGTTAGCATGGCGCTATGACCCCAATCACAGCTGAGACGCTGCCCGCAGAGCTTCACAAAGCCGCCGGCAACGTCACTCGTCTCCTGACCAAAATGGACGAATCGTCCGTCACCGAGCCGTCTGAACTCCCCGGCTGGACGCGCGGACACGTACTGGCACACCTCACCGGCATTGCCAACGCCATGGCACGGCAGCTGGAGTATGCCCAACGGGGCGAAAAGATCGAACTGTACGACGGCGGCATGGAAGGCCGCACGAAGGCGATCAACCTCGCCGCGGGACACAGCCTTGCCGACCATACGTCCTCGGTCACCGCCGCGGTCGATTCTGCGGTTTCGGCGTTCGACGCCCTGGAACAGGACGGCTGGCAGGCACCCATCACCTACCGCGACGGAACAGTGTTCGACGGCGGCCTGGCGCTTTGGCGGGAACTCACCATCCATGCCGCCGACCTTGGCCTGGGTTACGGCCCGGAGACGTGGAGCCGGCCTTTTTGCGAGCACCTGTTCGACTTCCTGACCGCAAGGGTCCCGGCGGAGAACAAGTTCGTGCTGCAGCCTACCGGCCTGCCGCCGCGGACACTCGGCAGTGGAGGAACGTCCATCGCGATCACAGGCATGATCACTGACATCGCGGCGTGGCTGGCTGGCCGGGAACCCAGCCTGGGCTCGCTTCGCGCCACCGCAGCGGCCGATGGAGTGGACCTGCCGGCACTGCTGCCCTGGCCCTCCGGTGTTCCCGCGCAGCCCCCGGCCCACTGACCCCCACCCACCCGGACGCTCTCTCACGTATCACCCCCTTCAGGCGGACGCTCTCTCACGTATCACCCCCTTGACCCGGATCCTCTCTCACGTATCACCCCCTTGACCCGGATCCTCTCTCACGTATCACCCCCTTGACCCGGATCCTCTCTCTCGTATCACCCCCTTGACCCGGATCCTCTCTCCCTTGCTTCACGCCAGTGAGAGAGCGTCCGGCGGGAAGGGGCGGTTTGGTGAGAGAGCGTCCGGGGGAGGGTCAGCGCTTCACAGCCGCCGCGCGCCAGAGGTGCATGACGGCATAAGAACGCCACGGGCTGACTTCCCGGAAGTCGGTGCTCAAGGCCGGGCCGGTCGCCAGGGACTTCAGGCCGTTGCGCACGGCGGCGTCGTTGCCAAGGAAGACATCGGGCGCCCCGAGTACGCGCATGGCCATGTAGCCCACTGTCCACGGACCCACCCCGGGAAGCGGTAGAAGCTTCCGTGACAGGCTTTCGTGGTCGTCGCCGTAACCGAATTCAAGGCTTCCGTCGGCCATGGCGCTGGCTGCGGCGATCACGGAATCGATGCGCCGCTGTGGTCCCCGAAGGAGTTCCCTGCCGTGATCGGCGAGTTGTGCCGCCGTCGGGAACAAGCGCTCCAACCCGCCATCGCCGTTCTTGAGTGGTGCTCCAAGGACAGCGAGCTGCGTAAGCGCCGTCCGGGCAGCGGCAACGGTGATCTGTTGGCCGATCATGGCACGGACCAGCAACTCCTGCGGATCGACGGCCCCCGGGAGCCGGATCCCCGGCACGGCAAAGACGCTGGCTTGGAGCCGGGGATCCTCGGCAAGGGCCTCATCGATGGCGACGGGGTCGGCGTCGAGGTCAAACAACCTGCGGACGCGGCTCAGCAGGACGGGCAAGTCGTGCAGGTCGGCGACGGTTGCCGTGAGTTGCAATCGTGGCTTACCAGCGGGAGAGACAGGAACAGGATCGCAGGACACCGTGAATACGGCCTGTCCGCGGGGGAGTTGCAGTGTTCTGGAGTACCTTCGACCCCCGTCTGGTTCCGGCTCCGAGGTCTCGATTCCGGGCACCGCCCTCACCGCCAGGAAGTCGAAGATGCCGGGGTCGAAGGGCTCCCGGAATGGAAGATTCAACGTCAACGTTGCCGGGGCAACGGCTCCATCTCCGTGCCGCCGGGCCAAGCGTGGCGCACTGGCGCGTACCGCCGTCGGGGTCATGGCGAAGACTTCGCCGATGGTGTCGTTGAATTGCCGCACGCTGTTGAAGCCAGCCGCAAACGCGACGTCGGCAAGCAGCATGTCGGTGGAGACCAACAGCGTCCGGGCCGTTTGCGCGCGGCTGGCCCGCGCCAGGGACAGGGGGCCGGCACCGAGTTCGTGGCCAAGGATCCGGTTCAGTTGGCGGGAGGAGTAGCCCAAACGGCGTGCCAGACCGTCCACGCCCTCGCGGCTGATGACACCGTCGTTGATGAGCCGCATGGCCCGGGCCGCCACATCCGATCGCTGGTTCCACGCCGGCGTCCCGGGAACGGCCTCGGGAAGGCAACGCTTGCAGGCCCGGTAGCCCGCTTCGTGCGCGGCGGCGGACGTTTCGTAGAACGTGACGTTCTCGGCTTTCGGCGTCCTGGCTGGGCAGGACGGACGGCAATAGATGCCGGTGGAACGGACGGCCGTGAAGAATTGACCGTCGAAGCGGGGGTCGCGCGCATCGATCGCCCGGTAGCGCTGCCAGAAGTCCATGCCTTCATCCTGCCAGCCGGCACGAACCGCTGCTAGCGGAAATCGGACATGACCGCACAACGTGTTGCTAAGGTCTGAGTCATGACAGCCACCGATGCTCGCGGCGTCCGCGACTTCCTGTCCGGAGACCCTCGGACCCTGGCGCCACTTGTCCTCGGGGCAGTGCTGACGCACCACTCGGAATCCGGTCCGGTGTCGGTGAGGCTCACCGAAGTGGAGGCCTACATGGGACCGCGCGACTCGGATCATCCCGACCCTGGTTCGCATACCTACGGCGGCTTAACGGCCCGGAATGCGCCCATGTTCGGTCCACCTGGATTTCTCTACGTCTATTTCACGTATGGCATGCACTACTGCGCCAACATCGTCTGTGGTCCCGAGGGCGCCCCCTCGGCATTGCTCCTGCGCGCCGGCGAGATCGTAGAAGGCGAAGAGCTGGCCGCGCTGCGTCGTCCGGCATCCAAAGCGCACAAAGACCTCGCCAGCGGACCCGCGCGCCTCGCCTCCGCGTTGGGACTCACGACGGCGGACACCGGCCGCGATGCGCTCGCCGCACCGTTTGCGCTGTGGTTGCCTGAGTCACCGCCGGCTGCCGTGGCGAGCGGACCCCGCGTTGGCGTGGCCGGGCCGGGTGGGACCACGGAGTACCCGTGGCGTTTCTGGATCGAAGATGATCCCACGGTTTCCAGGTACAAGGCGGCACGTCCCAGGGGTCGATCCCGTCAGGCCTGACGCGTCGTCATCGAGGCCGTTGGCGCGCCACGGTCCGGCATGCGGCTTGTACCCCACGCGTTTACCAAAATCGCTGTAGAATGGACGGTCTGTCTTTTGCGATAGGGGTTACGGTTTCGATGCACGACGCTGATTTGGTTCACGAGCAGGAATACGTTGCCGGGTTGTACGCCCGGCTCGATGAGCTGCGCGAAGAGAAGCGCACCCAACTGGCGCAGGTGCGCAAGGCCGGTGCCGTGGGAACCATGCAGAACGTTTCGGAACGTGACGCGTTCGCCGCACTGTACGAGGACCGCCTGGCCCAGCTCGACGCCGTCGACGATCGACTGGTTTTTGGCCGCCTCGACCTGGACTCCGGCGAGGCGCAGTACATTGGCCGCATCGGGCTGTCCACCGCTGACCTGCAGCGGCTCATGGTGGACTGGCGTGCTCCCGAAGCCGGCCACTTCTACCAAGCCACGGCGTTCGACCGCCAAGGCGTGCGCCGCCGTCGTCACCTGATCCTGCAGGGCCGCGACGTCAAGGCGATCGAGGACGATGTCCTTGACGCGGACATGTTGGCGGACGACGATTCCCTGCAGGGCGAGGGTGCCCTGCTCGCTGCACTGAACTCCAAGCGCACCGGCCGCATGTCGGACATCGTTGGCACCATCCAGTCCGAGCAGGACCGGATCATCCGTTCCTCGATCTCCGGCGCACTGGTGGTCCAGGGCGGCCCCGGAACAGGCAAGACAGCAGTTGCGCTGCACCGCGCGGCCTATCTGCTCTACACCCACCGCGACCGCCTCAAGAGCGCAGGCGTCCTTCTGGTGGGCCCGTCGTCGTCGTTCATGCACTACATCGAGCGCGTTCTTCCCTCCCTCGGTGAAACCGGAGTGGTCATGGCGAGCCTGGGCCGCCTCATGCCGGGCATCCACGCTGTCCCGGAGGAGAACCCGGACATCGCTGCGCTCAAGGGCAAGCTGGACATGGCGGCCGTGGTAGCGAACGCCGTCGCGAACCGGCAGCGGACGCCGGGCAAGGACCGTGTCCTGGAAGTGGATTCGCGGAAGCTCACCCTGACTGAGCGGCAAGTCCGTCGCGCCCGCGATAAGGCGCGTGCCACGGGCAAGCCGCACAACGAAGCCCGGCTGACCTTCATCAAGATCCTGCTCCGCGAACTCACCGAGCAGTTGACGGATCAGGTGGAGGAAGCGAACATCGGCAACAACGCCGACCGCGCCTACCTCGCGGAAGATGTCCGGACTGCCCGCGACGTCCGCATCATGCTGAACCTGTGCTGGATGCCCATGACGCCGGAGAAACTCATTTCCGAGCTCTTCAGCAAACCGCAGATCCTCGAGGCCTGCACCCCGCACCTCACCCCCGAGCAGCGTGCTTTGCTGCAGCGGCCAGCGGATGCGCCGTGGACCGAAGCGGACGTTCCGCTCCTGGACGAGGCCGCCGAATTGCTCGGCGAACTGGATCCGGCAGCAGGCAGGGGACTGGCGCAGCAGGAAGCCGACCGCGCCCGCGATCTGGCCAACGCCAAGCAGACCCTGGCCAACATGGAAGCCATGGGCGTGGATGTCCTCATGACCGCTGAGGAATTGGCCGAGCAGAACCAGGAACGGGAAAGCCGCCTGACCGCGGCCGAACGCGCCACCAGCGATCGATCGTGGGCCTTCGGCCACATCGTGGTTGACGAGGCCCAGGAACTCTCGCCCATGCAG
Organism: Paenarthrobacter sp. NPDC058040; assembly: GCF_042885775.1. Classification (NCBI taxonomy): domain Bacteria; kingdom Bacillati; phylum Actinomycetota; class Actinomycetes; order Micrococcales; family Micrococcaceae; genus Paenarthrobacter; species Paenarthrobacter sp. NPDC058040. The sequence continues at coordinate 638,754 of NZ_JBHVRN010000001.1, forward strand.
TGGCGGCTCCTGGTGCGCCGCTGCCCACTGAAGTCGTTCACGATCGTCGGCGACATCGCCCAGACGAGTGCCGCGGCTGGTGCCAATTCGTGGCAAAGCGCACTGGCGCCGTCGTTCGGAGACCGCTGGACGCTGGAAGAGCTGACGGTGAACTACCGTACGCCGTCCCAGATCGCCGAAGCCGCCGTGCGCATGGCCAATCGTGCCGGACTGGTCGTCTCGGCGCCGAAGGCCGTCCGTGAGGGTAAATGGTCGCCGATCGTGGACCGCGTGGATGCTGACGGAATTGTTTCGCGACTCGTGGATGTCCTCCCCGAGGAAATCGACGCGATCGACGGCGGCCTGCTCGCCGTTATTGCCGACGGTCCGCTGCTTCCACAAGCCATGGCGGCCCTCCGGGAAATCTACGGGCGACGCATCGGCACAGGTGCAGGCAGCTATGAGCAGGACATCGTTGTCATCAGTCCAAAGGAGGCCAAGGGCCTCGAATTCGACGGCGTTGTGGTGCTGGAACCGGCGGCCATGCTCAACCATGAGCACGGCAAGGTTGGCGATCTTTACGTCGCCATGACCAGGCCCACCCAGCGCCTCCGCCTTATCACCGCTGCGCCCCTTCCGGCCGGCATTGAACGGTAGGAATATCCGCGTGGGCAATCCTGCTAACTTAGAACTCGTGTCACACGTAAATAGCCTCGAGTCCCAACACAACGATCCCGCCTTTGCCAACGTATGGCAGGAGCTCAAATGGCGCGGCCTGGTTCACGTTTCCACCGACGAAACCGAACTGGAAAAGCTGCTCGCGGGGGACCCGATCACGTATTACTGTGGCTTCGATCCCACGGCGCCCTCCCTGCACCTCGGCAACCTCGTTCAGTTGCTGGTCATGCGCCGCCTGCAGCTTGCCGGCCACAAGCCCCTGGGGCTCGTGGGCGGATCCACAGGCCTGATTGGCGACCCGCGTCCGACGGCGGAACGCACCTTGAACACCAAGGACACCGTTGCTGAGTGGGTTGGCTACCTCCAGGGCCAGGTGCGGCGCTTCCTGAGCTTCGAAGGCGACAACCCCGCCCGCATGGTCAACAACCTGGACTGGACCGCGCCGCTGAGCGCCATCGACTTCCTGCGCGAAATCGGCAAACACTTCCGGGTGGGCACCATGCTCCGCAAGGATGCCGTGGCCTCGCGGCTCAACTCCGACGAGGGCATCAGCTACACCGAGTTCAGCTACCAGATCCTACAGGGCATGGACTACCTCCAGCTCTTCCGGGATTACGGATGTGCGCTGCAGACCGGTGGTTCGGACCAGTGGGGCAACCTGACCAGCGGCACCGAACTCATCCGCAAAGTGGAAGGCAAGAGCGTCCACGCTTTGGGTACGCCGCTCATCACCAACTCGGACGGCACCAAGTTCGGCAAGAGCGAGGGCAACGCCATCTGGCTCGACCCCGAGATGTGCAGCCCGTACACCTTCTACCAGTTCTGGCTGAACACGGCCGACGCCGATGTCGTGGATCGCCTCAAGGTCTTCACGTTCCTGACGCGCGCCGAGATCGAGGAGTTGGGCGCGGCTGTGGCCGAACGGCCGTTCGCCCGCGAGGGCCAGAAGAAGCTCGCCTTCGAAGTCACCTCCTTGGTCCACGGTGTCGAAGCAACGGAAAAGGTCATCGCGGCCTCGGCAGCTGTCTTCGGCAACGGCGACCTCTCTGTGCTCGATGAACCGACCCTCGCGGCTGCGACCGCCGAGCTTCCGTCGGCGAAGATCGGCGCTGATGGCTTGGGAATCATCGATCTGCTCGTTGCCTCAGGGCTTTCGGACAGCAAATCGGCCGCCCGTCGCACCGTCGGTGAAGGTGGGGCGTACGTGAATAACACCAAGGTGTCCGATCCCGACGCCGTGATTGGCCAGGACCAGCTCCTCCACGGCCGGTACCTGCTGCTGCGCCGCGGTAAGAAGAATCTGGCGACGGTAGAGATTTCCGCCTAGACCCCATACCCAAGGGCCGGTAACCGTTGGTTGCCGGCCCTTTGGCGTTTAACCCGGCCTCTTCTTCGGACGCTCTCTCACGTAAGTGCTCTTTCGGGGCGGATGCTCTCTCGCGTGGATGCCTTTAGGGTGTGATGGGGTTCATGGGGTGTGGATTTGTGTGTCGGGTTGGGGCTGTGTAAAGTTATTCGAGTTGCCGCCGCTGATGCGGAATGAATGGTGACAATCTCCCTTTCAAATGGCCGGTTTCCGGTGGTGCTTTGGTGTGCTGCTGGGTGTTGGTGGGGGTTCGGGCTGGTTTGCTTTGTGCGGCTGGTTCGGGTAAGTTTGAAAAGTTGCTCCGGAGCGATCCGTTGGCCCTGTTGGGTTGGTGGTGGTGCCGGTAGTGTCTGTTGTTTGAGAACTCAATAGTGTGCCAAGTTTGTTGATACCGATTGTTTTACCAATTGGTTGAAATTTATTGCCGAATTATCGCGCACCCCCGTGTGTGGTGGTTTGGTTTTCAGCTGGTTTCAGATTTGCAGCCGTTTTTGCCGTGATTTCCGGTGGGGGTGGTTGTGTTTCGTTTTTTGTTTTTGAACGGAGAGTTTGATCCTGGCTCAGGATGAACGCTGGCGGCGTGCTTAACACATGCAAGTCGAACGATGATCTGGTGCTTGCACCGGGGATTAGTGGCGAACGGGTGAGTAACACGTGAGTAACCTGCCCTTGACTCTGGGATAAGCCTGGGAAACTGGGTCTAATACCGGATATGACTCCTCATCGCATGGTGGGGGGTGGAAAGCTTTTGTGGTTTTGGATGGACTCGCGGCCTATCAGCTTGTTGGTGGGGTAATGGCCTACCAAGGCGACGACGGGTAGCCGGCCTGAGAGGGTGACCGGCCACACTGGGACTGAGACACGGCCCAGACTCCTACGGGAGGCAGCAGTGGGGAATATTGCACAATGGGCGCAAGCCTGATGCAGCGACGCCGCGTGAGGGATGACGGCCTTCGGGTTGTAAACCTCTTTCAGTAGGGAAGAAGCCCTCTTTGGGGGTGACGGTACTTGCAGAAGAAGCGCCGGCTAACTACGTGCCAGCAGCCGCGGTAATACGTAGGGCGCAAGCGTTATCCGGAATTATTGGGCGTAAAGAGCTCGTAGGCGGTTTGTCGCGTCTGCTGTGAAAGACCGGGGCTCAACTCCGGTTCTGCAGTGGGTACGGGCAGACTAGAGTGCAGTAGGGGAGACTGGAATTCCTGGTGTAGCGGTGAAATGCGCAGATATCAGGAGGAACACCGATGGCGAAGGCAGGTCTCTGGGCTGTAACTGACGCTGAGGAGCGAAAGCATGGGGAGCGAACAGGATTAGATACCCTGGTAGTCCATGCCGTAAACGTTGGGCACTAGGTGTGGGGGACATTCCACGTTTTCCGCGCCGTAGCTAACGCATTAAGTGCCCCGCCTGGGGAGTACGGCCGCAAGGCTAAAACTCAAAGGAATTGACGGGGGCCCGCACAAGCGGCGGAGCATGCGGATTAATTCGATGCAACGCGAAGAACCTTACCAAGGCTTGACATGAACCGGAAAGACCTGGAAACAGGTGCCCCGCTTGCGGTCGGTTTACAGGTGGTGCATGGTTGTCGTCAGCTCGTGTCGTGAGATGTTGGGTTAAGTCCCGCAACGAGCGCAACCCTCGTTCTATGTTGCCAGCGGTTCGGCCGGGGACTCATAGGAGACTGCCGGGGTCAACTCGGAGGAAGGTGGGGACGACGTCAAATCATCATGCCCCTTATGTCTTGGGCTTCACGCATGCTACAATGGCCGGTACAAAGGGTTGCGATACTGTGAGGTGGAGCTAATCCCAAAAAGCCGGTCTCAGTTCGGATTGGGGTCTGCAACTCGACCCCATGAAGTCGGAGTCGCTAGTAATCGCAGATCAGCAACGCTGCGGTGAATACGTTCCCGGGCCTTGTACACACCGCCCGTCAAGTCACGAAAGTTGGTAACACCCGAAGCCGGTGGCCTAACCCTTGTGGGGGGAGCCGTCGAAGGTGGGACCGGCGATTGGGACTAAGTCGTAACAAGGTAGCCGTACCGGAAGGTGCGGCTGGATCACCTCCTTTCTAAGGAGCTGCTAACAACTGCCGGTGTCCGTGCATGCGGTCATGGTGTGGTTGTCAGTGTTGCCCATTGCGCAGGCGGATGTTCTGCGGTGGGTGCTCATGGGTGGAATATCAACAAATCAAATCTTTTTTTGGCATGGCCGTCATGGTTGTGTCCTGGTGCCAGTACGGCAACCGAGTCCTTTGGGGTGTGGTTGTTGGGAACGTGTCCGGGGTGCGGGGTGTGGTGGTTGTGTTTGGTGCACTGTTGGGTCCTGAGGCAACAGGACCTTCACGCAGCTTTTGCGGGGAGACATGTTTCTGGTGTTTCTTTGTTTCCTGCGACTGGCTTCCTGCCGCA